>JBIOJO010000043.1:0-34855 GCA_044450965.1 Elusimicrobiota bacterium | reverse complement strand
CGCCGCGCCGACCCCCGTCGCTCCCGCCGCGGCCGCCGCAGCCGCCGCGCCCTCCGCGCCGGCCCGCGCCGCCGAAGCGCCGCGGCCCGCCAAGGCCCGCATCTGGGGACGCGTCGCGATCACCACGGCGGTGATCTCCCCCTCCCAGTTGATGGGCCCCGTGCTGGCCTTCGCTCCGGAGTACCGGCGCCTGCCCATTTTTCCGGAACGGATGACGTTCGACGTCTCTTGGGGCATGCTGTCGGTCGGCGAGGCGACCCTGGGCGTGGACAGGCTGGTCATGTTCAACGGCCGTCCCGCGTATCACATCGTCAGCGAGGCGCGCTCGAACTCCTTCTGCGACAGCTTCTACCAGGTCCGGGACCTCAATGAATCCTGGCTGGACGCGCGCACGCTCACGTCGCTGGGGTATTCCAAGAAGCTGCGCGAAGGCCGCTATTACCGCGACGTCTGGGTGCTGTACGACCGCGACGCCGGGACCTTCGTCGAGAGGCAGACGGCCAAGGACGGCTCCTTCCACGTGAAGACCGGCACCATCCCCGCGCAGGTTCAGGACATCCTGTCGAGCGTCTACTACACGCGCTCCCAGCCCCTGCCGGACGGAGGCCAGGTGATCGTGGACGTGAACACGCCGGAGAACTGGCCTCTCGTCGTCCAGGTCATGAAGCGCGAGACGGTCAAGGTTCCCGCGGGCCGCGTTCCGGCCGTGCTGGTGGAACCCGCCATGCGCCGCGAAGGCCTGTTCATCCAAAAAGGGAAGCACCTCCAGCTTTGGCTGTCGGACGATCCGGCGCGCCGCCTGCTGATGATGAAGGTCGAGGTTTTCTTCGGCCACATCACGGCGGTGCTGCGCGAAATGGTATGATCCCATTCCGTAGATGAACCAGACGCGCGCCGAGCGCCGTGAGCTTCTGCGGACCATCGCCCGTTTTCGGGGGCGGCGAATCCTCGTCGTCGGCGACCTGATGCTGGATCAGTACATCCGCGGCAGCGTCAGCCGGATCTCCCCCGAAGCCCCCGTTCCCGTCGTGCGCGTCACCGGCGAGTCCCATATTCCGGGCGGAGCGGGCAACGTGGTCAGCAATCTGGCCGCGCTGGGCGCGCACGTCTCGGTGGTCGGCGTCGTGGGCGAGGACGAGGCCGGGCGCCGGCTGCTCGAGCAGTTCCGCGGCCGCGGCGTGGACGTGGAAGGCGTGGTGGTGGACGTGGACCGGCAGACCACGCAGAAGTGCCGCGTCGTGGCCGAGCGCCAGCAGGCGATCCGCTACGACCGCGAGACGACGGGCCCGCTCTCCCACGCGACGGAGGCCCGCCTGCTGGCCAGCCTGTCCGAGGAGATCGCGCGCAGCGAGGCCGTGATCCTGTCCGACTACGGCAAGGGCGTCATCGGCCCGCGCCTGCTGTCGCGCGCCATCCCGGGAGCGCGCCGCCGTCAGATCCCGATCACCGTGGACCCGAAGCCGGAGCATTTCCGCCGCTACAAGGGCGTCACCTGCGTCACCCCCAACACCTCCGAGGCCTGGGCTTGCATGCATCGCCAGCCGAAAGCAGGGAATGAGGCGTTGGCCGAGCTGGGCCGGGACATCCTCAAGACCCTGCACAGCCGCTCCGTCCTGATCACCCGCGGCCCCGACGGCATGAGCCTGTTCGAGGCCGGCGGCAAGATCACGAACATCCCCACCATGGCGCGCGAGGTGTTCGACGTGTCCGGCGCGGGCGATACCGTGATATCGACCTTTACGTTGGCGCTCGCCGCGGGCGCCCCGCTCACGCGGGCGGCCGTGCTTTCGAACCAGGCCGCGGGCATCGTGGTCGCGAAGCTGGGCACCGCCACCACCGATGTCGAGGAACTGTCGGAGGCGCTCAAGTGAGCGCCGTGCTCACGGTGATCCCCGCTCGCTTGGGATCCACTCGCTTTCCTCGAAAAGTATTGGCCCGCCTGGGCGGCCGGACCATGATCGAGTGGTGCTGGCGTGTCGCCAAGGCGGCGAAGCTCGGGCCAGTGTTGATCGCCGTGGACTCCCGAGAGGTCGCCGACGAAGTGCGCCGTTTCGGCGGAGAATCGGTGATGACCCCCGCGTCGTGCCCCTCCGGTTCGGACCGGGTCTGGCTGGCGGCGAAGGGGCGCCGCGAACAGGTCATTTTGAACTACCAGGGAGACATGCCGTTGCTCCAGGCGGCGACCTTGCGCGCCACCGTCAAGGCGCTGACGACGAATGTGGACATCGCCACGGCCGTGATTCCGGTGAGCGGCAAACGCGTGAACGATCCGAATGTCGTGAAGGCCGTGCTCACGAAGGATTCCCGCTGCCTTTACTTCTCCCGTTCCGCCGTGCCGTTCGGCCGCGATGGGAGCCCCGTCGTTCACTGGGAGCACCTCGGTTTGTATGCGTATCGTCGTTCCGCCCTGAAGCGCTTCGTTTCGCTTCCGCCGTCGCCTCTCGAGAAAACCGAGAAGTTGGAACAGCTCCGAGCCTTGGAAGACGGAATGACGATCCGCGCCGCGCGCGTCGCGGAGCATCCCGTTTCCGTTGACGTTCGTGCCGATTTAGCATCTGCCGAAAAAATCCTCCGCCGAGGGAACCCATGACCAAATACATCTTCGTGACGGGCGGCGTCGTCAGCTCGCTCGGGAAGGGCATCAGCGCCTCTTCCATCGGAAAGCTGCTGCAGGCCCGCGGGCTGACGGTGAACATGCTCAAGTGCGACCCTTATATCAACGTCGACCCCGGAACGATGAATCCGTTCCAGCACGGCGAGGTTTTCGTCACGGAAGACGGCGCCGAGACCGATCTCGATCTCGGCCATTACGAGCGTTTCTTGAATAAAGAGATGCATCACTACAATAATTTCACCGCCGGCCGGGTCTATCAGACCGTCATCGAGCGCGAGCGCCGCGGCGACTTCCTGGGCACCACGGTGCAGGTCATCCCGCACATCACCGACGAGATCAAGAACCGGTTCCGCGCGATCACGAAGGGCGTGGACGTGGCGATCGTCGAGATCGGCGGCACCGTCGGAGACATCGAGAGCCTCCCGTTCCTGGAAGCGGCGCGCCAGATGGGCCTGGAGGCCGGGCGCGACAACGTGCTGTACATGCACGTGACCCTGATTCCGTACATCAAGGCGTCCGAGGAGCTCAAGACGAAGCCCACCCAGCACTCGGTCCAGAAGCTCCGCGAGATCGGCATCTCCCCCGACGCGCTGATCTGCCGGACGGAGAAGCCGCTCGGGCCCGAGATGCGCGCGAAGCTCTCCATGTTCTGCTCCGTGCCCAAGGAGTCCGTCATCGAGGCGCCCGACGTGGACAGCATCTACGAGGTCCCGATGGTTTTCCACAAGCAGGGCCTGGACGACCAGATCCTGATGATGCTGCGCCTGCGCACGCAGTCGAAGGACCTGGACAGCTGGAACGACGTGGTGCGGCGGCTGAAGAACCCCAAGCACGAGGTCGTGATCGCGCTGGCCGGGAAGTACACGGACTACAAGGACGCGTACAAGTCCGTCAACGAGGCGCTGATCCACGGCGGCATCGCCAACGAGGCGAAGGTCAAGATCCGCTTCCTGGACACCACCGACCCGAAGATCCACGAGCAGCTGGAGGGCGTGCACGGCATCCTGGTGCCGGGCGGCTTCGGCGACCGCGGCATCGAGGGCAAGATCCGCGTGGCCCAGCTGGCGCGCGAGAACAAGATCCCCTATTTCGGCCTGTGCCTGGGGCTGCAGATCGCCGTGATCGAGTTCTCCCGCAACGTGCTGAAGCTCAACGGAGCGCATTCGACGGAGTTCGACGCGAAGACCCGCTACCCCGTCATCGACCTTCTGCCCGAGCAGAAGAACGTCAAGAACATGGGCGCCACCATGCGCCTCGGCGTCTACGAGTGCACGCTCAAGAAGGGCAGCCGGGCGCACGAGGCGTACGGCGCGTCAAACATCTCGGAACGGCATCGGCATCGCTTCGAGGTCAACAACAAGTTCCGCAAGCTGATCGAGGACGCGGGCATGATCGTTTCCGGCATCCACGCCCCGAAGAACCTGGTGGAGATCGTCGAGCTCAAGGACCATCCCTGGTTCGTGGCCACCCAGTTCCATCCCGAGTTCAAGAGCCGTCCCGAGGATCCTCATCCCCTGTTCCGGGACTTCGTCGCCGCCGCCGTGGCGCGCGCGGAGAGCAAGAGGCCGCATGTCCACGCGTGAGGTCCGCGTCGGGAAGGTCGTCTTCGGGGGCGGGCGCCCCGCGGCCTTCATCGGCGGGCCGTGCGTCATCGAGTCCGAGGCGCTGCTGCGGAAGGTCGGCCGCGCGCTGAAGAAGGCGTGCGACGAGCGCAAGCTGGGCTTCGTGCTGAAATCCTCCTTCGACAAGGCCAACCGGACCTCGGTGAAGTCCTACCGCGGCCCCGGGATGGAGGACGGCCTCAAGACGCTGGCCAAGATCGGGGCCGAGCTGGGCGTGCCGACCGTCACCGACGTCCATGAACCCTCTCACGCCGCGGTCGCGGCGCGCTACGTGGACATGCTGCAGATTCCCGCGTTCCTGAGCCGTCAGACCGACCTTCTGGTCGCCTGCGGGAAGACCGGCAAGGCCGTGAACGTCAAGAAGGGACAGTTCCTGTCGCCGTGGGACATGCGCCACGCCGTCGAGAAGCTCTACTCCACGGGCAACAAGAACGTCCTGCTGACCGAGCGCGGCTCCACCTTCGGCTACGGCAACCTGGTGGTGGACATGCGCTCCTACGAGATCATGCGCGCGTTCGGCGCGCCGATCATTCACGACGCGACCCATTGCGTCCAATTGCCGGGCGGAAACGGCGCCACCACCGGCGGTCAGCGCGAGTTCGTGCGCCCGCTGGCGCGCGCCGCGGCGGCCGTGGGCGTGGACGGGATCTTCTTCGAGACCCATCCCGATCCGGACAAGGCTCTGTCCGACGGGCCCAATTCGCTGAAGCTGTCGGACGTGCCGTCCTTCCTCAGCGAGATCCAGCGCTTCGACGCGCTGGCCAAGGAGAATTACCGATGAAATGCGTGGGCTGCGGCGCGGACAACAAAGAGACGGCGAAGGTCTGCAAGAAGTGCGGCCGGGACATGACCATTCCTCCGGCGTGGCTTCCGGACGCGGCGTGGCACCTGAAGACGCTGGCGGTGATCTACGCGGCGCTGATTCTGTTTTACGCCGGCGTGACGACGACTTTGTCGCGCCTGCCCAAGCCGTACCGCCTTCGTCACATCCCCATCGAGATGACCCCCTGGCTGGTTCCGGGCGGCAAGGTCCATCTGGACGAAGAGCATCTCAAAGCCCCGGCGCCGCCGCCGGCCGCGCCCGCGGCGAAGTGAGGCGCACGGTCCTGGCGGCGCTCCTGCTGACGGCCTGCGGCCGCCCCTCCGAGCCCGCGAAGGAGGCCGACGCGCGCCTGCAGACCTTCGAGGGCCTGACGTTGAGCCAGTCGGCGGGCGGGAAGCCGAAGTGGAACCTGAAGTCCCGCTCGGCGGTGCTGCACGAGGACGCCAAGACGGCGGATTTGGACGCGCCGGTCATGGATTTCTTCCGCGAGGGCAAGGCGGTGTCCCGGGTCACCGCGTTGAGCGGCGTCGTGCAGACCGACACGCACGACGTGACGCTGTCCAGTTCGGTGGTGCTCGATTCGTTCGAGGATCATTCCCACCTGACCACCGACGTGCTTTATTATTCGTCCAAACGCGAGCGCTTCCACACCGAATCCCCCGTCGTCATCCGCCGGCCGGAAGGCGTCATTCACGGCGAAGGCATGGAAGCGACGCCGGATCTTTCCGAAATCCGCATCTTCCATCAACGTTCGCTGCTGACCGGAAAGCCGAAATGAACCTCGCGACCCTGCTTCTGCTGCTGTCCGTCTCCGCCGGCGCGCAGTCCGGCCCCGTGCCGGTCGCGGGCTCCGTGGTGCGCAGCAAGGAGTGGGTCGTTCGGCGCGGGAAATCCAAGGAAGAGGAGTTCATCGGCGACGTCCGCTACGACTCGGCCGGCGCGCGGCTGACCGCCGACTGGGCGCTGTACCGCCACGCCGAGGACGACTGGCGGGCGCGGGGAAACATCCATGCGCGCAAGGAGTTCGCCGACGGCGTCGTCATCGAGACGGCCGGCGAGACGGCCGGCTACGATCAGCCGACGCAGAAAGGGACCTTGGCTCCGGCCAAGGGCGGCCGCGTGCGGCTCCTGCGCAGCACTCCCCTGCGGGAGCCGGACCACGGGGAAGGCGATTTTCTTTCTTGGGCCGGCGAGCGCTCCTTCGTCCTGACCGGGCGCGCGCGCGGCTGGGGGCCCTCCGGCGAATTCTGGGCCGGCACGGCGGATTACGCCCTGGCGCCCACGCGCAGCCTGACCCTGACCGGCGATCGTCCGCTGCTCCACGTGCACGATGACGGCGCGGACGCCGCGCTGAACGCCGAACGCATTCACGACATCGAATCCCCGCGCCGCGCCGACGCGGACGGGCGCGTCCTGGGCTGGGTGCTCACTCAGTCCACCATGACCCGCGCGGGAGATCCCCCGCGCTGCGTTCGCGGCACCCGCGCCGGCAGCCCCGGCCCGGACGCGGCGGTGACCGCGCTCCTGGCGCCGCCCGAGTCCGGCGCCCGGGACGACTTCAAGTTCTGGCAGGCGGAGGAGGCGGCGTTCGCGGCGCGCGCGTGCCCGTGGGGCCCGCGCGTGGAATTCTGGGCCGACCGGGCGCGCTACGAGGAATTGCCCGACCGCCGCCTGACCTTGGACGGCGGGCAGGCGGCGCTGCGCAAGCGCGACGACGATTGGAGCACCGCGCTCAAGGCGGACCATTTCGTCGCGACCGGATATCCCCGCCGCATCACCGCCCAGGGCAAGGTGCGGGGCTGGCTCCAGTTCAAAGACGAGGAAAAGTACGAGAGGTCGGCGAAATGAGGCTTGAAGCGCGAGACATCCGGAAGACGTACGGCGAACGCATGGTCGTGAAGGGCTTGTCCCTGCGCGTGGACTCCGGGGAGATCGTCGGCCTGCTCGGTCCCAACGGCGCGGGCAAGACGACGACCTTCTACAGCCTGGCCGGCTTCGTGACCCCCGAGGAGGGAGCCATCGTCATCGACGGTACGGACGTGACGAAGCTTCCGATGTACGCGCGCGCGCGCCTGGGCCTGGGTTATCTGGCGCAGGAGCCGACGGTCTTCAAGGGCCTGACCGTGGAGGAAAACCTGCGCGCGGTGCTGGAGCGCACCGTCGAGGGAAAGCTCGAGCAGATGCGGCGGGTGAAGGCCCTGCTTGAGGAGTTCGGCCTGTGGGACCTGCGCCGCCAGAAGGCCTGGACCTTGTCCGGCGGCGAGAAGCGGCGCCTGGAAGTGGCGCGCGCGATGATCCGCCAGCCGAAGCTGATCATGCTGGACGAGCCCTTCGTCGGCATCGACCCCATCACCGTCGGGGAGCTCAAGGACATCATCAAGAAGCTGGTCAAGCAGGGGATCGGAGTGCTGATCACCGACCACAACGTCCGCGAGACCTTGCCCATCATCGACCGCGCCTACCTGATCTACGACGGGCGCATCCTGGTCGAAGGCTCGGCGAAGGACCTCCTCGACGATCCCAAGGCGCGCGAGCTCTACCTGGGGAAGGACTTCGTCATCTAGACTTCGGCTTCGGCGCGTTCCGCCGCCGCGTACAGGAACGTGACGCGATGTTCCCGGCCGCCGACCGCGCGCACCACGTCTGGCAAGGTTTCCGCGTGCGCGACCACCTGCCCGCCCTTGTCCACCGCCACCCAGCGTCCCTCGTAATCCGTCAGCATGCCCCAGATCTTTTGTCCCATGGGGACAAAATACGAAAGTCCGATTTCGGAGTTGTTACGAAGCGCGGCCGGGGCGCAGCGAGCGCTTGAAGCCTTCGTGCGTGGCGTGGAAGCCGAGGCGTTCGTAGAAGCGATGGGCGTCCCTGCGCTTCTTGTTGGAGGTGAGCTGGACGCGGCGGCAGCCTTTCTCCTCGGCCCGCGCGACGGCCCAGGCCATCATCTTGCCGCCGACGCCGCGGCGGCGGAAGGAGCTCAGGACGTGCACGGATTCGATCTGCGCGACCGGCCGCCCCTGACCGGCGAGATGCGGCAGGATCGTCAGCTGGAAGGAGCCCGCCACCCGGCCATCGATCTCGGCGATCATCAGCTCGTGGGCGGGATCGCGGTCGATCGCGTCGAAGGCGGCGTAGTATGAATCCGGGAGCGGCTCTCCCTCCGCGGATTCCCCCCCGGAGCCCAATTCGTCGTCGCGCAGCAGCGCGACCAGGTCCGGCACGTCCGCGCGGCGCGCCCGGCGCAGGATCATGTGTATATTTCGAGGTGCGCGTGGAGCCCCGCGGAGCGCGCGGTCCGGACGGCGGCGTCGAAGGTCTTCTCCGCCGTCGCCGTGCGGCCGAGGGCGTGCTGGACCTGCGCGAGGGACTGCAGGGACAGAGCCGCGCCGCGGTGCTCGTTGCCGGCCTGGAAGGCGCGGCGGGCCGCCTCGAAGCGCTTCTCGGCGGCGGACAGTTCCCCCCGCTTGAGGTGGACCTGACCGAGGCCCCAGTCCACATAGGCCAGGTCCACGCGGTCATCCAATCGCGCATAAAGAACGTAGGACTGCCGGTAGTTCCCCTCCGCTTCGTCCCATAGCCCTAGTTGCCGCTGTACGTTCGCCAGGCCGCAGTGGGCGTACGCCCGCCCGAACAGGTCGGGGCTGCCTTTGAGCAATCGTCCGGCGTCGGCGTACGCCGTCTGCGCTTCGGCGAATTTTCCGCGCACCCGCGCGATGCCGCCCAGGCCGAACAGCGCGTAGATGCGTCCTTCCCGGTCGCCGGCCCGTTTGAAGAGGGCCAAGGACTCCTTGAAGTCCCGGTGCGACCCCGCCAGGTCGCCGGCGAAGCGCCGCGCGCCGCCCGTCGCCCAGAGAATGAACCCCGCGCCGGACCAGTCGCGGCCCCGGCGGCAGGCGGACAGCAGGGGCGCGAGGGCTTTGAGAGCCTTTGGATGATTTCCGGCGGCGCGCTCCACCAGCGCGTCCTCGAGGGCCAAGGTCTCGGCCAATTCGGCGTCGCCGCGGCGGGCCGCGGCGCGGGCGGCCTTCATCGCCGCGCGGGCCGCCGGGATTTCCCCCAGGCTCCGGTGGCAGCGCGCCAGGCCGAGGCGTGCGCCCACGACCAGGTCGCGCTCCTCTCGCCCCAGGACCCGCAGCGCGTCGCGGTAGGCGGCGATGGAGCGGCGGAAATAGCCTTGCGCCCGCAGCGCCTCGGCCCGGAGGAAGAGCGCTTCCCCGGCCAACGCCGACGGGAACGAGCCGGACAAGGCGGCCGCGGCCCGGTCGGGCCGGCCGTCGTCCAGATGGGCCCGAGCGGAATCGAGACGCGCGAAGGGGTCGGCCATGACGAGATTCTACCATTTTCTTATTGAAATCGAATCTCAACAAGAGTATACTGGTCGTATGACCTTGGACGAAGTCGCGCTGAAGGTTCCGGTCCGGATCGTGGGCTTCACCGTCCTCGACGAGTCCCAGCGCGCCCAGCTGTCCGGCCTGGGCCTGCGCGCCGGCGCCACCGTGACGAAGCTGATGTTCACCCCCCTTCGCGACCCCGTCGAGTGCCTGGTCGGCCCGCAGCTGCTGGCATTGGAGCGCCGTCTTCTGGGGCTGATCCGCGTGGAGGCCGTATGACGAAGCGCGTGGTGGCCCTGGCCGGCCGTCCGAACACCGGCAAGACGACTTTGTTCAACGCGCTGACGGGAATGCGGCAGAAGGTCGCCAATTTCGCCGGCTGCACGGTGGAGAAGGCCGTCGGCGAGGTCTCCCTCGCGGGCGAGGACGTGGAGATCGTCGACCTCCCCGGCACGCACTCCCTTCTGCCCGACACCGAGGACGAGAAAGTCGCCTTCCGCTTCCTGTCCGAATGCGCCGAGGACGGGACCGACCTCCGGATCCTGTGCGTGGGCGAGGCCAGCAACCTCTCCAATTGCCTGGCCCTGACCGCGGGCCTGAAGGCCGCCGGCTACCCCGTGTCCTTGGTCGTCAACATGATCGACGAGGCGCGCCAAAACGGAGTGACCGTCCATCCCGCCGAGCTGTCCGAGGCTCTGGGCGTTCCCGTGGCCTTGGTGTCGGCGCGCCACGGCGAGGGCCTGGACGACGTCCTGGCCCTGATGCGGCCCCATCCCCTGCGCGCGGATCTGTCCGAGGCGCTGGATTTCCGGAGCGCGTCGAAGCGCCGCCTGCGGGAACTGCAGGAAGCCGCCATCGAGACCGCCGAGAAGGCGGCCCTGGCCGCCGTCACCTTGCCGCCGGGCGCGGTCCTGCCCACCGTGTCCCGCTCCATCCGCATCGACCGCGTCCTGATGCACCCCGTCGCGGGACCGCTGATATTGGCCGCCACGATGTTCCTTCTCTTCCAGGCGCTGTTCGCCTGGGCCAAGCCCGTGATGGACCTGCTGTCCGCGACCTTGGCCGCCTCGGCCGAAATGCTCCGCGCGCGCCTGCCCGCCGGCATATGGTCGAGCCTGATCTGCGACGGCGCCATCCCCGGCGTCTCCGCGGTCGTCGTCTTCGTGCCCCAGATCGCGATCCTGTTCGCCATGATCGGCGCGCTGGAGCACAGCGGCTACCTGCCCCGCGCCGGCGCCATGGTGGACCGCGCCCTGCGCCCGTTCGGACTGGACGGCAAGGTGTTCATCCCGTTCCTGTCCGGCTTCGCCTGCGCCATCCCGGGCGTGATGGCCGCGCGCACCATCGCCAGCGAGAAGCGCCGCCTGGTGGCCATTTTGCTCACCCCGCTGATGACGTGCTCCGCGCGCCTGCCGGTGTACGCCCTGATCATCACGGCCTTCGTTCCGGAAGCCTTCCGCCCGTGGGGCCTGAACGGACGCGGCGTGGTCATGGCCGGGATGTACGTGTTCGGCGTGGCCGTGGCTTTGCTTCTGGCGCTGGCGCTCAAGTGGACGACTTTGTACGAGGCGTACCCGTCTCCCGTGACCGTTCTTCCGCCCTACCGCGTTCCCCGCGTCAGGGAACTGGCGCGCTACGTGTGGTCGCGCTGCTGGCACTTCGTCGGCCGCGCGGGCTACGTGATCTTCCTGGTCAGCATCGTGCTTTGGGCCATGGCCATGTTCCCCCGCGACGCGAAGGTCATCGATCCCCTGGACGCCGCCGTGGCCGCCGCCTCGGCCGAGTCGCCGTCTCCCGAGCGCGACGCGCGCCTGGCCGGCCTTCAGCACAAGGCCGCCGCCGCCCGCATCGAGGGCAGCCTGCTGGGCATGACCGGCCGCGCCGTGGAGCCGGTCTTCAGGCCGTTGGGCTGGGATTGGCGCGTGTCCGTGGCGGTGATGTCGTCCTTGGCCGCCCGCGAGGTCTTCGTGGGCACGTTGGGCACGATTTACGCGATGGGCCGCGAGGCGGGCTCCTCCGAGGGCCTGGTCCGCGCCCTGCGCGAGGCCAAGAAGGACGACGGCTCCCCGCGCTACTCGGTGGCGACCGCCGCGGGTCTGCTGATCTTCTTCGCCTTGGCCCTTCAGTGCGTGTCCACCATCGCCATCGTCCGGCGGGAGACCGGCGGCTGGAAGTGGCCGGCCATCCAGTTCGCGGGGTTCTTCGTGCTCGCGTACGCGCTGTCGTACGCCGCCGTGCGTCTCTTCGCCGGCGTCTGACCGCGAGGACTGCCTCCCCGGCGACTCGTCCGAATTTATCTATTTAAAGCGATAAATTTAGACAAGACCCAAAGGCCTGAACCACCCCTGGCCGATTGCGTTTCCATCCAATTCACTGTTGTCAACAACAGTTGAATACCCAGAAACGCAATCCAGTCCTTGGGGGAATGGTTGCGCCGGGCGGCATTCTGATCGGCGATGGCTTCAGGACGTGGCGCGGCGTCAGCCTTTGCGCTTGGCGAAGTCTTCCAGGAACGTGACGAGCGTCTTCACGTTCTCCGGCGACACCGCGTTGTACAGCGACGCGCGCACGCCCCCCGCGGAGCGGTGGCCCTTGAGGCCGGTCATGCCGGCCTTCTCGGCCTCGGCGCACAGCGCGTCGTCCAGCTCCGGGGTCGGCGTCCGGAACACCACGTTCATCTCGGAGCGCGCGGCCTTCTCGACGGGCGCCTTGTAGAAGCCGGACAGGCGGTCGAGGGCGCCGTAGAGCAGGTCGGCCTTGGTCTTGTTGCGCGTTTCCATGCCGGCGGCGCCGCCGTTGGCCTTGATCCACTTCAGGTTCAGGCCGAACAGGTAGATGGCCAAGGTCGGCGGCGTGTGGTACAGGGAATTGGCGTCCAGATGCTTCTGGTAGCGCAGGATGTCGGGGATGTCCGTGCGGGACTCCTTCAGCCAGTCGCGGTTGAGCGCGACGACGGTCAGTCCCGACGGCCCCAGGTTCTTCTGCGCGCCGGCGTAGATCATGTGGTGGCGGGCCGCGTCGACGGGACGCGACAGGATGTCCGAGCTCATGTCGGAGACCAGAGGGCGCCCCTTCGCGTCCGGCAGGGAGTGCCACTGCGTGCCGAAGATGGTGTTGTTCGACGTCATGTGGACGTACGCGGCGTTCGGATCGATGGAGATCTCCTCGGGCTTGGGCAGGCGCAGGTAGACCTTGTCGGGGCCGGCGCTGTCGGCGGCCTTGCGCACGGTTCCGACCTTGCCGGCCTCGGCGAACGCGATCTTCGCCCAGTGGCCGGTGACGATGTAGTCGGCGGACTTGCCCGCGGGCAGGAAGTTCAGGGGGAGCATGGCGAACTGCAGGCTGGCGCCGCCCTGGAGCAGGAGAACGTCGTGGGTTTTCGGCAGGCCCAGCAGCTCGGCGAACAGGGCGACGGCCTCCTGATGCACCGCTTCGTAAGCCTTGCCGCGATGGCTGTGCTCCATGATGGACAAACCCGTGCCCTGGAACTCGACCAGGTCCTTCTGCGCGGTCTCCAGAACCGGCAGAGGCAGTCCGGCGGGCCCGGCGTTGAAATTGATCTTGCGCGTCATTTGGTCTCCTTGAGCAGGCGCGTCGCGGCGTCGACGAGGATCTTCGTCACGGACGGTCCGATCGAGTTGGTTTCTTCATAATGGTGACCCGGAAGCCGGGGCAGCATCGATTTCGTGGGGCTGATTTTAAAGTCGTACGTCGGCATCACATATCCCAATTCGTCGTTGGCCAAGCCCACGAGCATGGGCGCCTGGGCTTTCACGAGGTCGCGCAGATAAGGTCCCTTCGGTGCTTGCGACAGGTCGGGCGGATTCGGGTTGCCGGGAGTGATCACGGGTCTGCCGAAGGCATACTTCCCGTCGTACCCTCCTAAAGCCAGCTCCGGGAAGATTTCGGCCGGCATGCCCAAGAGCCGCGCCGGGCCGATGTCCAGCACGGAGACCTCGGTCTCGACATACGGTTCGTTTGTTTCGTTCAGGCCTAAAAATAACTGGCGCAGCGAAAGAGTCCACCGTTTGTAGCCGGGCAGCGCCGTGCCATCGGCGGCGTACAATTTGTGGCCGAAGACCAAGGCGAAAAGAAACAAACGATATCTCGAGTTCTCCACCGGGACCCGGACGAATTCGGATCGATAAGAAAGGGCGCGCTTCGGAGTCGGCGCCGTTTTCAATGCCAGCGCGGCGTCCGCCACGGCGGAGCCGATGCGCGCGGCCTCGTAAAAATTCTCCGTCTCCGTGTCCGGTGTCATTAACCCGCCGATCATCCCTTCAAGAAACACGCACGCCCCGCCGGTCTTCTCCTCGATCCGCGCGCACAGCGGCCCGGGATAGTCCGCGGTGATGAGGCGGTTGGCGGGGCCCAGGACTTCGGGATGGCAGGACCAGTTCACCACGGTGGCCACGGATTTCCCGTCCAGGCCGGTCAGCTTGAGAACGCCCAGATCGGGGTCGATCACGACGGGATCGCGCGAGTCGCGGCACAACCCGGTCGGATTCAGCGTCCCGCGCGCGCCCGCGGCCTTCACGGGGCGCAATTGGCTCTCCAACAGCTTGAGGGCGTCGGCGATCCGGGCCTTCATCCGGGCGTGGTACTCGAGGTTCACGCCGGAGACGCCGATCATGGGTCCCCACAATCCCAAGGTGTCCGGACCGGAATGGGTGTGGGTCGAGCTCAAGAACAACGAACGGCCGGGCGCGTCGAACCCGGCCAAACGGCGCAGGTCGGCCACGTCGTTTCGAGTAAACCCGAGAAGGTCCAGGCCGACGACCGCGACGGTGGTTCCGCCCTCGCGCAGTAGCAGAAGGCGCGCATACAGGGGATCGTGGATGCCGGCGGGCTTGCGGCCCACGGCGCCGAAGCCGGCCATCAGGACCTTCTCGGTCTTCAGGTCCGGGGAGATGTCCACCTTGGCGGCCGCGGCCTCCAGCGCCGCCGCGGGGCGGGCCAAGGTCAGGAACAGCAGTCCGATGATCGCGATCACGGCAGCGCCAGAACTTTTTCGAGCTTCTTGAAGAGGCGCGCGGAGTCGAACGGCTTGATCAGGTAGTCGTCGGCGCCGGACGCGAAGGCGGTCTCCACGTCGCCGCCGCGGCCCAGGCCGGTCACCATGACGACCTTGATCTTGGCGGTCTTCGCGTCCTGGCGGAGAAGCTTGCACACGTCGAAGCCGGACAGGCGCGGCAGCATCACGTCCAGCAGGATCAGGTCCGGCAGCTCCTTGCGGATGCGGTTGAGCGCGTCGGCGCCGTCGTTGACGATGGAGGTCTTGTGGCCCTTGGCCGCGAGGAGGGCGGCCAGGTTCTCGGCGATGTCCAGCTCGTCTTCCACGATCATGATCCGCGCCATCAGGAGTCTCCATCCACGGGGGTCGTCAGGATGAGCCGGGAAAGGCCCTTGGGGTCCACGACGAAATCCAGATCGCCGCCCACGCGGCGCATCACCGCGCGCACCAGGCCCAGCCCCAGGCCGGTCGCGGCCAGCTGCTGATCCTTGCGCACGCGCGCCGGGTAGAAGACCTCCAGGCTCGCGGCGGTCTGCGCGGCGGTGAACGGCTTGCCCTGGTACTCGATCTCGAAGGCGACGGCGCCGCCGCGGACTTCGGCGCGGAGGCGGACCGGCCCGGACACGCGGAACTTCCGGGCGTGGAAAAGGGCGCTCGCCAGGGAGCGGGCCGCGCGGTCCGGATCGGTGCGGACCAGGGGCAGCGCGGGCGGGATGTCGACCAGGAGCTCCACGTTGGCGTAGACGAATCCGCGGCGCAGGGAGGTCAGGGCTTCGTCGGCGATCTCCTTGGGGGAGGCCTCGCCCACGTTCAGGTGGAGCTCGCGGTGAAGCTCCATGTGGACCAGATCGCGGATCTCTCCCACCAGGCCGTTCATCCGTCCGACCTGGTCGCGCGTGAGCTCCAGCCACTTGAGCTGGTCGGCGGGGACGTCGCCGAAAACCCCGGACAGCAGGTTGATGACGGTCATGTTGACCGCGGTGACCGGGGTGTTCAGCTCGTGCATGGCGAAGGAGAAGAGGCGCCCGTAGCGCTGGGTGCGCTCGGCGACGACGCGCCTCGCGGCGAGGGCGACGGCCAGGGCGCCCAGAAGCGCGCCGGCGAAGAACGCCGCCGCGGTCGTCATGGCTAGCGGCCGAAGACCGCGCGCTCCGTGCGCGCGTGGGCCTTGGCCAGGGCGCGGTAGGAGCGCTCGCTGCCGGCGAGCATGCGGATCTCCGCGGGCTTGAGCCGCCGCACCACCTTGGCCGGAGCGCCGAGCACGAGGGAGCGCGGCGGAATCCTCATGCCCGCCGTGACCAGCGCTCCCGCGCCGATCAGGCATTCCGCGCCGACGGTCGCTTCCATCAGTATGGCGCCCATGCCGATCAGGCAGCGGTCTCCGACGCGCGTGCCGTGGAGGATGGCGCGGTGTCCGACGGTGACGCCCTTGCCGACGATGGTCGGGTGGCCGTCGCGCGTGTGGATGACGGTCAGGTCCTGAACGTTGGACCCGGCGCCGATGACGATGCGGTCGATGTCGCCGCGCAGGACGCAGCCGGGCCAGACGGACGCGCCTTCGCCCAGCGACACGCGTCCGATGACTTCGGCGGAGTCGTGGACGAAGGCCGTGGGGTGCAGTTTGGGGCGGTCGCCATCGAAAGATCGGATCATTTGTTAGAATCTAGCACTCCACAACCCCCCTTTCAACATGAGACCCTCCTCCGCGCGCCGCACCGAATTCCTGGTCCTGGGCAGCGGCATCGCCGGGCTGCTGTCCGCGCTGAAGCTGTCGCGCCTGGGCCGGGTGACCTTGGTGACGAAAAAGGCGGCCGCCGAGTCGAACACGAACTACGCGCAGGGCGGCATCGCGGCGGTCATCGACCGGCTGGACAGCTTCGAGTCCCACGTCAAGGACACCTTGGTCGCCGGCGCGGGCCTTTGCGACGAGGCCGTCGTGCGCCTGACCGTGTCCGAGGCGCCGGCGCGGGTGCGGGAGCTGCAGGAGCTGGGCGTGCGCTTCTCGGAGAGCGAGTCGCGCGTGGACCTGGGCCTGGAGGCCGGGCACTCGCACCGGCGCATCCTGCACGCGGGGGACATCACGGGCCGGGAGATCGAGCGCGCGCTGGTGGACGCGGTGCGCCGGGCTCCGGGCGTGAGGATCGTGGAGAACCACCTGGCCGTGGACCTGCTGCGCGACCGCGACGGCGCCTGCCGCGGCGCGTACGTGATGGACCGCGCGAACGGGCGGATCTCCCCGGTGGTCGCCGACGCCACGGTCCTGGCCACCGGCGGCGCGGGCAAGGTCTATCTGTACACGTCGAACCCCGACATCGCGACCGGCGACGGGATGGCGATGGCCTGGCGCGCCGGCGCGGTGATGGGCGACATGGAGTTCGTCCAGTTCCACCCGACCTGCCTGTATCACCCGCTGGCCAAGAGCTTCCTGCTCTCCGAGGCCCTGCGCGGCGAGGGCGGGAAGCTGCTGCTGCGCGACGGGACTCCTTTTATGATCCGCTACGACAAGCGCCGGGAGCTGGCGCCGCGGGACATCGTGGCGCGCGCCATCGACTCGGAGCTCAAGCGCACCGGCGACGAATGCGTGTACCTTGATATGACCCATCATCCGCGCAAGTTCCTCAAGGCCCGCTTCCCGAACATCTACGAGAAGGTGCTGAGCTTCGGGATCGACATGGCGCTCAAGCCCATCCCGGTGGTCCCCGCCGCGCACTTCTTCTGCGGCGGCGTGCACACCGACGCGTGGGGCCGCACGTCGGTCCCGCGCCTGTACGCCGTCGGCGAGACGGCGCACACGGGCCTGCACGGCGCCAACCGCCTGGCTTCGAATTCCCTTCTGGAGGGCTGCGTGTTCGCCCACCGCCTGGCCGAGCACCTGGCCTCCCCCTCCGCCCTTCCTCACGCGGCCCCGTTCAAGGCCAAGGCCTGGAACCCGGGGCGCGCCGTGACCAGCGACGAGGCGGTGGTCATCTCCCAGAACTGGGATGAGATCCGCCGGCTGATGTGGAACTACGTGGGCATCGTGCGCACCGACAAGCGCCTGGCGCGCGCGCTGGCGCGCATGGAACTGCTCAGCCGCGAGATCGCGCAGTACTACTGGGACTTCCTGCCCACCCCCGACGTGGTGGAGCTGCGCAACATCGCCGACGTGGCCATCATGGTGATCAAATCGGCGCAGGCGCGCAAGGAGTCCCGCGGCCTGCACTACACCTTGGACCACCTGAAGCGGCGCGAGAGCCTGCGCCGCTCCACCTACCTCAAGAAGCCTCGCGCCCGGCGCTGAGCCCCGCCGCCTCCGCGGCCAGCCCGTTGTGCAGCCGGCACAGCAGGCGGACGTTCCGGGGGGTGTCCGACCGTCCTCCCCGCGCGAACGGACGGATATGGTCGTACTCGATCCAGTCCTTGGAGCCGCACGGCGTGCCGTCCGGGAACCGCCACGCGCAGCGGCCCTCGTCGCGTTCCCAGACCGCGCGCTTGACCCAGGCGGGGATGTAGCGGCCGTTCGTGAGCGAGCGGAGGAAGCGGGGCTTCCGGGGTTCTTCCCCCTCCCGAACGAGAACGGGGCGCTTGGCGGTGAGTCTCCGTTGGGGATCCTTCTTCTCAAGGAGGAGCTGCAGCGCCTCCGTCACGATATCTTCAAGACGGCCTTCGGGATATTTGTGCCTGAGAATTTGCCGTGCGCGGTCGACGAGATGCATCAAGGCAAGCGCCGCGTCGAATCCGATTCGGACCCTATCCATCGCTAATGGAACCATCGCCTGCCACTCTCGAGGAGGCGTTTTCGGAAGTATCTCCGCGAATTCGCTCGGCGCGCCTGCGGGTTCCAGAAAATTATCGCTTCCAGGTGTAAGACGATTCGCCGCGGACGACGGCGCGCTTGACCACGCCGGCGCGCCGGGAAGCCGACGCAGGTAATCCGGCATCGGCGGGCGCGGATCGCGACGGGCGACGATCATCTCAAGCTCTCGCTTGGTCTTGCCGTCGGCCTCGTGAAGCAGTTCGGAATAGTTCTTCTCGTTGAGAATCGGGGATAGGATCAATAAGGACGTCAAAGTCAGCCGCCCCTTTGAAATTTGCGGAAGAACGTCCGGGTAGCGGCGCGCGACGCGGGCGGCATGAACGCGTCTATAGGCGCCGCCCTCGTCATAATGGAGCATGCGGACGCAATACATGAACGTCGAAGGGTACCCGGTCTTCTCCGAGAGCCTTCGGCGGTCGTATTCGCCGAGATGGACGAGAAGCCCGGTCAGGTTCCGCCTCTCGCGCTCCGCAAGGAAACCGAGTTCGCGCGTCAGGTCTTCATCCGAGAGCGAGCGGCATTGTTCGATGAGGTCTTTCATAATCTCCAACTTACTCTGGAGTAAGTTCGACCATTCGGTCAGGATAACTTCGTGCGGTCGCCCCCAATGTATACGAATCACCCCCTCGTTTTGTTCCACAACGTTGGACGGAAACGGGAGGAGCGGCGGGCGAAATGGTAAAATGAAACCGATGGACATCATCCGCGTCGTCGGCGCCCGCCAGCACAACCTCAAGAACGTCTCGCTGGATATACCGCGGGGCAAAATCGTGGTGCTGACCGGGCTCTCCGGCTCGGGCAAGTCATCCCTCGCCTTCGATACGTTATACGCCGAGGGGCAGAGGCGCTACGTCGAGTCTCTCTCGGCGTACGCGCGGCAGTTCCTGGAACTGATGGACAAGCCCGACGTGGACCTGATCGAGGGCCTGTCGCCCGCCATCGCCATCGAGCAGCGCAACCCGTCCCACAACCCGCGCTCGACCGTCGCCACCGTGACCGAGATCTATGATTATCTGCGCCTCCTGTACGCGCGCGTCGGTCAGCCGCACTGCCCCAATTGCGGGGCGCGCATCAAGAAGCAGTCGGCCGCGGCGATCGTCTCCGAGGTATTGCGCACGCGCGTCGGGCAGTCGGTCACGATCCACGCGCCTCTGGTGCAGAGCCGTCCCGGGACTTACGAGGATTTATACAAGCGCTTACAGAGGTCGGGCTTCGTCACGGCCCGCACCGATGGCAAGTCCCACGACCTTGCGTCCCCCCCTAAACTCGATCGTTATAAAAAACACACGATCGAACTGTTCGTCGATAAGCTCAAAGTGTCTGCCGACGAAAAGCAGCGTTTGAATGACTCCATCGAGATCGCGCTGAAAGAAGCCCGGGGGCTCGTGCGCGTGGAGCCGTCGGATGATCCCGCCGCCGGCTCCCTCCACTCCGAGCATCACGCCTGCCCCAAGTGCGGCCTGTCCTTGCCCGAGATCGAACCGCGGCTGTTCTCCTTCAACTCCCCGTACGGCGCCTGCGCCACCTGCGACGGCCTGGGAGTGAAGACCGAGGTGACCGAGGACCGCATCATCCCCGACCCGACCAAATCCTTGGCCGAAGGCGCCATCGTCGCCTGGGCGGACCCCGTCACCACGCGGACCAACCGCTGGAAGAAGTCCTGGTCCGGCTACTACACCGAGATCCTGGAGCAGATCGCCGAGCAGTTCGGCATACCCCTGGATAAACCGTGGAACAAGCTGTCCGATAAACATAAAGAGATCATCTTGAAGGGCGGCGGGACATACACCCCGTCCTGGGCGAAGAACCCGCAGGAATTCGAAGGCGTCATCAAAAATCTGGAACGGCGCGTGAAAGAATCCGAGTCGGACTTCGTGAAAGGGGCCATCGCCGAGCGGTTCATGGGGCGCAAATTGTGCCCCACCTGCAAAGGCGCGCGTTTGAAGGCCGAAGCCCTGGCCGTGAAGGTCGGCGGCATCAGCATCAACGAGATCGTCAAGATGTCCGTCGAGAACGCGCAAATATTTTTCCGTGATCTGAAATTGAGCGAGCAGGACCGTCTGATCGCCCGCCAGGTCATGAAAGAAATCGTGTCGCGCGTCGAGTTCCTGGCCGCCGTGGGCCTGGAGTATCTGACGCTCGACCGCGCCAGCGAATCCTTGGCGGGCGGCGAGGCCCAGCGCATCCATCTCGCCACCCAAATCGGGTCCGGTCTCACGGGAGTGATGTATGTACTCGATGAGCCGTCCATCGGTTTGCATCCCCGCGACAATGCGCGACTTTTGACGACGTTACGCCGTTTGCGCGACCTGGGAAACACCCTCATCGTCGTTGAGCACGACGAAGAAACGATCCGTACGGCCGACTGGATCGTGGACCTGGGCCCGGGCGCCGGGATACATGGCGGCAAGATCGTCGCCCAAGGCAAGATCGGGGATATCTTGAAGTCCAAAGAGTCCCTCACCGGGGCTTACCTGCGGGGCGAGGGACACCAGCCCCCTCCGTCCAGAGGCCGCAAGCCCAAGGACTGGCTGAAGGTCCGGGGCGCGAAACAGTTCAACCTGAAAAACATCGACGTCGATGTCCCCCTCGGCGAATTCGTGTGCGTCACCGGCGTCTCCGGCTCAGGGAAGTCCACCCTCGTTCACGAAATAATTTACAAGGCGCTCGCCAAAGAGCTCCACGGAGCGAAGGACGATCCGGGGCAGCACAAATCGATTTCGGGCATGGATCACATAGACAAGGTCATCGTGGTGGACCAAACGCCCATCGGCAGAACACCGCGCTCGAATCCGGCCACGTATACCGGTCTGTGGGGCCCCGTGCGCGATTTGTTCGCGATGCTGCCCGCCGCGAAGGCCCGGGGCTACAAACCGGGTCGTTTTTCGTTCAACGTGAAGGGCGGCCGCTGCGAAAACTGCGAAGGCGACGGCATGCTCCAGATCTCCATGCAGTTCCTACCGGATGTTTACGTGCCTTGCGACGAGTGCAAGGGAGCACGATTCAACGAAGAGACGCTGACCGTCCGTTATAAGGGCAAAAATATCGCCGAGGTCCTGGCGATGTCCGTGTCCGAGGCGGCCGTGTTCCTGTCCGCCCACGCGCCGATGGTCCGCGTTTTGAAGACCCTGGAAGACGTGGGACTTGGCTACGTGGGCCTGGGCCAGAGCGCCACCACGTTGTCCGGCGGCGAGGCCCAGCGCGTGAAGCTGGCCACCGAGCTGTCCCGCCGCGGCACCGGCCGCACCCTCTACATCCTGGACGAGCCCACCACCGGGCTTCATTTCGCCGACGTCGCCAAGCTGCTGGAAGTCCTCCACCGCCTGACCGACCAGGGCAACACCGTCCTGGTCATCGAGCACAACACCGACGTGATGCGCTCGGCCGACTGGCTGATCGACCTGGGGCCGGACGGCGGCGACAAGGGCGGACAGCTGGTCGCGGCCGGGCGTCCGGGCGACCTGATCAAGAACAAGGCGTCCCACACGGGCCGCTTCCTGGCCGAACTGGCCGCCGCGGCCTAGGCTACTGGCCCCCGGGCTGGTTCTGCGCCGGAGCGGGGAAGACCGTCTTGGTCTTCACTTCCCAGCCGCTGGAGAAGGCATGGAACGGGGAACTCCCCCTCTTGGCCTTTTGGATCACGCCGTCGCCTTGGGCCCGGTCGGCCTCGCTGAGGGCCTCCACCCGGCGCTTGTGGGTGGGATCGTTGAGCCAGGCGCGCCATTTCCGGCTGAAATCGCCCACCGACCGGTAATGATACGCCGTCATCAGGGCCTCTTCCGAGGTTTTGCCGTCCCGCAGGGCCGCGCAGAAGTTCTTGAACTGGATGCGCGAGTGCTTGCGGACCAGGAAGTGAGTGATCGAATAAGCCTGCACGTACCATTCGGCGACCATGGTCTTGTTGTCGTGGAGGTCCTTGGTGGGGTTGATGGACAGGAATTCGTCGATCGGGAACCACTTCTTCGGGTCCATGGCCACCATGCTTTGGTACCACTGCGAGGCCTGCGGCCGTTCGGGCGAGTCCGCCTCCTCCAGCATGGCCAGGCCCTCGTTGACCCAGCTGGGCGGATCGACGTGCTTCTCCCGGAAATAGCTGACGAACAGGAGATGGGTGGTCTCGTGGGCCAGGACGCGCAGCATCTGGGAGGTCTCCTTCATGCTGGGGATGGCCACGGCCTTCTTGTCGTAGATGGCCACGCCGTTGGACCAAGGCGGCGGCCGGAACTCCCCGCCCACGTAGGACTGAAGGTCGCGGTAGATGTAAAGATTGATCCGTTCCTTGCTCATCCAGGGAGAGAACGAGCCCAGGTCCATCCCCAGGCGAAAATGGATGCGTTCGATGCCGATGGTGAGCCCGGGAGGCAGCCAGGTATCCTGGTGCAGGATGTGAAAGTGCGGGGTGGAGGTCTCCCGCCAGTCCCAACCTTTCTGTTCCGGCCCGGCGGAGGCGCTCCCGGCCAATAGAACGGCGAAAAGACAGGCGAGCGCCATATCGGGAGTCTAACAGATCAACCCATAGTCCGCCAGGCGGGATTTTGGTATAATGACACCTCTTAAAGCCGGGCACCCTCGATAGCCGCATGGAGACACCGATGGCCACTTTGCGCACTTTGTTCCTGAACCCCCCTTCCTTCGAAGGCTTCGACGGGGGAGCCGGAGCGCGCTATCAGGCCCGCCGCGAGATCAAATCCTTCTGGTTCCCCACCTGGCTGGCCCAGCCGGCCGCCCTGATCCCCAATTCCAAGCTGATCGACGCCCCGGCCGACGATCTGGGCCTGGACGAGGTCCTCAGCCGCGCCCGCGGGTTCGAGCTGTGCGTGATCCACACCTCCACCCCCTCCTTCGACAACGACGTCAAGGTGGCCCAGGCGCTGAAGGCTCAGAATCCCGACATGCGCATCGGCTTCGTGGGCGCCCACGTGGCCGTTCTGCCCGAGGAATCGCTGAAAGCCGCCCCGGTCCTGGACTTCGTGGGCCGCGAGGAGTTCGATTATACCCTCAAGGAAGTCGCCGAAGGCCGCCCGTACGACACCATCGCGGGCCTGTCCTTCCGCAAGGGCGAGGAAATCACCCATAACCCCGACCGGACCCTCATCGACGACATGGACAAGCTCCCCACCGTCTTGGACGTGTACAAACGGGACTTGATCATTGAGAATTATTACATCGGGTACCTCAAGCACCCGTATCTGTCCATTTACACAGGCCGGGGCTGCCCCGCCCGCTGCTCGTTCTGCCTGTGGCCCCAGACCGTGGGCGGCCATGTTTATCGCACCAAGTCGGCCGAAGCGGTCATCGCCGAGATGGCCAAGGCGCAGAAGATGTTCCCCCAGGTCAAAGAGTTCTTCTTTGACGACGATACGTTTACCGCCGACCTGACCCGTGCCGCCGAAATCGCCAAGGGTCTCGGCAAGCTCGGCATCACGTGGTCGTGCAACAGCCGCGCGAATGTTCCGTACGAATATCTGAAGACCTTCAAGGAGAACGGTCTCCGTCTGCTGCTCGTCGGCTACGAGTCCGGCAACCAGCAGATCCTCAACAACATCAAAAAGGGCGTGCGCGTGGACATCGCCAAGGAGTTCACCAAGAACTGCCGCAAGCTGGGCATCATCATTCACGGCACGTTCATTTTGGGACTCCCTGGGGAAACCAAAGAAACCATCGAAGAATCCATCAAGTACGCCTGCGGATTGAACGTCGACACCATCCAGGTGTCCTTGGCCGCCGCCTACCCCGGCACCGAGCTGTACCGCCAGGCCATGACCAACAAGTGGTACGACGAGAAGACCTTGGTCCGCAACGACGGAACGCAGGCGTCCGCCATCCAGTACCCGCACCTGAAGGCCGCGGACATGGAGGCGGGCGTCAAGCGCTTCTACTCCAAGTTCTACGCGCGCCCGACGCCGATCTTCCGCATGCTGGTCAGCATGGCCAAGGATCCGATCGAGCGCAAGCGCCGCCTGCGCGAGGGCAAGGAGTTCCTGGACTATCTGCGCGGCCGCCAGGCCCCGGCGGTCTCCCGCCTGGAGCCGACGAAGAAGCCCGAAAAGAAGGAGCCGGTCGCGGCCTGAGCCCGGGGAGACCATTCCCGTGGACTGGCCGATCGAAGGCTTCGCGATGCTGCTCGCCGCTCACGGCGGGCGGACGGTGTTCGTGGGCTTGGCTTGGTTCACGGGCTTCTTCGCGCTGATCTTCTCGGTGGCGTCGGCCGCGTTCGGCTGGCGCTTTCTCCGGAGACTGAAGCGTCGCGCTCCGGCGGCGTCCATGCCGGCGGTCACGGTGATCAAGCCGTTGAAAGGCGGCGAGGACGCGCTGTACGAGAACCTGGCCAGCTACTGCGTCCAGGACTACCCCTGCTACCAGCTGGTGTTCTGCCTCCAGTGCCCGGAGGACCCGGCTTTGGGCGTGGTCGCGAAGCTTAAAAAGGACTTCCCCGGCGTGGACATGGAGATCGTGGTCTCCAAGAACCGCATCGGCTACAACCCGAAGGTCAACAACATGGCCAACGGCTACCCGTTCGCCAAGTACGACCTCCTTCTCATGTCGGACTCGGACATCTTGGTCCGGCCGGACTTCCTGCGCCGGATGGTGGTCCCGTTCGCGGACGCGGGCGTGGGCCTGGTCACGGCCTTCTACGAGGCGACGGGCTCCTCCGGGATCTGGGGCCACATGGAAGCCCTGTCCATCAACGCCCAGTTCCTGCCGCAGGCCATGTGCGCGGCGTCTTTCGGCATGCGCTTCGCCATGGGCGCGGCCATGATGGTCCGCCGCCAGGCGTTCGAGGCGACCGGCGCCTTCCACAACCTGGCCGACCATCTGGCCGACGACTTCTGGCTGGGCGAGTCCATCCGCGAGGCGGGCTGGAAGCTGGAGCTGACCGACGCCGTGGTGGAAACCGTGCCCCACATCGCCGCGGGCGGGGAGCACTTCAAGCACCTGGTCCGCTGGGCGCGCACCATCCGCATCTGCCAGCCCGCCGGCCACGCCGCCAGCCTGATCCAGCACGGCTTCACCCTTTTGACGCTGAAGATCCTGATGTTCGGCCCGGACGTCCCCACCTTGGCGTTGATGGGCGGCATCTGGGCCGCCAAGTCCGCCGCGAGCTCGGTCCTGGGCGAGGCCCTGGGCGGCCGCCAGCCGAAGCGCGCGCTGTGGCTGCTGCCGCTGGCCGAATGGTTCGCCTTCGCGGCCTGGCTGGGCGGCTGGGGCTCCTCCCGCGTGTTGTGGCGCGGCGAGCTGTTCGACGTCCAATCCCAAGGCCGCCTGGTCCCCGTGACCCCGTCCTTGGCCCGCCGCGCGATCACGGTCGAGCCTTAACCCGCCCCATGTTCTCCCGCCTCCGGGCGTTCTTCACGCCATTGGTCCTGCTTCTGGGCGCGGCGACCTTCACCTACCTCCTTCTCCGTTTCGACCCGGGCCGCCTGCTGGATCACCTCCTCCTGTTCGGCTGGGGCTTCGCCGCGCTGCTGCCGTTCCAGATCCTGGACCATATGCTCAACGCGGCGGGCTGGAAGCTGGCCTTCCCCCCGGAAAGCGCGGGCGGGGCGGGCTTCTGGGACCTGGTGCGGGTGCGCATCGCGGGCGACGGGGTCAACTACCTGACGCCCAGCGCGAACATCGGCGGGGAGTTCGTGCGGCCGGGGATGCTGCGCAGCGCTCTTCCCAACGACGTGAAGGTCACCAGCGTGCTGGTCGCGAAGGTCACCCAGTCGGTGGGCCAGGCGTTCTTCATTTTAAGCGGCCTGGGCTACCTGCTGCACGCGCACCTGTTCCAGTTCGAGGGGCGCCAAGCCACCTTGGGCGCCATCGGCGTCGGCGGCATACTGTTCGGGCTGGTGGTGGGCGTGAGCCTTCTGATCATCGAGCCGCCGGCCTGGTTCGAGAGCCGATTCCCGCGCGCCGTGGAAGCCAGCGCGGGCGTGCGCGGCCTGCTGAAGAAGTACATCCTCAGCCACCCGCTGCGCGGCATCGGCTCCATCGCCTTCTTCATGCTGGGCTATTCCTGGGGCGCGGCCGAGATCTGGATCATCTGCCACTTCCTGGGGCTGTCCATCACCGTGGAGACCGCGTTCTCCATCGAATTCCTGTCCAACCTGGTGGATTCCCTGGCCTTCTGGGTCCCCGCCAAGCTGGGAACCCAGGAGGCGGGCAAGACCGCCATCTTCGCGGGCTTGGGGCTGCCGCCGGAGATGGGATTTACCGTGGGCGTGGTGCGCCACGTGCGCGAGCTGCTGTGGGCGGGCGTGGGGCTGGGGATGTACGCGCTGCACCAGCGCCGCACCGCGAAGAAGGCCTAGAAAGCAGCGCCGGGACGGGTGGCGTTACGGATCAGTTCACTGTCGTCAAAGACAGTCGAATTGTGGATAAGCCCGCGCGCCGCCGAACCGCGTTAACGAAGTTCGATCCCTGCGGCCGCGATCGCTTCCCGCACCTTGGGGCTGGTCAAGGTCCGCAGTTCGCTGATGGACTGGTGCGTCGGCCGAGGGCGGTCCGTGACGGCGCTGGACGGATCGGCGCAGGGGTGGAAATAAATCTCCGTGGCGCCTTCCGGCAGGTTCTTGATCAGCCACAGGACGTAGTCCTCGCTCATCATCCCGGAGCGGAGAAGCCCCCAGGTCCGCGGCAGCTCCAGGCCGCGCGCGGCGCCGGAGATCCACAGGTGCATGGCGGCGAAAGTCCCCGCCAGCGCGATGCGCGGCAGGAGCGGGTCGTTGTCCAAGGGATAGTCCAGGTTGACCGACAGTTCCCCGCTGGGCAGGCGCACGCGCGGGATGCCGTATTCCTTGGCCAGGCGGCACAGCGCGGGAAAGATCACCGGATGGACGTGAATGTTGATGTGGCCGTCCACGTGCGTGGGCTTGATGCCCAGCTTGATCAACGCCTCGATCTGCGCGCGGATCTCCCCCTCTAAGCCGGCGCGCGCCTTGGGGTCGAAGAAGTAGCGGATTCCCGCTTTCTCCGGCTCGTTCCCGCATAATTCCAAGTGCAGGCCGATGCCCAGGCCGGGATTCTCCTTGGCTAGCTCCGCGGCTTCCGCGGCAGCGGGACGGAGAACCATGAGGCTGGCGAATCGCAGAATGCCATCCTTGTGGGCGCGCACGACTCCGGCGTTCACGTCGGAGGAGTAGCCGAAGTCGTCGGCCGTGACGATGAGGGACTTCGCCATTACATATCGGTGGAAAGAATGGTCAGCTGGCAGGGCGGAGCACCGGGGAGAGCCGTAATGGTTTGCGGAAAGTTCGTCGTTGCGGCGCTCGGAATCACGTTGCAGGTGCAGTTGCAGGAGGTCAGCGGCGGCGCATAGCCTACCGCGGTGCCGGAGCAGGTGTAATAGTTGGAGACGCTCGCGCAATACACGTTCGTCGTATTCCACTGGGTGACGAGCATGGCCAGCGCCGCCTCGTCGTAGCGGCGCTCCTTGCCGTTGTTCGTCGCGTGAACGGTGACTTGGTAGCGCAGCATCGCCAGGCGCAGCAACGTCGCCGCAATCAGCGCGACGAGCGCGCTGGTCACGAGCACGTGAAGAAGGACGCTGCCCCTTTTATTCATGGCTCAATCGCTCCCGTTGCCGCCGCCGACGGCTTTGTCCAACGTGATGCGCGTGTCGAAGGCCATGGTCTGAGGGTTGGTGAAATTGGTGAGGCCGTTGCCTTCGTTCGGAGCGGCGCCAGCGGCGGGATTGCCCACCACGTACCGCATCCGGATGGTCCCCGTGCTGACCGTGTCGGCCGTGAAGATCGAATCGGCCGCGCTGTCCCGGTATACGCCCGTGGACATGACGCTGCCGGTGCCGTAGGTCGCCGTGTTGCAGGCCGGCGGACTGTAGCCGGCGGACGCGGGACAGTTGGCGTTGGTCGTCATGCGCCGCAGGACATTGGCCGTGGAATCCCAGCAATAGTTGTAGATGGTCGTGACCCCGGCGCTTAAGGCGGCGCCGCCCGTGGTGTTCATCAGGCGCGACCAGTTGCTGCAGACGACCAGCGAGTCCTGGCCTCCGGTGGTCGGGTAGACCAGGACGCTGGCGTCCTCGATCTCCCGGTTCATGGCCACCAGGCTGGCCAGCGACCAGCCGTTGATGGAGCCCTTGCGCATGCCCTCGGCCTCGTACTGCACCATGGAGGCCGCCATGTTGAATATCCCGATCAGGACGATGGACGACAGCGACAGAGCGATGACCAGCTCCAGCAAAGTGAAGCCCGCGTCGGCGCGGCGCTTGGAGCGGCTCACGGTTCCGTCCATAAGACGTTGACGTCCACCTGCGGATAGGACGGAACAGAGGGCGGCGAGATGATGGTGACGTTGTATTGCACCGTGGCGCTGTAAGGGGCGGCTTCGAACCAGGCCGGCAGGAGACCAGTGATGATGTGGAGGCCCGCCGACAGCGCGTAGACGTCGCCGCGGCTGTCCACGATGGGGACCGGCAAAGCCGTGGGACAGCCGATGTACCAGGTCGCCACGCCGGCGCGGCAGGTGTTGGGCCCCGTCATGAACGTGCAGGCGAAGTTCGTGTTGCTGCAAAGCCCGTTGGTCGCCATGCTGCAGCCGCAACCGGTGGTGTAGCTTCGCAGCTGCGAGGTGATCTGGCGCGCGGCCTGGGCCGCGATCAGGTGCCGGTCGCTCTTGCCCGTGCTCTGCTTCGTGGTCAGGACCACGGTGAACATGGCCGTCACCATGACGCAGGAGATCAGCATGGCCACGATGACCTCGACTAGAGTGTAGCCGAGGCGGCCAAGGCGCGGAAGCTTAATACGTCGGAGGCGGCGCCGCTCCACTGAGAGCGATCACTCCCGCCGAGGTCATCGTATAACCCCAGCCATTATACGGCGAATAGGCGGACGCCAGTCGCTTGGTGGAAGCGACCATCGTCGACGCGCACAAAGTTCCGCCCGAGCCGCTGCCCGGGTCGCAGGCGCTGAAGTTGTAAGGCTTGGTGGACCAGTCCTGGTCCGCCAGGTACTTGCAGCAGACCAGGATGCAGGCGTTGGTCTGCGCTGTGGTGACGTTGGTCGTGGGGCAGGCCGCCGCGCCGGCGCACAGGCCGGCGCAGGGGCTGGCCGGGAACGCGCCGTTGACGTAATAGCCGTTGTGGTCCAGCGCGAACATCTTGTTCGTGGTGCCGATCATGTTCATGATCGCCACCGCGTCGTCGGCCTTGCCCGCCTCCACCGTCTTCAGATACTGCGGGATGGCGAACGCCGCCAGCACGCCGATGATCAGCATGGTGACCACCAGCTCGATCAGAGTGAACCCTTTTCGGCTGCGGACTTTCATCAGTGGCCTCCCATCGTCGACAGCTTGAAGATCGGCATGAACACGGCCAGCACGATGACGCCGACGATGGCGCCGATGCCGACGATCATCAGCGGCTCGATGATGGCGTTGAAGCGGCGGGTGAACTGGTCGATCTGTTCTTTATAAAAAGCCGAGAGCGTCACCAGCATGTCGGGCAGCTTTCCCGACTCCTCGCCCATGAACATCATCTCGGTGACCAGGTTGGGCAAGGCGCCCGTCTTCTTGAACGACTGCGAGATGGATTTGCCGCTGGCCACGTCGTTCTTCACGTTCGCCAGCACCCGCCGGAAGATGATGTTGCCGGAGAACACCCCCTCCAGCACCGAGATCGCGTTGAGGATGCTGACACCGGACTCGATCAAAGTGGACAAAGTGGTCAGCATGCGCTCCACCAGGATGTTCTTGACGAAGTCCCCCACCAGCGGGATCCCGAAGATCATCTTCCACTTCGTCTCCTGGCCCGCCTCCGTGGACACGTAGGCGCCCCAGGCGAACCAGGCCGCGACGATGGCGATGATCAGCCCCGCCAGGTGATGGATCAGCAGGTCCGAGACCAAGATGATGGCCGCCGTCAGAGGCGGCAGCTTCACGCCGAAGCTGTGGAAGATGTCGGCGAAGACCGGGACGATCTTGATGATGAAGAAGAGCAGCACGCCCAAAGAGATCGTCATCAGCACGCCGGGGTAGGCCATCGCGGTGATCAGCTTGCCCTGCAGCTCGGCCTGCGAGGACATGTACGCGCCCACCTGCTTCAGCACCTTCGGCAGCTGACCGCCCATTTCGCCGGCCTGCACCAGCGACACCCACAAAGTGTCGAAGACCTTCGGGTGCTTCTCCAGGGATTTGTAGAGCGCGTTGCCGCTGGCCACGTCCTTCGTCACCTGCGCCAAAGCGTACTGAAGGCCTTTCGAGCCGGAGTTCTCTCCCAGCAGGGACAGCGCGCGCACCAACGGCACGCCGCCGTTGAGCAAGGTGGCCAGCTGCTCGGCGAAGAACACCAGGTCGCGGAGCTCGACTTTCCCGCCGGCCCCGGAGTTCTTCGCGGAGCCGCCGCCGGCCGTCTTGTCGGCGCTGATGGAAAGGATGAAATAGCCTTTCCCCTGCAGGGCGGTGATCGCTTCGTTCTCGTCGGCGGCCTCGATGGCGCCGCTGGAGGTTTCGCCCTTGCTGTCCTGAACCGTGTAGGAGAATCGTGCCATAGATTGTTGACGGCTCCCAGTTTACTTATTCCGCGACGGTGACCGACATGACTTCTTCGATGGTGGTCAGGCCGGTCAGAACCTTGCGCAGGCCGCTGGCGCGCATGTTCCACATGCCCGCCTCCTCCGCCGCCGCCTTCAGCCGTCCGATGTCCCCGCCGTAGCGGTAGATGATCTCGCGCATGGCCCCGTTGAGCTTGTAAACCTCGTAGATCGCCTTTCGCCCGGAGTAGCCGGTGCGGGAGCACTTGTCGCAGCCGCGCGCCTCGTAGAACGTCACCGTGGACAGGTCCGGCGGGTTCTCCAGCAGCGCCTCCTTGATGACCTTCTCGGCGATGTCCTGGGGCACCTTCGCCGGCTTCTTGCAGTGCGGGCACAGCAGGCGCACCAGGCGCTGGCCGGCGGCCAGCTGCAGGGAGTTGGCCAGCATGAACGGCTCGATGCCCATGTCGATCAGGCGCACGACGCACGAGAGCGCGTCGTTGGTGTGCAGGGTGGAGATCACCAAGTGGCCGGTCAGCGCGGCGCGCAGGCAGGTCTGGGCCGTCTCCTGGTCGCGGACCTCTCCCACCAGGATGACGTCGGGGTCCTGGCGCAGGAAGGACCTCAGCGCGGAGGCGAAGGTCAGCCCGATCTGCGCGCGCACCTGGACCTGGTTGATTCCCTCGATCTTGAGCTCGACCGGGTCCTCGATGGTCATGATGTTGATGTCCACGCTCTTGATCGTGTTGAGGATGGCGCCCAAGGTGGTGGTCTTTCCGGAGCCGGTGGGTCCGGTCATGAAGAACAGGCCGTGCGGCTTGTTGGCCGCCTCGATGATGTCGTCGCGCTGCTTCGGCTCCAGGCCGATCTTGTTGATGTCCAGCTCGACGGCGCCCTTGTCCAAGAGACGCATGACCACCTTCTCGCCGAACACGCACGGGCAGATGGAGACGCGCAGGTCGATGACCCGGTTCTGGACCTTGATGGAGAACTGTCCGTCCTGAGGAAGCCGCCGCTCGGCGATGTCCAGCTTCGAGAGAATCTTCAGGCGCGAAATGATGCCGTTGAAGGTGTGCTTCGGCGGCGTAGGCCGCTCGTACAGCACGCCGTCGATCCGGAAGCGCACGCTGATGCGCTCGTCGAACTTCTCGATGTGGATGTCCGAGCAGCGCTCCTGGATGGCCTGCTTAAGGATGGCGTTGACCAGCGAGACGACCTGCGCGCCCTGCGCGTCGCTGGTGATCTGGTCGAGGTTCAGGCGCTGGTCGTCGGCGCTGCCCGCCTCCTCCACGTCCGTGTCGTCCTGCTTGGCGTTGATCGTGCGGTCGATGGCGGACCCGCCGGAGTAGAACTCGTCGATGGCCTTGATGATCTGGGTCTTCGTGGAGATGAACGGCTGGATTTCCAGGCCGGTCAGCAGCTTCAGGTTCTCCAGCAGCATCACGTTGTCGGGGTCGGAGACCGCGACGGCCAGAACGTTGTTGTCCTGGAAAAGAGGAAGGAGGCAGTTCTCGCGCGCGAAGTTCTCGGGGACGACCTTGTCCAGGTTCTGCCCCTTCTCGGCCTTCAGGATCTTGTTCTCGCGGGAGGCGTAGGGGATGCCGTACTGCTTGGACAAAGCGACGGCGATATCGTCCTCTTTCGAGAAGCCCAGCTTCACCACGGCCTCGGAGAACTGGCACTTGCTTTGCATCGCGACCTTCTGCGCCTTGTCGCGCTGGTCTTCGGTCAGGACTCCGCTGGTGACGAGAATATCGGCCAAGGTGGACATAGGCGCGTTTTACCTTCCTTTAATCGAAGTATAACCGCCTTGCCGGGCTTGTCAACCCCCGCCGACCTGTTGAAATCGTGAAGATTTCGAGCTTAGTCGCTGACGATGGTCGGGGTCAGGAAGATCACCAGGTCGGTGTTCTTGCGGTCGGTCAGGTCGCTGGTGAACAGCCAGCCGATGATCGGGATATAGCCCAGGAACGGGACCTTGCGGGTGACCTTGTTCTCCGCGGAGCGCAGCAGGCCCCCCAAAACGAGGGTTTGGCCGTTCTTGACGCGCACCATGGTGATCGCGGTGCGCTTGACCGGGTTGAAAATCCGGTTGGAGGCCTGGGAGATGGCCGCCTCCTGCACGTCGGTGAAGGTGGGCTGGATCAGCATGGTGATATAGCCCTCCTTGTTGATCTGGGGCGTCACCTTCAGGATCACGCCGGTTTCGTAGCGTTCGGCCGTGGTCGAGGCCTGGGACGTGCCCTGCCCGCCGGTGATCGAGCTCTGGATCGCGACGGCCTCCGTCGAGGCGATCTCGATGGTGGCCGTTTTGTTGTTCAAGGTCATGATCTTCGGCTTGCCCAGGAAGCGCGCCTCGGAGCGCTGGACCAGCGCGCGCAAGGTGATCTTCAGCTGGGTGAGGTCCAGGACGCTGGTCTTCAGGAAGCTGCCGATGACGGGGCCCGTATTGGTGCCGGTCCCTCCGGTGCTGCTGGCCGTGGCGGCGGTTCCCAGGGAGCTGATCACGCCGTTGGGAAGGAGCGGGTCGAAGATCTGCGTGTTGGTCAGGTTGTGCGGCAGGTTCAGCGGGAAGGACGTGTCGCGCATGCCGCCGGTGAACGAGCCCAGCTCGCCGTTGGTGCCGCCCCACTCGAAGCCCAGGTTGCGCGTGCGCTCGGAGTCGATCTCGACGATCTGCGCCTCGATCATCACCTGCGGGGCCTTCTTGTCCAGCTCCGCGATGATCTGCTCGACCTGCGGGAAGACCTCCGGGATGTCGGTGACGATCAGGGCGTTGGTGCGCGGCTCCAATTCGATGTCGCCGGTCTTGGACAGCACCGTGCAGACGACGCGCGCGATGGAGATCTTCTGGTTTTTCGACAGGCAGGGCTTCTGCTGGCCGCCGCCGCTCCCGGCGGCCGCCGCGCCGCCGACCAGGGCCGCCGCCTTCTCATCGGCCAAGTCGTCGGAAAGCGGGATCAGCGGGACGAAGGACAAGGTGTAGATGCGCGTGATCAGGTTCTCGGCCTGCTTCGAGCGCTGCGTGACCACGTAGGTGTTGCTCTTTCCGATCTGCTGGTAGGTGAGGCCCTTGATCTCCAGGAGCACCTGCAGCGCCTCGCGGACGGTCACGTTCTGAAGGAACGCGGTCACGCGCTTCTGCTCCAAGCCCTCGGTGATGATGAAGTTCACCTTCGCCTGGGCCGAGATCGTGTCCAGGAAGGTCGCCAGCGGGGCGCCCTTGACGCGCACGGTGACCCGCGTGTCGAGCGGGGCCGTCGCGGAGACCGCCGCGGCCCTGGCGGCCGGCGCGGCGCCGATCTGGACGCTCTGCACGGAGCGGGACTCGATGACTTTCTCCTCTCCCCCGCCGGAGTCGGACGCGGACGAGGCCGGCTCGGTGACCGTTTCGCCCGAACCCGCGCCGGAGTCGGCGACCGGCCCGCCGTCGCCTTTCGTCTTGAGCGCGTTCTGGAAGTCGGGGTTGACCTCGGGCTCCGCCTTGCGGCGTTGAGCGAAAGCGGGGGCGCCATCGAGGAGCATGGACAGGGACACGGCGACGGCGGCCGCCGCGCGTCCGAGCCCGAACTTGCGTCCCCGACCGTGACGAGTCATCATAATGCCTCCAGCCCTACTCCGCGTTGACGCTCTTTCTGAAATGCTTGTTCTTGTACTCGAACGTCACTTCCGACGAGGTGATCCGCAAAACCTTGACCTTCGCCGCGAATCCGTCCACCGAGAAGGACTCCCCCGGATTGACCGTGGAGCCGTTGACGATGGCCAGGTTGTCGCCGTCGGGCCGGGCGACGATGCCCTGAAGCTCGATGCGCGATTCGATGGGCGGCTCCTTCTTCGCCGCCCTCACGTGCTTGCGGCCGCGGTCTTCCCGGGCCTGGCGGATCGCGTCCTCGTTGCGCTGGCGCTCCAATTCCGCCTCGCGCAGGCGCACCGTGTCCATCGGCGACATCATCGGGTCGCGGGACAACGTCAGCACCGGCACGGACGAAATCGAGACGCCTGGCGCGACCGCGGCCCCGGAGGAAACCGCGAGGAGGGGCGCGGCCGCGGCGGCCGGCGCCGCGCCGGGCGCGGCGTTCGGCGCCGGGTTGGGAGCGGCGTTGAGCGCAGCGTTCGGAGCCGCGGCGCCGGGGGCCGCGGGCGCGGCCGGCATCCGTCCCGGGGCGGCGACGGGCGCGGCGGGCG
>JBIOJO010000042.1:0-35706 GCA_044450965.1 Elusimicrobiota bacterium | reverse complement strand
AGCCGGGGCCGCGGCGGCGGAGAGGGACGGAGCCGACGGCAGGGACGCCGCGCTCAGGGGCGACAAGCCACCCACGGGGGCGGACATCGCGGGGAGCACCGGCATGGCCACGGCGGGGACGGCGGTGACATGAATCGAACGGGAAACTTGGGCCCACGCGGAGGGGCCGGGGATGGAGATCAGGTACAGCGCCGCCATCATGGTTCTAAGCATGACCTCATTGTAGGCCGCGGACCCCGCCCGCCGAATAGCCCGGGGGTCACCGGCGTGTCACGGCCATATGACGTCCTCGTGACCGATCGGCCTACGGCCGCCACGGGTCCGAAGACCCATACGACGAGGAGGGAACTTCCGTCGAGGGAAAATCGTAAGATAGGGGTCATGACGCCCGAACAGGTCCTCAAAGACGTTTTCGGCTACCCTTCTTTCCGCCCGGGACAGAAGGAAGTCATCGAGGCCGTCCTGGCGGGACGCGACTGCATCGGCGTGATGCCCACCGGCGCAGGCAAGTCCCTCACCTACCAGATTCCGGCGCGCGTTCTGGGAGGGGCGACCTTGGTGGTCAGCCCGCTGATCTCCCTGATGAAGGATCAGGTGGACGCGGCGCAGTCCGTGGGACTTCGCGCCACTTTCCTGAATTCCAGCCTGACGCCGGACGAGCGGCGCGCGCGCATCGAGGGCCTCAAGCGCGGCGACTACGAGTTGGTGTACGCCGCGCCCGAAGGCCTGGAGGCCGGCGCCGGAGCCGCGCTGGCGGGAGCGAAGCTGTCCTTGATCGCGGTGGACGAGGCGCACTGCATCAGCCAGTGGGGCCACGACTTCCGTCCCGCCTACCGGAACCTCAAGGGGCTCAAGCAGCGCTTCAACGCGCCGATCCTGGCCCTCACGGCGACCGCGACGCCTCAGGTGGTCAACGACATCGTGGCGGAGTTGGCCATGGACGTGCCGTTGCGCGTGCGCGGATCCTTCTTCCGCCCGAACCTGCATCTTTCCGCTTACTTAAAGGCCGGAGAGAAAGCGTCTCCGCGCCCGGGCGCCGTCACGGACACGAAGAACTCGATCTTGCGACTGGTGCGCGCCCGCGCGGGCGAGAGCGGCATCGTGTACTGTTTATCGCGCCGTTCGGTGGAGTCCATGGCGGAGTTTCTCTCGGGGCGCGGCGTGAAAGCGCTGGCTTATCACGCCGGAATGGACGCCGCCGCGAGAGAACACGTACAAAATGCATTCAAGCGCGACGACGCCGACGTGATCGTGGCCACCGTCGCCTTCGGCATGGGCATCGACAAGCCCGACGTGCGCTTCGTGATCCATCGCGACATGCCGCGCTCGGTGGAGGCCTACGTGCAGGAGGTGGGCCGGGCCGGACGCGACGGCGCCCCCAGCGACTGCGTGATGTTCTTCTCCTGGGCGGACGTGATGAGCTACGAGCGCCTGACCTCCGACCTGAACCCGACCTTGGCCGAATGGCACCGAGGCCGCGCGCGGGAGATGTTCCGCACCATCGAACGCCGGACCTGCCGTCACCAGACCATGGCGCGCCATCTGGGAGAAGAAATGCCTCCGTGCGGCGCATCGTGCGACGCCTGCGCGGGACTTGATCCGGTCGGCGCCGCCCCCGAGGTCGCGACGAAGCGCATGTCGTTCGGCGTTCGGGCGGCGACCTCCGAGAAGCCGTCCTCCGGCGGTTCGCCGATGTTCACCAAGCTTCGCGCCCTGCGCAAAAAGCTGGCCGACGGCCGCGGCGTGCCCGCCTACATGGTCTTCAACGACGCGTCCTTGATGGCGATGGCCGAGCGGCGGCCGTCGAACGAGGACGAGATGCGTCAGGTGCCCGGAGTCGGCCCCAAGAAATGGGTCGAGTACGGGGAAATCTTCTTAGCGGCCCTGCGCGACGGCTAACACTCGCGCCGGCGCGAGTGTCGATCCCTTAGAACGTATCGCGACTCGCTCCGGAGTCACTGGGTTCCGAACCGAGGCGCGCGCCGCTCGCGCACGGCGGCCAGCCCCTCGACGATGTCCGGTCCCTTGAACGTCACCGCCTGACCGCGCGCTTCGTGCGCCAGAAAGAGGGACAGATCGTCCGCGATCCGGGTCTCGGCCTTCAAAATCCGAAGACTGTCGGACGATCCCCCGGCGACCGTGCACGCCAAATCCCCGGCGACGGCGTCCAACTCGGCCGCGGTGGCGGCGTGGGCCGACGCGGCGCCCCAGGCCAGCAGGTCCCGGCCGGAGAAGAAGCGGCCCGTGAATAGGAGTTCACGCGCCCGGGCGTCGCCGAACGCGGCCCGGGCCAGCGGCCAAGCACCCATGCCGGGATTCAAACCTAAACGAACGAAATTGAAGCCAAGCCGCGCGTCGTCGCAGACGACGCGCAAGTCGGTCGCCAATGCGAGGCACAGTCCCGCGCCGACCGCGGGTCCCTGGATCTTCGCGATCGTGACCTGGGGCAGATCACGCACGGACAAGAACGAGCCGTAAAACTTTCTCATCAACGGCGCCAACGCCTTCGCCGGACGCTTTCGATTCTTCTCGATGAACGCGAGGTCGCCGCCCGCGCAGAACGCCGAGCCGGCGCCTTCGAGAATCACCACCTTCGACTTCTCGCGCGCGACCCGCTTCACGGCGGCCACGAACTCGTTCGCCATCTCCTCGGACAGGGCGTTGAGGGCCGCGGGACGGTTCAGCGTCAGACGCGTGACATATTCATCGGTACGCCAGGAGACCGTGGGCATGGGCGCATTATACAAAGTGGTAGAATCGTCTCGTGGGGCGACTGAGAAACGCCGGCAAGGCACTCGAGACGGGCGGCAAGAATATACTGCGCGCCAGCCTCGTCAAGCTTTTGCCCACGCCGCGCCCGCCGTCCGGCCCCGTCGATCCCGCGTCGGTGCGGCGCATTCTGGCCGTCCGCCACGACGCCCGCCTCGGCAACCTGCTTCTTCTCACCCCGTCGCTGCGCCTGTTGAAGGAGGCCTTCCCAAAGGCGCGCGTGGACGTACTCCTGGCGGACAAGTACGGCGACGCCCTGGAGAATAATCCCAGCGTGAACGCCGTGCTCACCTCGAAGTCCCTGCTCGGCTTGCGGCGGCACGGCTACGATCTGGCGTTCGACTTTTCTCCGCATCATGCCTTCTCGCTGTCCTCCGCCGTCTGGACCGCGCTCTCCGGCGCCAAGCGCCAGATCGGCTTCGACCGCGGCGACGCCGCCAAATTCCTGGACGATCTGGTCCCGCCGCCCGCGGACGGCGCCCACGAAACCGCGAACCTGGCGGCGCTCGTGCGCCACGCCGCGCCGGGCGCGGCCCTGCCGCCGGACGCGGATCTGCGCACCGAGTGGCATTTCGCTCCCGGCGAGAGGGAGGCGGGGGAGAAGACCTGGCGCTCCTGGGGATTGGACGGGGAGTCCGTCGCCCTTTTTCTGGGCGCGCGCGCGGAAAAGCGCCTCCCGCCGGAGTGGTTCCTGGAGCTCTCGAATCATCTGCGCGCGGCCGGGCGCAAGGTCGTCCTCACCGTCGGCCCCGCCGAACGCGAGCTGTTGAAGGGGCTGGTGATCCCCGACGGCGTCGTCGTCGCTCCGGAGCTTCCCTTGCGGGAGTTCGCGGCCGCGATCGCCGGCGCGCGCGCGGTCCTGACCGCCGACACCGGCCCCATGCACCTCTGCGTCGCCGTCGGCGTTCCGACCGTCCAGCTGTTCTCCCACACCGAAACGTGGCGCTTCGGCTACCCCCGCGCCCCGCATCGGATTCTGGAGACCTCGGGCCGCCATCCCTCCGTCCACGAGGCGTGGACGGCGTTGTCCGACGTGCTGGCCGCGCCGCGAGCTTAGCTTAAACCCAGGGACTGAGCCGCGCCAGGTGGTCCTTCAGCGCGGCGTGGGCCTGGTCCACGGTGGTGGACTGCACGTGGTTCCAATCCGCGCTCACGGTCCCGCCGTGTCGCGCCCCGCGCGGCTTCCAGACGGTGTTCGTGTAGCCCTCGTAGAACGCGAAGGTCGGCACGCCCAGCGCCGCCGCCAGATGGGTCGTGGACGTGAGGCTTCCGACCAGCAAATTCATGCGCCGGACCATGCCGCCGACCACGGACAGCGGCGCCTCGGGCAGGACCGGAGCCGGATGCGGCAGCGCGCCGGCGATCCGGGCGACGAGCTCCCTCTCTCCGGGGCCCGCCAGGAAGAAAAGGCGCAGGGTCGGATCGGCCTGCAGGCGCCGACACAGCTCGGTCAGCCGGTCCTCCGGCCAGAACGACGGCAGCCGCGTCAGGTTCCCGGGATGGACCAGGACCCGGAAAGACTTCGCGTCCGGGGCCAGTAACGGGGCGAGGAGCGCCTCCGCGCGCGCGTCGTCGACGGGCGGCACGCGCAGTTCCAGATCAGGCCCGTACGGCGCGCCCAGCGCCTCGGCCAGGCGGGCATAGCGCTCGGACATATGCTCGCGGTCGCCCGGAGCCGGAATGGTCCGGTTGAACACGCGCGGCCCCTTCTCCTTGTCGAAGGCCAGACGCACCCGGGCGCGCGCCGCGCGCGAGACCATGGTGGAGGTCTTCGAGAAAGACGAATTCAGGTCGATCAATAGATCGCAGGGCTCGCGCAGCAAGGTCCACGCCAGCTTCAGATGCGCGCCCAGCTGCGCCGGGCGGCCCAGAACGGCGGTCTCGTCCACGAAGGGAATCAGGGGCAGGACCTGCGCCGCGCGGGACCCGACGATGAGGCGGATGCGCGACTTGGGAAAGCGCTTGCGCAGCGAGCGCAGGAAGGGCGTGGCGACGATCACGTCGCCGATGCGGCCGATGTAGACGCAGGTGATCCGCTCCACGGCCCCGGATCCCAGATCGATTCTCACGCCCTGATTATATCAGGCCCAGGCCGGGCCAGGGGCCGCCGGGGAAAACCGTGGAAAGATCCTTGAGGCCCAGATGCTTGACGACGGCCTCGCCGGCGACCCCGCGGAAATCGGTGGTGACTTCCAGATCGCGGCTCTCGAAGCGCGCGGCCGGGTCCAGGCCCGGCCAGCGGCCGTACACGCGGCCGCCCTTCACCGTCCCGCCGACGAGCATCATCGCGCTGGCGTGGCCGTGGTCGGTGCCGCCGTTGCCGTTCTCCTCCACGGTGCGGCCGAACTCGGTCATCGTGACCAGGAGCACGTCCTGCCCGCGCGAGCCCAGGTCCCCGTAGAACGCCGCGATCGCGCCGCCCAGCTCCTCCAGGCGCTTGGCCAGCTGGCCCTCGGAGCCGCCCTCGTTGAAATGGTGATCCCAGCCGCCGACCTCCACGAAGCCCACGCGCGTGCCCAGCCCCGCCTTGAGTATCCGCGCCAGCTCGAACAGGTCCCGGCCGATCTTCGCCTTCGGATAGCCGGCCTTCTGGGGCGCGTCCGGCGCGGCCTTCTCGATTCCGTCCAGCGCCTTGCGCGCCTCCCCCAGGTCGTGTCCCGCGCCGGACAGAAGGGTGTCCACCGCGCCGTCGTACAGCGCCTCCAGGGAGTTCTCCAGCGGCGCACCCTTCAGCTCATCGGCGCGGTTCAGCGCCACCACCGGCGCGGCCCCGCGCAGGATCCGGGGAAGACGGGGCACGATGGCCACCGCCGCCATCGGATCGCGCGCCAGCTTCTTGGCGGTCAGCGCGCGGTTCAACCAGCCGTCCTCCGTGGTCTTCACGCCGGGCGTGCCCGATTCCAGGTAGTCCTGCGCGTCGAAATGGGAGCGCGTGCCGTCCGGGGAGCCGACGGCCTGAACGAAGGCGGCGCGGCCCTGCTTGTAGAAAGGCATCAGCGGCGCCAGCGCGGGGTGGAGGCCGAAGGTCCCGTCCAGATCCAGGACGCCGCCGCTCTTGCCGGGGGGAGGAAGGGCGATGGTGGGGCGGGATTTGCGGTACACCGCGTCGCCGAAAGGCACCACGACGTTGAGACCGTCCATGGCGCCGCGCTGCAGGATCACGACCAAGGTCTTGCCCGACTTGCGCGCCTCGTCTGCGGCGGCCCGGGCCCAGCGCGGCAAGCCCAGGGAGACGGCCGCGAAGCCGCCGAGGGCCAGGAATTCGCGGCGCGACAGGCGCTTGTCTCTTGTCATGGCTACCGCCTCTGGAAGTCCGGAGCGCCGAGAATCAAAGCCGCCAGCCGGTCCAGGCGGTAGTCGCGGCGCTTGTCGTCCAGGCGGGCGCGGGAGATCTCGGGATCGTCCAATCGCCGGAACAGGGCGTCCAGCGTGCGCGGCGCGGTCACGCCGCCCAGATAGGCGTCGGTCAGGTGCAGGACCAGCGCGCGTCCGTCGCCGCGGTCCGCTCCGGCCACCGCGGCGTCGGGCGACGCGGACGCGGGAGAATCAGGGCGTTTATTGAAAAGGTTCTGCGCGGCGCGCAGGCGCGAGACCAGCGCCCCGGCGCTGACCCAGGGCTCGGCGCGGTCGGGCCAGCCCGTCGGCGGCTCGCAGCGGTACAGCGGCATCCCCAGGGCGTCCACGTTCCGGGCGACCTTCTCCGGATCGCGGATCTCGGCGCCCGTCGCGCGCAGGATTCCGGCCGTGAACTCCAGCGGGGTCTTCACCTTCGCGCGGAAGAAGCGCCGCTGCCAGAACTCCGGATCGCTGAACAGGGCCTTGTACGTCTCGCGCAGGTCCCCGTCGGTCTCACGGAAGCGCTTGGCGACGCGGTCCACCAGGTCGGCGGGCGGATCGTCGGACACGAAGCGCCGGCACAGCTTCAAAGCGATGAAACGGGCGGTCGCGGGATGGCGGGCCAGGCGGTCCAGCGCCTTCTCGCCTTCGGCCTCGCCCGCCCACGCGTACGGCTCCCCGAGCAGGACCTTGGCGCCCGGATCGTGCATGCGGCGGCGGAAGACGAACTGCCAGTCCTTCACCTTGTCCGCGTTCTTCTTGTTGGGACGCGTGACGGTCCAGCCGGTCAGGATGCGCGCCAGCTCGGTCACGTCCTTCTGGGTGTAGCCGCCGTCCACGCCCAAGGTGTGAAGCTCCAGCAGCTCGCGCGCGTAATTCTCGTTGAGGCCCAGCTTCTGCCGGCCCTTGGCGTTCTTCGACATGGCCGACTCCATCTCGGCGATGTCCTCCTGCGCCCCCGCCGGCGCGTAGCGGGAGTCGATCGTGCTCTGATAGTTGTCCAGGTAGATCAGCATGGCCGGGCTGTGCGCCACCGCGCCCAGCAGATCGCGGAATTTCCCGAACAGATGCGGGCGGATCACGTCGCGCTCGTAAGGAACGATCAGCCAGCGGTCCTGGTTCTTCGCGGCGGAGACGTTGAAGTGGTTGAACCAGAAGTCCGTCAGGACCTCCTGGAGCTGGCGCTCGCTCATGACCGCGCGCAGGATCTTCGCGGCGGCCAGGTCCTGGCCGACGTCCTTGGGCGGATTTTCCTTTCCGAAGATCCCGAGCAGGCGGCGGCGCTTCATGTTCGGATAGGCGTTCATGAGCTCTTCGCCTCCCATGGCGAGGCTGGGGAGGGACTTCAGGCGCGCCTCCACGGCGTCGTCCGGGATATTCTCCGGATGGAGTTGAATCTCCACCCACTTGTCGGGGCCCATGTCCTCGACCTTTTCGACGTCGCCGGGACGCGGGCCGTAGCCGAGGCGGTTCAGGGCGTGGAGCGCGCGCTCGCGCTGGGTCATCACCGGGGGAGCGACATCGGCGGCGGCGGCGATCGACGCGGCGAGCAGGGCGGCCGTGAGAAGCATACCCGTATAGTACGAAGGAACCGCGCGGTGGTTCATTCGAATTCGGTCCTCGGCGGGACACAATTACGGCCTGGAGCCGTCTCAGCTAGAACACGAAGGAAGCCAGGGCGCGAAGCGTGGAAACACGTGGGCGGGGTGCGGGTATCCCATCTTGTGCCGGCCCCATCCCGAACCTATACTAAGGAGAAGGCGCAATCTCATGCCGACGACGAGCCGTCTGCGCGCACTCGACATCTTCCGCGGCCTGACGGTCGCCGGGATGATCGTCGTCAATTCGTCGGGCAGCGACGAGGTGTTCCGGTTCGCGGACCACGCCCCATGGCACGGGATGACCCCGGCGGACCTGGTCTTTCCCTCGTTCCTGGTCATCATGGGCGTCTCGGCGGCTTTAACCTACGAGCGCCGGCGCGCGCGCGGCGAGCGTCCCGCGGATCTGGCGCGACGCGGCGCCGTGCGCGCGCTGGGCCTGTTCGCCCTGGGCCTGCTGATCAATTTCGTCGTCTTCCGGGAGGCGACGGGCATCCGCTGGCCCGGCGTCCTGCAGCGCATCGCGCTGTGTTCGATCGGCGCGTCCGGCTTCCTCCTGCTCGACTTGCCGGCCGTCGAACCGTTCGCCGTCGCCGTCATCCTCATCGGCTACTGGCTGCTGATGACGCGAGTGAACGTTCCGGGCCACGGAGCGGGCGTGCTGACGCCCGCGGGAAATCTCGCGTCCTGGCTGGACCGCCGCCTGATCGGCCGGCACATGCTGACCCCCCTGGAAGATCAGGAGGGAATCCTCAGCACCTTGCCCGCGCTCGCGACGACCTTGATGGGGTTGATCGCGGGACGCCGGATTCACGCGAGCGGGGGAGGGGCGAGCACGGCGGCCCGGCTGGCCGCGGCGGGAGCGGCGCTCGCCGTTCTGGGCGCTCTCTGGGGGCTGCGCTTCCCGTTGAATAAGCATCTTTGGACCAGTTCCTACGCGCTTCTCTCCGGCGGCCTATGCCTCATGGGATTTGCGGCGTGCCTGGCCGCCTTCGGTGAGAAGCCGCACCGCTGGTCCGCGCCGCTGGAGTCCCTCGGCCGTCACGCGCTCGGGGCGTACGTGCTGGCGGGGTTCGTCTACGGAATAATGGAATTCGTCTCGGCGCGTCTGCCGGACGGTTCGAATGGCAACGTGAAACTGTGGCTGAACGCCCATTTGTTCGGCTGGTGGCTCCCGCCCCGCGTCGCGTCCCTGACCTTCGCCTGCGTTTTCGCCGCGCTCTCCTCCGCCGCCGCCGTCCTCTTCGACCCGCTCTAGGCCTCTGGGCCTTTCGGCCTATTTATGAGTAGGTCCTCCGACACTCGCGGGCATGGGCCCTCGGGGCTACGATCCCTAGGCCTGGGGAATCGACGCGATCAAGGAGCAGACCGAGATGAAAAAACCCGCACAAAAATGGACCCTCTTCGCGCTGGCGGCGCTGGCCGCGGCGGCGGGAAATCCGCGCCCGGCGCTGGCGGGCGGGAAGCATCACAAGAAGCGCCTGCTGGTGACCTTCATCGAAGGCACCGGCCGCGCCGAGCGCGCTCAGGCCGCCAAGGACATGGGCCTGACCGTGACCGACGACATGGACTCGCTCCAGGTCGCCGTTCTGGAGTCCGCCGGGGACGTCCAGCCCCAGGAAGTCAGCAAGGCCCGCAAGCACCCGAAGGTGTTCATGGTGGAGGAGGACGTGTACCGGAACTGGCTGCTGGAATCTCCGGCCTCGTTCCAATCCACGCCTTTGCCCAGCGTCGAATCGGTGATCGAGGCGCTGGGACGGCCGCGGCGCCAGCCCGCGCCCGCCCCGACTCCGTCTCCCGCCGATCCGAACGCCGGCGGCGGCTCCTCCGCGGCGCCGAAAGGCGGCGCGCCCTGGGGCGTGGCCCGCGTCAACGCGCCCGCGGCGTGGTCCTCCGGCCAAGGAGCCGGCGTGAAGGTCGCGGTGATCGACACCGGAATCGACTGCACGCACCCCGACCTGAAATGCGACTTCGGCGCGGGCACGAACATCGTCGATCCCAGCGCCTCGCCGATGGACGACAACGAGCACGGCACGCACGTGTCGGGAACCATCGCCGGCCGCGGCACGGGCGGACCGCTGGGCGTCGCGCCGAAGGCCACCTTGATCCCCGTGAAGGTGCTGGACGGCGCGGGCTCCGGCAGCCTGTCGGACATCATCAAGGGAATCAACTGGGCCACGAACGCCGGGGTGGACGTGATCAACATGTCCCTGGGCGGGCCCAACGGCAGCCCGGCGCTGCAGCGCGCGGTCGACAACGCGCTGAAGTCCGGCGTCGTGGTGGTCTGCGCGGCGGGCAACTCGGGGCCGAATCCGGACACCGTCGGCTTTCCCGGCGGCTACCCGGGAGTGATCGCGGTCGCCGCCAGCGACGCCAACGACCAGGTCGCGAAGTTCTCCAGCCGCGGCGACGCGGTCGCCTTCATCGCGCCGGGAGTGGACATCCTGTCGACGATCCCGGGCGGCGGCACCGCCAAGCTGTCGGGAACGTCCATGGCCTCGCCTCACGTCGCGGGGCTGGCCGCGCTGGCCGTGGAGCGCGGCGCGAAGGGACCGTCGGGGGTGCGCGCGGCGTTCTCCGCCGCGGCCTCGAAGCTGGCGGGCCTGTCTCCGACGGAGCAGGGCGAGGGGATGATCGACGCATCCCAATTGCGCTAACAGCCGGCCGTTCTCAAAACAAAGGCCGCTTCCCGAAAGGGGGGCGGCCTTTTCGCATTTATATGGAACAAAACCCGGGTCTCAATCGTATGTTTACGATGAACGCTCTCCTGGATTTCACCGATCCGGTGCGCGAGGCGCTTGCCTACGCCGAATCGGTCCCACCCGAGTTCGCCGCGCGGTCCGCGCATGAATGCCTGCGCCGGTTGCGCATCCGCTTCAACTTGAACCGGAAACAATTGGCGCTAAAAGCCGGGGTTTCCGCCGCGCTCGCAGGTCGCGCCGAAAAAGACGCCGACGTCCGCCTCAGCACCTTGCGCAAACTCTACGCCGCGCTGGGCTGCCGACTTCTGACGCTGCCGGCCGGCGCGCTCTACGAACTCGATTGGCGCCAGGTGCATCTCGACAACGAGTGGCTCGACTGGAAACAGAAGAACGCCGCCTATCTCAGGCAGGATTAATTGCGTTTCCATTCATTTCACTTTCGCGACGACAGTGAAATTCATGGAAACGCAATTTCATACGCAGGACGAGCGCCGGCGAACGATTACTCGTAGCGCAGGGCTTCGATGGGGGACAGCAAGGACGCCTTGCGCGCGGGCCAGAAGCCGAAAATCACGCCGGTGCCCGCGGAGAACAGGAACGCCAGGATGACGGATTGCGGAGTGACGATGGCGGCCCAGCCGGCCCACTTCGACATGCCGAAGGCGATGCCGCAGCCGAGCAGGATGCCGATGATGCCGCCCAAGGTGGACATGGCCGCCGCCTCGATCAGGAACTGGATCAGCACCGCGCGGCGCGTGGCGCCGATGGCCTTGCGCAGGCCGATCTCGCGCGTGCGCTCGGAGACCGACACCAGCATGATGTTCATGATGCCGATGCCGCCGACGACGAGCGAGATCGCCGCGACGATGCCCAGCAGCAGCGAGAAGACCTGGGAGGTGCCGGCCAAGGCCGCCTGGATGTCGGCCATGTTGCGGAGCATGAAGTCGTCGTCCTTGTAGTCCGGCAGGCGGTGGCGCTTGCGCATCAGCGCCCGGATCGCGTCCATCGCGGCGGGCATGGACGCGGGGCTGTCGCACTCGATGGAGACCATGTTGACGTAAGTGCTGCCCAGCACGCGCTTCATCGCGGTCTTCAGCGGGACCAGGACCGCGTCGTCCTGATCGCGGAAACCCGTCGAGCCTTTCCGCGGGAGCACGCCGATGATCTTGAACTTGATGTGGTTGATGTTGACCGTCTTGCCGACGGGGTTCTCCGCGCCGAACAGGCTGTCCACGACCGTCTGGCCCACCAGGACCACGCGCGCCATCTGCTGGTCCTCGGCCTCCGTGAAGAAGCGGCCGAAGTAAGGCTGGCTGTTGTGCATGGCCGCGTATTCGACCGTGCCGCCGGTCAAGGTCGTGCTGGCGTTCTGATCGCCGTAGACGATCTGCACGCCGCCGCTCACCTCGCCCGCCGCGGCGGTGATGCCCGGATGCGCGCGGCGGATCGCGGAAACGTCGGCCAGGCTGAGGCGGCTGAAGGAGCCCTGCGCGCCGCGCGCGCCGCCCTGGACGCGGGGGGACTGCGGGAACAGCATCAGCAGGTTGGAGCCCAGGCTGGAGAGTCGCGCCTCCACGGATTTCTGCGCGCCTTTGCCGATGGCCAGCATGGCGATCACGGCGGTCACGCCGATCATGATGCCCAGCATGGAGAGAGCGCTGCGCACCTTGTTGGAGCGCATGGCCTTCAGCGCCGAGAAGAAATGCTCGCCCAGTTCCTCGACGCTGAGGCTGCGCGGCTGGGGAACCGAGGTCAAGTGCCCGCCGCCCGCCAGCGCGACCTGCCGGCCGAACGGGATTCGCGGGGACGCGTTCGCTTCGTCCTGGACGATGAGCCCGTCCTTGAGCTTGATGATGCGCTTGGCGTAGGCCGCGATGTCGGGCTCGTGCGTCACCATGACGACGGTGATGCCGGAGTCGTTGAAGCCGACTAGGCGCTTGAGCACCTCCTCGGCCTGATCGCTGGCCAGGTTGCCGGTGGGCTCGTCGGCGAAGATCAGACGCGGCTTGTTGGTCAACGCGCGCGCGATGGCGACGCGCTGCTGCTGGCCGCCCGAAAGCTGGTTCGGGGCATGGTCCAGGCGGTCGCCCAGGCCGATCTCTTTCAGCAGTTCGGTCGCCCGCTCCTCGCGGCCGGGCTCGCCCGTGTAGAGCATGGGCAAAGCCACGTTGTCGAGCGCGCTGGTGCGGGCCAGCAGGTTGAACATCTGGAAAATGAACCCGATCACGCGCGAACGCAAGGCCGCGCCCTCGTCGTCGGTCAGGTTGGAAACGTCCAGGCCCAGAAGGTGGAACGAGCCGGAGGTGGGCCGGTCCAGCAGACCCATGATCTGCATCAAGGTCGACTTGCCGGACCCGGAGGGGCCCATGATCGCGACGAACTCGCCCTCCTGTATGTCGAGGGTGATGCCTTTCAAGACGTCGAGCTTGCCGCCCCCGACCAGGTAGGTCTTGCGGACGCCGCTCAGCTCGATCAACGCGTTCATTTTTTCGGTTTCGGAGCCTGCCCTTCGCTTCCCGAGCGCTTCGGCCCGCCGAACGCCAGAGGGCTGGAGTCCGGAGCCTTCTGCGGCACGTATTTGCCCTGAGGGAGCTGGACCGTGTCGCCCTCGGAAAGGCCCGAGACGATCTCGACCAGGTCGTCGTTCTCGATTCCGGTCTTGACCTCGCGCGTCGTCGATTTACCGTCGGAATCAGGGGCCGGCGGCAAGGAGACCACGCGGGAGCCGTCGGGCTGCGTACGAACCGCGTACGACGGCAAGGTCACGACCTTCTCCTTGCGCGAGATCTCGAAGCTGACGTTGGCGGTCATCTGAGACCGGAAGAAGTCCGGCACGCGATCGGGGCGGATCTTCACGCCGTAGGTGATCACGTTGGAAATGTTCTTGCCCTCATAGAGGAGGTCGAAAACCTTGCCCTCGATCGGCTTATTCGGATAGGCGTCAAGCACGATCCGGGACTTCAAACCGATGTGGACCTTGCCGATATCCGATTCGTCGACCTGCGCGTAGGCGATCAGCGTGTCGGCCACCGCGTACAGAACCGTCGACGCGTCCACGGTCTGCCCGACCACGACGTTGCGCAGGATGACCACGCCGGTCAGCGACGCGATGATCGGCGTCGGCTTGTAGGAATCCTGCCACTTCGCGTAGGCCTCCGGCCCCTGCGCGCGCGCGGCGTCCAGGATGGCCGCGCGGTCGGTCGAACTCATCCACGCCACGATCTGGCCGGCCTGGACCTTGTCGCCTTCGTCCACGAGCAGCTTTTCGATACGGCCCGAGATCGGCGGCTTGATCTCGACGCGGTTCAGCGCGATCACGGAACCCGTGGCGTCCACGGTCTGTTCGATGGCCCCCAGCGTCGCCGTGACGGTCGCCGTCTTTTCGCCCTTCTTGGACTTCCCGCCTTTCCAGTACCAGGCTCCGCCGCCGACGAGAGCGATCGAAACGACCAGCGCGATGACTCGCTTCATTATTATTCTCCGAGCGCCCGGCCGAGGGCGCGGTTCCACGCCGTCTCCGCGTCCATCGCGTTCTTCAAGGCCGAGACCGCCTGGCTCTCGGTCGAAACGCGGTCGGAGACGATGACTTCCCAATTGTCGTAGCTGAGCAGGCCCGAGGCGTACTTGATGTCGGCCTCGTCGTTGCGCTGGCGGGCCGCCTCGAGCAGGGCGGTCTGCACGCGCACCTGGTCCACCGCGTCGGCGAAATTCGCCCACGCGTTTTCGAGCGCCGACAGGCCCGCCACGCGCGCGGAGGAGAGGCTCTTCTCCGCGGCGTCGAGCGCGCGTTTGGAAGACTTCACGCCGTACCAAGTGGACGTCGGCCCGCCGCCGAACAGCGCGTAGCTGAGCGTGGCGCCGGCGGACCAGGAATAGCGCTGGGAGGGGAACTCCACGGAGTCGCCGCGCGCCCTCGCGTAGTTCGCCGAGAGGCTGGGCCAGAGCGAGCTTTCGGACTGAGACACCGCGACCTTCGCCTGACGCGCGGAAGCCTCGGCGATCAAAACCTCGGGCCGCAAAACCAGGAGCGGACGCAGGTCGTTGGGAAGCGGCGGAGCTTCACCGGCACCGAAGGTGCCCGACGCCGTGTAATCCTCGAATTCCTCGCGGCCCAGGCGCTGCGCCAGCTCGCGCTGGGCGGTGCGCAAGTCGCGCTGGGCCTGGAGGACCGCGAGAGTGGCCTGCATGGCCTGAGCCTTCGCGCGCAGCATGTTGCCCTTCGATTCGCTTCCGGAATCGTAGCGCAAGGTCACCATCTCGGAGTCGCGGTCGCGGAGCTTCTGGATGCTCTCCGTGACCTTGAGCGTCTCCTGGGCGAAGAGCGCGTGAGTGAACGCCTGCCTCAGGGTCGAACGAAGGTCCGAGGACGCCTTGCGCAGGTTCGCCTCGGCCAAGGTCGTGGAGGCCGACGCCGCGCGGATGGCGGCGATCTGGCCGGCGTCGAGGATCTTCATGGTCGCCGCCGCCTGCGCGCTCCAGCGGTTCACCGGCGCGACGTTCGCCTCCGACAGGGAGTTCGACAGCGTGACCTGCGGCATCACGCCGTTGAAGGATTGATAGTAGCTGGCGCGGCTGGATTCCAGGGAGAAACGGGACGCGGCCAAATCCGGGTTCGTGGACGAAGCCTCGGCGACGATGCCGTCCCACGTGACCGTCTTCGCACCGGCCGGCGCGGCGAGAAGCGCGGCCGCAATCATCGTCGAGAAAAGACCCATGACCCTCCCTCTGATGGCGGGGGGCGGCGTCACAGCTCGATCCCCGATCCGCCGGTAAAGAAGGCCACCACGTGCTCGGCCTCCCGCTCCAACACGCCGTCCTTACCGTAAACCTGCTTGCGCACCGCGGCGCTGCGGCACAGGCCGATGAACGCGGCCGCCGCGAATTCCGGATCCGGAATCGAGCGGCCTTCGTCCTTGGACGCCAGCGTCAGGATGCGGCGAAGCCAGACGTGATTCGCGCGGAATTTCTCCAGGAGCTTCTCGCGCGAGCGCGCCCCGCAGCCGAACATCCGCCCCGCGCCGAGATGGCCCATGAAATCGCGGTTGCGGTCGAAATGATTGAGCATCACCTTTGCGGCGGCCGCCAGCATCTCCTTGCCCTTCAAACCCGTCTTCGACAGGGCCTCGAGTTCGAAACCCAGGGAATCCACCAGGTCCGAGAAAGCGGCGGAGAACAGCTCCTCCTTGCTCTTGAAATAAAGGAAAAGCGTGCCCTTGGCCACGCCCGCGCGCTTGGCGATGTCGTCCAGGACGATGTCGGCGAAATCGCGCTCGACCAGCAGGCGGCGGGCCGCTTCCAGGATGTGCCGCTTCTTGGCGTCAGGATCGCGTACGACGGGGCGGGGGGTGGCGGGCATAAATTTTATGACTGACTGGTTAGTCAGTATATCATTAGGCGTCAGCTGCGGCAACATGCCCATAGGACGCGGCTGGAAGCGCGAATGTGTCGCCATGCGGTATAATCTCGCCATGAAATTCATCATTCTGACTCTCGCCGTCCTCGCCGCGGCGCCGGCCCTCGCCGAGGACGCTCCGGCGCGGAAATGGAAAGACGCCGCCGAGGCGTCGTTCGTCAATACCAACGGCAACAGCCGCACGCAGACGACCTCCGCCAAGGATTCTTACTCCTACGACTTCGACGCGCGCACGCGCCTGGAGCTGGAGGGAGGCGGCCTGGGCTCCAAGAGCCAGGGGCAGGTCACGGCGGAGCAGTACTACGCCGGCGAGAAGTCGCAGACCAAATACGACGAGCACGACTACGTGTTCGAGAAGTACCGCTGGGACAAGAACCGCTTCGCGGGCATCGCCAACCGCCAGGAATTCTCCCTGGGTCTCGGCCGCGAGCTGTGGAAGAACGCGGCGAACCTGCTCACCGGCGAACTGGCGCCCGGCTACCTGAACGAGGAGCGCATCGGCGACAAGCGCCGGAGCAACGCCACCGCGCGAGTCTATTCGAAGTACCTCCACGACTTCACGCCGACGTCCAAGTTCAGCCAGGACGTCGAGTATCTGCAGAGCCTGGCCGACAAGCGCGACAGCCGCATCAACACCGAGACCGCGCTGACCACCGCGCTGAGCGCTCATTTCTCGGTCAAGACCTCGTTCCTGTGGAAGCGCAGCAATCAGCCTCCGGCCGGGACGCGCAAGGACGACGAGATCACGGCGTTCGCGTTGATCGCGAACTTCTAGCCGTCAGGCCAGGCCGCACTCGTAGGCGGTCACGCGCCGGGCCCGGCCCTTCACGGCCAAAGTGCGCCGCACCGCCACGGGGAAGCTCACCCGGGAGCCGCGCCGGGCGGCCGCCGAGACCAGGACCCGCCCCGGCGCGCAGTTCGACTCGAGGCGCTGGGCCAGGTTGACCGCGTCGCCGATGTAGGTGTACTCGCGCCGGTCCCGCGAGCCCACGTTGGCGCGGATCGCCCGTCCGGCGTTGACGCCGACGCGCACGTCGAACGGATGCCCGGCCGCGCGGCGCTCAGCGACCAGCGCGAGCACGCGCTTGGCCGCGCGCAGGGCGTCGTCGGACCGCTTGAACGCCGCGAAGATGCAGTCGCCGATGTATTTGTCCACGTCGCCGCCGCAGGCGTGGATGGCGTCGGTCGCGGGCCCGAACAGGGCGTTGAGCGCCGCGACCACCTCCGCCGGCCGGTGCGTCTCGCTGAAGGCGGTGAAACCCTTCACGTCCATAAAAAGGAAAGCTCCGCGGAACTCCGCGTCCGGCAGCTCGTAGTCGCCGCGCGCGGCGCGCGCGCCGATCTCGTCCCAGACCTCGTGCGGCGTGTAGCGGTGGATGACCTCGTTCTGGCGGCGCAGCTTCTCCGCGTCCAGATGCGATTTACGGCTCAGATTGGCGAGAAAGCTCTCGGTGCGGTCCAAGGTCTCCTCGCCTTCGGCCAGCGCCAGCCGCAGGGCCGATGCGTCCTGGGCCGCGCTCCGGCGCAGCCGCTGGGGGCGCGGCAGGCGGCCGACGCGCGCGCGCCGCGGAGCGGACATCGCCAGAAGCGCCACCGTCGTCGTGTGATAGCGGGAGCCGGGCTTCGCGGGGTCGGACGCGTCGTCGTAGCGGCTTTCGAACGGGACGACCTCTCCGCCCGAGTAGAAGCCGAACAACGGAACGGAACGCCCGAACACGTCGCGGACCGCGTCCACCTCGTCGCCCATCCGGCTGTGCAGGATGCGGTTGCGCGTGCAGCACGACACCATCATCAGCAGGTCCGGCGTCCTTCCGTCCAGCGCCGCGCGGCAGCGCTCGGCCGCGACGCGCGCCCCGGCGATCAGCCCCCGCCGGCTGGCCAGGATCAGCCGCGCGCGGCAGCCCTGGAGATCTTCGGCGGGAAAAAACGAGATGTAGCCGCGCTTGAAATCGCAGACGACCGGCAGCTTCAGCAAGGTGCGCCCGTCGTCGGACAGCACGGAGAAGCCGTAGCGCTGGATCAACTGCTCGAAAAAGGAGTCGCCGTGGTCCTCGCCGAGGAACTGCCGGTAATATTCGAAGACCGGAACGCCGTCCACCTCGTAGACCTTCTCCCCGCGGGCGCGGGTGATGGTCATGGGGGGGCCGACGGGCTCCCAGCCGTGCTCGAAGCCGAAGGCGAGTTCGTGCCCGTCGGGCAGGGACACCAAGGCCGCGCGCGCCGCGTTGCGCGTCAGCTTTGGCCCGTACTGATAGTTCGCCCAGAACCTCGGGTGGCTCATGCCCAGGTCGTAATCGGCGCAGGTCATGCCCCCGAACAGGGGGGTGGACGACAGGCGCCCGCGCATCCGGGCGAGCGTCGTGTTGTCGTAGCCGGTCGCGACGGAGCCGAAGAAGAACCCCAGCGGCCTTCCGGAATCCGGCGCGGGGCCCAAGGCCCGTCCCAGGGAATCGCCGACGGCGCTGGGAGTGCCGCACACTCCCGCCTGGGCGAACTTCACCGGCGCGCCGTCGAACGAGAGGGACAATACCCCGACGCTTCCTTTAGTAACGCCCGCGTTCGTGATTTCCGCGTAGGAGGATCCGCCCAGCAGGCGCGCCGGATCGAGAACCGAGGTCAGGCCCCGGTGAACGGCCTTCTGATCCAGACGGATCGAGCCGAACGCGATGGACAGGTCCGGGCGCGGCACGGCCCGGAGCGCCTCGCGCGCGGCGCTTTCCGCGGCCCGGGCGGGGTCGTCGCCCAACCCCAGGCCGACGCCGATGTTCATCTCGTCAACCGCAGCAGCGCCAGGGCGAAGAGGGCGGGCGCCGCCTGAACCAAGAATATCCGCGGGCTCACCGTGGCGGCGCCGAAGACTCCCGCGGCGACGACGCAGCCCAGAAAGAACGTCTTGATCGAAAGAGCCGCCGCCGGATCGGACGCGCACAGCCCCCAGATCAGACCTGCGGCCAGGAACCCGTTGTACAGCCCCTGGTTCATCGCCAATCCGGCCGACATCTCCGCCGCCTGGGGCGTGAGGCGGAAAATCTTCAGGCCGATCGGCTTCGTCCAAAGGAACATCTCCAGAACCAGAAAGCCGAAATGCTCGAGCGCGACGAGGCCGGCGGCGGCGTTCGCGGCTGCGGAAAGTCTCATGAAAAGACTCTAACTCATCTCGCCCCGAGGCGCAACGCCTCGCGCGCGCCGGCGCGCCTCCCACGACGAGGATTCGGGCGGGCTGTGACCGAAATCGTATTGACTTCGGCGCTTTTTTATTACATTCTTGACACAGTCGCGATTAAGCCCATTTCAAGACACCCTCGAGATGCCTGGAGCCAACGCGTGAGACGATTGCTTGGAGTCAGCCTCCTCCTCACCGCCGTCGCCGCCCACGCCGTTCCTTCCAACCTCACCGTCGTCGTCAAGAACTCCGCCGGCGTTCCCATCGTCGGAGCCAACGTCGCCGCGGTTTCTTTCGTCAACGGCCAACCCAACCCCTCTACCTCCCAGATCGGTCTCACGGACGCCACCGGCACCCTCAACTTCTTCGGCAACCTGACGGTCGGCAGCGTCTATCAGATCGTCGCCTCCAGCCAGGGCTTCCTGCCCGGCTTCCTGGATCAGTTCGCCGGAAATCCGCCCTCATTGACCGCCGCCGCGCCCAGCGCGACGCCTCCGATCGTCAACATCACGATCAGCTCGGCCGGAGTCTCCTCGGTCGGCGAGATCGACGTGAACGTGACCAACGCCTCGCCCAACGTCCTGGTGTTCGGCCAGCTCAGCCTGAAAACCGGCGGCGGCGCGTCCGCCTACGGGATCACCAACACCAACGGCGCCGGCGCCGGAAGCTTCCAGTTCCTCAACGTGCACACGGCGGGCGCGGGCGTGTACCAGGCCTCGGCCTTCGACCCGATCCTGAACCGTTCCGCCTCACTTCAGGTCGCCTCGCCGCTGGCCAACGGCGCCGTGCTCGCCGTCGGCGGATCGCTCGACCTGGGGGCCGTCACCTCACAGGCTCCGGTCGCCAATATCGGCGCCGCCCAGTCCGCCGGGCAGGGGGGAGGGCTGAGCGTTTACGGCGTCGTGGTCGACACGGCGTCCACCCCGATCCCGTTCCTGCAGCTCAACTTCCAATCGCAGTACAAGGACGCGTACAACCAGACCTTCAACGACTGGCGCGGCGCGCAGACCGACCAAAACGGCGTCTTCCAGATCTACGACCTTCGCCCCGGCACGACCTACTACACGAACATCTCCGGCGGCTGCAATCCCAACACCGGCAGCTGCTATCAAGGTTCGCAGAGCACGGCGACCGGCACCTTCGGCGCCGCCCCCGGCGTCAACGATTTCGTCTACAACTCCACGATCACGGTCCTGAAGCTGAAGTTCCAGCTCGGCCAGGTCGCGGCGGGCAACGGCGTCTTGCGGGTGTACGTGCAGGACCAGTTCGGCAAGGCCTTTCCCCAGGCCGGCATCGGCCTTTTCCCCGACGGCATGAGCTGGCAGACCACCCCGGGCGCCGCCTGCACGGGCCCCTACAACAACAATCCCGGCTTCAAGAGCCTGAACGCCCAGACGTCCGCGACCGGCTACATCCTGCTCACCGGCCTGCCCACGGGCAATTATCAGCTGTACGCGTGGACCGCCTATGGTCAGGCGTCCTTCAACGCCGGCCCCGACAATCAGCAGAACTACGGCCCCTGCAGTTCCTCCGGCATCGGAGCCGACGACCGGCGCCTGACCATCGACACGATGACGCCCACCGGCATGGGCTACGTGTACGACATCGGCGGCAATGCGCTTTACAACAACGTCTCCTCGATCACCGTCACGGTCAACGTGGCCACCGGCACCCTCGGCGGCGTGGTCCAGGGAACTTTGACCTTCCCGTCCGTCGTGGACCTGTCCTCCAGCCCCATCTCCATCGTTCTGTACCCGCAGTGCAACGGCGGCAACTGCAACGGCGGCGGCGGCTTCACCGGGTTCAGCAGCGCCAGCACGGGCCCGGTCATCAACTACTCGATCCCGGTCTCCAGCGGACAGTCGTACTACATGCAGGTCAACTCCGACTTCTGGGGCGCCGTGTTCCCCGGCGGCAATCAGCCCAATCCGAACCTGAAAGCCTCGAATACCGCCGTGGTCAACATGCAGTTCTTCCCGGCCGGCCGCGTCGTCGGCTATATGCACAAGCCCGACGGCAGCATCTACATCCCGCCCAGCGGCAATCAGGGCGGCGCGCCCAGCGTCTCCGCCGAGGGCAACAACTCGTGGGGGAACGCCCAGCTCAGCAACGACGGGAGCTTCACCGTCGGCGGACTGCTGCCGGGACAGTACGCTTTGGCCGCGCAGAACTACGGCAACGTCCCGTTCCCGTACACGACCAAGCAGCCCGCGCCCAAGCTGACGGTGACCGCCAACCAGACCATCAACCAGGACATGTACCTCTCGGACGCGGTCATCGTTCAGCCCGTCGCGAACATCAACTCCCTGCCTCCCCTGAACATCCTCACCGTCTGCCCGCCGAACAGCGATTGTCCGCCGGAGACCTATCTGGCCTACGCCCTGCCGCAGGGCACGCCCTTCACGCCCGCGTCGGTCGCCGCGCTCCTGTCGGGAGGCGGAAGCAGCTCGCCGGGCGAATTCCCCTACTCTCCCATCGCGTCCTCGACCAACAGTTCCAGCAACAACGTCTGCAACGGCGGAAGCTTCCTGGCGCAGGCCGGCTTCTGCACGAACGCCTTGGCCGCCAGCAAGACCGGCTCGGCCTTCGATTTCTACCTGATGCGCAAGGGCGGCTTCGACTCCAACAATCTGGCCGGCGGCTCGCGACCGTACTTCGTCATCGAGAGCTCGACTCGGAACATCATCGTCATCCCGTCGGCGGCGACCACCAGCCTCTTCTCGCCGAACGGCGGGGGCAACGGCTCCACGACCACGGTGCAGAACGTCCCTTTGACGCCGACCCCTTCGCTGAACGGCGTCGCGCAGGCCACCTTGGCCGGCACGGTAACCGCGGTGAACATGATCAATCTCCGGCAGTTCCAGCAGCTCGCCGGAAACTTCGACGCCTTCCTTCAGTACCTGCCCATCGTCTGGGCCTACGACTCCAGCGGCACGCTGAAGAGCGCGGGCCTGGTCGTCCCGTTGCCGACCACGGAAAAAACCTTCGACAACCAGCTGAAGAATTCGGTCGCCGCGGGGAATTTCGCGCAGTTCCAGAGCTTGACCGGCCCGGCCCCCACGGGCTGGGGCGCCCTCGGCTACGAGATCCGGGGCCTGACGGCCGGACAAACCTACAACTTGGTCGTCACGACGCCCAACTACCCGCCTTTCAAGACCTCCGCCACGCTGGGAACGGCCAACTCGACCACCACGGTCGACGTGAACTTGGACGCCAACCCCGGAGGCAGCATCGCGGGCGTCGTGCAGAGCACCAGCGCCGTCGGCCTCGCCGGCGCCCAGGTGACGGTCAAGGCGCCGGGCTACGCGCCCACCACGTTGACCACCGACAGCGCCGGCGCGTGGACTTTGAGCGGCCTCGGCTCCGGCCGGTACAACCTTCTGGCGGTCGCGGCGGGCTACGCCCAGGGCGCCCAGGACGTGGACGTCAGCGGCAGCGGCTCGGTCACGGCGCCCACGTTCACTTTGCCGGCCGTCAACGCCTCCCTCTCCGGCACCGTGTACACCAATAACCCCGTCTGCCCCGCCGGCGCCACCTGCTCCGCCTTCGGCAAGACGGTGCTTCAGGGCATCACCGTGCTGGCCTACGACGACTCCCTCAACGCCCTCAACCCCACGGCCGCGCTTCCTCTTTATCGCGCCGTCACGGATTCGAGCGGCACCTACAAGATCAGCGGCCTTTCCACCGCGCTCATTCCGGGATCGACGAACTACCATCAGTTCAAGGTGTTCGTCAACGCACCGGGCTACTACGTGCTCAACCAGTCCACCGAGGTGCCCGGAGCGGTGACCGGCTTCGACTTCGCCCTTAAGCCCAAGCCTCTGGACGTCAACGTGTTCGGCCACCAGATCGGTCCCGTCTACGAGTTCCAGGTCACGAACTTCCAGGACTTCTCCGGCGGCAACGCGTGGATCGGCGCGTCGCCCTTCGTCCTGGCGACCTCGACGCCGCTGCCCGGAAACGCCTTCGTCACCCGCGTGGACGCCGACGGCGCTCCGCAGCTGTTCCTGGATTACTCCACGTCCACGCTGACGGCCGGAACCGTCTACACCTTGCACATCGAGGCCCAGCCCAACGACCCGCGCGCGCCGCTGGTGATCAAGGAGGTCTCCTTCGGCCTGAACCTGCCGCACGGCGTCTGCCAGAGCATCGACGAGGCGCTGATCGGCGACGAATCCGGCGTCAACTCCCAGGGTCTGCCCAACAACAACGTGCCGCTGGACATCACCGGCGGCGCGGGCGGGAACAGCTCGGGGCTGTCCATGCCGGTCGGCGGCGTGATTCCGACGGCCTCCACCGCCATCCCGACCATGTGCATGACCGAGACCGACGCCTCGGCCTCGCCGCAGGCGACCTTGGGGGTGCGCACCTCGGGCCTCAGCCTCACGGCCTTCCTCAGCGGCGTCTACAACGTCACGCTCTCCAGCATCAATTACACGGCCAAGGGCGTGGACATGACCTTGGCCTACAACCAGACCGGGGCGGACCTCAACGACCTGGCCGTCTACACCTTCGACAACGCGTCCCAGCAGTGGAAGCTGGTCCCCGGACTGCAGACCATCGACCCCGTGCGCGGCACCATCTCGGTGCGGGGGCTGAAGAGCCTGGCCAGCGTCCTGTCCGTCAGCGGAGTCGGCGTCTCCGGCGTCCGGACGGCCGAGGCGCAGCACGCCGCCGGCCTGATGGCGCTGTCCGACGGGCGCGGCTACCGCCCGAACACGCGCGTCGCCGCGGCGACCGACGCGGGCCTCTTCGCCGTCCTACGCCCGTCGCAGGTGAGCGGCGGCGTGTACTCCGGAACGACGGTGCGGGTCTACAACTTCCCGAACCCGTTCGACCTGCAGAGCAAGACCATCTCGCTGGGCCCGACGTCGAACTGCACCGGCTCGGCGTCCAGCATCCTGACCAACGGCACGGTGATCAAGTATGAGATCCCCGCGGGCATCAGCGGCCACGCGGTGATCCGGATCTACACGCTGGCCGGCCGCCTGGTGCGGGAGATCGACTCGGGCGACGTGGCGCCCAACAGCTGCTCCTACATCCAGTGGGACGGCAAGAACCGCAACGGTCAGCCGGTCGCCAACGGCGTCTACTACGGCATCCTGTCGGTCGGAGGCTCGAAGCAGTCCTCCGGAACCTTCAAGCTGGCGGTGATCAAGTGAATCGCCCTCGAGCCGCCGTACTCGCCCTCGTCCTCGCGGCCTCGCCGGCCGCGGCGCTCAACATCGTCACCGGCGGCCCGGGCACCAGCGGCGCCGATTTCCTGACCATCGGCGTCGGCGCCCGCCCGCTGGCCATGGGGGGCGCCTTCTCGGCCGTCGACACCGGGGCCGACGCCAACGCGGTCAATTGGAATCCCGCCGCGCTGGGCTTCGTCGACAAGGCGAACGTCACGGCCAGCTACAGCTCGCTCTTCGTGGATGAGAACCAGGGCTATTTCGGCTACGCGGCGCCGGTCGGCAAGGGCGGCGGCGTGTGGGCCGGGGGCTTCAACTACTTGGGAGTCTCCAACATCGAGCGGCGCAGCACCACCGACACCGAAACCCCGATCGGAACGTTCGACAACCAGAACTACGCGGCCAGCCTCTCCTACGCGAGGGCCTTCGGGGAGAACGTGACCGCGGGCGGCACCCTGAAGTACGTCCGCACCTCCCTGGACGCGCTCAAGGAGAGCGCCATGGCGGTGGACGCGGGCGTCCTGGTCCGGACCCCGGTGGAGCACCTGACCGTGGGCGGGACCATGCGCAACCTGGGCACCAACATCGGCCCCGACAGCATGCCGCTGACGTTCAAGGGCGGCGCCGCGTACAAGCTGCTCCACGACAAGCTGGTGCTGGCCTCGGACATCGACTGGCTGACGACGGAGAGGCGCGGCTATTGGAGCCTCGGCACCGAGTACTGGGTCAGCGGAAACCTGGCCGTGCGCGCGGGCTACCAGCTGGGCCACGGCGCGGACCAACTGCAAAGCAAGCTGGTCGGCTTCGGCGCGGGCATGGGCGTCAAATTCAGCCGCTTCACCATGGACTACGCGTTCATCCCCTACGGCGATCTCGGCGACACGCACCGCATGACGATCGGCCTGCGCTTCGAGTGAGAACCTCTTGAAATCCCTCCGATTCCTCCTCGCGACGTTCCTGCTGACCGTGCTGGCGGGCGTTTCCTCCGCCCAGCGCGAGCCCGGCTGGAAGGCCCAGGGCGACATGGACCTGATGCTGGGCCAGTATTTCTTCAACAACAGCGCCGGCGCGCTGAACGGCTACGCGAACGTCGACGCGCAGCTCCTGCGCAGCCTGTCCAGCTCCTGGGGCTTCTATCTCGACGGGCACGCCAACTACACCGGCTTCAAGCAGGTCAACGAGCTGGCCGGCGGCGGGACCTTGTTCCAGCAGAGCGCCGACCTGGGCGGCTCCGCGAAATGGGTGAAGCGCTGGGACGACGGCTGGAGCCTGAAGCCGAGCGTCGGGCTCAAATCCGACCTGTTCCGCGAGACGAGCGACGAGAAGTGGGGGAAGGGCCTGTACGATTTCTGGCGCTACGAGGCGGGCGCGGTCTGGGAGCACAAGACCCGCTTCGGCGACGACATCCCGTGGACCTGGCAGCTGTCCTACGACCTCTACTACACGCATTACCCGCACTTCCAGTCGCTGACCACGCAGTTCAACACGGAGCAGGCCGCCCCGAACCCCGGCTCCCGCATCCTGGACACGGTGACCAACCAGTTCGGCTACCGCAACGAGTACGACCTGCCCGGCTTCGTCAGCGCGTGGCTCTACTACTCGATCTCCTTCATCAGCTTCACCGACCAGAAGGTGGTCCAGTCCCAGGGCCAGTTCCTGAGCACGAACCGCTCCGACACCTATCAGAGCCTGAACCTGGGCGTCAGCAAGCGCTACAACGATTGGCAGGTGATGGGCCGGATCCGGCCCGTCGCCGCGGTCAGCGTCACCTTGGCCGACCAGATCTCCAACCAGAACAGCTTCGACGCGGACCCGTCGCGGCTGAAGTACATCGGCGCCTACTACGACTACTGGGAGGCGCGGGTGTCGCCCAGCCTGACGACCACCTTCCTGGCCACGAAGACGGCGCTGCGCGTCGGGCTGGACTTCGCCAACCGCTCCTACACGGGCCGCCTGTCGCAGAATTCCGACGGCAGCTACAAGGCCTCCAAGCTCCAGCAGTTCACCGAGGGCGTCTCCCTCGACGCCAGCTATCCCGTCTGGCGCGCGCTGGACCTGAAGCTGCGCGCGGCCTGGTCCAACACCAGCGCCAACACCGCTTACGAGCAAACCTACCAGTACAATTACCACGACTACAACTATTTCGCGGGGGTAGGATGGAAATTCTAATCAAGCGCTTCGCGGCTTCGTTCGGACTCACGGCGCTCGCGCTGGCCCTGGCGGCCTCGGCGCACGCGCTCCCGGAAGGTCCCATCCGCCTGATCCCCAACGGCGCCGTGGACGTGCGCGCGGGCGCCAACGCCCAGTGGCGGCCGGTGTCGGAGCCGGAATCGGTATCCGCGGGGCAGGAGATCCGCACGCACCGCAACGCCAGCGCGGAGCTGAACTTCGCCGACGGCTCCAAGGTCCTGATCAACAGCTTCTCGATCTTCTCCATCGACAAGACCGACACGAAGGAGCAGGGCTTCTCCCTGAAGCTCGGAAAGATCCGCGCGGCCTTCGCCGGCCTGCTCAGCAGCCGCATCACCATCCGCACGCCCACCGCGGTGGCCGCCGTGCGCGGCACGGTCTTCGACATCGGGGTGGACGGAAAGGACACTCAGGTCACCATGGCCGAAGGCGTCCTGGAGGTCAAGGACAACAAGGGCCGCGAGGCGGTGGTGACCTCCGAAGAGACGATGAAGATCGGCGAGAACGGATTGGAGCGGCCGCACATGCTGGCCCTCAACGACCCGGGCGCGCTGCAGGCGGTCCGCCCCTACGCCGTGCACCAGGAGATGGCCCGCGACGCCACGCGCCACATGCTGGAGGATCTCCGCAACCGCGAGCTCAAGGCCAACGAGGCCCAGTTGGGCAAGGACGTGGTGGACGCCTTCGGCCGCCGCGTGCGCCTGGAGGAGTACGTGCTGCGCCCCGACGCGAAGTCCTTCGAGCTTCTGTTCCTCAGCCACCGCCAGGACCGCTTCGACTGGGGCCATTTCGTGGAGACCTTCCACGCGGCCATCCCCAACGACCTGAGCCAGGTCCCGGCCATCGTGGCCGGCGGCTATCTGGCGGCCAATCAGCCCGCGAACTGGCTGAAGTCGCTGGAGTTCTACGCCACGAACACGGTGGACGCGGACAAGGAGCTTCTGAAGCTGGGCGACCCCGCGCAGATCAACTTCGCCGGCTACAACGGCGGCGTGGCTAAGCTGCTGTGGTACCCGTCGACGGTGGACTTCACGCAGACCTTGAGCGGTCCCGGCGTCCCGGGCGGCATCCGCGACCAGTTCGTCACGCACCAGGATTGGAACGCGACGTCTCCCGGGCACTTCTTCTGGCAGCAGGACGTCCAGCCGACGGCGGGGGTGAACACCGACATCTCCTTCGCGCACGCCGGCAGCGTGCTGGGCACCAACGGCATCATGCTGTTCGCCACTTTGGACCCGACCAGCGTGGCCAGCGTCAACGCGGGCGGCGCCGCCGCGACGGACCCGACGCTGTACAACAACACCAACTCCGTCCAAACCACGCCCAGCGGCCCCAACAACGCCGACCTGCGCGTCGTCACCACCTACCCCGACGGCAGCAAGGTAGGCGTGCAGAAATTCCTGATCAGCAACGAAGGCAAGATCCTGGACTTCTCGAACCCGCAGTCCGACCTCTTCAACCACGACGGGACCTACAACCTGGAGATCAACATCCAGTCCAGCCTGTTCCAGGGCCGAGACATCGACGTGCTGGTGGCGCCGGAGATCCTGCGCCAGAAGAGCGTCAACTCCTCCACGCCCGACGCGCTCAAGCCCTAGCCCATGATTCCGCTTCTCGCCGTCTGGCTGTTGGCGGCGCAGGCCGCGCGGGCCAACCCGCAGTTGGACCTGTGCCTGCCGGTCGCGCCGAAAACCTGCGCGCTGACGGACAAGTCCTCGCGGGCGGATTTCCTTAAGTGCTTCGAGACGATCGATCTGCACCCGGAGAAGCCCGCGGAAGGCCTCTGCGCCGAGGAACTGCTCCACGCCAAGGTCCACGTCGCCTGCGACGAGACCGACATCCCCGGGCAATGCGGTAAGGTGAAGGCGGGGGGCAACCGCGTGATGAGCTGCCTGCGCGCCGCGCATAAGAAGCTGAGCAAGCCCTGCTCCGACGCCCTGGACCGCTACGACGCGCTGACCGGCGCGGGCAAGAAGACCAAGCGCGGCCGCAGCGCCATCTCCGCCGTCCGCTGCTGAGCCGACGTGGCGCGCGTTTTCATCACCGGATCGTCGGACGGACTGGGCTTCCTCGCCGGCAAGCTGCTCGCCGAGCAGGGTCACAAGGTCGTCCTCCACGCCCGCAACGCGGCGCGGGCTGAGGAGACCAAGGCGAAGCTCCCCGCCTGCGAGGCCGTCGTCGTCGGGGACGTCTCCACTTTGGCCGCCATGCGCTCGGTCGCCGATCAGGCGAACGCGCTGGGACGCTTCGACGCGGTCATCCACAACGTCGGCCTAGGGACCGAGCGCTCGCGGGTGGAGACCGTGGACGGAATGGCCCAGCTTTACGCCGTGAACGTGGCCGCTCCGTATGTTCTCACGGCCTTGATGCAGCGGCCCGACCGGCTGATCTACCTCAGCTCGGGCATGCACGCGGGAGGCCACGCCGGCTTGGACGATCCGCAGTGGAAGCATCGCCGCTGGAACGGCTCCCAGGCGTATTCCGACACCAAGCTGCACGACGTCATCCTCGCCATGGGCCTGGCGCGACGCTGGCCCGATGTCCTCGTCCACGCGGTGGACCCGGGCTGGGTGCCGACGCGCATGGGCGGCCCCGGGGCGCCCGACGATCTGACGGAAGGGGCTTCCACCCAGGCGTGGCTGGCCGTGAGCGACGATGCCGCGGCGCGGGCGACGGGGGGGTATTTCCATCACCGGAAGCCGGCGCCCATGAATCCGGTCGCCGCCCGGGAAGACGTCCAAAACGGACTGCTGAACTACCTGCGGACCCTCACGGGCGTGCCGCTCAATCCACGATAAAGAGCTTGGCGCCGCCGACGGTCTTGGAGCGATGCGCTTCCGCCCCATCGGCGACCTGATAGCTCTGCCCCTTTTTGAGGACGTTGCTCCGCCCGTCGGAGAGCTCCGTGATCAACTCGCCCTCGAGAACGAGCAGGATGTGCCCCTTGGAGCACCAATGATCGGCCAGGTAGTCGGGGGAATATTCGACCACGCGCGCGCGGATTCCGCCGAATTCGCGCGTTCGCCAGGTCGCCATGCCGCGTTCGCCGCGGTGCTCGGTTCGCGGCACGTTCTCCCAATCCGTGGTGCCGAACGGTATGCCGTCGATTTTCATATGGTTCGTCCGGCGAAGGAAGTTCGCATGGGCCTTTTACAGCCGGCCGCTTGCCCCATACGGCCCTGTGGTTCCGTTCGCGGGTCTGTGACAATGATTGTACATGACGCGACCGCTCGTCGGACTGCTGGTCCTGTTCGCCGCCGCGGCGCCCTGCCGGCCGGCGGAAATCCTTCTCGCGCCGATGGCGCATGAGGCCGCGCCGATAGCCTGGTCGCCGTCGTTGACGCCGTTGCCGTTCGCGCTGGCGCCGCAGGCGCTCCCGTCGTTGCCGATGCTCTCGGCCGCGGCCCTGGCGCCCTCCGCCGCGGGGCCCGCGGCGTCCGTCCCGGCCCTGCTGCCGGCGCGCCTGCGGGAAGCAGCGCTCCCAGCCGCTTCTTTCCAACTTAAAGCGCTCTCGGCGCCGAACACCCCCGATTTCGAAGGGCGGCGGATCTTCGACGCCGGCGTCCCTCGCGCGGAGGACCCCGTCGACGCGGGCCTTCCCTCCGGTGAAAAACTTTCCTTCAAGGGCGTCGGCGGGCGAGACGTCTACAACCTCACCGCTCCGTTCAAAGCCGTCATCCGGGGCCGCGAGCGCGAGGTCCTGGCGGCCCGCGTGGAGCGCCGGGACAGCGAGGAGTCCGAAACCGTCTTCTTCGAAAACGCCGGTGGTCATTGGCGTCCGCTGACCGGAGCTCCCTTCTGGAAGCTGCAGGACCCCTTTTTCACCACGGTGGCCGGGGAATTGATCGTCGGCGGCGTGGAGACCTTTCCGCAGGAGGACGGCGGCACCGGCTATCGCACGGTGTTCTACCGGGGAAGGGATTTGGCCGACATGAAGCCGTTCGCCCGCGGGCCGGACGGCATGAAGGATATTCGCCTCCTCGAAGGCTCCGGCGGAAAAATCATCTTGCTGACGCGGCCGCAGGGCGCGATCGGCGGAAAGGGAAAGATCGCCGTGACGACGATCCCCGGCTTGGACGCGCTGGGACCGGAAACGATCAACGGCGCCGCCGTCCTTGAGGGCCTGTTCTCACCGGAGGAATGGGGCGGCGCCAACGAACTGCACCGGCTGAAGGACGGCCGCATCGGAGTCCTCGGCCACGTCGCCCGTTTCGACGAGGAGGGCAATCGCCATTACTATCCCATGGCTTTCACCTTGGATCCCGTAACCGGCCTGCGTTCCCCGATGAAAATCCTGCTGCGGCGCTCTCAACTGCCTCCCGGAGCCTCCAAGCGCCCCGACCTGGCGGACGTTCTCTTCAGCGGAGGCCTGATCCGCAGAGGGGACGGGACGGCCGTGCTCTATGTGGGCGCCGGGGACGCGGAGGCGTATCGGGTCGTCATCCCGGACCCCTTCCTCGAATCCAGATAGCCGCTCGATTCGGGACGCTTATGGAACGGCGTTAGAACCCGTCTCTACCAGAAAACGTGGTGCAACCGGTAATGGCGAACGACCTCATTGACAATACCGGCGAGGGCGATCAAAGCGAGGCACACGCTGAGGAGCCATCGACGTCTGTGGCGGGGAGAGGGGTCGACGCAGGAGCCGTCGGCGCATCCGATTTGACGAGCGCGGTAGTCCTTGAAGACGAAGAAGAGACTCACCAGCGCTCCCGCGAATGCGGTCAGGAGCAGGGGCCCGTGCCAACGGGAGTGATCGATCGCGAGCGTGAACGCGAAGATGGAGCTCGCGCCGCCGGCGCCGAAGACGGCGGCGAGGGACGCGGCGACGGTCGTGCTCAGGCAGCCCGAGCCGATCACGGCGGCGAACAGCGCTCCCCAGCCGAGAGCGGGGCTGCCCACGGGAAGGTCCACCATCGGCCGCGCCGAGCCCGGCTGATCGGTCAGGCGGTAGGCGGCGACGGGCGCGGAAAAGCCCTTGAGCGTCAGCGCCTCGGCGGCGGCGGCCGGATAATGCTGCGACACCGATTCGTAGACGTTGGCGGCCAGAACGGTCTCTCCCGCGTGGGCTTGCGCTTGAAGTCGAGCGGCCTGATTGACGGCCTCGCCTATGGCGGTGTAATCCTTGGCGTCGTCGGAGCCCAAGCGGCCGACGCGCGCGTATCCGCGGGAGATTCCGATCGAGACGTTCAGCGGAACGTTCAAGCGAGCGGACAGGGAAGGGAGTTCGCGCTGGAGTTCATCGGCCGCGGCGACGGCGGCGGCGGCGTGGTCCTCCCGCTTCACCGGAACATTGAAAAAGGCCATGACGGCGTCGCCGATGTACTTGTCGATGAAGCCCCCATGGCGGGAGAGGACGATCGTCGCCAGCCGCAGGTACTCGTCGACGACCTTGTGAGTCTGGACGGCGCCGAGGCGCGACGTCATCTCGGTGAAGGAGGAAAGGTCGGCGAAAAGCACGGTCAGTTCGACCAAGCGGCCTTCCTCGAGATGGGTGCTGCAGCGCGTGCAGAGGTTCCGGTTCCGCGAACTGCGTCCGATTCCGAGCCAGTAAAAGATCTTCCCCGTCGCACCCGACAGAGGGAGGCCGCAAACAAGACAGTTCGCGGCAAGGGCGCGGGAGGTCACGACGGCTCGAGCGACATGGGGCATTGTACTAATTGGCCGACCTTTCCCTGAAAAACGGCCGCGAAAGCGCTGTCGCGCGATCGCGACCGTCTTATGGGTCGGCCTTGACGCTCTGCATTAAAACGCACACACTTCTGCTTCATGCTGAATATTATTCTCTTCGCTGTCCTCGGCGTCCTTCTTCCGATCTCAATCCCAGCCTACGGTGACGACGCTTTTGATCGGTATCAAAGAGAGCAAGACGCCCTAAAAAATCCGGCGACTCCAAGCGTTCCAGTAGCATCCCCGGAAATTGAATGGGTCAAAATTCCCGCAGGTAAATTCAAGATGGGGGGGACACACGCAGTAAAAATCAACGAATTTCAGTTGGCAAAAACGCTGGTGACCTTCGGACAATATAGAAAGTGCGTTGCCGCGGGCGCATGCACACCGGCCCATACAACGGATGGAGCTTGCCATACAGGCGTTGTCATCGGCGGCGACACAGGTCGGATAATTCTCCCCGACTCGTTCCAAAGCAATGATCAGCCGATCGTCTGCGTGGACTGGGATCAGGCCGTGGCTTTCTCCAAATGGGTTGGGGGCCGGCTACCGAGCGAGGCGGAATGGGAGTATGCAGCGCTCAGCGCCGGAAAGCGGTTCAAATATCCCTGGGGTAATAGCGTACCAACGTGTGAGAAAGCCGTGTACGGCCCTGAATCCAATGCCGTTGAACACGCTGGCTGCGGTCGTAAAACCACTGGGCCCGTATGCTCGAAGCCGAATGGGAACACGAAGCAAGGATTATGCGACATGACCGGTAATGCTTGGGAATGGGTGCAGGACTCTTATCATGCTTCGACGAAAGGTGCCCCCAGAGACGGCAGCGCGTGGGAGGATCCCGCAGTTGCTTCCCGCATCATTCGCGGCGGCTCATGGGCACGCGTCGTCCTGTTCGACATTCCAAATGAACGCTCGTGTAATGGGCCCGATTGGATCGATTACGACATCGGCTTCCGGCCGGCTCGATCAGTTCCTTAAAAAATCCGGTTTGGATAAAGCAACGGCCGCGATCGCGCGAAAGCGCAACCGCGGCCGTCCTATTTCAGAGCTGGGGTCCCGGGCTACGCGAAAGATAGAACTTTCAAGCTCTCCTTTCAATTGTCCGAATAGCGCGGCCGCCGGGCTTTACGACGCTTGCCACCAGGTCCGAACGCGGACGCCTTCGCGCAGGCTCGATTCGTCTCCGCCATGCACCAGCACCGAGTCCGCGCGAACCCCTTTCAGCCCGGAGAAGAATTTGAGCCCCTTGAAGCAGTCCGAGGAGATGGTCCGTCCGGCCTTGACCTCGATCGCGGTCATCCGCGTTCCCATGTCCAGCAGCGCGTCGACTTCGTGCCCGGTCCGGTCGCGCCAATAGTAGAGCGGGGGGCGCTCGCCGCGATGAACGAAAGACTTCAGTATCTCGGACACCACGAAAGTCTCGAAGATGGCGCCGTAAAGCGGATGTCCCGCGAGATCCGCAGCGGTCCTGATCCTCAGCAGATGACACATGAGCCCGGTGTCGATGAAATACAGCTTCGGGCTCTTCATGATACGCTTGGAGAAGTTGTTGTGGTAGGGCTGGAGCAAGTGGACGATGGAGCTCGTTTCCAGGACCGACAGCCACTCGCGGGCGGTGGGATGTGAGATGCCGCAGTCGGACGCCAGCGCCGAGAAGTTGAGGATCTGCCCAGAGCGCCCGGCGCAGAGTTGGACGAACCTTTGGAAGGTCGTCAGGTCGCCCACGCGCAGGACGTCCCGGACGTCGCGCTCGATGTAAGCCGAGATGTAGGCCTCCAGGAAATCGACCGCGTCGAGCTTCCGGTCATAGATCCGCGGATAGAGCCCTTGGAACAGGATGGCGTCCAACTTCAAGCCGTGCGGTCGTGCTCCGTGAGCGGGCCCGTGATAAGACGAAGGGTCCAGCGGGTGAGTTCCCGAAAGCTCCGAGAGGCTGAACGGCAGCAGTCGGAGATAGGCGGCGCGGCCCGCCAGCGATTGGCTGACCTGGGCCAGGAGATGGAACTGCTGGGAGCCGGTCAGGATGTAGCGGCCGGGAGCCGCGTCCTCGTCCACCGCGGTCTGGAGGTAGGACAGCAGGTCCGGGGCTTTCTGCGCCTCGTCGATGATGACCTTCTCGCTGTACTTGGCGAGAAAGCCGCGGGGATCTCGGACGGCGAAGTCTCGGTTGTCCAGGCTTTCCAGCGAGACGTACGAGTAGCCGGGAAAGGCCGTCTTCGCCAGAGTCGTCTTGCCGGACTGGCGTGGCCCGGTCAAGACGACGACCGGGAACTGCTTGGCGACGGAGGCCAGCTTCGGGGCGAGGGCTCTGCGGATCATGCCCTCAGTGTAGCGGCTAAACGGCAATTTGTCAATTTGAAGATTTAACCTTCAATTTGTCATACCCCGGTTCGCATGCTCTTGACAGAATATCGATATCGATTACACTCCATCGAGACCTTCACCGAGGGCCCCGGCAAAGAAAGCCTCGGCTCAAGGTCGGTTTCGAACATGGAATCCGCTCCTGAAGAACTTGAGGGCGTCGTCATCCCGCTCCTGGGGCGCGCGCTCACGCCCGACGAGGCCGCTGTCGCGGCGACTACGCCGATCCACTCCTTGCCCCTGTCGCGAACGCTTCTGATCGCGTTCGCCGAGATGGGCTGCAGGACCGTGGCCGACTTGATCAGAGCGGCCCGGAGCGCCGGCTCCTTCGGTCCGGTCCGGGGCCGGCGCATCCGCCAGGCGATCTTGAGCGCGTTCGGCGGGGAGTTCTCGCCGGCCATGCTGCGCGACGTGCACATGACCGCGCTGCCGGCCCGCATCGACGAGCTTCTCGCCCGCCTCGACGAGCGGCGACGGACCATCATCGGCCGCAAGTACGGCCTGTGGGACGGGCGGCGATACGACCATTACCAAATCGCCGCGACGGTCTCGCTCGACTACCGGTCCGCGCATTATGAGATCTCCGCGGCACACGGCGAGCTCCGCGGCCTCTTGCGCGTCCGCTCGGAGGACTTCCAGACGGCCCTGCGTTCCTTGTATAGGCAGCTTCTCGCGGCCAAGCAGGGGATGGCCGGCGTCCACGAATGGGAGGACCCAAGCTCCGTCCTTTATGAAGGACAGGCCGAGGCATGCCTTGGCTTCGCCTTCCTGTGCCGCGTCGGCAACGTCGTCCCGGAGCGGCTCGTGGCGATGGGGCTCGACGGGGTGTGCTACGACAGCCCGCTCACCAATCGGCGTCACGACGAGGCTGTGGACGCGATGAAGACGGCGCTGGTCAACGCGGAGCGCCCGATCTCCTTCAAGCAGATGCGCGGCTGGCTGAGGCGCATCGAAACCTCGGAGGAGTTCCTGCGGCGCTGCGTCGCGGTCTCGCGCGAGTTGGGCTTCATGAGGTCTGGGATGATCGGACTGCGGTCCTCCGCGTACTTCGGCGCGCACAGCCTGCGCGAGACGGCTCGCGCGGCGCTGTCCTCGCTTCGCGAGCCCGCGCACTTCGAGCGGATCGCCCAGGAGATCGAGCGCCTCTATCCCGAGCGCGCGCCGGTCAATCCGCAGAGCGTGTACCATGCGCTCGTGATCCATAAGAACGAGTTCGTCCTGGCAAGGCACGGCGGCGTCTACGGATTGTCCGAGTGGCCGGTCCGCGCCATGAATAGTCTGAAGGACTTCCTGTCTGATTTCCTGCGTCAGAAGGGCGGGCGGGCGT
>JBIOJO010000041.1:0-35841 GCA_044450965.1 Elusimicrobiota bacterium | reverse complement strand
GCCGCGCTCGCCGCCGCGGCCGCGCTCGTTCCGTCGGCCGCGGCGCAGTCGCGGCGCGGCGACTATCTGGCGCAGGACTACGGCCGCTCCATCCTCCGCGAGCTTCCCCCTCGCTCCACGCTCGTCATGGACGGCGGCGACGACACCTTCTATTCCCTGGCTTTCCTGACCTTCGCGACGCGGCTGCGCGAGGACGCGGCGCTGTACGATCGCGGCGGACTCGTGTTCCGCTCTCCCTACGGCGCGGATTTCCGCCTTCTTCCGGCCGCGCTGAAGGAAGACCGCCGGCGCGCCGTCGAGAGTCTCTGGGCGGAGGACGGCCGGCTGTGGTACTCGACGCTGAACCCCGCTCTTCTGCCCGGCTGGGTCGAGCGGCCGGCCGGCCTCCTGCGCCGTCCGCTTCGGTCCGAGGCGCCCTTCCCGGAGGGCGACGCCTTGCGCGAGACTCTCGCCCTTCCGCGGGCGCCGTCCGCGGATTTGCGCTACCGCGATCGCGCGCTGCTGGCGTTCGCTTTCTTCTCGCGCGGCGTCGAGGCGCTCTCCCGGCGGGACGCGGAGGCCGGAGTCCGGTGGCTCGAGCTCACGGCGCGCGCGGGCGGCGAAGCCTTGTGGGTCACGGGGGCCGTGTCCTATGCTTTGGCCATGACCGGCTACGAGGCGAACGCGCGGAAGGATTGGCCGGCGGCGGAGCGGGCTTACCGCGCCCAGTCCGAGCTCGATCCCGGCCGGGCCGAGGGGCCGCTCAACCTCGGGGTCGTCCTTCAGTCCGAGGGGCGGTTCGACGAGGCCGAGTCCGCCCTTCGCGAGGCCGTGCGCCGCGAACCGCGCTCGCCTCGGCCCTGGGAGACTCTCGGCTCCCTGCTCTGGGCGCGGGAGCGCTGGAGCGACTGCTCCGCGGCGTACGCGAGCGCCGCGGCCCTCCCGTCCGCCGCTCCCGCCGACGAGGCGTGGTCCCGGCGCGCGGGCGCTCGGGCCGGAGGGGCCCGGTGACGCTCGTCGTCTTCGCCTCCATTTTCCTCGTCTATCTCCGCGCCCTGCCGCCGGCGCTGGCGCCGTGGCGCGACACGGGCGAGATGTCGATGGCGTCGTGGACTCTGGGCGTCGCCCACCCCACCAGTTATCCTCTCTTCGTCCTTCTCGGACGCGCCGCGCGCTGGGTTCCGCTCGGAAATTTCGCCTATCGCCTGAACGCGCTCTCCGCCGTCGCCGGGGCGGCGGCCGCGACGCTGCTCTTCGCCTTCGTGCGCCGGCGCCGCGGGACCTTTCCGGCTCTCGCCGCCGCCGCGTGGCTCGCGTTCAACGCGGAGTATTGGACGGTCTCTCAGGTGTCGGAGATGTACGCCGTGTGGATGCTCTGCGCGGTCGCGCTGATGGCGCTGGCGCTGGCGGCCTCGGAGACCGCGGACGAGCGGCTTTGGCCCGCGTTCTGCTTTTTCGCGGGACTCCTGCTGGGCAATCGCCTCGATTTGGTGCTGTGGGCCCCGGGGCTTCTGTGGGTCGCGATGTCCGGGCGCCCGGCGTCGAACGGGGGCGACGGGCCGTGGGCCTTGATCGCTTTCTTCGTTTTTCCCGCCGCCGCCGTCGCGACCGGCTCGAATCTGCCTTTCGCCGGATTGATCGCGCTGACCGCCCTGTGGCTGGCGCGGGGCCCGGGAATGCGGCGCCGTCTGGCCGTCGCGGCCCCCGCGGGGGCCGGCGGCCTGTCGGTGTATCTGTACCTGCCGGTGCGCTCGGCGTCGGGCCCTCTGCTGGACTGGAACCACCCGGCCGTCTTGTCGAACCTCCTGGATTCGATCCTGCGCACGCGGTACGGCGGCACTTTGGACCTGATCTCGAAGAACTACGCGACCGGCGAGATGTTCGGCGACAATCTTCGGCGCTGGGGAGCGCATCTGTGGGACGCGTTCGGTCCGGCGGGTTTGGCCGCGGTCCTGCTCGGCTGCGCGGCGGGGTTTCGCGAGGACCGGCGGCGCTGGCTCGGCCGCGCGGCGTGCTGGTGGTGGAGCGGACCGGTCTTCATCTTCCTGGCCAACATGCCCCCGAATCCCCACTCGGCGGCGATCCTCGATCCTCACTACCTTCTGTCCGACGTCGTGCTCGTGTTTTGGGCGGCGGACGGCGTCGCCGCTCTCGCCTCGGCCGGGCCCGCCGCGGCTCCCGCCTTCGCCGCGGCCGCCTTGCTCTGGCCGCTTTGGCGCGGAGTGCCCGGGCGGGCGGATCGCCGCTCCCACTTCTACAATTACGACTTCGCGCGCAACGTGTTCGCGGCCGCTCCGCCCGGCGCGGTCGTCGTCGCAAAGAAGGACGTCCAGCTGTACGCGCTGTGGCACTATCAGACCGTCCAAGGCTGGAGGCCCGACCTGAAGATCGTGGCGCAGGGGCTCGCGGGCTCCGCCTGGTACATCGCCGACTGGCGCCGCCGCGACCCGACGCTCGCGGTCTCTTCGCTGGCCGCGCCGGAAGGTTGGGCCGCCCTGGCGGGAGGCGGGCGCCCCGTGCTGGCGACGCAGGACGCCGAACTCCCGCCCGCCGTCGCGGCGAGCGCCGTCGCCCGCGGGATCTTGGTCGCCGCCTCCCCCATCGCGGGCGGCGGCGAGGAGTCCGCGTGGGATTTCGTCTCGCGCCGCGGACCCATGCATTACGGGGAGACGCCGGATTTCTTCACTTCGGACCTGATCGACGAGCTGGCCGTCGCGTCCTACCGCCGCGGACTCGATCTGCACAAGAGAGGACGCGGCGCCGAGGCGACGGTCCGCTTCGACGACGCCTGGCGCATGAACTGGGTGTTCCCGGAAGTGCCCTCTTACCTCGGCTACATGGCGGCCGTCGACTCGCGCTGGGGCGAGGCGGAATCGCTGGACGCGGCGGCCGTCGATCTCTACGCGCGGAAGCTCGCGCTCGCCGACGACTACCGGGCGCTGCCGGACCTCAAGGCGGCGATCCGCCGCTCGGCCGCGGAGACCTCGACGCAGCACGGGGTCACGTTGGAGAAGCTCGGGCGCCGCGACGAGGCGGCGGCCTCCTACCGCCGCGCCCTCGCTTTGTTCCCCTTGGCGCAGGCCCATTACGATCTCGCCGTGCTGGCTTGGGGGCGCGACTGGGCCGCCGTCGAGGAGAATCTCTCCGAGGCTGTCCGCCTCGATCCGAACCACGCCGAGGCGCGGCGGTACCTCGCCCTGCTGAGGTCTCACGGCGGCTCCCCCAAGTAAAAGGGCGCGGCCATTTCCGGAGCATCTCCCGTCGAAAGCAGCTCGCTCCGGAGCGAGTCGCCCGCGGCGATCTAAGGTCGGGCTTCGGCGATCGAAAAGAATCCGCGGACGATCCGATAAGTCAATCCCCAGACCACCACGCCGCCGCGGTTGAAGCAGGGAACTTCGACGGGAACGCCCTTGATCGACACCGTCGTCTTTCCCTCGCAGGCGGTCAGCTCGGCCAACGGCAGCCACATCACTTCGGCGACTTCCTCGCTGAGGCTCGCCTCGGGCCGAGCGTCGAAGCCGAACACGAAGGGCCGGATCACGAGCGGCGGCAGACGCGGCGCGCTCGGGGCCAGGTCGTCGAGCGCGCCGAGCAAAGCGGACGGCGGGAGTTCGAATCCGACCTCCTCCTTCGTCTCGCGGACGGCGGTCGCGAGGCGATCGGCGTCCGCGGCTTCGCGGCGGCCGCCCGGCAGGGCGATGTGTCCGGACCAAGGATCGTCGGCCCGCTCGGCGCGGCGGATGAAGAGGGCCTCGAGGCCGCGCGCGCCGGGCGTCAGTATGAGCGCGACCGCCGTCTCCATGATGCCGTCCGCCTCGACGCGGCTCGCGACGCGCGCGGAGAGACGATCTCGGAGCGCGGCGAATCCCGCGGCCATCAGTGGCTCGGATACTGGTTGTAGCGGAACTGGAACAGGCCGAGGACGTCGTAGCCGCCCTGGAACTTCAGGACGGCGACGTCGAAGTTCAGCTTGAGCAGGCGGCCGATCTTCATGTCGATCAGGATGGGATTCTCGTAAGCGCCGTCGAACTTCATGATCTCGAAGCCGACCGGGTAGTCGGGCTTCACCATGTAGAACATGCTGGCGAAGGGGACGGTCTTGCCGATGACGTTTCCGACGGGAGTGTAGTTGGAGGTCTGTTTGTAGAACTCCAGCGCGGCGGGAGTCAGATATTCGGAGAGATTTCCCGGAAGGCTCCCGAAGTTTCCCTGCATGACGCCGACGCTCGTGCGCAGGCCGTGGAGATTCTTCGAGGCGACGATGTAGGCGTCCGTCAGGAGCTGAGTCGTCTTCGCGTTGACCACCACGACGCGGCCGGCGTGTTGATCGAGGGCTGCGGCGCGTCCCGGAACATGAAGGTCGTCTGGCCGCCGACGGCCACGGCCGGGCGCCATTCGCCGTCGGACTGGATCTGCATCTTCCCGTCGACGGTCATGAGCCAGACTCCGAGGCGGTCGAGGTAGTCCGTGTGCGTCGGCGCGGCGGCGTAGTTGTTCTTTCCGTACAGGCGGCCGATGAAGTAGGTCGCGTTGATGTCGAGGCCCAGGCCCGGCGTGTTGAACTTTCCCACCCCGCGGAACGCCGTCGGCGTCAGGATCAGGCCGGAGACCGCGGTGGGCGGCGTCACGAGGCGGGGCTTGGCCGCGGACGAGATCGCGACGTCCACGTCGAAGACCACGCGCACCTCGTTCGTCGAGATGGAGATGCTGCGGTACTGGGGCGGGATCGGGTCGTTGGGGATCGCGTAGACGGAGGGAGTCACGCGCGTGAAGGCCTTGGTGTCGCGCAGCGACTGGGCGTCGCCGGCGAGGTCCGCCGCCGTGTACAGCTGGCCGACCGTGCCGGAGAGCTTGTCGCGCCAGGCGTAGTCGCTGATGACCTTCCCGCCGGAGAAGAAGAGCGTTTCCGCGAGAACCCACGGGCCGCCGACGGCGGATAACGGCTGGCCGAGCGCGACGGCCGGGGCGGCGGCGGGACCGGTGCTGGCCGTCGGCGGGGCCATCGGAGCGCTCGTCGACAGGGAAGCGTCGTAAGGGTTGTTGTTCAGGTACGACGTCTGCGCCGCGGCGGGCGAAGCCCACGCGGCGATCAAGACGGCGAACAACGAAGCGCTTCTCAGGCCCAACCCCACCTCCGCAGAATCAATCGCGCGGCCAAGCTCGCGGCAATCCCCGCGCCGAGGTCGTCCGCGACGACCCCGATGCCTCCCGGCAGACGTTCCAGCCAGCGGTACGGCGGCAGCTTCACGGAATCGAACAAACGAAACAGCGCGAACGCCAGCAGCGCCGGCCGCGCCTCGCGCGGCAAGCCGGCCGCCGCGACCCAAACCCCGACCACTTCGTCCAAAACGATGCGCGGATTGTCGTGGCTCCCCAGAGCCTTATCGGCGCGCCCGCAGATCCAGAAGGCGCCCAGGGAGACGGCGACGACGACGGTCCAGTAAGGCCCCGGTGCCGCGGGCAGCAGGAACCAGAGCAGAAGTCCCTCGGTCGAGCCCATGAAGCCGGACCCAGTCCACTTTCTTCCCGCAGCGGCCGGAAGGGCAATATAGCTTATCCCCAGGCCCGTCGCCAAGACGACGCACAGGCGGTCGATCAGGCTAACTCCACGAATTCTCGAGCATCGCGCGGTAGGACCGGTAGTAGGAAAACAGGCTGGAGAGCGCCAGGGCGGCGCAGAGCATCGTCAGCGGCCCGGCGGAGGCCAGCAGCCACTCCGGAGCCAGGCCGCGGTCGCGCAGGACGACGATCGCGAGGATCAGCAGGACCGCGATGCACTGCACGACCGTCTTGATCTTTCCCGTGCGTTCGGCCGCGATCGGCTTGCCCTGAGCGGCGGCGAGCATGCGCATGCCGCCGATGACGAGTTCCCGCATCAGCATCAGGAAGACCGCCCAGACCGGGATGGCGAGGTCCTTGTGCCGGATCAAGGCGAGCAGCGTGCCGAGGACGAGGATCTTGTCGGCGATCGGGTCGGCGATCTTGCCGAAGGGGCTCACGGAGTTCGTGCGCCGCGCGAGCCAGCCGTCGAGCCAGTCCGTGACGATCGCGGCGACGAAGAGGCCGAACGCGGCGCCGTGCCAGCGGGGCCCCTCGGCCATCAGCGCGCCGAAAACGGCGGCCGCCAGGACGACGCGCAGCATCGTCAGGCGGTTGGCGAGGGTCACTGGACTTCGATGCGGTACTCGCCGTCGGGGGTCGGATTGGCCAGGGCCTGCGGAACGCCGTTGACGGTCAAAAGGAGAGCCGCCGGAGCGGTCGTTCGCAGCGAGACGGACCGAGCGGGCTTCCACTCCATCGCGCCTCCGCGCGGCAGGCGGCCCTCGAAGGCCACGTTGTCGTCGACCGTCACCCGGACCCAGGCGTCGTCGTTCGCGCGCAGGCCGACGACGGGCTCGATGGTCCGCGGCAGCGGCAGGAGCGCTCGCGGCGTGCTTTCCGCGGGCCGCGCGGCGGGCGCGGGGCGCCGGTCCTTGACCAGCCAAACGCCCAGGCCGAGGGCGAGGGCGAGGGCGAAGAGCACCGCTCCGGTCGCGGACGAGCCGCCCGGAGCGTGCGGCGCTTGATGCGCGGCGGCCGCTGGCGCGTGATGCGGCGCGGACGTCGGCGCGGGAGCGGCGTGCGGCGCGTGCGCGGGGGTCCCGGCGCCGGGGGCCGGTTTCGACGACGGCGCGGCGGGGGCCGGCGCCGTCGATCCCGGCGTCGAGGCCGCTTCGGCCGCGGGCGGCTGGATCTTGGCCCAGAGCTCGTCGAAGGAAACCTCGAGGTGGTCGCAGTAGCCCTTGAGGAATCCGCGCATGTAGACGAACGCCGGGAACTCGTCGAGGCGGTCGTTCTCGAGAGATTCGAGATAGCGCTTGGGAATCCGCGTCTGCTGGGCAACGGCTTCCAGGGATTGTCCGCGCTTCAGGCGCGCGGCGCGCAGGACCGCTCCGACCTCAACGTGGGTCTCGGCGGGATGCACGGTGGGGATGCGGCGAAGCGGGTCGGGTTCGTGTTCGATCATGGTTGGGTGGGAGAGGCGAAGACGTCTGCGCCGGCGGGCGGCGTGAAGCGGAACGAGTCGTCGGGAAGCGCGGGGTTGAGGCGCACGTTCGCGAAGGTCGAGCGGATGCTGGCTCGTCCGACGCGGAGCGACGCTTCATACGGAAAAAAATCCTTGGTCGAGGCTTTCAGGGTCAGCGTGAAGTCCGCGTCGCCCGCCGCCCGGTCGGCGGGCTTCGGGGTCAAGGAGACGACGAAGGTCCGGTAGCCGTCGGCGTCGGGCGCCGAGACCGTCGAGACGACGGCGGAGTAGCGCTTGAGAAGATCCGCGGATCGTCCGAAATCGAGCAGGCCCTTCGCGAGCGGCTCGGTCTTGCGCCAAGCGTCGAGGCGGGTCTGGATCACCTGATTCGTGGAGGGGCGATAAACCCAAAGCCATGAGCCGTCGGAGACGACGGTCTGCTTTTCAGGGATGCTGTGGGTCAGGCGCATCAGATCCGGTTTCTTGAACAGCACCTCCCCCTCCACCTCCTGGACGTTGTCGGCGCCGTCAAGCCGCACGAACTGGGAGAAGCCGGTGCGCAGGGTGTTCATCTTCCCGTCGAGCTCGGCGAAGCGGGCCGCGACGAGCTCCAGCGTCACGGGGGCCGACGACGCGGAGTAGGATGGAAGCTCGGTCCCCGCGGCGGCCGTCGAGACGGCGACCGGCGCGGGTTTCGGCGCGGCGCGCTTTTTGGCGCTCGCGGCGGCCGGAACCAGCAGCAGGGCGGCGAGAAGAGTTGCGCGCATCAATCCTTTTTGTCGATCGGCACCTGCGGGAAATGGGCGCGCAGGTACTCCTCGATCATGTCGAAGTTGATCTCCCAGCGGTTCGTTCCCTCGGGCTTGTGGATCATCTCCTTGACCTCGAGGAGGCTCAGGATGTTCGTCGCGCGCGCCGACGATCCGAACTGGGACTTCAGCAGATCCTGGGAGACGCGCTTGCGCTCGATGACGAGCTTCAGCGCCTGCGAGAATTCGAGCGGCTCGACGCCGAACTGCGCCAGGTCGTCGGCGACCGAGCCCTTCGCCGCCATCGTCTCGAGCATGGGATAGTCGGGCTTGCCCTGGGTCTTCAGATAGGCGACGAGCCCGCGGATCTCGTCCTCCGACACGAAGGCTCCCTGGCAGCGCTCGGGTTTTTGAGCGCCGCTGGAGAGATAGAGAAGATCGCCGCGGCCTTGAAGGCTCTCGGCCCCCGAGCCGTCGAGAATCACCTTCGAGTCCACTTTCGAGATCACTTGAAGGGCGATCCGGCTGGGAAGATTGGCCTTGATGACGCCGGTGATGACGTCGACCGACGGCCGCTGGGTCGCGAGGACCATGTGGATGCCGACGGCGCGCGCCATCTGGGTCAGGCGCTGGATCGCGTCCTCGACGATGTCTCCGGCGATGAGCATGAGGTCGGCGAGTTCGTCGATGACGACGACGACGTAGAACTCCCGGGGGAGACCCTGCTTGTCGGCGACGGCGTTGTAGCCTTCGATGTTGCGCACGCCGTGCAGCTGGAGCCGCTCGTAGCGCCGGTCCATGAGGGCGAGCAGCGCCTTGAGGGCCTTCGCGGCGTCCTTCGCGTTCGTGATCACCGCGACGCGGGCGGGCTCGACCATCGGATCGAACAGGTGCGGGATGCCCTCGTAAAACGTGAGCTCCGTGCGCTTGGGGTCGATCATCACGAACTTGACCTCGTCGGGCCGCGCGCGGAACAGGATGGACGTCACCATCGAGTGGATCAGCACGGATTTCCCGGAGCCGGTGGCCCCGGCGACCAGCACGTGCGGCATCTTCGCGATGTCGGCGGCGACGGGCTCTCCGGAGGCGGACAACCCCAGCCCGAAGGAGAGCAGGGGCGCCGAGGCCGGGATCGCCTCCGACTGCAGGATCTCGCGCAGGACGACGGCGGCTTGGCGCGGGTTCGGGATCTCGATGCCGACGGCGGCCTTGCCCGGGATGGGCGCGATGATGCGGATGCCCTTGGCGCGCATGGCCAGCGCGATGTCGTTCTCGAGCGCGACGATGGAGCTGACCTTGACCCCGGGCGCCGGCGAGATCTCGTAGCGCGTGATGACGGGGCCCGGCGAATACCCGGACACGTGCGCGTCGATGTCAAAGCTCTTGAGCGTGCGCTCGAGATCGGCGACCGCGGCCGAGATCTCGGCCTCGGTGGGCTTGCCGCGGTGCCGGGCGTCAGACGGCAGGCTCAGCAGCTCCAGCGAGGGAAGCTTGTAGTCCTTGTACGCGGAGGTCGGCGCGGGCGCGGCGGGGCGGGCGCCGCTCTCGCCGGGCTTGGCCTTGCCGTTCTGCTTCTCCTCGATCAGCTTGGGCAGTCCGGCGGTCTCGATCAGAGGCTTGACCGTGCGCGTGTCCACGGGCTTCGGGGGCGGCGGCGCGGCGGGCTTGTCCTCGGCCTTCGCGTCCGTCTTGGCGTCCTTGGATTTGGTCTTGGCCGCTTCGTCCTGGGAAGGGGCCTTGGCTTTCTGCGACTTCAGCTCGGTTCGGGCCTTCGACCACTCGGCGTAGTCTTCGGCCAGGAGTTCCCCCGCCGAGGCCGCGACGCCCGACCAGCGGATCTCGAAAACGATCTGCAGGGCGAACAGCTCGACGCCGAGAGAAAGCAGGAACGCGCCGACGCCGCCGAGGCCGGAGGTCAAAACGCCCGCGAACGCGGCGCCCCAAGTCCCGCCGAACTGCGTCATGTCCGCCCCGGCCCAGAAGCCGATCTTCGCGAACAGCGCGGTGCCAGCCAGAAGGCCCGTGGACGACGCCAGCGTCGTCACGATCCACCCCGAGGACTTGGCGCGAAGGACGTGTTGGAGCAGGCCGTTGAACAGGAAGATCGGGAGCAGATAGGCGGCGGCGCCGAAGTACTGGAACAGTTTCTCGGAAATCGCCTGGCCGATCACCCCGGCGTGAGTCGGAGCGACGAGAGCCCAGCCGAGATACACCGCGCCGAGGAAAAACGTGATCCAGCGCAGCGCCGACGGAAGGATGTCCTTGCGCGACTTGCTCTTCGTCGACTTCGCTGAGGCTTTATATCGGTGAGTGGGCAAGAGTTTTCTCCGCTGGTGCCTCGACGTCTCCGAAGGCAGGATTATAGCCGTTTTTGCGCGACTATTCCGAAGGAAAATGACAGTTTATTGCCGAAAGGCGGAGTGCGGAAGCTCGAATGCGAAACAATATCTCGGCGCCCGTGGCGAAGGAGCGCCCGAAGGCCTACTTTGTTCTTTGCGCGACGTACCGCACGCCTTCCAAGCCCTTGAAATCGGCGTCCTGAGTCCAGAGGATCGCCGAGTGAACGCGGGCGGTCGCCAAAATCACGCTGTCGGCGAGGGGCAGTTTGTGCTGACGGCCGAGATGGGCGGCTTGAAGGGCGATGGGCAGGTCGAGATCGACGACACGTCCTTGGCTCATCAAGGCGACGGCCTGAAGCGCGGCGTCCTCGTCGCGCTGCGCTAGGAGGCGCTTGAACACCTCCAGGATGGAAATCGAAGGGACCAGGAGTTCCGACACCTTCTCGATGGGCGGGGCGAAAAAGCCGGCGTTGCGCGCGTCCGCGAAATATTCCAGCCAACCCGAGGAATCGACGACGTTCACAGCCGGTCCTTCTCGCGCCGGACGGCGGTATTGATCCCCCTGAGAAAGCCGCGCATGCTCTTCATGGCCCGGACGGGAATGAGCTCGATGCGGTTCTCGTATGGAATGACTTGAACCATCTCGCCGGAATGCAGCCCCATGGATTCCCGGATGATTTGCGGGATCACGACCTGGTATTTTGGTGAAATCCTGACGCTGAGCATGAGCCCCCCCGATCGATAGACTTACCGTCATACTGTAACAGCATCGATCGGAATTGTCAATGCGCATCGGGCCCCGCGTTCACAGGGTACGAAATGGCGTAGCTCGCGCCGGCGCGAGAGCCGATCTGTTATCCCCTATCGGGCTTGCTCCGGAGTAAGTCCGACGGCTCGACGCCACGGACTTCCCAAGTCCATGCCCGGAATGAGTCGCGTTATGGCGAGCTCGCGCCTGAGTGAGCTCATCTCCGTGAACATGAGGGCGCGTCGGAAAATGAAAAGCCCCGCGGCGAGAGGCCGCGAGGCTTTTCTTGAACCGGAACCGAAACGATTACTTGTTCGGCGCGGGCGTGGTGCGAAGGTAGGGCTTGATGACGGTGTAGCCCTTCGGGTAGTTCTTCTTGAGAACCTCGACGTCCTGGATCGCGGGCGGGATGATGCACGGATCGCCGTCCTTCCAGTTGACCGGCGTCGCGATGGCGTACTTGTCGGCGAGCTGGAGCGCGTCGATCACGCGCAGGATCTCGTCGAAGTTGCGGCCCGTCGACGCGGGGTAGGTCATCGTGAGGCGGATCTTCTTCTTCGGGTCGATGACGAAGACCGTGCGCACGGTCATGCTGTCGAGCGCCTTCGGGTGGATCATCCCGTAGAGGTTGGCGACCGTGCGCGTCTCGTCGCCGATGATCGGGTAGTCCATCTTCGTCTTCTGCGTCTCCTCGATGTCGGCGGTCCATTTCTTGTGGGAGTCGACGGAGTCGACACTGACCGCGAGGACCTTCACGCCGCGCTTCCTGAAGTCGGACGAGCGCTTCGCGGCCTCGCCGAGCTCCGTCGTGCAGACCGGCGTGAAATCCTTGGGGTGCGAGAACAGCACCCCCCAGGAATCCCCGAGCCATTGGTGGAACGAGATCTGTCCTTGCGTCGTGTCGGCGGTGAAATCCGGGGCGATATCGCCCAGGCGGATATTGGCGGTTTCAATTGCGGTGGTCATACGGAGAGGGCCTCCAGGTATTGGGTGGAACTGAAATAATATTACAACTCTGACGACGGCGGGTCAACCGCCGGAGGTCACCGCGCGACGATGATCAGGTCTTGGCCGGCCTTCACCGGCTTGCCGTTCTCGACGAGGCACTGAACGATCGTGCACGGGTACTCGGCCTTGATCTCGTTGAAGACCTTCATGGCCTCGATCATGCAGATGACCTGTCCGGGGCGGATCACGTCGCCTTCCTTGCAGAAGGGCGGGCTCGAAGGAGTCGGCGCGCGGTAGAAAATCCCCATCATCGGGGACTTGACGGACGTGCCGGCCGGGACGGCCGGGGCATGGTGGATCGCCGCGGGAGCGGCATGAACCGGGGCCGCGGAGGGCGCGGCGTGAACCGCGCCCCCCGTCGGCACCGGGATCGGCACGGCCACTTGAGTCGGCTGCGCCTTCCGGCGGACGAGCTTGATCTGAGCCCCGTCCTCGGCGATCTCGACGGAGTCGAGACCGTTCTTGGTCATGAAGTCGTAGACGGCCTTCAGGGTCTCCAACGGCGCGGACCCGTTCTTCGGCGCGGCTTCCGGCTTCTTGGCCATGTGAAGATTTCTCCTAGCGGCGACCGCCGCCGCCGCGTCCGCCGCGGTCGCCGCCGCGGCCTCCGCCGGCCGGTTCGCGAGGCGGCCCGTCCCGGCGCGGGCCGGGCGAGTCGTTCTCGGAGCCGGGCGAAAGCACCGCCTTGCGCGACAGGCGGATCTTGCCGGTCGGGTCGACTTCGAGGCACTTGACCTCGACCTCGTCGCCGATCTTCAGGACGTCCTCGACCCTGTTGACGCGCTTCACGTCGATCTGCGACACGTGGAGCAGGCCTTCCTTGCCGGGGAAGATCTCGACGAACGCGCCGAACTCCTTGATGGAGACGACGTGCCCCTTGTAGATCTTGCCGACCTCGGCTTCGAGCGTCAGGGCCTCGACTTCCGCCTTGGCCTGCTGGCAGCCGACGGGATCGACGCCCGCGATGAACACGGAGCCGTCGTCCTCGACGTCCACCTGCACGCCGTACGTGTCGATGAGGCGGCGGATGTTCTTGCCGCCGGGTCCGATCAGCGCCCCGATCTTGTCGGTCGGGATCTGGATGCGGAACAGCCGCGGCGCGAACGCCGAGAGCTCCTTGCGGGGCTCCGGCAGGACCGCGTCCATCTTGTCCAGGATGAACAGGCGCCCGCGCTTGGCCTGCGCCAGCGCTTCCTTCATGATGGCGATCGAGAGGCCCTCGATCTTCATGTCCATCTGGAAGCCGGTGATGCCGTTGCGCGTTCCGGCGACCTTGAAGTCCATGTCGCCGTTGTGGTCCTCGATGCCGGCGATGTCCGTGAGGACGGCGTACTTGCCGTTCACGGGATCGAGCACCAGGCCCATCGCGATGCCCGCGCAGGCGGCCTTCATCGGCACGCCCGCGTCGAACAAGGACAGGGAGCCGCCGCAGATCGACGCCATGGAGCTGGAGCCGTTGGACTCCCAGATCTCGGAGACGATGCGCAGCGTGTACGGGAACTCCTCCACGTCGGGGAGCAGGACGGCGAGGCTACGGCGCGCGAGCGCGCCGTGGCCGATCTCGCGGCGGCCGGGTCCGCGCTCGGGGCGGACTTCGCCGACGGAGAACGCGGGGAAGTTATAGTGGAGCATGAAGCGCTCCTTGTATTCCCCCTCGATCACGTCCATGATCTGCATGTCGCCGGGGGTGCCCAGCGTCGTGTTGCAGAACGCCTGCGTCTGACCGCGCTGGAACACCACCGAGCCGTGCAGGCGCTCGAAGGGCTTCAGCATGATCTCGATGGGCCGGATTTCCTCGAAACCGCGGCCGTCGGGGCGCTGCTTCGCGTCCAAAGTCAGCGCGCGGCTCTCGTCGTAGAGGATGTTCTCCACGATCTTCGAGACCCACTTCAGGCCGTCCTTGTACGCGGGATCGGTCTTCTCTTTTTCCTCGACTTCCTTCTTGATCGCGTCCTTCATCTCGCCCAGCTTGGCGTCCAGGCCGTGCTTGTCGAGCTTGGAGCGCAGGAAGGCCTTGATCTGCGGAGCGGCCTTGCCCGTCACGTGCGCCAGGACCGCGGCGGGAATCGCCGGGGCCTCGACGACGTAGCGCTCGACCTTGCGGCCGGCGGCTTCGCTGCGCTTGACCAGTTCGACCTGCATCGCGCACAGCTTGTTGATCTCGGCTTGGGCGATCTCGAGGGCTTCGGCGAACACTTCCTCGGTCACCTCATGGGACGAGCCTTCGACCATCAGCAGGGCGTCCTTCTTGCCCGCGACGATCAGCTCGAGCTCGGCTTCGGCGCGCTCTTCCCACGTGGGGAACAGCACCCAGGCGTCCTTCACGCGGCAGATGCGCACGCCGCCGACGGGGCCGTTAAACGGAGCATCAGAGAGCATCAAGGCCGCGGAGGCGCCCGTGATGGCCAAAACGTCGGGATCGTTCACCATGTCGCAGGACACGACGATGGACTGGATGGACGTCTCATGGTTCCAGCCTTCGGGGAACAGCGGGCGAATCGGACGATCGACCAAGCGGGACGTGAGGGTCTCCTTGTCGCGCGGCCGCATCTCGCGCTTGAAGAACCCGCCCGGCACGCGGCCGGCGGCGTACGCGCGCTCGCGGTAATCGGAGGTCAGCGGAACGAAGTGGACTTCCTTCGCGTTCTCGGCGCAGGTAGCGGCCGAGAAGACGATCGTGTCGCCGAGCTGGATGGTGACGGCGCCGCCGGCCTGCTTGGCCAAAGTCCCGGTGCCGATGGTAATGCCCTTGCCGCCCACAGTTTCCTGCAGGCTGATCTTCTGGAGAGTGGACATGATTACTTTCTCAGTTCCAACTGCTTCAGGATCGTGTTGTAGCCGGTCAAGTCCTTCTTCTTGAGGTAGTTCAGAAGGCGACGGCGCTGGCCGACCATCTTAAGGAGACCGCGAGTGGACGAGTTGTCCTTCTTGTTGGTCTTGAGGTGGCCCGAAAGGTCCTTGATCCGCTCGGTCAGGAGCGCGATCTGGACCGGGGTGCTTCCCGTGTCGTTTCCGGTCTTGCCGAACTTCTTCACGTTTTCCGACTTTTTCTCTTTCGTTATCATGATTGAGAAGAATTGTACGAAACTCGACGTGCCGGGTCAAGGAATGGGCGCGTTTTTCGCGCGGAGATCCGAGGAGTTATCCTCGTTATCCACATCGCGACTGTCCCCGGGGACAGTCGTTTGTCGCGGGCTCGTCCTACCCTTCGATCGCGTCGAAGGCGAGACGCAACGCGGCGGTGACGGCGCGCGAACGGACGGCTTCGCGCGGGCCGTTGATTTCCAGGCGACGTGAGGACGCGGAACGGCCGGGACCCGAAACGGCGATATGCACCAACCCCACGGGCTTCTCCTTCGTCCCCCCGCCGGGGCCCGCGACGCCGGTGATCGACACTCCGATGTCGGAACGAAGAGAGCGGCGCACGTTGGCCGCCATCGCTGAGGCGCATTGTTCGGACACGGCCCCGTGCTTCGTCAGAACGGAAGACGGGATATTCAGGCTCCGCCGTTTGACGTCGTTCGCGTAAGCGATGATCCCGCCGTTAAACCAGACCGATGATCCGGGCACCGCCGTGATCCGTCCGCCCAGCAAGCCGCCGGTGCAGGATTCGGCGACAGACAGCGTGAGACCGCGCTTCTTGAGGCGTGCTCCCAACGCGTGCTCCAAAGTCTCATCGGCTTCGCCATGAGCGTACGCTCCGACGGCATCCAAAATCTCCCTGCGCAGGTTCGCGCGCGAAGCGCGCGCCGCCGCGGCGGATTTCTCGAAAGACACGGCATGAAACGACACTTCCCCGCCGGAAGCCAGGATGGTGAAGCACGCCTTGGGCCAGCGCGCGCGCACGGGATCCAATTTTTCGTCCGCCGTCGATTCCGGGACGCCCGATAATCGAACGGAGTACGCCGCGGGATAAATGCCGCGCGCGTGATCCTTGATCAATCTTGGCAACACGAAGCGATCGAACATGGGATACATCTCGCTGGGCGGTCCGGGGAGCAGCACCAAGGTCTTTCCCCCCGTCCGCACGCGCTGTCCGGGCGCCGATCCGTTGGGGTTGGATAATACCTCGGCGCCGCCGATGACCATGGCCTGGCGCTTGTTCTCTTCGGGCACCTTCATCTTATAGCGCGCGAAACGTTTGAGAATCTCGCGCCAGAGCTTCGGCTGGAAAGTAAGACTTCTGGAAAGCGCTTTCGCCGCGGCCTCACGTGATACATCATCGAACGTCGGCCCCAGTCCGCCCGACACGATGACGACATCGGCGGCGGCCAGCGAACGCTTGAACGCCGCCGCGATCAGCGGGATATCGTCGGGGACCGAGGACTCCCCCACCATGTCGAAGCCGACGCGGCGCAGGCGCACCGACAGCCACGCCTGGTGCGTGTTGACCTGGCCCGCGAGGAGCTCGCTGCCGACGCAGACCAACGCGGCCTTGGGGACCTTCACGGCCTTACTGGTACATCCCGGGCGTCGCCGGCGGGGCCGCCTGGCCTGCGTTGATGACGCCGAAGCGCGCCTCATACTTGGCAATGTTGTCTTGCAGCGCGGCAAGGAAGCGCTTCGCGTGCACCGGCGACGTCACGATGCGCGTCAATACCTTGGTCTTCGGCGTCTGGGGCTGAAGAAAGAGAAAGTCGATCAGCATCTCGGTCTCGCTGTGCGTGATCAGCGCGAGGTTCGTGTACGTCCCGCGCGCGACGTTCTCGTCGATCTCGATCTGCAGCTGCTGGGGATTCTGTTCCATGGTCGGCGCCTTTTCCTTTTTCAAAACGTCTTCGCGTCGATCGAGAAGCGGTAGCGCACGTCGCTTTTCAGCATGCGCTCGTAGGCCGCGTTGATGTCCTTGGCGGCGATGACCTCCACGTCGGCCAGCACCTTCTTCTTCGCGCAGAAATCGAGCATCTCCTGCGTCTCGGCGATGCCGCCGATCAAGGAGCCCGCGACCGCGCGCCGTCCCAGCACCAGCGGGAAAGAGCCGATCGCGTGCGGCTCCGGCGCGGCGCCCACCATCACGAGCGTTCCGCCCGTGTCCAAGAGGCCGAGCATGGCGTTGACGTCGTGCGCGCCGGAGACCGTGTCGATGATCAGGTCCAGCGAGCCGGCGGCCGACGCCATCTGTCCCGCGTCCTTGGTCAGCACGAAGCCGGAGGCGCCCAGGCGCTTGGCGTCGGGGCGCTTGGACTCGGAGCCGGAGAGGACGGTGACCTTTCCGCCCATGGCCGCCGCGATCTTGACGGCCATGTGGCCGAGGCCGCCCAGGCCCAGCACGCCGACGCGCGTGCCCTTCTTCACCCCGTAACGCTTCAGCGGCGAATACGTGGTGATGCCGGCGCACAGCAGGGGCGCCACACGTTCCAGGGGCAGGTCCTTCTTCACCTTCAGCACGAAGCCTTCGCCGACGACGATGCGCGTGGAGTAGCCGCCCTGCGTCTGGGAGCCGTCCTTGTCCTTGGAATTATAAGTGAAGGTCGCGCCGGCCGAGCAGTGCTGCTGCAGGCCGCGCTTGCAGTTCGCGCATTTGCCGCAGGAGCCCACCATGCAGCCGACCGCGGCCAGGTCTCCGACCTTGAACTTCCGCACCTTCTTGCCCACCTGGGCGACGCGGCCCACGATCTCGTGGCCGACCACCTGCGGATACTGGATCGCCCCCCACTCGCCGCGCACCGTGTGAACGTCGGAGTGGCAGATGCCGGAGTAGGCGATGTCGATGACGACGTCGTCGGGGCGGGGCTCGCGCCGCGAGAACGTCCACGGGGCGAGGGGCTTGTCGGCGGCGAAAGCGGCGTAGGCGCGGGCTTCGGACATGGGGCCTCCGGAAAATTGAATTGGACGACGCCGGATTATAGCAAGAGGACGCTTTGCTAAACTGGTGTCTATGAACGCCTGGCGCGAATTGTCCCGCTTGCCTCGTCGGCTTTGGATCCTGGCCGCGGCCAACCTGATCAACCGCGCCGGGACGATGGCGCTTCCGTTCATGTCGTTGTACCTGATCAAGACGCGGGACTTCACCGTCGGCCAGGCCGGAGCGATGCTGGCGCTGTACGGCGCGGTGGCGTTCGGGGTCGGGCCCATCTCCGGCGCGTTGTGCGACAAGTACGGCGCGAACAGAGTGATGATCGTCTCCCTGTCCGCGTCGGGGCTGGTCCTGCTCGCGTTCCCGCTCGCGCATGGTTTGCCCGCCGTCGCAGGGATGACGTTCATTTGGGCCCTGACCGGAGAGGCGTTCCGCCCCGCGGGCATGACCGTCGTTTCGGAGAGCGCGCCCCCGGACATGCGCAAGCAGGCCAACGCCTTGAACCGTCTGGCGGTGAACCTGGGCATGAGCATGGGACCCGCCGTGGGCGGATTTTTGGCCGCCGTCTCCTTCAACTCGTTGTGGTACGTGGACGGACTCACGACCTTGGCCGCGGCCGCCGTTTTGGCGGCTTACCTGACCGACGCCGGTCCCGCGCGCGGGCCGGAAAGCGGCGGCTGGCCGTCGTTCCGCGCCTTGTCCGACCCGCGTCTGCGCTACTGCCTGCTGGCCGCCGTGCCCATCGCCGTGGTGTTTTTTCAGAACGACGGCGCGCTTCCGGTCTTCCTCGTAAAGAACCTTGGCCTGAACGAATCCTTTTACGGACTCATGTTCACGCTGAACACCTTGCTCATCGTCGCCTTCGAGATCCCTTTGAATCACGCGACGGCCGCCTGGTCGCACCGCCGCACCTTGGCGATCGGAGCGGGATTATTCGCGGTCGGCTACGGCGCGCACGTCTTCGTCCATCGCGGCTGGCAGGTCGCCGCCGCCACGGCGGTGTGGACCTTCGGCGAAATGATCTTTCTGCCGGGGCTCACGGCCTACGTGGCGGACATCTCGCCGGACCGGCGCCGCGGCGAGTACATGGGTCTTTACAGCATGTCCTTCAGCTCCGCGTTCACCTTCGGTCCCTGGGCGGGCCTGCTCCTTCTCGACCGCTGCGGCCCCGTCGTCCTCTGGAGTTCGGCTTTCGCGGTCGGCGTCCTGGCGACGGTTCTGTTCGCGCGCCTGCCCGGTCAGAAGGCCTGAACGAGGCGCTCCTCCTCGGATATCCGGAGTTATCCACAATCTCGCTGTCTTCAAAGACAGTCGCGATTGGGGTCGCGAGGCTTTTCTCTTGCGGACACGGCCGAAAACCGATAGAATGCCCGACTCAATGAGGAAAGGCGCCCTGCTCATCATATCCGCCCCCTCGGGCGCCGGCAAGACCACCATCTGCCGCAAGCTCCTGGCGCGCCGCAAGGACCTGCGCTATTCGATCTCCTGCACGACGCGCTCCCCCCGGCCCGGCGAGAGGACCGGCAAGCACTATTTCTTCCTGACCCGCGAGGAGTTCAAGCGCAAGATCCAGAAGAACGAATTCCTGGAATGGGCGATGGTCCACGACGAGTACTACGGCACGCCGCGCCATTTCGTCGACGACGTGATCAAGTCCGGCAACAACGTGATCATGGCCATCGACGTGCAGGGCGCCATGTCCATCCGCCGCAAGCACCCCGCGGCCATTTTGGTGTTCGTCCTTCCCCCGTCGCTGGACGCGCTGCGCTCGCGCCTGGCGCAGCGCCGCGACCCGCAGGAGGCCGTGGCCAAGCGCCTGGCCAATTCCCGCGGCGAGCTGGCCGCCGCGAAGGACTACGACTACGTGGTCATCAACGACGATCTGGAAAAAGCCGTCGAGCAGATTTCCGCCATCCTGACGGCCGAGACGCTCCGCACGTCGCGCCTCGATCCGTCTCATCTCGTTCCCGCGCTCGCCTAAGGAGAAAGCCATGACGAAGAAGGAAGCCGCCAAGGAAGTCCCCGAAATCATCAAGAAGACCACCGAAGAGCTCATCCTCAACTTCGGCAAGGGAAAGTATTCCGCCATCCCGATGGCCGCGCTCTGGGCCAAGGAGCTCAAGAAGCACGAGGAGAACCGGCATCTGACTCCCGCCGAGATCCTGGACCTGGCCCTGCGCGACGTGCTGGGCGGCAAGGTGGACTGGAAGGATCTGAAGAAGGTCGCCGCCGCGATCGAAGCCGACGCCGTCGCCGACAAGAAGGCCGAGTAGGTCCATGGCGAAGACGGTCCGCCGCGTCGCCCTCGGGATCACCGGGAGCATCGCGGCGTTCAAGGCTCCCGCGCTGGTGCGGGCTCTGGTCAAGAAGGGCGTCGAAGTCCGCTGCGTGCTGACGCCCAACGGCGCCCATTTCACGACGCCGCTGGCCTTGGCGGCGTTGTCCCGCAACCCGGTCGCTCAGACCATGCACGATCCGGCGTTGTGGGAGATGGCGCACCTGTCCTTGGCGAGCTGGGCCGACCTGGTTCTGATCGCTCCGGCCACGGCGGATTTCATCGCGCGCCTGGCGCACGGCCGCGCGGAGGGTCTGCTGGACGCTTTGGTTCTCTCGACCCGTTCTCCCGTCGCGGTCTGCCCGGCGATGGACGCGGAGATGTGGGAGCACCCCGCCACGCGGGCGAACGTCAAGACCTTGGCCGGCTACGGCTACAAGGTCTGGGGACCGGCGAAGGGCGAATTGGCCAGCGGCAAGGTCGGCTACGGCCGCATGCTGGAACCCGACGAGATCGCGCGCCTCGTCCTGAAATAGCGTGCCCGTCCTGAGCGGACGCCGCGTGCTGATCACCGCGGGACCCACGCGCGAGTACCTGGACCCCGTGCGCTTCATGACCAACGCCTCCTCGGGCGCGATGGGCTTCGCGCTGGCCGCGGCCGCGCGCTCTCTCGGCGCGCGCGTGACCGTCGTCTGCGGCCCCGTCTCCCTGGCCGCCCCGCGAGGGGTGACGGTGGTGCCGGTCGTCGGCGCGGCCCAGATGCGGCGCGAGACCCTGAAGCGCTCGGGCGCCGCGGCGCTGGTCATCGGCGCCGCGGCGGTCTCGGATTGGCGTTTCGCCGCCGCGTCGCGACACAAGATCAAACGGCGGCCCGGCGCGCTGCGCTTGACCCTGCTTCCCAATCCCGATATCATCAAGGACGCGGCGTCGCGCCGCCGTCCGGGCCAGGTATTCGTGGGATTCGCGCTGGAGACGCGGGCCGCCGTCAAGAACGCTCGCGTCAAGTTGGCCCGTAAGGGCCTGGATATGATCGTCGCCAACGGCCCGGAAAATCTTGCTTCGGGACGGGCGAAGGTCGTTCTCGTCTCCCGGGACGCGGCGACGGCGGTTCCGGAAGGACCTAAGGCGTACGTCGCGCGCGCGATCGTTTTGGAGGCGGTGAAACATCTTGAGCGCTGAACTGGACGCTTTGAAGGACATGACCCGCGCGCTGCGCCGCCGCGTCGAACTGTCGGACTCCTCCGACTGGCTGCCGGCGTGGGTGGACGCGGGCCGCTCTTCTGCCGGATCAAGCGGAAGCGGCACTTCCTCGCCTTATGGCTCGGTCGCCGCCCCGAAGTCTCCGGCGAAGGCGCCGTCGTCGGCCAAGAACCGCAAGAAGGCCGAGGTGTTCGCGGAGCTCACGGAAAAGATCAAGGCCTGCCGGGCCTGTCCGCTCGGCTCCCAGCGCATCCAGGCCGTGCCCGGCGTCGGCAGCCACGACGCGCAGGTGATGTTCGTGGGCGAGGGGCCCGGCTTCGACGAGGATCACAAGGGCGAGCCGTTCATCGGCCGCTCCGGCAAGCTGCTGGACAAGATCATGGAGTCCATCGGCCTGTCGCGTCCGACGGTGTACATCGCCAACATCGTGAAGTGCCACCCGATGACCGATCCCAGCGATCCGGAAAAGCACGGCAACGACCGCCCCCCGTCGCCCGAGGAGATCGCGGCGTGCCGCTCCTGGCTGGACACCCAGATCCGCACCATCGCGCCGCGCTTCATCGTGACCTTGGGCGCGGTTCCGGCGCGCGTGCTTCTGGGCGACAACACGCCGATCAGCAAGATCCGCGGCGTCTGGCGCGAGTACGAGCCCGGCGAGGGCGCCGCGAAGGTCCGCCTCCTGCCCACCTTCCATCCCGCGGCGCTGCTGCGCAACCCGGACCTGAAAAAAGACGTGTGGGTCGACATGAAAAATCTCCGCGAGGAATTGTCCAAGCCATGAGCAAACCCGACCACCGCGCCGACAAGCCCGACCGCGACGCGCTCGACAAAATCGGCGAGCGGATCGGCGATCAGATCAAGAAGGCCGTGTCTTTGTTCGACGACAGCCCGTCGGCCTCGGACCGCGCGAAGTCCCGCGACGAGCACGACGGCGAGTTCATGGGCTACGTGAAGGCCTTCTGGGACGACCGCAGCATCGGCTCGGTCACGCCGTCCAGCCGCTTCCTGGTCGAGCGCATGGTCAAGTCCGCGTCGCTGGAGGACGCGAAGCTGGTCGTCGAGTACGGCCCCGCCGACGGCGTCATCACGCGCGACCTCCTGAAGAAGATGCGCCCCGACGCGCGCCTGATCGCCGTCGAGTTCAACGAGAAGATGCACGCCGCGCTGCTCGAGAAGGTCAAGGACCCGCGCCTGACCGCGATCCGCGGCGACGTGCGGCGGATCGACAATCTCCTGGCCGCGCAGGGAGTGACTTCGGTGGACCGCATCGTCTCGTGCGTCCCGTTCGCGCTGTTCACCGGCCGCGAGCGGCACGAGATCCTGACCAAGACCTCGAACATTCTGGGGCCGGGCGGGCGCTTCGTCGCCTTCGGCTACACGACCCATCTGATCCCGATGCTCAAGGACTATTTCAGCGACGTGGACATCCAGTTCGAGGTGCGCAACATCCCCCCGAGCTTTGTTTTCACGGCGTTAAAGTAGCGCCGTGCGCATAGCGGAAGTCGCCTTTCCGGTTCCCTTGCCGAAAGGGTTCCATTATAGGGTTCCCGACGGCCTGTCGGTCTCCGTCGGGCAACGGGTTCGCGCCTCCTTCGGCCCGAGACGGATGGTGGGCACGATTCTTTCCGTCTTCGACGGCGAACCGACGCGTCCATTGAAATTCATCGATGGGGTCGTCGATGGAAGCCCGGCGCTCACGGAGGAAGGCGTGGCGTGCGCGCGTTGGATGGCCAGACGATTCGGGGCGTCCATCGGGGAATGCGTTAAAGCGCTCATCCCGCCGTATGTCAAATCATTGGACGAGCCGTCCCCGGTATCGGTCGTGCCTCCTCGAGTCGCTACTTCTCCGTCGTTTGAATTGACCCCGGGTCAGGCCGGCGCGCTGGAACGGCTCAATTCGTTGCTGGCCGCCCGGAAGTCCGCCCGCGTCGTGTTGTTCGGCGTGCCTGCGTCCGGTAAAACCGAGGTCTACCTCCGTCTGATCCGCCGCGCCATCGCCGACGGCGGCCAGGCCCTTTTCTTATTGCCCGAGATTTCCCTCACCCGTCCGTTCTTCGACGAGTTCTCCGCCGGTCTCGGCGTGCCGGTGGCGTTGTGGCACAGCGGCCTGACCCTGCGCGAGCGGCGCCTGACCTGGCTGGCCATCCGGCGCGGCGACGTGAAGGTCATCGTCGGCGCGCGCTCGGCCTGCCTGCTGCCGTTCAAGGACCTGCGCCTGGCGGTGTTGGACGAGGAACAGGACGAGTCCTTCAAGCAGGACGGCGCGGCGCCTTTCTACCACGCGCGCGACACGGCGTTGGAGCGCGCTCGTTCTTTCGGGGCTTTGGCCGTCCTCGGGTCCGCGACGCCGTCGCTCGAGGCGTGGGACCTGGCGCGGCGCGGCGAGGCGGAGCTTCTGCAGATGCCGGACCGGGTCTCGAAGCACGAGAAGCCGACGGTGCGCGTGATCCCTCTGCCCGGCTTCGGCGAGGTGCTGTCCGAGGAATTGGTCGCGAAGATGAAGGACCGGCTGGCCAAAAAAGAGCAGATCATCCTGCTGGTCAACCGCCGCGGCTTCGCCACGTTGACGATGTGCCACAAGTGCCGCTGGATCGACCGCTGCGCGGACTGCGGCGTCGCCAAGATCCAGCACCAGGCGCCCGAAGCGCCCGGCGGAAAGCCGGGCTGGGTGCTGATCTGCCATCACTGCGGCAAATCCTGGCCGCCGCCGGAGAAGTGCGGCAACTGCGGCGACCCGTCGGTGCGCGTGTCCGGCGTGGGCACGCAGAAGGTCGCCGCCGAGGTGAAGCGCCGCCTGCCCGGCGCGCGCGTGCTGCGCATGGACCGCGACACGGTGTCGAAGGAGCACAAGGCGGAGCAAAGCGTCTACGACCGCTTCCGCGCGCGCCAGGCCGACGTGCTGGTGGGCACCAAGCTGGTCGCCAAGAGCTTCCATTTTCCCGACGTGACCTTGGTGGGAGTGGTGGACGCCGACACCATGCTGCACATGCCCGACTTCCGCTCCGCCGAACGCACCATGCAGATGCTGGCGCAGGTGGCGGGCCGGTCGGGACGCGCGGACAAGCCCGGCGAAGTCGTCCTTCAAACATTATCTCCGGATCACGAAGCCATCAAGGGCGCCGCCGACGGCGACTACGCCGCGTGGGCCGACGGCGAGCTGATCGCTCGCCGCGAACTGCGCTATCCGCCGTCGTCGTCCCTGCTGCGCGCGGTCCTGGCCGGCAAGGACGAAGGCCGCGTGATCGCCGCCGCCCAGGCTTTGGCCGCTCTGCTGGCGGACGCGCTGGGCCTGGAAGCCGAGGTGGTGGGCCCCGCGCCCGCGCTTCTGCGCGAGGTCCGCGGTAAATTCCGGCACCATCTGCTGGTCAAGCTCCCCCCGGAACGGGTGGAGGCCGCGCTGGCCGCGGCCCGGGCCAAGCCCCAGCCGTCGGGCGTCCGGCTCACGCTGGACGTCGATCCCTACGACATGTTCTGACGCGTTCCCCTGCCTAGCGTGCTCAACTGTGTCCGGACACAGTTGACGCCGTTCGCGATCCCTCCCGAACGGTGGACTCGCCCCCCGGAAGGTTGGTAATATCCCCCCAGCGTGGATATCTCATCCCAGCTGGCTTTGCTCAAGCGCGGGTGCGTCTCGCTCGTCAGCGAGGCGGAGCTCGCCAAGAAGCTGACCTCGGGCCGCGTTTTGCGCGTCAAGCTGGGCGTGGATCCGACCTCGGCCGACCTGCACCTGGGCCACTCCGTCGCCCTCTCGAAGCTGCGTCAATTCCAGGACCTGGGCCACACCGCCGTGCTGATCATCGGCGACTATACCGCCTTGGTGGGCGACCCCTCGGGCCGCGACACCACGCGCCCCACTTTGACGACGGAGCAGGTCCAGGCGAACGCGAAGACCTACCAGGATCAGGCGTTCAAGGTCCTGGATAAGTCCAAGACGGAGCTGCGCTTCAACTCCGAGTGGCTGGTGCCGATGATGCGCGAGGGGCTGCTGGACATCCTGAAGCGCCACACGGTCCAGCAGGTCCTGTCCCGCGAGGATTTCAAGACGCGCATCGCGGCGGGCTCCCCGCTGACCTTGCTCGAGATCATGTACCCGATCCTGCAGGGCTACGACTCCGTGGCGATCAAGGCCGACGTGGAGCTGGGCGGCAACGACCAGCTGACCAACTTGCTGATGGGCCGCAAGATGCAGACGGACGTGGGCCAGGAGGCGCAGGTCGCGATGACCGTGCCGCTTCTGGTCGGCCTGGACGGCGAGAAGAAGATGTCGAAGTCGTACGGCAATTCGATCGGCCTCAACGACGAGCCCAACGACATGTTCGGCAAGACCATGCGCGTCTCCGACGAATTGATGATTTCTTATTACGAGCTTCTGACGTCGGAGGACCTCGCCGCCGTGAAGGCCGGGCATCCGATGAAGGCCAAAAAGGAGCTGGCCAAGCGGATCGTCGCGCGTTTCCACGGCGACGCGGCGGCGGACGCCGCGTTGACCTATTTCGAGACGACGTTCTCCAAGAAGGAGCTGCCCACGGATTTGAACGTCGTGAAGGTCCCGGCCGGCAAGACCCTCAGCGAGATCATCGTGATCGCGGGCGGCGGTAAATCCCGTTCCGAGGCCCGCCGACTGATCACGCAGGGCGGCGTCCAGATCGACGGAGTCAAGCGCACCGACGACGCGCCCATCGCGGCGCCGGCGGGCTTCACCCTCAAGATGGGCAAGCACCAGTTCGTCAAGATCGAGGTGACCCCCGCATGAAGATTCTGGCCCTGGGCCTGATCGCGGCGACGCTGTGGGCGCTTCCGGTCCGGGCGCAGGCGCCGGACGCGGCTGCGTCCGACGACCGCTGGGACACGCGCGTCTCCGCGGCGAAGGGCGACGTCGTCGTGCACCCGGCCGACGGAGGAGAGGAGGCGTCCGCCGAGGCGGACATGCCGCTGGACGAGGGCGACCGCGTCACGACGGGGCCGGACTCCTACGCCGACATCTCCTTGGACGGCGACAGCCTGATCCACGTGGGCGCGAACTCCGATTTCACCGTGGAGAAGACCGCGAAGAACGAGTCCTCGTTCTCCCTGGCGCTGGGCTCGCTGATGGCGAAGATCCAGAAGCTGGGCTCCCAGCGCCTTCTGGTGCGCACGCCCAGCGCGGTGGCGGCCGTGCGCGGAACCGAGTTCGGCGTCGAGGCCGAAAGCGACCAGCAGACGCACGTCGGAGTGTTCGACGAGGGGCGCGTGGAGGTCAAGGGAGACGCGGGGACGGAAACGCTCGCTCCGAACCAGGAGACCTCGGTGGCCAGGGGCCGCGCGCCGATGAAGCCCATCCTGCTGAAGCGCTTCGCTCGCATGCGGGGCTTTATGAAAGGGCACCGTCAACGCCTGGCGGCGCTCCGGAAGCGCTGGAAGTCCCTTCCCCCCGCCCAGCGCCGCGCGCGGCGCCAGCAGGTCATGCGGCGCATGCGCCGGCTTCGCCGCGAGATGCGTCAGAACCGCCAGCAGATGAACAAGAATCAGCAGCGGCGCCAGGCGATCGAGGAGCGCCGCCGCCGCAACAAATAATTCCATGAGCGTCACCGAGAAGAAGGCTCCCGTCGCGCCGGCTGCCGACCCGTTGACGCTGTCGGGCATTCCGGTCAAGCGCGAGTACGGCCCGGAGGACGCGGCCGGAGACGTGGGCCGGCCCGGGCAGTTCCCGTTCACGCGCGGCCTGAAGAGCGGCGGCTACCGCGTCAACCCGTGGACGATGCGCATGTTCGCGGGCCACAAGACCGCGAAGGACACCAACGAGCGTTTCAAATATCTCTTGGAGCACGGCGAGACCGGCCTGTCCACGGCGTTCGATCTCCCCACCTTGATGGGCCTGGACTCCGACGACCCTCGCTCCCTGGGCGAGGTCGGCCGCGAGGGCGTGGCCATCGACAGCCTGGCGGACATGGAGGATTTGTTCGCGGGCATCGAGATCGGCAAGGTCTCGACCTCGATGACGATCAACCTGCCCGCGCCGGTGATCTTCGCCATGTACCTGGCCGTGGCGAGGAAGCAGGGCGTGCCGTTCAAGCGCATCCGGGGCACGTGCCAGACCGACATCCTCAAGGAGTACATCGCGCAGAACGAGTACCTATACCCGCCGGAGCCGTCCATGCGGCTGGTGCTGGACCTGATCGAGTACTGCGTGAAGGAAGTCCCGCGCTTCTATCCCATCTCCATCTCCGGCTATCACATCCGCGAGGCCGGCGCCGACGCGGTGCAGGAGCTGGCGTTCACCTTGGCCGACGGGCGCGATTACGTGGAGCGCCTGGTCAAGCGCGGCCTGGACGTTGACGATTTCGCCTCCCAGCTGTCCTTCTTCTTCGACGTGCACAACAACTTCTTCGAGGAGATCGCGAAGCTGCGCGCGGCGCGCTCCATCTGGTCGAAGATGATGCGCGACGAGTTCGGCGCCAAGCGCGAGATCTCCTGGATGCTGCCCATGCACTGCCAGACCGCGGGCGTGAGCCTGACGGCGCAGCAGCCGCTGAACAACCTGGCGCGCGTCGCCTATCAGGCCATGGCGGGCGTGCTGGGCGGCACGCAAAGCCTGCACACGAACTCCTTCGACGAGGCGCTGGCGCTTCCCACCGACGAGGCCGTGATGCTGGCCCTGCGCACGCAGCAGCTGCTGGCCCTGGAGACCGGGGTGACGGACACGCCGGACCCGTTCGGCGGCTCCTACTTTCTCGAGAGCATGACCAAGGACGTGGAGACGCGCGCGGCCGCGCTGATGACCCGCATCCGGGAGCTGGGCGGCGTGGTGCCCGCTCTTGAGAAGGGCTTCTTCCACCGCGAGATCGCGGAGACCGCCTACCGGCACGAGACGGACCTGGCCGCCGGCCGGCGAAAGATCGTGGGCGTGAACGTCCACGAGAGCGCCGCCCACGTGAGCCCCCCGATCCTGAAGATCGACCCGGGCGTCGAGAAGGGGCAGGTCCGCCGCTTGAAGAAGCTGCGCCGCGAGCGCGACAACGGCCGGGTGCAGGCGGCGTTGGCGCGGCTTCGCGGCGAGGCGAAGGGCGACACGAACCTGATGCCCGCGATCCTGGAAGCGGTGGAGGCCTACGCCACGGTGGGCGAGGTCACCAACGCGCTGAAGGACGTGTTCGGGGAGTATCCGGTGTTCGGCGGATGAACCCCTCATGAACATCGCCGTCATCGCCGAGGAGAGCAAGTTCCGCGAGCAGCTGTGCGGGCTCCTGGAGGGTCAGGGGCACCGGGTGCAGGCCGTGAACGCGGTCTCCCAGGCGATGGAGGCGATCAAGACGGGGCGCCCCAGCCTGCTGGTGGTGGCGCACTCCGGCGACGCGGCGGTGCCGGGATTCCTGCGCCGCCTGCGCGAATCCCCGGAATTGCGCCGCCTTCCGGTCCTTTGCGTGGACCCCAAGGCGGGCGCGGCCGAAGGCGTGACTTTGCTGGACGCCGGCGCGGACGACGTGATCCACCGTCCGTTCCAGCCGCCGGTGTTCCTGGCGCGCGTGCGCACCTTGCTGCGGCGGGTGGTCTGGGCGGGCGAGGCGCCGGAGGAGACGGTCACGGTTCTGGTGGGCGGTCCCATCGAGCTGCGTCTGGTGTCCCGGCAGGCCATGATCTCGGATAAATCCGTGGAACTGACGCGGCTGGAGTTCGATCTTCTCTCCCACGTGATGCGGCATCAGGACCGCGTCTTCAAGCGCGAGGAGCTGTTGGCGGCGGTGTGGAACTACCCCGACGGGGTGGAGACGCGCACGCTCGACAAGCACGTGGAATCCCTGCGCCGCAAGCTGGGCCCGGCCGCGCCCCTGCTCCAGACGGTGCACGGCGTCGGCTACCGTTTCTCCCCCGTGCCCGCCAAAACCTAGCGGAGGCGCGAATTAATTGCGAATTTCTCTTCCGTTGTTCTTCGCGTTCCAGTGCGGTCATAGCCGGGCTCTTCTGATACACTTAAAAAAGTTATGAAATTCCTCAAGGGTTCCCTGGCCGCGGCGCTGCTTCTCTCCGCGTCGTCCGCCCTCGCGCTGGTGCAGCCGATGGCGATCAATTTCCAGGGTAAATTGGTCAACCCGACGACGAACGCTCCGGTCAGCGGCACGGCCCAGCTGACCTTCAAGATTTTCAACGTCGCCAGCGGCGGCTCGGCGCTCTGGACCGAGGGCCCGGACGGCGTGGTGGTGACCAACGGGGTGTTCGCCCTGACGATCGGCACGAACACCGCTTTGACGCGCGATCTGTTCCTGGGCGCCTCCGCGTATCTCGAAATCACGGTCAACAGCGTCAACGGCACGGCCGACGGCACCGCGATGACGCCGCGCCAGCCGCTGGTGATGTCCCCTTTCGCGTTCACCGCGAATCAACTCTCCGACCAAAACGACGTTCGCCTGATAGCGGGACCTCTGTACTCCACCTTCACGTCCGCGGGCAACTTCTCGGTTCCGAACGGGATCACCTCCAGTTCCGCGACGGTCACCGGCGGCCTCACGGCGTCGAGCGGCACCTTCCTGGGCTCCGGCGCTTCCCAGTTCAGCATCGCCACCTCCTCCGGCATCAGCGTGGGCGGCACCGGCGGCGTGTACGCGACCTTCTTCGCCGGCAACGGCGCGGCTTTGACCGGCGTCGTCTCGACCGCGGGAACTTCCACCGGCGTGGTGACGACGGCGGCGCTGACGGGGAACGGCAACTCGCCGACGCCGCTGGCGGTCATCACGTCGAGCGTCGCCGTGCTCAACCCCGCCGGCTACGTGCAGAACTTTCAGCTGGACCCCGCGAGCGTGACCAAGCAGGGCTACCTCTCGATGGACAATATCAACAGCTCGGGTCACGGCGCGTCCATCACGATCTCGACGAGCATGATCGTCAACTCGACCATGTCGGTCCTGGGCAACGCCTTCTCGGTGGGCGGATCGAGCTTCGTCGTCACGGCCGGTTCGGCGTCGGTCGCCTTCGGCTTGACGGCGTCGAGCGCGACGTTTCTCACGACCGGATCGGGCGTCAACTTCGGCCTGACCGTTTCATCGGGCATCCTCATGAACAACGGCACCCTCGATATCAATGGCGAGGGCGGTATTACAAACAATTACGGTCTTAAGACGGGTACCATCACCGTTACGGGCAGCAATTTCACGCTGGGCGTCTCGAGCTTCATCGTCAACGGCGGCTCGGCCACCGTCGCCTACAGCTTTACCGCCGGAAGCATGCTGTCCGCCTCCAGCGCGACCTTGACCTACGGCTTGGCGGCGTCGAGCGCGTCCTTCTCGGCGAGAGGCTCGAGCCTTTTCTACGGATTGATGGTTTCCTCAGGGATCGACATGAACAGCGGAACTTTGTCCTTGGTCGGTACTTCCGGCTTGGACGCCACGGGAACCGGGATCGCCGCCGCGACGGGCACGTTCACGAGCAGCGTCACGGCCCAGTCTTTCGTCGCGTCCGGGCCGCTGACCGCGTCGAGCGCGACGTTGACCGCCACCGGCTCACCGGCCAACTACGGTTTGACCGTCTCGTCTGGCATAGACATTGGCAAGGGCACGCTCTCTTTGGTCGGTTCGTCCGGCCTGGACGCCACCGGGACCGGTATCGCCGCCGCGACCGCCACGTTCACCAGCACCGTCACGGCACTGGCCTTCGTCGGCGAAGGTTCGAACATCACGAACATGAAGATTGATATCGCGATGAGCAGCACCTCCGTTTCTCCCGCCCTGACCGCGAACACGGAGAAGATCATCAGCTACGCGACGGGGACGTATTCCAATCCGACGAGCAAGGTTTTCATCCTCGCGAACGTGATGTTTGCCGGCGCCCTCAGCGCAACGGGATCCGGCCGCCTGTATAGGTCGGCTGCCGGAGGCACGTGCTCGACGGCATCGACCGTGGTTCACACCTCGCGCTTCGCCGTGGCCGCCACGGCCAACGCCGGCAATTCGTACACCATATTCGGGCTCGACAACCACGCGGGGACGACGGGAACCTTCGTCTATTGCTTTTCGCTGAAGAGCACCGCCGCGAGCACCTACACCGACCACGAGATTGCCATAATCGACGCCTCCGCGGCCTCGACTACCAGCCTCGGGCCGTAGCCGGTTGCCCAATGAATCGAGGTCATTTCGCCGCCTCGCTGGCCGGTTTCCTGCTCCTCGCCGCCGGAGCCTGGGCCGGCCCCCCGATGACCAGCGGCAGCAACACGATCTCGCGGAACACGGCCGACGGCGGCGGAATGATCTCGGCTTCGGCGAGCAACCAGATCACGTCGGCGATCGCCGAAGGAGTGGCCATCGCCACGACGGCCAGCGGGTCGAACAAGATCCGCAGCGGCTGGGACGCGATCGCGTTCTATCCCGGAACCCTCACTCCGTTGACGGTGCAGAACGACGTCACTGTGTCCAGCGCCACCTTGAACTGGAACACCCCGGGTCTCAACGGGGCGCTGGGGATTCTGCCGTTCGGCAGCTCGTACATCATCCAGGTGGCCAGCGCCGGCTTCACCGGTCGCTTCGCCAACTCCGGGACGGCAACCGTGACGGTCTCCACCAACGGAGTGGCCGTGGGCGGCGCCGTGCACGCGGGCGTGACGTCCTTGGATCCGAACACCACGTTCTTCGTTCAAATCTGGACGCAGGACAACGACGGCAACGTGGCGGCGGCGTCGCCCATCTCGACCATCACCACCTTGGCCCCTGCCCCCTCCATAGGCGCGCTCGAGTTCCTATCCGTGGCGCCGTCTTCCGTGGTCGTCGCCTGGGCCGCGCTGCCCGCGAACGTCTCGTCGAATTCCTCCGAGGGTTACACGTTGTTCGCCTCCTCCAACAACTTCGGCGCGCTGGCGCCGGCGGGCGCGCCGGTGTTCTCCTCGACCACCTACAGCGTCCTGGCCAGCACCTTGGCCGTCGGCGTGGCCGGAGTCCCCCTGGACCTGTCGAATACTTATTACTTCCAGGTCGCCAGCCTTAATTGGACCGGCCAGCCCAACTACACGACCTTGGCCAAGCTGAATTTTCAGATATCCCAATCCGCCACCCTTCTGCATTTGGGCACCATGGACCCCAACGTCGCGCGCTCCACCGTTTCCACCAGCTCCATGGTGGTCACCAACGTCGGCAACTGGCCGGTGACCTTGGCGCTCAGCGCGTCCACGGCCACCGCCGGCGGCAGCCCGTGGACCTTGGGCGCCGCCCCGGGCATCGAGACGGCCGTCCTGATGGGCGTGTTCAACAGCGGCGCCGTCGGCCCTCCCCCGGCGACGTTCAATACATTGTTGAACGCCTCGACCACGACCGCCACCGGCGTCAAATACGCCGGGAACCAGACCGCCGTCCAAATTCCCCAGGGGCAAAGCCGCACGCTGTGGTTCTACTTCACCATGCCAAACAGCAGCGCCTCTCTCGGCCCCGAGACCATCCAGATCGTCTCCATGCCCGAATACCCGTAGACGCGCGGCGCGCGTCTAAAGAACGATCGGATTCCAGTCGGGGACTTCGTCGGTCAACGTGATGATCCGCAGGTATTCGGCCTTCGCGCGCTCGAACTCCGCGCGGTCGTTCAGCGCCCGCGCCAGGTCCATCCGGCGCCGCAGCGAGTAAGTGAAGGTCGGATCCATGGAGGACGCGCGCTGGATCTCCGTCATGGCCTCCGGCAGAGTGTTCTCTCCGAAGCCCGACGCCAACGTGAGGGCCGTGGAGCGCAACTCGTGCGCCGTCGGATTTCCGGGATGGAGCCGCAGGCCCGCCTCGGTCAGTTCCAGAGCCTTGTCGATGACCTGCTTGCCCTGTTCGGGCTTAGCGATGCGGGAGACGCGGAAGATCACCTCGCAGCGCTGAGCCAGGTACTCCATCGACCACGGGTTGACCTCCGTCGCGCGCTTGAGATCTCCGACGCCCGACATGAACTGAGCGTCGATCCGCGGCGCGATGCTGATGGTGTGCATCCCGCGGTTGAACAGGATGTCGGCGTAGGAGAGGCGGACGAGCGCGGCCGTGATCGCGACCAGCGCCGCGCACGAAAGCCCCGCGACGGCGCGGCTGGGGAATTTCGGAAGCGTCTTGCCGCGGCGAACGGCCATGCCCGCGAGCGTCGCCGCGGCCGCCATCGTCGAGGCCGTGATCGGATTGACCTTGGCCTGCAGGAAGAGGCCCAGAAGCCCCGCCCCGATCGCGGCGAGCAGGCCGTCGCGGTTCCCGCCCGTCAATCCCTTTCGAATCGCGACGAACAGCGCGGCCAGAATCCAAAGGTAGGCCGCCAAGCCCGGCCATCCCAAGGTGATCGCGGCCTGAAGAAAATCGTTGTGCGCGCTGAGCTGGAGGACCGTGGTGCGGTGCGTGAGCTGGACCCAGCGGACGGTCTTAAATCGCCGCAACTGGTGCACGTACGTGTCCGGGCCGGAGCCGAGCCACGGATGAGACTCCACCGCGGGGATGGCGGACTTGATCATCTCGACTCGCATCGAGTCGCTGTCCCCCTTCTTCATCTTGCCTTGAACCAGGATGAACGCCGGAACCGCGGCCAGCGCGCAAGCCAGGCCGACGAGGCGCGCGTGGCGCCGCGGGATCGTCAGCCGACCGGAGAAGGCGGCGTACGCGGCCGCGGACAGCGCGGCGCTGGCCCAGGAGCCGCGCGCCCAGGTCAGGAGCAGCGCCGTCGGGACGAGGACGAGCGCCGCGCGGCCCAGGAGGGTCTTCTTCACGAGGGCTTCGCGCAGAACCAGCGGAAGCATGAGAGCCAAGCAGCCGCCGAACATGACCGGGCTGCCGATGGTCGAAGTGATCCGGACCCAGTGATTGTCGAGGCGCTGCGGGAGGTCCTCGGCGGTCAGGATGGGCCTGCCCATGACGCACTGAAGTATCCCGTAGGCGGACATCACGGAGACGACGGCGATCAATAATTTCGCCAAGAATTCGTCAGCGCCGGCCGCATCGCAGGAAGCCGCGGCGTAAAAGAGCGCCGTGCAAAGCGCCAACGGCAGGAGTCCGTAGAACTGCTGCGGGTACATTCCCAGGACGCTGGCCGCCGGGTCCAGGGAGAGCGCCGTCGACGCCAGCATGATCGCCCACAGCGCCGCGATCGGGAGATCCAGGGACGTTCGCCGGACCGGTCTGCCGATGAGCCCGGCCCAGGCCAGCGCCGCTCCGGCGCCCAGGAGCAGAAGCTTCGCCAGATTGTACGCCTCGGCGAACTGGGGCGCCACGGCCAGAAGTCCCCCCGCGAGGGCAAGCGTGAATCCGAGGCGTGTCGTTCGGGTCATGGTCTGGGATGGGATCCAGGTGCAATTTTATCAAAATTCGGTGAAATGGTCTTAATTTACAGGATGATAAAAGACAGCGCTAGACGATACAACACAGTGAATGCATATAAAGTCATCACGAAGTATTCATTAGTATCCAGTGTTGTTTGGTGTGCGAATAAATTGCGAAAAGACCTTCCCAATTACTGCGCGGCATAGCCCGGATGGGGCCATGCTATGAAGGTAAACTTCGGAGACGTCGGTAAGACGGTCAAGGAGATCAAAGACATGCAAATCAGAACGATGGCGGCGGGGGCGATGATCGCGGCGGCGATGCTCGCGGTTTCCCCCCGAACCGAGGCGAGCGGCCTGCGCACGCCCCTCGGCGAGGTTTACATCCGCAACTTGAAGATCGGGCAGACCTACTCCATGGTGAAACTTCTGAACCTGCCCATGCGCGTCGTGAACACCGGTGGAGAAGATATCGATCTGAAGATCGCGACCGTGCACCCCACGATGCTGAACGAGGGTTACGAGCAGGTGCCTTCTCTGGATTGGATCCATGTCGACCAGAGTACCTTCACGGTCGCTCCCAACCGGGAGGCCGTCACGGATCTGATCATCACGATCCCCAACGATCCCAGCCTGCTCGGCCGCCGCTTCCAGGCCGATATCTGGACGCATTCGACCGATCCGCGCGCGCTGCAGGTCGGGCTTCAGAGCCACATCCTCCTGCACATCGACAGCACTCCCCCCACGGAGGACGAACTCAAGAAGAAGTTCGTCAATGAGACTTTGGCGAATCTGGATTTCACCGTGCTCCCGATCAACGCCAACGTGTCGGATATTCCTCTCGGGCGTGCGATCGACCTCCGTAAGGAGCGCAAGATTTCGATCAAGATCGTGAACCCGAACGATAGCGCGTTGAATTTCAGGGCGCGGTCGATTCCGGTGTGGGAAAGCGTGATCACGCCGCCGCCGGGTTATGAGGCCGCTCCGAACGCGCAATGGCTGCATCCGGAGCATGATGTCGTCAAGGCGGACGGCAACAGCATCATCGACACCGGCCTTTCTCTGGAGATTCCGGACATTCCCGCTAACCGCGGCAGGCATTATCTTTTCCTCGTGACCTTCGAAGTTCTCGAGCAGAAAATTCCCACTCGGATTTATTACCGGCTGTTCGTGGACACGGCGAACGAAGCGAAGGCCGAGCCGGCGACGAAGAAGTAGGTCGGGATCTTTCAAATCCCAAGAGACAATGACGCACGGAGAAACCAAGTGAAAACGAAAGCGATGCCGAAGACGAAGATGAAGTGGCTGGGCGCGGTGCTGGTGGCGGCGGCGGCGTTGACGGCGGGACGGGCGGAAGCGGCGGCGGGCACTCCGTCGTACCTGAACATCGACGTGACGATCGCCAACAACCTGTCGGTGTCGGTCTCGAACGTGCGGACGAGCTCGATGACGCAGGCGTTCACGACGGCGGGCGGCGTGGTGCAGGCGGCGTCGACGGCGACGGTGACCAACGACACG
>JBIOJO010000040.1:0-36567 GCA_044450965.1 Elusimicrobiota bacterium | reverse complement strand
CGCAAGGTCCGCTCCTCGGCCGGGCTCAGCTTCTGGCGCGGCGCCGTCACCACGATGGGCTCCCCCGTCGCGGCGGGATGGGTGGAGAGATCGACGACCGGCGGAAGAGGCGCCGCCATCGCCAGAGAGACGAACAACGCGAGGAATTTCACGATTCGCTCCGCGCCAGGTCCCAGACCGCGCGCCAGCACCCGCCGCGCGGGGATTCCGTCCGGCCGCCCGTCGCCGCCGTGAACGCCGTCATGCGCTCCCGCGCGGTCGAGTACTCGGCCGACAGCCGGCGCAGGCCGTCGCCGCGCGCGCGGCGCAGCAGAAGCCGGAGCAGGAAGGAGCCGATCCCCCGGCTCCGGAACTCGTCGTGGACGGTCAGGTTCAGCACGGCGTCCGGGGAGCCCTTCTCCCGGTCCCAGCGCGCCACGGCCAGCAGGCGCGAGGCGCGGCCGCGGCGCTCGAACGCTCCCAGCGCCATCCGCAGGTCGTAGTCCAAGGTCACGAAATCCTGGATCTGTTCCCGCCCCAGGCTTTTCAGCGGCTTGCCGTAGCGCGCCGTCACCGTCTCCTCCGAATGCGAGTAGAAGAGGTCGCGCAGGGCGCGCTCGTCCGACGGCTTCAGCGGCCGGATCTCCAGCGTCCCGCCGTCGTCCAGCTTCAGCGTCGTCTCGCATTCCGCCGGATACGGCTTGCCGTCCTTGGGCCACGGGCGCTGGTCGGGATACACGAAGCCCAAAGCGCGGGCCTTCTCCAGGAGCTCCGCGCGGAAGCGCGGATGCGCCACCGAGATCAGCGCCAGCGCCCGCTCCCGCACCGTGCGCCCCTTCAGGCTGGCGATGCCCCACTCGGTCACCACGTAGTCCACGTCGGCGCGCGTCGTCACCACGCCCGCTCCCGGATCCAAGGTCGGCGCCACGCGCGAGATCGTCCCGCCCTTCGCGGTGGAGGGCAGGGCGATCACCGCCTTGCCGCCCTTCGCCCGGGACGCGCCGCGGATGAAGTCCACCTGGCCGCCGAAGCCGCTGTAGAAGCGCGGCCCGATGGAGTCCGCGCAGACCTGCCCGGTCAGGTCCACCTGCAGGGCGGAATTGATGGAGACCATCCGCTCGTTCTGCGCGATGACGAACGGGTCGTTGACGTAGTCCGAGGGCAGGAACTCGAAGCGCGAATCCTCGTGCACCGCCGCGTACAGGCGCCGGCTCCCCATGCAGAACGAGGTGACCACCTTGCGCCGGCGGAGCGTCTTACGGCTGCCGTTGATCACGCCCCGCTCCAGCAGGTCCAGGACGCCGTCGGAGAACATCTCCGTGTGCACCCCCAGGTCGTTCTTCTCCTTGAGCGCCGCCAGCACGCCGTCCGGGATGGCGCCGATGCCCATCTGCAAGGTCGCCCCGTCCTCCACCAGCGCCGCGCAGTGGCGGCCGATCGCGACGGCCTCCGCCGAGCGCTCCCGCGGCGGCAGCTCCAGCAGGGGCGCTTCGCCGTCCACGAACAGATCGAAGGCCTCCCGGGGCAGCGTGCTTTCCCCCAGGGTTCGCGGCATGCGCGGGTTGACCTGGGCGACGACCAGCCGCGCGCTCTCCACCGCCGCGCGCACCACGTCCACCGAGATGCCCAAGGAGAAGCGCCCGCGTTCGTCCGGCGGGGAGACCTGGACCAAAGCCACGTCCACCGGGAGCCGCCCGGAGCGGATCAGCCCGGGAATCTCATGCAGGAAGCACGGCGTGTAGTCGGCCGCGCCGCTGCGCACGGCCGCGCGCACGTTCGGGCCGATGAAGAAGGCGTTATGGCGGAAGCTGGATTGGAGCGCCGGATCGGCGTAGGGCGCGGACCCCATCGTCAGCAGGTGCAGGACCTCGACGTCGTGGAGCTCCGGCGCCCGCGCGGTCAGCGCCTTGACCAGGAGCTCCGGCTGCGCGCAGCCCGAGCCCACGAACACGTGCTGGCCGGAGCGGACCCGCGCCAGCGCCGCGGCGGCGGAAACGACGGGGAATTTGGACACCGTCAGCGGGCACGCAACGCTTCGTCCAGAAAACGGAGCAGCCGGGGCCGGAATTCGGCGCCTTGGACGCCGAAGGCCTCGATGTGGCCGGCGCCGGGGACGTTCCAGAACTCTTTCGGCTCCGGGGCGGCCTCGTACAGCCGGCGGCCCTCGTTGTACGGCGCCACCGGGTCCTCCGGCGCGTGAAGCATGAGCAGCGGGATCTTTTTTCGCCGCATGATGAAACGTTCCGGCGCCAGGCGGTCCGAGATCAGGAATGACAGAGGCCAGCGCAGCGGCCGGGTCAGCCACAGACGGCCCAATTTGTCGCGCGCCACGCGCCGGTACGAGGCGAAGGTCGAGTCCAGCACCAGCGCCCGCACGCCCTCCCCTCCGTCCCGGTCCAGAGCGACGACGGCCAAAGCCCCGCCCAGGCTTTGCCCCAGCACGACCAGCGGCAGGCCGGGGGCCTTCGCGCGGGCGTACGCCAGCGCCGCCCGGCCGTCCTCCACCGCGCCTTCCAGGGACTTCCGCCCCCCCGCCGACCCATAGCCGCGGTAATCGAAAACCATCACGTCCCATCCTTCCAGCGCCAACCAGTACGCGGAGAGGAAATGCGCCGTCATGTTCTGACCGTTGCCGTGGAACTGGATCACCACGCCCTTCGCCGGAGCCTTGGAGGCCGGGAACCACAATCCCGTCAACGCGGTGCCGTCGGCCGATTGGAACAGGGCTTCTTCCCATTTCAACCCGACGCGGTCGGGATGAAGGTGCAGCATCCGGTCGGGCTGGAGGAAGACGTTCGTGCACGCCGACAGCGCCAGGGCGACCGCCAGCACGACGGGAGGAGGCTTAACGGTATAGGACCGCATACAGGCCCCCCTCCCGGTACGGCCCGCGCAGCAGCCCCTCCGCCCGCACGGCGAAGTCCCGCTTCGGCGCCCAATTCAGCCCCGCGCGCAGGCGGTGGTTCGGCGTTCGATCGCCGGAGGCCGCGGCGGCCAGCGCGCCGTCCAGCAGCAAACGCCAATGCGCGGCGATGTCGACGGCCAAGCCGCCGCGAAGCGCGCCGCCCGCCCGATAGCCGTCGCGCAGCGGCGAGCCGACCGCGGCCTCGGCTTGCGCGAGAACGTAGACGAGCGCGCCGCTCCACGGCTCGGCGGACAGGCCGGTCCCCGTATGGGCCTCGTAGGTCAGCGAGCGTGAGGCGGGTTTGCCCAGCTCGAAGGCCGTGTCAAGCCCCGTGCCCACGCTCCAGGAGGGCTTGCGCGTCCACGAATCCCAAGGCGACGCGGACAGGATTTCAAGCAGGCGGGCGTCGCGCGCGTACAGCCGCCGCTCGTCGCGGTCGTAGCGCAGGCGGAAAGAGAAGCCTTCGATCGCCGCGCCCGGAGAGAAGCCCGGGGACGCGTCCAGCAGATCATGGTAGCCGGGGCGCCACGCTATTTCGGTGAACGAGCCGCCGCGCCGCGCCCCTTCGCCGATCATCTGGCGGTGCCGTCGGTGGCCGGCCTCCGGCGGCGCCGCCCAGGACGGAGGCGCCAGGTCGGCCGGCGCGTCCGGCACGCGCGCGCGGCGTATCAGGATCGGCCGTTCCAGCGCGCGAACTTCGTCGGAGACGTCGGGCGAGAAGCCCTTTTTATAGAGGACGTAGTCCTCGGCGGAATCCAGGATCAAGGCCCGTCGCGCCGACGGCAGGCCCGCGCTACGCCGGTCTCCTTCGTCGGGGCGTCCGGCGGCGTAAGCCTCGGCCGCGCGCCTCTCGGCGCGGGTCATCAGCGCCCGCCGCTGGGTCATCACCGTTCCGTGGGACGGACGGTAGTCGACTCCGGCCACCAGCCCCGGCGCCGCGAGGACCGACTCCACGGTCTCCGCGGGGCTGACGATCGGCGGCGAGCCGGGCATCAAGGACAACCGCGGAGCCGCCGCCTCCAAGGCCGGCATCAGCTGGTAGGAGCAGTTTTTCGAGAAGAAGAAGTACGGGAAGTTGCCCTGCCCCATCTCCCAGGCGTGCGCGACCAACCGGTCCACCTCCGCGGTGGACAGCGCCAGACGGTATTCCCAGAGATCGCGATTCTCGATGCCGCCGTACTCGGCGACCTTCATGTAGTACGGCATGACCGTGTACCGTCCGGGATAGAGGCCCAGGAGGCCCTTCACCGCGAACAGCACCCCGCCGTCGCCGCCGGTCTGCCCCGCGTAGTTCAGCGTGTTGGCCAGCAGGCGGTCCTTTTCTCCGCCGCCCTCCCGTTCCAGTCGCAGGAACGTATGCCCGAACATGGACGACGGGTTGTTCAGATACGCCGCGGCGAAGATCAGGGTGACCGACTTGGCTTCCATCAGCCTGCGCCAGTCCTCGAACTTCGAGCAGTCCGCGGCCGGCAGCGCCGCCGGGTCCAGGGCGAGGCGGTCCTCCAGCCACGCGGCCCGGGCGGGAAAGCGGCAGCGCGGCGCCTCTCCGTCCGCGCCGGAGGAGAATAGGCCCGCGGCTTCGGCCTCGAGCTCGGCCTTCGGATCCCCGACGCCCTCGGGGACCAGGAAGAAGCTCGTCGTCGCGTCGCTGTCCAGCCGTCCGAGGAAGCGCGACGGTTTCCAATGGCCCAGCCTCAACCACTGGGCGTCCTCCCAGAGACGCGAGGAGCGCGCCCGGGCCAGGGCCTCGTCGGCCGGAGCGGCCGCCGCGAAGGACGCCAGGAGCGCCAGCGCCGAAAAAAGAAGGGGGCGGGCGATCCTGGGACCGCCCGCCCCCCTGTTCACTTCCGCTCCCTCAGACGCCGCACGCCTTGAGCATCGCGGGATCGGAAGACAGCTCCCGGTCGAGGTTGTTCAGAAGCTCCGCCGCCGTGGTCTTGTCGGTCGGCAGGATTTTCTCGTAGCGCGCCTTGGCGAAGGCCGCGAACGGCTCCGCCTTGCAGCCGGAGAGGGCCGCCAGCGAGGCCGAGTACTGGCCGGAACCCGCCGCCAGCTCCAGCTCCAGCGCGCGGAAGTTCGTGGCCGTGAACACCTCGCGTTCCTTCGACGCCTTGATCAAGCCGCCCGACGTACAGCCGAGCGTCCCGGTCGTGATGCCGAACGTCTGACTGCAGACGGTCCCGTTGGTCGTGGCCGCCAGAATCTGATGGACCGGTTCGTTGTCCTTGAAGATCTGGCTTCCCAGACCGCAGCCCGCGTCGTTGTTGCCCCCGGCCAACGCCAACGACGAGAGTCCGGCCACGGCCGCGAGCGTCATAAGAGTTCGCTTCATCATCGAGCCTCCTTTCCGTCTTCCTTAGCCCCGGTGCACCAGGGCGTTGGAAGGTTAACCGATGCGCCGGTTCCTGTCAACCCCGCTTCGGACGGCGTTCCCCCCCGCGCCGTCCCCACACGGAAATGAGGCGGCCGCGGAGCGCTGGACGCTCCGCGGCCGTGGACGGAATGAACGGAACTACTTCTTGGCGGGAGCCTCGGCCTTCTTGGCCGTGCCGGAGACCTCGAGGGTGATCTCCACGTTCTCGCCGACCAGGACCCCGCCGCTGTCCAGGACCTTGTTCCAGACGATGCCGAAGTCCTTGCGGTTGACCGTGGTGGTGGCGGTGAAGCCCGCGTTCTCGTTGCCCCACGGGTCCTTGTCCACGCCGCCGATCTCGAGGTCGAGGACGACCGCCTTGGTCACGCCGTGCATGGTCAGGTCGCCGTGCAGCTTCGCGTGGTCCTTCTTGACGTCGGTGACCTTCGTGCTCTTGAAGGTGATCTCGGGGTACTTGGCGACGTCGAAGAAGTCCGGGCTCTTCAGGTGGCCGTCGCGCTTGTCGTTGTCGGTGTTGATGGACGCGGCGTCGATGACGGCCTCGGCCTTCCACGCCTTCGGGTTCTTCGGGTCGTAGGAGAACGTGCCCGCGAACTTGGTGAAGCGGCCCGGGACCTTGCCGGTCACGTGCTTCGCCTTGAAGCCGACCTGGGTGTGGGCGGGGTCGATCTCGTATTCCGTCGCGCGCGCGGCGCCGGTCATCAGGACCAGGGCGGCCGCGGCGAGGATCATCTTGCGCATGTTAATTTCCTCCGGTGTGAAATGAGTTGATGTCGAACGATCTAATTGTAACCAACATGATTACGTTTGTCAAGCCCTCTTCGCCAGGACCTTCACGGCCAGTCCCGCCGCCAGGCAGATCGCCGCCGCCCCGACCTGGCCCCAGCCGCCCTGCGCGCCCAGCCACACCGTCGCCGCGATGCCCGTCAGCGGGATCAATCCCCCGCCCGGAGCGACGAACGCGGACTTCCGGCCGCGCCGGCGGTCGGCCAGCACCGCGGCGCACGTGGACAGATACTGCGCGCCGATGACCACGTTGCCGAAGTCGATGAGACGGTCGAAATCGAGGAGCATGGCCGCCGCCATGGCGACCGCCGCGGTGGTCAATATCGCCGCGACGGGAGCGCCGGTGCGCTCGTGGCCGCGCGCGAAGAGACGGGGCAGATGCCCCTCTTCCCCCAGCGCGACCAGGTAGCGGGGACCGCCCAGGGCGCAGCCGGCGGTGAAGCCGATCATCGAGACCAGCGCGCCGGCGGCGACCAGGCGCTCGCCGAGCGGGCCGAACAGCGCCAGCCCCGCGTCGGCCAACGGACGGGTCGACGCGGCCAGCCCGGGAACGGCGGCCAATGCCGCGGCCTGAACGAACGCGTAAAGCACCGCCGCCAGCGCCAATGCGACCAGAACGGCAAACGGAGCGTCACGTCCGGGATCGCGGGCTTCGCCCGCGGGAACCGGCACTACTTCGAAGCCTTGAAAGGCGAAATATGCCAGGAAGCACGCCTTCGGGAGGGTTCCCCACCCGTGGGGCGCGAATGGGGTCAACACGGCGGCGGAGTGCTTGAGCCACAACGGCAATCCCGCCAGGGCGATGGCCAGCAATGGCAAGAGCTTCGCGATCATGAACGTCGTGGAGACCCGCGCCCCCGGCTTCGCGCCGAATAAATTAACGCCGGCCATGACAGCGATGGCCGAAACGGCGACGATCTTTCCTGGAAGAACGCCGTTCAACGACGGGACAAATGGGGACGCATAAACCGCCAACCCCGATGATATCGCCGCCCAACTGACGATCTCCGTGATCCAGCACAGCCACCCGATGGAGAATCCGGCCAGCGGGCCGAAGGCCTCCTGCGCGTACAGCGAAGGGCCGCCGGCGCGGTCCCGGGTGGAGGACGCCTCCGCGAAGCACAGCGCCACCGGCGCCAGCGCGGCGGCCGTCAATATAAACGCCGCGATGGACGCCGGCCCCAAAAGCTCCGCCAGCTTGCCCGGAAACAGGAAGATGCTGGAGCCGACGATGGCGTTGACGCCGATCGCGGTCAGGTCCAGCCGCGTCAGGGCGCGCCGGTCCTTCACGGCTTGGCGCCCACCGCTCCGGCGCCGTCCTGGATCATCACGCGCGTGCCCACGAAGCTGCGCGCGAACAGGCGGCGCGCCGTCGCGGCGGGCAAGGTCAGGCACAGGTGCGGGTAGGCCTCGTGCTCGGCCTGCTTCAGCGGCGGGCCGTGCAGGATCAGCCCTTCCTTGGTGAACATCACGTTCTCGCCCAAAGCGCTGGCCCGCACCGACGTTCCGACCTGCGGCGGCTCCCAGTCCAGGCGCCCGCCCACCTGCTCGGATTTCCCCCGCTCGGGATGGGCGTAGCGCTCCTTGGTGACGATGGTCGCGATCTTGGGCAGCGGCTTGGTGTCGCCGCCCGCGGCGCGGGGCCGCGCGCCGGCGAGCGGCCACGTCTCGTAGGCCTGCTCCCCGCGCATGACCTGGACGCGGTCGTTCTTCAGGTCCACGAGGAGATAGGTGGTCATGATCTCCCACTGCTTTTCTAATAAACGCTTCTCTTCCGATAGCGCCAGGCCGCCCTCGAACAGCGCGCGCCGGGAGCGCGACAGGTCGGCGGCGTTGCGCTTGGCGCGCGACAGGTCGTGGGACACGACGTCGCGCAGGGCCTGGCGCTCGGAGAGCTCCAGGTCCAGGTCGTCCAGCGCGGCGACGGCGGCCTCGTGCTGAGCGGCGGCCAGGCGCGCGTGGGCCGTCAGCCACGACTGCGTCATCCAGAGCGCGGCCAGGATCAGCCCGCCCGCGGCCAGCAGCAGCGGCGCGGTCGCGCGCCGGTCCAGGCGGCGCAGAAGATGCTCGGGTGCTAGCGGGGAATCGCTCATTCGAAGATGTACACCTTGGTGCCGATGGGAACCGCCGAATACAGCTTCTCAAGATCGGCCGCGCCGATGCGCACGCAGCCGTGCGACGCGGGACGGCCGAGGAGCTCCTCTTTCTTCGTGCCGTGCATCAGGTAGCCGTCGCCCAGGTTCAGGAAATAGGCCCCCAGCTCGCCCTCGACGAAACGCGACGGATCGTCCGGCGGCGGCACGGGCTCGCCCGCTTCCACGAACGCCCAGTCGGGCTTGCGCCACTGCGGATTGACGCCCTTGCCGATCACGCGGAACTCGCCGCGCGGCGTCACGAACTCCCAGCGCTGGCCGCTTTTCTTGTCGGCGAGTACTCCGCCGCGGCCCACCGACACGTCGGCGGACCACAGCAGCTTCAGTCCCTTCTTCACGTACATCTTGTTGGCCTTCGCGTCCACGACCACGTGGAGGGCGCCCTTCAGCCGCTTGCCCACCTGGACCCGCAGGGAGGAGACCTCGCCCTCGATGGCCTTCTGCGTGCGCAGGTAGCCCTTGTCCTCGGGGAGGATGTTGGGCAGGACCTGCAGGAATTCGGCGTCGCGGGACTGCGCCGCGGATTCGCGCGAGAGGAACTGCAGGCGCCGGGCGCCGCGGTCCAGCGCGGCGGCGTCCCCCTCCAGCCGGTCCGTCTGCCGCGCCAGCTCCCCGGCCGCGCGGGACAGCGCGCACGCGCGCCAGCCGAAGGCGCCCAGCCAGACGACCAGCCCCAGGGGATACAGCGTCCGGCCGAATGGCGCGTCGCTCACGGGGCCATTCTACGACATTCGCCGCGCCTGAGGCTCCCCTCAGGGAACCGGGATCTCGTCCAGCGCGTCGCCGGACGGCGCCGCGGCGGCGCGCGCGCGCCGGGGCGCCATGAAGGAGAGGGCCCCGGCGGCCGCGGCGGCGACCTCGTCGGCGGTCTCGAACGCCGCGCCCTTGGGCCGGGCGGTCGAACGCAGCACCGGCTCTCCCGTCGCCAGGTCCAACGCGACGATCTCCAACGAACGCCAGCCGGGGGCCAAGGTCAGGAAGGCGATCGCGTCGGCGCCGGTCGCTCGGCGGACCTCGGCCAGCACGCGCGGGTCGGACGCGATGTCCATTCCCAGGGCCGAGCCGGCCAGGACGCTGTCGGATTCCTCCAGCGCGGCCGCGTGGATGCCGTCGCTCTCCAGGCGCGCGGCCAGGGCCCGCGCCACGTCCACGCCTTTATTGCGCCCCCCTCGCACGGAGGCGACGGCCACGGTCTTCGCGCGGAACGACGGCGACGAGGACGCCGTCGAAACGCGGCTGGAGCCCGGGGCGCAGGCGGCTATAACGAGAACGACCCCAAGCACCGAGAAGCGCCTCATGGCTGGAGTGTAGCGGGAAGTTCCCCCGGCGTCCAGTCCTCCCGAGAACGGCCGGGAATTGCTAGAATAGCCATGCCCTTCGAGCGACTGTCCCCCGGGACCGAACGCCGTTATTCCCGGGCGCGCGACGTCGCCGGACCTTCCGGCAGGATCAACTCATGAGCGACTCACTTTTCGCCAAAATCGGCCTCCACCCGGACCTCGTCCGCGGCACGGAAGCCATGGGCTTCACCCGCCCCCACGCCGATCCAGGCCGCGGCGATACCGCCGGCCATCGAAGGCCGCGACGTGCTGGGCTGCGCGCAGACCGGCGGCGGGAAGACCGCCGCGTTCGCTTTGCCCGTCCTTCACCGCCTCACCGCGACGCCAAAGCCCGGCCTGCGCGCGCTGGTGCTGGTTCCCAGCCGCGAGCTGGCCGCGCAGGTCGAGACCTCGTTCCGCGACTGCGGGCGCTTCTCCCCGCACAAGATCGCCATGGTCATCGGGGGCGTGGGCTACTTCGGCCAGCGCCAGGCGCTGTCCGGCGGCGCGCAGATCGTGGTGGCCACCCCCGGACGCCTTCAGGATCACATCCGCCAGGGCACCGCGCGCCTGGACCGCATCGAGCTCCTGGTGCTGGACGAGGCGGACCGCATGCTGGACATGGGATTCCTTCCCGCCATCAAGGAGATCGTCTCCAAGCTCCCCAAGCAGCGCCAGACCTTGCTGTTCTCGGCCACGCTCGGGCCGGACATCGAGAAGATCGCGTCCTTCACCTTGCGCAATCCGGTGCGCGTCGAGATGTCCCGTCCGACCAGCGTCGCCGCCGGCATCACCCAGATGGTCTACCCGGTCCCCCAGGACCGCAAGACCGACCTGCTGGCCGCCCTGCTGGGCGTCGCCGGCCTGCGCTCCGGGCTGGTCTTCACGCGCACCAAGCACGGGGCCGACCGCCTGGCCAAGCGCATGACCGAGCGCGGCTTCTCGATCGGGGTGCTCCACTCCGGCCGGACGCAGGGCCAGCGCACGGCCGCCATGGAGGACTTCCGCAAGGGCAAGACCCAGGTCCTCATCGCCACCGACATCGCCGCGCGCGGCATCGACGTGCGCGAGATCAGCCACGTGGTCAACTTCGACGTGCCCCGCCATCCGGAGGACTACGTCCACCGCGTGGGCCGCACCGCCCGCGCCCACGGCGTGGGCGACGCGATGACCCTGATGTCGCCCGACGAGGCGCCGTTCCTGCGCGACATCGAGAGGTTCGTCGGCGTGGTGTTCCCGCGCGCGACCCTGCCCGGCTTCCCCGCGGCTCCGCCGCAGCAGCCGCATCGCCCGCAGCCGCCGTCCGGCCAGAAGCGCCCGCAGCACGGCGGCGCGCCCAAGGGCTTCCACGGCCACAAAGGCTACTCCGGAAAAGCCGGCCGGCGTTAAATCGCCGGGGCCGCGCCGAGCGCCCGCCGGAAGTCTTCCTGGACTCCCGTCTCGTCGTGCAGCTCGTGCCGGACCAGCGCCTTCAGCCGGTAAGCCGCGGCGTGAGCCGCCGGATCCTTGGGGGTGAGGGCGACCAGGCGCTCGGCGTAGGTCAGCGCCTCGTTGGTGCGCCCCTGGACCAGCATGGTTTGAACGGCCTTGCGCAGCGCCGCGACGTCGCCCGGGCCGTACTCATGGGTCTGCGGGAAGTCGTACTGAGGCAAGGAGCCGTCCTCCACTTCGGCGCGCGCGCGGACGACGTTCCCCAGGGCGTCCAGGGTCGTCGGACCGGACAGCTTCATTTCCAGCCCGAGCTGCGCGATCGCGAGGGAACGCGTGTCCATGTCCCGCGCCTTCCAAAAGCTTTGCCGGGCCAACTCGTTCTGACCGAGCTCCAGCCAGGTTCGCGCGCTGAGCCGGTAGGCCGCCGCCTGCTGCCAGGAGGGCGCGTCGAGCACGGCGTCCGCGAAGCGCTCGGCGTAGGCCGCCGCCTCGGGCGCGCGCTCCTGCGCCCGCCGGAGCGCGACCAGCCTCCGGAGCGCCTCCAGATCGCCGGGATCTGATTTGAGGGCGCGCAGAAGCTCGGCTTCCGGGCGAGCTCCGTCGGCGGCCGGGGGTGTCTCCGGTCCGGCGGCGGCGGCCGCCGCCCCCGGGTCCCCGCGCTTGATCAGGACCAGGGCTTCCCAGGCGTCCACGTCGTCGGGATCCACGGCCAACGCGCGTCTCAGGCTTTTCGCGGCCCCGGTGGAGTCCTTCAGCTCCAGCCAGATGCGGGCGCTGAGCCGATACGCTTCGGGACGGCACCAGCGCGGCGCGGCCTCGGCCGCGCGGAAACCCCGCTCCGCGAAGCGGGCCGCTTCCTTCGGCCGGCCGCTCATGATCCGCGCCATGTCCTGCAGCGCGTACAAGTCGTCGGGCGCCAGCTTCAACGCGCGCTCGACGCCCGCTCGCGCCTTGTCGGCTTCGCCCAGATCAAGGAGGATTTCCGCCGCCAGCCGCTGGGCGGCCGCGCGCCGTCCCGCCGTCGCCGCCGAGCGGGCGGCCTGCTCGGCGTGGGGCAGGGCCAGGTCGGGATGGTCGCGCAGCGCCAGGGCGGCGCCGAGGGACGCGTCGGGGTCGCCGGGCATGAGCGCCAGCGCGCGCTCGTAATCGCTCGCGGCGCCGGCGGAGTCGCCCAGAAGCGCGCGCACCCCCGCCTCGCGGATCAGCGCCTCCGCGCGAGCCGCGTCGGTCAGCTGCGGCAAGGAGACCCAGCGTTCGGCGGCGCGGAGCGCGGACTGGAGATCGCCGAGCCTCAGCTGGGCGAGAACGGCGCCGCGCAACGCGTCCGGGTCGACGGTCTCCGGGCCGACGTCCGCGCGCCCCGTCAGCCCGAGGGTCAGGGCGGCGAAGGCGGCGGCCGCCGCGGTTCTCCACGGACGGCGAAGGCGTTGTCCGGCGAGAGACAAGGACACGGTCTTTTATAGCAGGAATGCCCGCGATGATCAATGGCCGCTCCGTTGCTTCCCCTCAGGCGATGACGCCCCTGATCATGATCGTCGACGACGACGCCGATCTGAGAAGCGCGCTCGCGGTCATTCTCCGCTCGCGCTTCCGGATCGTCGAGGCGGCCGGCGGGGCGGAAGCGCTCGCGGCGCTCAAGCGCGAGCGCCCCGACTTGGTCCTCCTCGACGTGGCCATGCCGGGTCTGAACGGACTGGAGGTGCTCGCGGAGGCGAAGGCGGCCCATCCCGAGCTTCTCGTCGTGATGCTGACCAGCGAGCAGGACATCGACACCGCCGCCCGGGCGCTGAGGCTGGGCGCGGTCGAATACATCACCAAGCCCTTCGACGCCGAGTACATCCGCGCCGAGGCGACGCGTCTGATCGGCCCGCGCGCCCCTCCCGACGAACGTCCTTGGAAGGTATCCCCATGAAGCTCTATCTCCGCCTCCAAAAGCCCGCGCTGTTCGCGCTCGGCTTGGGAATGGCCGCGATGGTCTGGACGATGGACCGGCTGGCGCCCGCCCAGGCCAGCTTCTCGGCTTTCTACCTCCTGCCCGTCGGCTTCGTCGCCTGGTTCTGCGGCGAAGGCTGGGGCTACGTCATGGCGGCTCTCACCGCGGCGGCCTGGCTCCAGGGAGACCTGGCCGACGGAATCGGGTACTCCGACTGGTGGATACCGTACTGGAACGCGTTCATTCACCTCATCCTCTTCGTCTTGATGAGCGCGATGTCGGGAGTCCTCACGCGGCAGCGCCGCCTGTACGAGGTGGAGCACGAGATGTCCGAGCTTAAATCCGACCTGGTGTCTTTGGTGAGCCACGAATTCGGGAACTCGCTGACGACGCTGCGCCTCTCGCTGACCATCCTGGAGGAATCCGAGGGCGCCGCGCCTTCGTCCCAGCGCCAGATGTGCTACGCCACCCTGCACCGGGTGTACGCGCATCTGTCCAACGCGACGGCGAACTTTCTCAACCTCAACCGGATCGAGGCGGGCCGCTTCTCTCCCCACCTCCGGCGCACGCCGCTGCGGACCTTGGTCCACGCGACGATCGCGCAGCTCGGCGCCGAGTTCGAGACCAAGCACGTGGAGCTGAAGCTCGACTTCCCCGCCCAGCACGTGGTGGTGAACGCGGACCCCGACGCGCTGTCCGTGGTCATGAGCAACCTGATCGGGAACGCCTTCAAGTACACTCCGGTCGGCGGCTCGGTCACCGTCCGCATCGCGGCGGACGACGCCGCGGGAACCGCGCGGGTGAGCGTGGAGGACACCGGAATCGGCATCTCGAAGGCCGATCTGAAGCGGATCACCACCGGTTACTACCGGTCGGAAGGAGGCCGCCAGGCGGCCAAGGGCTTCGGGGTCGGGCTCAAGGTCGCTCGGGAACTGCTCGACAGCCAGGGTTCGCGTCTGGAGATCGAGAGCGAGGTGGGGCGCGGAAGCTCTTTCTCTTTTCGCGTCTCTTTGTGGAAATGATCGCTTCGGGTGGCCGTTGTGTTGCCGTGCGCCGTCGGTCTTCCGCTCGAATGTTTAGGAATCATTTGATGGCCGTCGTCCTGGGGCGATGCTATTCTTGTTCCATCAAATGAAGCGCTTCATTCATGCCGCCGTATTTCTCTGCACCTTCGCCCTCGCGGCGGCCCCGGCGCGCGCCACGGATCCGCGCCTCAAGTGGGACAAGGCCTGGGGTCCGATGGTCCCGCACAAGAAATTTCCCAAGGACTGCTCCCTGTGCCACGTGGCCAAGCGCTGGGACGTCCTTCGTTCCGACTTCGTATTCGATCATAAAAAGGAGACCGGCTATCCCCTCCTCGGCGCGCACGAAAAGGCGTCCTGCCTGCGCTGCCATAACGACCGCGGACCCTTGAAGGCCTACCTGTCGCACGGCTGCAGCGGCTGCCACCAGGATCCACACAAAGCGTCCCTGGGCCTGGACTGCGAGCGCTGCCATGACCAGCGCGCGTGGGTTTCCCCGGGCCGCCAGGGTCAAAAGATCGCCGACCACGCGCGCACTCGATTTCCTTTGACCGGCATGCACGCCGTCGTGGACTGCCGCCAGTGCCACCTGACGGCCGACCAGGGCAGCTTTCAGGCCATGCCGACGGACTGCTGGTCCTGCCACCGCCGCGAGTTCAACGCCGCGCCGAACCACACGGCGATGAATTACCCGCAAAACTGCCAGAACTGCCACCAGACCTCGGGCTGGCCGGGAGCGCTGTTCAATCATGCGTTCCTCGGAGCCAATCCCACCTGCGTCAATTGCCACCAAGCCAACTACAATGCCGCGCCGAACCACGTCGCGCAGAATTATTCGACGGCCTGTCAGACCTGCCACCAGACCACGACCTGGCAGGGCGCGGCTTTCAATCATTCCTTGTTGGGAGCCAATCCCGTCTGCGTCACCTGCCACGCGCCGAACTTCGCGGCGGCCAACGTCACCCCCGCGTCGAGGCACGCGGCCAACGCCTTCCCTCAGACGTGCCAGAACTGCCACAACACCACCGCCTTCGGTCCGGGAACGACGATGCAGCACGCCTTCGTCTCGGCGACGCCCTGCTACAACTGCCACGCGGCCGACTTCACCGCGGCGCCCAACCACGTCGCCCAGAATTTCCCCACCACCTGCCTCAGCTGCCACTCCGGGACCTCCACCTGGCTCGGCGCCGTGTTCGACCATACTCCCCTGGGGGCCAACCCCGTGTGCTACAACTGCCACGCCGCCGAGTACGCCGGCGCCAAGACCACGACCGCGTCGAACCACGCCGCCAACGCCTTCCCCACCACCTGCCAGAGCTGCCACACGTTCGCGGCCTGGGGCCCGGGCACCGCGATGGTGCACACGGCGGCCGGAGTCCCCAACACCTGCCAGACCTGCCACACGGCGGACTTCAACGCCGCGGCGTCTCCGCTGAATCACCCGGCGCAGGTGTTCGTGACGGCCTGCAACACCTGCCACACGAACACGAGCACCTGGAGCGCGGTCTTCACCCACTCACCCGCGAACTGCTACACGACGCCGAACACACCGACGCATCAGGGCGCCACCTGCAAGCAATGCCACACCTCCGCGGTGTACACGACCTATTCCTGCACGGCCTGCCACGCCAACGGCCGCAACCCCTGCAATTGATCAAAGCCCGATTGCGCGCCGCCGCGCTCACGGCGGTCTTCTTCGCAGCCGCGCAGGCCTTCGCCCAAGGCCCCGACGAACCGCTCACCGGCCATGTCATTTCCGTCACTTCCGACGGCCGCCTCGACATCGACATCGGCGACAGCGGGCTTAAAGGAGGAGACGTGGGCGTGATCCAGCGCGACGGCGCCCAGATCGGGCTGGCGTCGGTGCTGTGGGTGGACCTGGGTCACACCCGCCTGCGCGTCCTCTCGACCGTGTCCGGCGAGGAGGTGCGCGTCGGCGACGAGGTCATTTTCGCCGACCGGAAGACCCGCCCCAACAGCGAAAGCGCCGAGACCCCCGCGTCGAAAGCCGGACCCGGGACGGTCGCTCCGGGGACCGAGGATTTCGTTCCTCTTCTGGCCCCGGTGGCGGCCAAGAAAACCGCGCTCACCCGCAGCGCCGGCGTGTTCCACGGCCGCCTGCGCTTGAACGAGGTCTATCAGACCGTGGCGCCCAGCCGCGCGTGGTACTCGTCCTCGCGGCTGGACTCGGACGGCTCCATCGAGCGCGTCGCGGGCGGGGCCTGGTCCGTGGATTGGGCCGGCAACGCCAGCCGCCGGGACGGCAGCGTGTTCTCCACGGCCGACGATTACCGGAAGGTCTCCCCGCATCTGTACCGCGCCGGCCTGACGCGCAAATGGGAATCCACGGCGTTCGTCCGCGCGGGACGCTTCTATCCCGCCGAGCTGTCCGGGATCGGCTACGTGGACGGAGCGCAAGCCGACGTGCCCCTCGTCGCGGGCCTGCGCCTGGGAGCGGCCGCCGGGGCGCGCCCGGACCGCGTCAACATGGGCTTCTCGGGACGCGAGAACGTCGCCGCCGCGTATACGGGAGTGGAGGCCGGGGAGATGCGGCGCCTGTATTACTCCGGCAGCCTCGGCGTCATGCGCACCCTCTATCGCGGAAAGGGCGACGAGCTGGCCGCGCTGTGGGATCAGCGCGCGGACCTCGGCCCGAAGCTGAACCTCTTCAGCACCATGCAGTTCGACTTCAACACCGGCGCCGCCGTCGAGCACGTGGGCACGCGCCTGTCGCGCCTGAACGTGAATCTGAACTCGCCTCTCACCGATCTGTTCTCCTTGCGCGCCGGCGCCAATCATTACGAGCCGCTGGACACCGCCGCGGACCGGGAGCTGGCCGGCGGCACGACGTTCTATCTGAACAACGGATACTGGCGCTATTGGGGCGGCGCCAGCCAGTCCCTGGGCGCCTGGCAGTTCGACGAGGACCTGTCCCTGACCAACACGTCCGCGCAATGGACGCCCGGGCAGTGGCGCTTCGCCGTGGGCCGGCACGGCCTGCCCGGATTGCCCGCCGCCGCTCTGACGGCCGCCGCCTATAACCTGTACAATCCCGCCGGACAGGATTACGGAGGAACGCTCACCGCGGCGCTGCCCATCGGAGAGCGTTTCAATCTGGACGCGAACGCGGGCGCGCGTCTTGGCCCGACCAGCGTCTCACGCCGTCATTTCTGGATCAGCGACGCCAGCCTGCACGCGAACTGGCGCCCGTCCCAGGCCTGGATGTTCGACGCGGGCGCGACGCGGAGCTGGCAGGAGACGGTGCACAGCACCATCGTCAACGCGGGAATCAGCTGGCGCTGGTGAGCAAAGGAGAATAGGAGCATGGACGCAGCGACGATCGCCGTCGGGGCCGTTCTGGGCGCCACCTTGCTCCTCGTCGGACGGTGGCAGGGCCGCCTGGAAAAAGAGCGCAGCGCCGAAGCGCTCGCCAAGCTCAAGGATGCCAAGTCGCGCGGAGCCGACAAGGCCATCGCGCAGTACCCGCTGATCGACGAGGCGGCCTGCCTGGGCTGCGGCAGCTGCATCGCGGCGTGCCCGGAGCACGACGTCATCGGCCTGGTCGGCGGCGTCGCCAAGATCATCCACGGCGCGCACTGCGTCGGTCACGGCAAGTGCGAGGCGGCCTGTCCCGTCGGCGCGATCAAGGTCGGCCTCGGCGACGTCAGCAAGCGCACGGACATCCCCCAGCTCTCGTCGCAGTACGAATCCAGCGTGCCGGGCGTGTACGTGATCGGAGAGTTGGGCGGCATCGCGCTGATCCGCAACGCCATCGAGCAGGGCACGCGCGCGGTCGAGGACATCGCCCGCCGCGCCAAGGCCGAGCCGGCCGCGGCGGAGGCGGGCGTCCTCGACCTGCTGATCGTGGGTTCGGGTCCATCGGGCCTGGGAGCGGCGTTCCGCGCCAAGGAGCTGGGCCTGAGCGTCGCCATCGTCAGCCAGGACGACCTGGGCGGGACGATCCGAAAATACCCGCGCCGCAAGCTCACCTTGATCCAGCAGGTCCAAATCCCGGTGCACGGCTTCATGAAGGAAGGCGAGTACGAAAAAGAAGACCTGCTCGCCTTGCTGGACGGCGCGCTGAAGAAGAGCGGCCTCACGGTTTCCACGGGCGAGAGCCTGGTCTCCGTGGAGCGGTCCGGCGGCCTGCTGGTCACCAAGACATCGCGCGGCGAGCACCGCAGCCGCTTCGTCGCCCTCGCGCTCGGGCGCCGCGGCACGCCGCGCCGTCTGGGCGTGCCGGGCGAGGACTCGGACCGCGTGTTCTACCAGCTCCTCGACGCGGCCACGTACACGGGCCAGAGGATCCTGGTGGTCGGCGGCGGCGACAGCGCCGTGGAGGCGGCGATGGGGCTGGCGCGCCAGCCCGGCAACCGGGTCACCCTCTCCTACCGCAAGCCCGATTTCTTCCGCCTGAAGCCGCGCAACGAGGCCCGGATCAAGGAAGCCGTGGCGGAGGGCGCGCTGAAGCTGCTCCTGCCGTCGGACGTGCTCCGGTTCGAGACGGGCGCGGCCGTGCTGGCCTGCGGGCCCGCGGACGCGCGCGTCGAAACGGTTTTGCCGACGGACTGGACCTTCGTGTTCGCCGGCGGAGATCCGCCGTTCCCTCTTCTTCAGAAGATCGGCGTGCGTTTCGGGGGCGAGCCCAAGCCCGCCGCGGCGAAGGCGTCCGCGTGAGCGCCTCCGCTCCGGCCCGGCCGTTCTCGTCCTACGCGCTGACCGCGCTGGGCGTCGTCGCGTGCGCGTTGCTGGGCTGGGCCGCGTGGGACGGACGTTCCTATTATCTTCTCGCCGCGGCCGAACGCCCGCTGCACGAGGCGCACGAACGGCTGCGCTCCTCCGGAACGGCGGGTCTGCCGTACGGCGTGATCGGTTATTTCCTGATCATCCTCAACCTCGGCTATCTGATCCGGCGCTCCTACGTGCGCTGGGAGTGGATGGGCACTTTGCGGGACTGGATGAGCATGCACGTGTTCACCGGGATCGTCGGCTGCGCTCTGATCCTTCTTCACAGCGCGTTCCAGCCGCGCAGTCCGCTGGGAAGCCTGGCGTTCTATTCCCTGTTCATCGTTCTGGTCACGGGCCTGGTCGGACGCTACATCTACGCGCACGTGCCGCGCTCGGTGCAGGGGCAGGAGCTGGAGCTGGACGACCTGCGCCGTCAGCTGGAGGAACGCCGCGCCGCGTTGGCCGCGCGCGGCATCGGATTGGACGCCGCCCCGGCGGGGCCCGCGCCGGGAGCGGGCGCCGCCGCGGCGCCCGGACTGGCCGCGGCGCTGAGCGCGATGATGGAAGGCGACCGTCAAGCCGCCCGCGATTACGCGCGTCTGCGGGCGGCGATCCTGGCCGATCCGGCCCTGGCCGCGGAGGCGAAGGAGATCCTCCCCCTGGCGCGCCGCTTCGTGCTGGAGTCGCGCTGGCTGGTCTATTACCAGGAGCTGCGCGACGTGATGGCGGGCTGGCGCTTCTTCCACCGCTGGTTCGCCATCGTGATGCTGATCTTCGCCCTGGGCCACGTGCTGATCGCGACGCGCATGGGCGGGCTGTTTTCGGGAATGCCCTGATGCTGAGGCACCGCTACGCGCCGCTGATCTTCGGGATCCTGGTCATCGCCGGCGTCGCCGTCTGGATGTCGGCCTTCCGCTCCTCGCCCGGGGACCTGGCCGCGCCGCACGCGGCCGTCGCGGGATCGTCGTTCGTGGGCGACTGCCGGAAGTGCCACGACCCGAAGGGCATGACCGTGGGCTGCCTTTCCTGTCACGCGGAGATCGCGGGCCAGCTCGACGCGAAGACCGGCTACCACGGCAAGACCATCGCGGCGAAGGCGGCCGCCTGCGGGAAGTGCCACTCGGAGCACAATGGCGCGCCGTTCAAGCTGGTCAACAAGGTCTCCTGGGGCGGGGCGGAGCCGAAAAGCTTCGCGCACGACCATACGGCCTTTGCGCTGAAAGGCAAGCATACGGCGTTGGCCTGCGCGGACTGCCACCTCAAGAAGGCCCCCCCGTTCTCCCTCCCCAAGTTCGCCGCGACGAAACGGGCCGAAACCTTCCTGGGCCTGGGTCAGCAATGCGTCTCCTGCCACAAGGATCCTCACGAAGGCGGAAAGCTGACCGACTGCGAGAAGTGCCACACGCAGGACGCCTGGAAGCCCGCGACGGGCTTCGACCACGACAAGTATTATCCGCTGCGGGATTCCCACGCGTCCGTCTCCTGCTCGAAGTGCCACGCGGCCGTCCCGGGCGCCGCGTCCACCGCCGTCAATTTCGGGCCGGTGAAGGGCAAGTCGTGCCGCGACTGCCACGCGACGCCCCACAGGACGGACTGGAAGCTGGCCTGCGGCTCCTGCCACACCGACCGCGCCGTCCCGTGGAACACGGCCGCGGCGCGTCTGACGCGCGCCCAGCACGACCTGACCGGATTCCGCGTGCAGAAGCCTCACGAGAAGGTCTCCTGCGCGAAATGCCACGACCCGTCGTTGCCGTACGCGAAACGCTACGTGTCTACGCTGCTTCCGGGGCGCCCGCGCGCGGAGGCGTCCTGCGAGGCCTGCCACAAGGATCCGCACGCCGGGCAGTTCGTCGCGAAACACCCGCGCTGCCTGGACTGCCACGCGGACAAATTCTTCAAGCCCTCACGCGTCGGGTTGAAAGAACACGCGTCCGTCTATCCGCTGGTCGGCGGCCACGCGAAGGCGTCGTGCGCGTCATGCCACGTCAAGGACGCGGGGCTGGCCGCGGTGCGCTTCGTCGGCTCGCCGAAGACCTGCGCCTCCTGCCACAAGGATCCGCACGTCGGTCAGTTCCGCGACAAGGCCGGGACCACGGCGTGCGAAGACTGCCATCGCGACACGGCGTCGTGGAAGGCTCTGGTCTTCGATCACGACCGCGCGCGCTTCAAGCTGGACGCCGCGCACAAGGGCGTGACCTGCGCGGAATGCCATCCCGTGGTCCCGCTGCGCGACGGCCGGAAGGTCGTGCAGTACAAGCCCGTGAAAACCGGCTGCTCCGACTGCCACGACTTCAAGCGCTGAGAGCCGCCGCCAGATCCCCGACCGTGAGCATCCGTTCCAAGCCCGCGGCTTCAGGGAAGCGCGAGGCCAGCCCGCCCACCACCACGCGCGGAGGATTCGGCAGCTTGGCCGCCAGCGCGACGACGGCGCGCGCCCGGTCCAGGCCGGGCCGCATGGACGCCGAAAGCCCCAGGAGGGCCGGATTCTCCCGGCGGCACATCTCGATGATCTCCGCGTCCGGAAGACCGGGAACGGTCGCGAGCACGGAGATGCCGCGATCCCGCAGGTACAGCGCCGCGATCCGGGGCCCCAAGGTGTGGGCGTTGCCGTCGACCATGCAGATCAGAACGCGGAGCGGCCCGGGGACCGGCGCGGACGCCCCCTCCAGCAGGGCCAGCGCCCGGTCGCACCAGGCGCTGAACTGATGTTCCTCGGCGACCGTGATCCGGCCCTCCTCCCAGTCGCGGCCGATCTGGTACAGGGCGGGCTGGATCAGCCCCACCGCCGCGTCCGAAGGCCGCCAGCCCAGGGACAGGACCTCATCGGTCAGCTTGCGGCACTCGTTCATGTCCCCGCCGCGGGCCAACGCGAACAGGTTCTTGAACAGTTCCAGGCCCTTCACCGGAGAAACCGCGCCGCACTCCATCCGTCCCGCGCAGGACGGGCAGATGCCATCAGCGCTCCACCCTCAACGACGCAAGCATCGCGCGCCAGCCGGACTCCCGTTCAGCCAAGGCGGCGGGCGAGGGCGGCATCCGCGCGTCCGAGGTCGCGAAAACGAGCACCAGGAAGTGATCACTCAACGGAACCACGCAGAACGCCTCCGAGAAATAGGTCGGGTCTTGCCCCGGCTCCTCACGGATTCCGGCGGAGGCGCGCCGCCACAACGGATACTCCGCGTCCGCGACGCGGATTGTTTCCGCCGCGCCGGCGGGGCCGCCCGAAGCCGCGTCCCACGGGGCGTTCTTGAGGCCTTGGACCAGGTCGTCCTTGTCCGGATCCCCCCTCCGCAGATGGAGGCGGAACGTCGTCTCGGTGCCGCTGGACAGAACCACCGTCTCGTCGCCCCAGATCGAAGACGGGGAGCGCGTCCAGCCGGGCGCCGCGTGGTAGCGGACCAGGCCGCCGAAGACCGGCGTCCCGGGTTCCGCGGGCCGGGACGGGGCTCCGGCGCAGGCGGCGGACAGAAGCGAAATCGCCATGACACGGGTGAGGCGGCTCATGGGCGTAGATTATCCCGTTTCGTTCCCCAAAGGCAATGAGGAAACGCAGTCCGGCGCGGGCGGACGCTTAGGCCGCGGGCGGCGGCGCGGCCGGCTTGGGCGGAACGACGGGCGCCGGCATGGGCAGGACCGGTCCCGGAAGATGTCCGCCGACGACGGCGGGCGTCTTCACTTCCTCGGGGAGGAGGTCCAGCTTCGAGAACACCGCGTGCTCCGCGTTGGACTGGGAGTCCAACGAGGTCTGATGGCCGTACACGGTGGAGGTGGGCACCATCTTGATGGTCTCCCACGGGCAGTCCTTCGCGCACAGCTGGCAGCCGATGCAGATGTCGTAGTTGACGTACACGCCGAAAGTGGAGGGATCGTCGCCGAACTTCTCGATGCAGGTCGGGACGGGGCAGACCGCGATGCAGACCTCGCAGCCGGTGCAGGCGGACAGGTCGATGCGGGCCTTGATCTTGGCCTTCGAGGCGCCCTTGACCAGGGCGGCGCGGCGCGCGTCGTTCTGAGGAGCGGGCATTAGACGGCCTCCAGCATGGATTGGGCGTGGCCCGTCACCGACACTTTGCGGATCGCGTCCTGGATCTTCCCGTCCTTCCCGATCACGAAGGTCGAACGCTCGATGCCCATGAACTTGCGTCCGTACATGGACTTCTCCTTCCAGACCCCGTACGCCTTGCAGATCTCCTTGTCCTCGTCCACCAGCAGCGGGAAGGGCAGCCCGTGCTTCGCCTTGAAGCCGGCGTGGGACTTGGCCGCGTCGGGGCTGACGCCCAGGATCACGACCTTCTTCTTGGCGAACGCGTCGTAGCGGTCGCGGAAATCGCAGGCTTCCGTGGTGCAGCCGGGCGTGTTGTCCTTCGGGTAGAAGTAGAGGACGACGGTCTTGCCCTTCAGCGCCTTCAGCGACCAGGCGCGGCCGGTCTCGTCGTGGGCGGAAAAAGCGGGAGCCTTGTCGCCGGCGGCGACTTCCTTCGTCTTGAGGGCCATTGAATTCATTTTACACGTCTGCGCGTGGCGAGTCAAACCGCCGCGAGGCGGCCGCGCTCGACGAGAAGCCCGCCGATCTCCGCCGCGATGCGCGACGCCGCGTCCGGGACCCCCGCCCGCCCCGCGGACGCGCCGAGGGCGGACAGGCGTGCGGGGTCGTTCAGGAGCGCCGCGCACAGCCGCGCCGCCGCGACGGGGTTCCCCCCCGCGACGGCCGCCCCGGAGCCGAGAAGGAACCGCGCGTTGGCGTCCTCCTGGCCGGGGAGAGGGCGGGTCAGGACCATGGGAACGGACAACGCCAGGCTTTCGGCCGCCGTGAGCCCCCCGGGCTTGCCCAGGTGAAGATCGGACGCGGCCAGCATGGAGGCCACCAGGGCCGGCGGCTGGGGACCGAAGACCCGCAGACGGTCGCCCGCCTCGCGGCGCGCGGACAGGGCCCGACGGAGGCCGTCGTTCATGCCGCACAGGACCAGGAGGACCGCCCTCGGGCTGGCGGCCAGCAGGGCAGCCGCGGCGGCGGCCAGGTCGCCGTAGCCCCTGCTTCCGCCCGAGAGCAGGACGACGGGAGCGGCCGACGGCAGGCCCAGCGCCCGGCGCGCCTCCGGCCGGGACGGCGGAACGGAAAACGCGGGATGGATCGGGATGCCGATGGATGTCATTCGACTTGCGGGAACTCCGTACCGCCGCAGTTCGTCGACGACCGCCGGAGAGGGCACGACGATCAAATCCGCCGGCGGATCGGCCCAGAACGGATGGGCGCCGTAGTCGGTCAAAACCGAAACAACCGGCACGCTCAAATCGCCCCGGCGACGGGCTTCCGCGAACACGGCGGCCACGGCGGCTTGGGGACAAACGATCACATCGGGAGCTTCGCGGGAGACGCCGGAACGAAGACGCCGCGCCCCCCCGGACGCGAGATAAGCGCGGCGAACGCCGCGCAGGACCGCCCGGCTCGAATCCGAACCGTACAGCATTCCCCACAGCGCGGGATACGAGCGCAAAAGAAAATGATATCCCCGCGCCACGGCCTGACCGGCGCCGGGATGGTGGCCTTCCGACACCTCCACGGACGAGACCAGGAAGCCCGACTTCCGGAAGGCCTCGGACAAAGAAAAGGCCGCCGCGGCGTGCCCGCTCGGATGGTATCCGTAGACGAGCAGAACGCGCGCGGCGGCTAGATGCTCTAAGCCCTTCCTCGGCGCATCTGCGCCGAGCCCGAAGGGTCGAGGCGTAGAGTCTTTAGAGATCGTTCGCGGCCTTGAGCTCTTCGTAGCGCTTCGGGAACTTGGTCTTGAACTCCCCGACCAGCTTCTTGCGGTGCTCGGCCCACTTGGCGGCGTTCGCGCCGACCTTGCGGTGCGCGCCGTCGTACTCCAGGAACTCCCAGATGGCCTTGCCTTCGGGCTTGGTGATCGCGCAGCCGGGCTTGTTCATCATGCGCTTCACGTAGCGGTTGAAGACCTTGACCTCGGGCTGCCAGATGGACAGGTCCTTGAAGACCTCCGGGTTGTTCTTCTTCAGCTCGGCCAGCGCCGCGGTCTGCTTGGCGTCGTCCATGCCGCCCTCGGGCTCGACGAAGCGGCTGTTCAGCGGGCGGGAAGAGGTATGGCACTGCACGCACCCGCTCTTGCCGTTGTTGTAAACCCACTTGCCGTCCTTCTTCACTTCGCCGATCAAGGTGTGGTAGCCGTCCTGGATGTTGGCGGGGTAAGCCTTCAGGACTTCGTCGGGCAGCTTGTCCGGTCCCAGGTCGTTCGGATAGGGGCTGGCCAGGGCCTTCTCCTTCTCCGTCATCTCCGCGGCGCGGGCGCCGGAGACCGCCGTCAGGCTCAGAAGAGCCGCGGCCACGATCAAAAGCAATTTTCGGTTCATGATGTATTCCCCCTTACTTATAGTACGTTTAGAATCCGGAATCGTCCTTCTTGGCCGTGCTCAGCAGCCAAGTGGCGAGATCGTCCATCTCGGCCTTCGAGATTTTGTCCTTCCAAACGGGCATGAACACCATGGGAAGCGGCCCCTTCGGGTTCCACTTCTTCGCGTCCGCCGCGGCCACGCCGTTGGCGATCTTCTTCACCAGCTCGTCGTGGGTGTATGTGCCCATCAGGTCGGGGAGCGTGGGCTCGGCGCCCTTCTCCATCTCCGCGAACTTCTCCTCGTCGGTCATCTTCTCGTCGTACGGCTTCTGGCCCGGGCCCAGCGCGTTGAAGCGCCGGCGGCCCTGCTTGGCGTCCAGGCCGTGGCAGCCCGCGCAGCCGTACTTCTGGAAGACGAAATGGCCGTGGGCCTTCGCGTCGGCGAAATGCGGCTCGCGCTCGGCCGGCGCCGGCACGTGCCAGCGGTACGGGATCATCTCTTCCTGCGTCATGCCCGACAGGTAGGCCGCGATCGCGTCGGCGTCGGAGCGCGACAGCTCGTCGTTGTGCGTGAAGTTGGCCATGCCGGACGGCGGGATCGGCTCGGCGTTCAGCTTCGCGAACGGGTCGTTGGGCGTCACGTACTCGGGATCGTTGGTCAAGTGGGCCAGGATCCAGTTCTGGATGTTCCACTCCGCCTCCGGCAGTTCCTTGCCGTCGATGCGCACGCGCTTGTAGTTGTAGCCCGCGATGCGCTCGAAAGGCTTGTCCGCGATGGCCTCGAGGCCGACGGAGACCGACTGGCCCCAGCCGTTGATCGCGTGGCAGCCGTAGCAGCCGTGAGCCTTGAACAGCGCGCGGCCTTTCGCCGCCACTTCCGCGCCCTTGAGCGTCTCGAAGTTGCCGTGGCACTTCACGCAGGAGCCCTGGATGTGGCCGGCCTTCACGCTCAGCATCGGGTGCTCCCAATGCATCACGTGGCCGTGCGCCCCGTCCTTCGTGGTCGCCAGGCCCTGCCCTTCGTGGCAGGTCGTGCAGCCGAATTTGGTGAACGGATGCGCCTTCACCAGCGCCGCGTCCACCTTCGGGTGGCCCTTGTACGGATTGGGCCAGTCCGCCGGGGTCGTCAGCGTGGGGTTGGTGTACTCGTCCATGGCCACGTGGCACGAGGTGCAGCGGTCGAAGCGTCCCAGATCCCCGACGATGATCTGCCGGATCTCCAGGGAGGAATGCCTCGTCTTCTGCGCCAGCGCCAGCAGGTCGGCGGCCTTCTTCGAATCCTTCTCGGCCTTCGCCTGCTTCTCCAAGTTGTCGGCCGTCATTTGGAAGTACTTCGACTGATAATCCTTCCATTCCGCCTTGTTGTCGGCGGCCAGGGCCCAGATGAAGACCCCGAGCATCAGGAAGTTCGCGGCGTAGAACAGTTTTCGGTAGCTCATGGTCAGATGTTCAGGCTGATCGCCGGGATGGTCAGCACATACTTGATGTTGAAGGTCAGGCGGGCGCACATCTTGAGGAGAATCGCCATCGTGCACACCACCAGGCCCATCGTCACCAGATACCGCGGCCAGTCAAGGGCGCGGATATGGCGCTGCGGCAGGACGAAGCCGAAGTAGAAGGAGACCGCGACGAAGAAGATCATGAACACGCCCGCGAGAGCGCTCATCTTCCCCATCGCCATGCCGACGCCGGCCGCCACGGCCAGCACGGCCAGGCAGGCGCCCATCACGGTCTTCCCGCTCAACTCCTTCTGGATCAGCTTCGGCAGCAGCATCGACGCCGCGAACAGGCCGCCGATCACCGGGATGCCCAGAAGAATCGGCAGCGCCCCGACGCCCTGAGGACCGAACACGCTCCACGTCGCCGGAGGCGCGGCCTTCAGGATGTACCAGCTCTCCCACGGCGGGTAGAACGCGTAGTTCGGTCCGCGGCACTCCTGGCCGATGTAGATCAGCACGAACCACATCACGATGCCCAGCATGAACATCGAGTTGGCGAATTTGCGCTCCTTCCAGGCGTACGTGCCGATGCCCTTCGGGTTCGTGTCGATGTACGGGATCGCGATCAGGCCGACGATGATCAGGCCGGGCAGGAGCACGCCGGCGATCCACGGATCGAAGTACACCAGCAGCTCCTGCAGGCCGACGAAGTACCACGGCGCCTTCGACGGGTTGGGCGTCACGTTCGGGTTCGCGATCGACTCGAGCGGGGCGTTCTGAAGGATGGACCAGATCATGATGAACAGCGCCGTGCCCGCCGCGCCGATGTACTCGCGCTTGATCAGGTGCGGCCACACGTCCACCTTCTCCTCGTTCGCCTCGTACGGAGCCGCCGAGAAGGAGTCCTTGCGGATGCGCCAGAAGTGCAGGATCAGCAGTATGCCGACCACCAAGGGCACCGCCACGCAGTGCATCACGTAGAAGCGCAGCAAGGTGTTCTCGCCGACCATGGTGCCGCCCAGCAAGGTGAAGCGCACGTCGTTGTTGATGTGCATCCCCATCAGGCCGCCGAACGGGCCTTCGTTGCCGAGGAACGGCGTCGCGCCGGCCATGTTCGTGCCGACCGTCACCGCCCAGATGGCCAGCTGGTCCCACGGGAGCAAATAACCGGTGAAAGAAAGGAACAGCGTCAACGTCAACAACAAGACGCCCACGCCCCAGTTGAACTCGCGCGGCTTCTTGTACGCGCCGCGCAGGAACACGCTGATCATGTGGAGAATGACCGACACGACCATCGCCTGCGCCGCCCAGCGGTGGGAGTTGCGCAGGAACTTGCCGAGCGTGATGGCGTACTCCAGGTCCTTGATGTCGCGGTAGGCCAGGCCGACCGTGGGGCGGTAGTAGAACATCAGCGCCACGCCGGACAAGGTCAGCAGAAGGTACAGGGCGAAGGAGATGCCGCCCATGCCCCACGTGTAGGCCCACTTCAGAGCGCGAGGGCGCGCCTTGACCGGATGCAGATGGAGCCACACGTTGCCGATGATGTGCGCCGCGCGGTCGCGAGGGGTGTCCTTCCAGACGCCGCCCCGGAACACGGAGCGCCAGAGCTGGGAGTCGATGACTTCTTTCTTGATCTTCTCGATGTCCAAGGTGGGCATTCTAATAATCCTTAGGCGGCCGCGAACGGCACGAAGAAGGGCTCCAGGTCGCGCTTGCCGGGCATATCTTCCAGGACGGACTTATCGACGATCAGGTCGCCCAGGGGCGAGAGCTCGATCTTCGCGCGCCACAGCGGGCGCGGCGCGGGGCCGGCGATCACGTCGCCGCCCATCGTGTAGTTGGAGCCGTGGCAGGGGCACTTGAAGCGGTTCTGGTCGCCCCACCAGTTCGGCGTGCAGCCCAGATGCGTGCAGCGCGCCCACAGCGCGTAGATGCCGGTGGGCGTGCGCACGATCCACATGCGCTGCTCGTTGAGCCACTTCGTGGAGACGCCCTGGTCGTAGCTGGCCGCGGGGCCGGCGTTGAACTTCTGGGAGGGCTCGTAGATCACGTTCGGGAACATGAAGCGCGCGCCGGCCGCGGCGGTCGCCGCGAAGAAGGCCGCGAGCGAGCTCCAGCCCAGCCAGAGGAAGTCGCCGCGGGTCATCGCGGCCGCGGGCTTGGGAGCGGCGGGTGCGGGCGCGGCCGGGGCGGGTTTGTTCGAGGGTTCACTCATGTTTTTCGTTCTTACCTATATTAGCGGCGAGTATAAAAAAACATTCGGCGACAGAGAATAACAATTGAGCCGGACGCTGTCAAATTTCCGTCACGGCCGAGATTTCGCGGCGTCCAAGGCCTTGGACAGCACCCACGAGTCGAAGCCGTCGTGGGGCATCAAAGTGGCGCCGTCCCACGCGTACTCCAGCCCCTCCAAGTCGGTCGGCAGCTTCCCTTCGATGCCGCCCCGGGCGATCAGAACCGGCACGACCAGGACGCGGCCGTCCTTGGCGCCGGACGCCACGCGCGCGCGCAGACCCGCGACGGAGGCGGCGCGGATCTCCGGCGCGGCGTCGTCGCGCAGGACCGCGAACGAGACCACGCGGAAGCCCCCCTCGCGGCGGACGTACTCGGCGTGCTTGGCCAGCGTCGCGAACCACGCGTTCACCGCCGCTTCGTCCACCGGGCCGTGCGCCACCAGGACGACGCTCTCCGTCTTCGGGTCGCGGCTGAGGGCGCGCGCCCGCTCCAGGAGGATCTTCGACACCAGGACGTCGTCGTCCAGCGCCGCCGTCAGGATGATGGGAAGCTTGGTCTTCACGCGGTCCGTGGAGAACATGTGGTGGTGCATCATCGCGTGCGGATCGGAGCCGTGCGCGCCCGCGTGGGCGGCCATCATGCGCTTGGCCGCCTCGCGCAGGACCTCGGACGGATTCTTCGCCAGTCCCAGCACGTACCGGGTCTGGTCCAGGATCTCGGAGCGCGAGTGCACGAACAGCGGCACGGCGATGACGCGCGCGACGCCGCGCGCCGCCAGCCGGTCCAGCGCGGCCTGAAGCGTCGCGGGGTCGGCCATGCCCAGGGCGGACTCGGCGGGGACGCTTTCGTTCACCTTCGCGGTCAAGGAGGAGATCTCGGCGTCCCATTCCGGCTCGCCGCCGTGCGCGAGAAGGAGTATCCCGTAATCCTGCTTGACGGCGGCGGTCTTGGGCGGAGGGGCGGGCTCGCCCTTGATGTGGAGCTTGATCTCGGCGGCGGAGGCGGCGACGGACAGGACGGCGAGCACGGCCAGGACGGCGGTTTTCATCGCGGACGCTCCGAGTGGCGGAAACTTTTTTCCCTTCCGGTGGCCAGGGACTTGGCCCACGCGTCGAACTCCGCGGCCTTCGCCTCGACGATGGCGCGCGCGGCGGCCATGGACTCGACGCGCTGGGACATGTTCTTGGCCACGATGGACTCCAGGTCCTCCAGACGATAAAGGAAAACCCCGTCGAGCTTGTGCACCGACTCCTCGATGTCGCGCGGCATCGCGATGTCGATGAGGAACAGCGAACGCCCCCCGCGGCGGCGCGACGCGGCCTCGACGATGGCGCGCGTCAGCACGGCCGTCGGCGCGCCGGTGGAGGAGATCACCACGTCGGCCTGGGCCAGCGCCTCGGGAAAGCTCTCCCACTTCACGGCCTCGCCGTGGAAGCGGGCGGCCAAGGTGTAGGCGCGCTCCCAGGTGCGGTTGGCGACGGACAGCCGGCCGATGCCGCGCGCGACCAGGTGCTTCGCGGCCAGCTCCGCCATGGCGCCGGCGCCCAGGATCAGCGCGGACTTCCCCTCCAGGCGGCCGAAGATGCTTTCCGCCAGCTGGACCGCCACCGACGGAACCGAGTAGGAGCCCGACGCGATCCCCGTCTCGCTGCGCGCCTTCTTTCCCACGTACAGCGCGCGCTGGAACAGCACGTTGAGCCGCTTGCCCGTCATCCCGCCGGTCTTGGCGGTCTCGTACGCCAGCTTCACCTGGCCCAGGATCTCGGATTCTCCGACGACGAGCGAGTCCAAGCCGCTGGCGACCGCGAACAGGTGGCGCACGGCGTCCAAGTCCTCGCGGACCTCCGCCTCGTCGGCGACGGGCGCGCCGGCCAGCTCCGCCAGGGCGTCCAGCACCGCGGCCTTCGTCGGCGAGTCGTCGGGGCGGCCGGCCACGTACAGCTCGAAGCGGTTGCAGGTGGAGACCGCCGCGGCCTCGGCGACGCCGCGCGCCTTCAGCTCGGCCAGGACCTTCTCCACCGGGACGCCGGCCAGGGACTCGCGCGCGGCCGAGGCCGAGGTCTTGTGGCTCCAGCTCAGCCCCAGCAGCTTCATCGCGGGCCGCCCATGAACACGTGGCGGCCGCTGAACAGCTCGGCGCCGAAGAAGGTGATCAGGACCGACGCGAACCCCAGGAGCGAGACGTACACCGTCCTGCGCCCCCGCCGCCCCGCCGCGAAGCGCATATAGAGGAAATAGCCGTAGATCGCGGCCGTGGCCAGGGCCAGGATCATTTTCGGGTCCGAGGTCCACACGCGGCCCCAGTCCAGGTACGACCACACGAAGCCCATGCCCAGCCCGACGAGGAGGACCGGGTAGGACCACGCGACGATCTTGGCGTTGAGCGCGTCCAGGTCGTCCAGCGGCGGGAGGCGGTAGCACAGCTCCGTGGGCTTGCGCGACTTGATCTGGCGCTCCTGGATCAGAAGGGCCACGGCCACGCCGAACGCGTTGGCGAACGCGGCGTAGGCGGTCATCAGCAGCATGGGGTGGATGTTCAGCCAGTACGAGCGCAGGGGCTGGGCCAACGGCGCGGATTCGGGGCTGGCGAAGATCACCGCCAGACCCAGGGCGCCCGCGGCCCAGGGCAGGACGAACGCGCCCAATATTCCCAGGCGGTTCTGTCCCTCCACCACGAAGAACGCGGCCGCCAGGGCGAGCGACATGTAGGACAGCGCGCCGAAGAAGGAGGTCAGGGGCAGGAAGAAGCGGTTCTCCGGATACGCCCAGAACGCGGCGACATGCGCGGCGAAGCCCGCCAGGTGAAGGATGAGCCCCACGCCCAGCAGGATCAGCATGGCGCGGCTGGCGCGGGCGTCCTTGGAGAACAAATAGCCAAATGCGGCGAAGGTCGCCGCGCTATAAAAGGAAAACGCTCCCCAGGCCAGGACGCTTTGGGCCGTCATCGGAACCATTCTAACATTTTGCCGGGGCACCCACCAAGGTTAGCCCGGCAGTCCCGAGATCGGCAAGGAAACGTTGACTAATATTTCGGACGGCCGGGATTAGTCGCCGGACCAGGGGTTGAAGCGCCCGCCGATGACGGGCGCGGCGTCGCACAACTCGCGGAATTTCGCCAGCTGGGCTTCCGTCGCGCCGTCGGCCTTCAATCGCTCGAGCGTGTTGTAGTAGCCCATGTTGTACTCGGTCTGGGACCACACCCCGCCCTTCGAGGCGACCACGGACTTCGCGGCCGAGGCGATCCGTTCGTCCGGCACCTTCGGCGCCTTCGCCCCCCTGACCTTCTTGACCACGCCGGCCGCGGCCATGAGGCCCAAAGTTCCGCCGAAGATCTGGCCGATGTCGGGGAGGGGTCCGTTCCAGCCTTCCGGAAGCGGCGCGCTGGGCAGCGCGCCGACGTGGGAGAAGCCGTACACCATCGCCGCGTACAGCGCCGCGGCCAGGGCGGCCGCGCCGACGAAGGCGGCCGCGCCCTTGGCGACGGCCCAGCGGTCCGTCCGGTCCGGAGCGCCGGTCTCCGCGTTGGACACGGCGACCTCGCGGCCCTTGTCCCCGCGCAGGACGTACCACAGCTCGGGCGCGCCCTCCTTGCCGGTCCAGCGCGCCTGCAGTTCCAAGGTGCGCGCGTCGTCGCCGGAGCGGCGGACGACGTCCATGGGCGAAACCTTGACGAACGCCGGGAGAGCGGCCGCCCGGAAGCCGACGAAAATGGGCGAGCGCCCCAAATCCTTCAGGTCGAAAACGTCCACCTGCGTCTCGCTGACCATGGTGCGGCGCACGGTCAGCTCGAACGCGCGAGGCTCCTTCAGATAGCCTTCGCGCGGAACGACGAACGAGAACGTCCAGTCCTCGCCCCACGCGCGAGGCCAAAGACGCGCGCCGGTCAGGCGCAGGTTGCCGGGGGTATAGCCCAACTCCGCGGCGTGGGCGCGAGCGGCGGCCAGGCCTTCCGCGTACACGTACGTCTCGAAGCCGTCGACGGGGCTGGCCGGAGACACCGAGGCCTTCAGGGTCGGAAACCGGCCGTCCACGGCCGGAGCCTTCTTGCGGTTGAGCCAGCGGCTCAGGCCGGCGCCGCCCAGGATTCCCCCGAACAGGCCTTCCCAACCTTGCGGGACCGAGAACTGCGGAACCGGAGACGAGGAGACGGCGGCGGGCGCGTGCGACGCGGCGTAATACAGCGCGGCGTAGATTCCGGCCGTCACCGAGGCCATGCCCAGCCAGACCAGGAAACCTTTGAGCGGCCCCGCCGCGGGCGCCACGGACGCCTTCACCTGATACTTGGCCACGTCGTCCAGGGAGGCGATCGCGGGAAGCTCCTTCGGAAGAAGATTCTTCTCCCGCGCCGCCTGAAGCGACGTCACGCCGTCGAAAAAGACTTCGATGTCCTTGCCCGACATCCGGTTGTCGTCCGGGCCGTAAGGGTTGAGACTGTCATTGACCACGACCTCGGTCACTCCGAAAATCTTCGCCAGCCGAGCCTTATAGGCGCTTTCGATCTCCGCGTAGGCCGCCGCCTTCGCCTTCGACTCCAGGACCGGGACGACGTTGTAGCGCGACACGTCCGCGACGCCGTCGATGGCGGGAAGCGTCGCGGGAAGGGACGCGCGGGCTTCCTGGTAGGCGGAGAGCTCGGCGAACGAAATCTCGATGTCCTTTCCCGTCATCCGGTTGTCGTTCGGGCCGTAAGGGTTGAAGCTGTCCTTGATCGCCGCCCCGGTCGCGCCCGGAGTCGCCGCAAATCGCGCCTTATAGCCGCTTTCGATCTCCGCGTAAGCAGCCGCTTTCGCCTTCCGCGCCACGACCGGGACCACGTTGTAGCGCGACACATCCGCGACGCCGTCGATGGCGGGAAGCGTCGCGGGCAGGGCGGCCCGCTGTTCCTGGAAGGACTTCACGCCGTCGAAGACGACCTCGATGTCCTTGCCGGACACGCGGTTGTCGTTGGCCGCGTAGGGGTGATAGCCGTCCTTGACTTTCACCGAGACCACGCCGGAAACGGCTCCCAGCTCACGGACGTAGCGGGCCTCCAACGCGGCGTAGCGCGCGGCCTTGTCGTCGCCGGCTTTCGCGCGAAGGCGGAACAAGCCCAACGTGCCTCCGAACATCATGCCCCAATCGGCGACCTCGCGCGCGTGCTGCTGGAACGCCTGCTCGCCGAGGCGGAAGACCTCGCCCAACGCGGAGAACATCGCGTAGTAGGCTAATCCGGCCGCGGCCACCAGCGCGACCGCGCCGGTGATCGCCAGGATCGAATCGCCGGCGTCGTCCTTCGGCCGGGAGTTCGCGCGGGTCTTCGACGCCACGGACATCAGCACGCGGCGCGTGACCGACGGGCCCTTGCCCGCCAGCACCCACAGGTTCGACGCGCGCGGGTCGCCGGTGGTCCCCACCGACAAGGTCAGCGCGCCCGGCAGCGCCTTCTCCATGTTGCGGTCGGTTTGGTTTCCGGTGGCCGGCATCTCGCGCCCGCTCAGCGTCACGCCCAGCCGCGCCAGCCAGGAGTCCTTCTTCGCCGCGCGCGGCGAGTACTGGCTGTCGCCCAGGATGACCACGTCCTTCGCCTCGGCCTTGAGCGCCTTGGCGATGAACGCCGCCGCCGGCGCCTTGGTCACGATCGAGAAGTTGATGTACGGCGGGTTCGCCGGGTCCTTGGCGAAGCGCGGGCTGACCTCCACGACGACGCCGCGCTTGGCCAGCTCGGTCTGCAGGAGGTCGGCGGCCTTGAGGACCTGCTCCTTGCCGGAGCCGACCTTCAGCATCAGCGCGTAGCCGTAGGTGTTCCACGATTCGCCGGGGACGTCCTTCTCCGCGCTGGGAACGTGCTGCTCCGCGCCGAAGGCGGCCAGGCCGGCCTTCGTGGCGGCGGCGGCCTCCACGACCTTCGCCTTCGCGTCGCCGTCCAGCGCCGGGATCTCGTACACGCGCACGGGCTCGCCGTTGGCGTCGTAGCGGTACACGCGGCCGCCGGAGTTCGCGGCCACGTACATGCCGGCGCGCGTCGCGACGGGCAGGGAGGCCAGGGACTCGAACACGGTCATCGAGCCGGCGCGCTTCTCGTCGCCGCGGTCGGAGATGACCGCGAAATCCTTGCCGGCGGCGCGCACGGCCTCGACGGCCTCCACCATGTCCTGGGGCAGGACCTGGTTGTAGGCGGCCAAGGTGTCGTCGAAGTCGGAGAGGACCACGCGCTTGTCGGCGGCGGACGCGATCAGCTTGTCGGTCAGCGCCGGGCCCGCGGCGGGCAGGCTGTTCACCGCGCCGGTCAGGGCGGCGACGGTCTTGAGCAGGAAGCGGTGGACGCGATAGGAGATCTCGGACGAGACGGTCTTCCCCTGCGCCGGCGCGGCGGCGGCGGGCACGCCCGCCTTGGGAGCGTCGGGCGCGGCGGCGGCGGCTCCGGGCGCCAGCGACGGGGCTCCGGCGCCCTCGGCGCCGGCCACGTCGGCGATCTCTCCGGCGCCGGCGGACTTTGCGCCGGTGAGGACGTCCTCGATGCCGCGGCCCGCGGCGGCGGAGCCGGACGCGGAGGTCGCGGGCTTGGCGGCGGCCTCCAGGTGCGGGGCCAGGGACTTCGCCATTTCGGGCAGCGACGCGGCCCGCGCGACGGGAGAAAGGGCCGGAGCGGCGGCGGCCGCGGCCGGAACGGGGGCGGCCGCGAACGCGGACGGGGCCGTCATCGCCGGGGCGAGGAAGGCGGGCGCGGCGCTCGGCGCCATCGCGGCGGACGGAGCTCCGCCGACCATGCCGGGCAGGGCGCGGACGCCTTCCGCGGGAACCGCGCGGCCGATCACCTGCGCGAAGAGTCTCGGGGCTTCGAGTCCCGGGGACACGAGAACGAGGGAGGCGGCGAGGAACGTCGCGAGAGCGGCGCGAAGGCGGCTGGCCATGCGGGTCATCTTGTCTCCGTGAACGGTCGGCGTCTTGCTTCCATATTACCACCCCCGCCGCGAGATGACCCTAGGCCGAACGGGGAAATATTCGCGTTCTTATGGCCTAGGCCTTTGGGCCCAGACACTCATAGGCCTATCGGCCCTGAGGTGGGTCTAAAGGCCCGGCTAGACTAGGACCATGACCCCCTCCAAAATCGCCCTCCTGGTCCTGGTCTTCTCCGCCGTCAACGCCCGGGCGCAGTTCTGCCCGCTGGGCGAGACGGAGCGGCGCATCGTCAGCTGCAAGACCGACGTCTCCATGGACGACTGCCGGGCGGAGGCGCAGAAGGTGGGGTGCACCGTGGCGCGCATCCTCCCCCTGGTTCACGCCGTGGTCATCGAGATCCCCTCGAGCCGGATGTTCATCGCGGAAGCCAAGATGGCCCATATGGCCAAGGTGGAGCGCGTGGACAGCGACCGCAAGGTCGCCTGGCTGAGCAACCTCCCCAACGCCGGCTTCTCCAGCGTGGACGTCGGCGACCTGACCCGCCATATCAAGGACAGCATGCCGAAGTTCGCCGCCCCCGCGGCGGGACCGCAGATCCCGTGGGGCGTGGCCCGCGTGGGCGCTCCGGCGGAGTGGCCGCGCACGCAGGGCGACGGCGCGGCGGTGGCGGTGATCGACACCGGCATCGACGCCACGCATCCCGACCTGCAGGGGCAGGTGCTGGGCGGCGTCAACATCGTGGACCCGACGCACCCCGACGCCTGGGCCGACGACGAGGGCCACGGCACCCACGTCTCCGGCACCATCGCGGGCAAAGGGCTGAACGGCGGCGTGGCCGGCGTGGCGCCGCGCGCCAAGCTGTGGGCGGTCAAGGTTCTGGACAAGGACGGCAACGGCAACTACTCCGACGTGATCGCCGGGATCGAGTGGGCGATGAACCACGGCATCAAGCTGGCGAACATGAGCCTGGGCGCCGACGAGGGCAGCGAGCCCCTGCACCGCGCGGTGCAGGCCGCCCTGGCCAAGGGCATGACCAT
>JBIOJO010000039.1:0-39146 GCA_044450965.1 Elusimicrobiota bacterium | reverse complement strand
GAAGAACGAGGTACTGGAGCGGCGGGCCAAGATCAAGCTGGAGACGATGGCTCGGCGTTATGCGTACAATATGGCACGGACGCCGGGATCGCAAATTAATTTAGGTGAATAAAATTCCCGAAGTCGCTGAAGACACACACAGCGCGCGCTCGGGTTGATCCTTTATCAGGACGAATGGATCACTCCCGCAGAATACGATCGCAAGCGAGTCTTGGGGCGTCTGGCGGACGACATGGCCCTCATGCGCGCCAAAACGAACCAGGGCGGAGGCGGCACGACCGTGAACATCAATCCGATCCTTTTATTGGATCGTTCGTCGCCTGCCTCGGAAAATTACGGCGGACCGGGCGGCGGTGCGACGGCGCCCGCCAATCCTCGGATCAATGGCACCTCGTCCTCGGGAAATTTCATCCGCCCCAGCGAATTCGTCCGCCCGTCGGCGCACGACGGGAAGACCTTCGACCCGGCTACGGGACTCTACCGCTGACTACTTCTTGTCGGCGGGAGCGGCGGGCTTGGACTTGAACAGCGCGTCGGACATGCCGGGCAGGAACTTCGGGCCCAGGAAGAAGAAGATGGCCCCGATGATCATGAAGGCCACCGCGATGGGCATCAGCGCGTGCGGGAACACCGGGGTGAACATCCCCACCAGCATGGTCAGCAGGCCGTAGCCGAACGAAGTGGCCGTGTTGCCCAAAGAAGAGTTCACGCCAAACGCGTTGCCGATGCTGGCCGAGCGCGCGTTCTTGCCGAAGTAGGTGTTCAGCGCGACCGAGGCCGGCCCCACGAACATGCCCAGCGCCAGCATGGCGCCGAACATCACCGGCAGGGAACCCCAGAAGATCAGCGGCAGGATGGACGCCGCGGCCAGGCCGATGCCCAGAAACTTGACCCAGCCCTTGTCCGTGAACTTGGACGCGCCGTACATCAGCACCGAGCCCACGGCCACCGACGCCGCGGCGGCGGGCCAGTTGCCGGGGAACAGGCGCAGCAGGCTCCACGCGGCGCCCAGGACCAGAACCAGGCCTTGGACGAGGCGCTGGGCCGGAACCTTATAGTTCGTGAAGGGAATCTTCACCGAAGGCAGGTTCGTCTGACTGGCGTTGGACACCAGCTGGCCGAAGAACAACGCCCCGGTCATCTGACCCAAAATGGCCGCCTTGCCGGCGACGCCGCCCAGCACGCCCGCCATCAGCGGCAGGGCCATGTACTGGAAAGGGTAGATCAGGCCGAAGGCCAGCGCGGAAAGCAGCATGGTGGCGCGCAGGCTCTTCTGGCTCCACACGGCCTTGAAGCCGTCGGTGCGCGAGACCCAGTAGAACAGGGCGGCGGACATGGGCAAGGTCGTGTGCCACATCAGGTAGGCGCCCAAGGTCGCGCCGAGAAGGCCGATCTCCTTCCAATATTTCTTCAGGAAGGCCTTCGCGCCGTCGACGGCGGACTTCGTCTTTTCCGAGAAGGACTTCACGGCCGCCTTCGTCTGCGCGGCGGCGGCGGTGCCGGCCATGGTGTTGGGAACCATGAACCAGATGAGAGGGCACACCACCAGCGGCAGGATGACGGCGGAGGCGTAGTAGGGCATCATCGGGCCCATCTTGTCGATCAAGGAGCCGATGCCCAGGATCAAGGTCAGGAACACCTGCAGGGCCAGGTAGTTGACGGCATTGAGCGCGTTGAGGTTGCCCAGATGGTTCTTGCCGGCCAGGCGGCGCAGGTAGGCGTTCTCGCTGGTCATCAGCAGGGACAGCTGCCACCCGTTGGCGATGGACATGGCCAGCAGGGTCCAGAAATTGAGCAGGGCGAAGTGCGCCAGGACGGGCAAAGCGATCACCTGCGCGGCGCGCGCCAACGACAGCATGATCAGGCCGTTGCGCGGCGACATCTTGTCGGCGATCAGGCCGTTGAGCGGGCCGGTGGCGATGGCGGCCAGCGGTCCCAGCGCCATCAGCACGCCGAAGGTTCCCACGCCGACGGCGTGGATGGCGATCAGCGGGTAGGCCAAGGCGGTCTGGATGAACAGCGCGATGCTGATCGAGCGCTGGATGAACATGCCGGTCATGCCCTTCTTGTCGATCCAGTCGTCGTTCTGCGGGCCCTCGATCTTCGAGTTGTCCGCCGGGGCCTCGCCCGCCAGCAGCTTCGAACCGGGGTTGAGCCCGTCGCCGACCTTGACGACGGGCGCGGGCGGCGTGGCGCGGGCTTCCGCAGAGGCGGGCTTGGCTTCATCCGGCGTGGAGGCGGCCAACGCGGGGGTCGCGGGCGTCAGCGCGGCGAAGGAAGCGGGAGTGGCCGCGGCGGAAGCGGAGGCGGCGGGCGCGGTCTCGGCCAGGCCGAACAAGCGGCGCGCGCCGGTGAAGAAATTGTCGAGGACGGTCGTCTTCGCCGCGCCCTGGGCCGCGTCGAGGTCCCGGGCGGTTTCGGTCAGTTGGCCGCGTGCCGTGACGGGCGCCTCGCGGCCGTCGGCGGCGGCGGGCAAGGTCCGCAGGGCGGAGGCGACGCCCGCGCGCTCGAAGGCGGCGGCGGAACGCGCGAAGGACGCGGGAGCGGACGGAGCTGCCGACGGAGCGGACAGGAGCGCCGACGCCGGCAAGACCGGCAGGCCGGCCGCCGGCGAGAAAACGGCGGCGGGGGCGGCGGTGAACGCGCCGGGAGCGGCCGCGGCGGGACCAACGGCGGTCATTCCGGCCGGAGCGGAGTGCGTCAGGCCGGCGGGAAGAGAGGAGTTGAGGGACGGAGCGAAGGTCCCGACGGACGGGAGCGCGGACACGCCGCCAATGGGCGAATTCGGGAGAGCGACCGCCGGGCCCGAAGGTCCGCGAGTCGCGCCGACGGCGCCGTTCATGAACTGCGCGGCGGCCTCGTACGGGGCCAGGCCCGGAGCCAGCGCCACCAGGACGAACGCCAGGACGGCCGCGACGGCGGTCTTCAGGAAGCGCGACGTTCGGGTCAAGCTCATCTTCATCCTTATAATAGCGCGGGAGACGGATTCCGGGTTGGGCCCTCGGGCCCCGGGCGAGCCAACAAGAGGCCTAGGCCCCCTGGGACCCGCCCGGAAACCCGATTTAGGCCTTCTTCGCCGGGGCTTTCGCCTTCGGCGCGGCCTTGGTGGATCCCTTCGCGTCCTTCTTCGACGCGGGCGGAGCGTTGTGGCGGCGGATGCGGTTCATCACGTTCTTCAGGAACTTGTCGAACTTCAGGCGCGACCAGTCGTTGAGCGTGGGCTGGTAGGCGCCCGCGGTGTAAAGGAAGTTCAGCTTGTAGTCCGAGACCTCGGCCTTCTCGCCGGTGCCGCCGTAAGGCAAGGGCAGTTCCTTCCACATTTTGCGGACCAGCAGGTCGTAGAGCTGGACCTGGGTGTCCTTCTCCAGGCTCTGCAAGGTCGGCACCTGGCCGGTCTTGAAGTCCACGATCACGATCTCCAGCTTCCCGTCCGCGCCCTTGCGCGCCACCACGAAGTCGAAGATCAGGCGGAAGATGTCGCGACCGTCCACGGAGCCCTTTTTGTACCGGTCCAACACGACCATGTTCGGCAGCTCGGTGCCGACGGCGATCGGGTACACCTTGAGCACGTCGGCGGCGATCTGATGCATCGCGCGCAGGCGCATCTCCACGGTCTCGTAGAAGCCGGCCAGGCTTTCGCCCGGGCGGCCCAGCAGGTTCTTGGCCGAGCCGCGCGCCTCGTGCTCCCAGATGCCGCGCGCGACTTCCACGGTCTCCTCGGCGGTCGGCAGGACGCCGGTGTTGCGATACTTCCACACGGCCCAGTTGAAGGCCGAGTGCATGATGTGACCGGTCATCATGTAGATGTTGCCGAAGTCGCCGAAGCCGCGGTTCGGATTCTGGATGAAGCTTGAGATCTTGGAGGCCGAGGCCGCCAAGTCGCCGGGCTGGTTCACGCGGTACGGCCCCAGCAAGGACGCCAGGGATTCGTCGGCGAACCGCTCGCCGTCGGACGCGAGGTGCGACGCGGGCTGGACGGAGCCGGGCAAGGCGCCGAGCAGGGCCGGATCCCGGGAAATCACCATCAAGTCGCTGTTGTTCGCGTACACGCCCTCGTGCTCACGCATCACTTCGAGCAGGTGCGGCAACGCGCTGATCAAGTTCTGCGGGCGGATCGTCAGGACGGGCTTGCCGTCGCGCTCGGACACGGTCCACTGCCACTGGTCCGGCTCCAGGCGCATGCCGCGCAGGCCGGCGATCAGCGCGGCCTTGGCCGCGGCGACGTCGACTCCCTTCTTGAAGACGGCCTCGACGATCGTGGACCGCATCTCCACGACGGCGCCCTGCGAAGCGGCCACGAACGACAGCATTTCGAGCTGCTGCGAGGTGAAGCGCACCGAGGGCAGGGGCTTGGAGAAATTCCCGGTGTAGCCGGACAGGCTGTTGCCGTCGTCGCTGAGGATCACCATCTTGTAGCGCGAGATGCCGTCGCGCTGCCTGATGCTGAGCTTCTTGGTCAGCAGATCCTCGACGGAGCCGGGACCGGCGTTGGGCTTGTCGGAGAGCAGGACGAAGTAGACGCCGGTCTTCATCAGCTTCGTCATGTCCTCGATCAGCGGATAAGGCACTCCGTTGGGGAACAGGCGCATGTCGAGGATGACGGTCTTGGGCAACAGATGGTTCAGGCCCTGCAGCGGCGCGGGCAGCGAGATCTCGGCGCGGGGCGCCGCGGGATACGCGGACTCATCGCGGTTCTCCGGGAGCGCCCGGGCCTTCACCGAGGACAGGAAACGCACCACGCGGACTTCCGACTGGGACGAGACCGGCGTCGGCGCGCCGGGCTTGCGGGCCTGGCGGTCCTTCAGGTCCTGGATCAGCGCCCGACGCAGCTGATAAATCGTCTTGCCCGCCATACGCTGGGCGGAGAACAATCCTTCAAAATCCCTGCGCTGCAAAGAGGCGATCTTCATCGTCTTCGCCTGCTCGACCTTGGTCACGAACATGGTCTGCGAGCCGGACTTAAGCGCGATGGTCATGCCCTTCTGGAACTTATTCCAATACCACTCGCTTCCCTTTCCCTTAATGAGGCCGACGTTGACGTTGAGCTGTCCCTTCTTGACGCCCAGCTTCGATTCGCGCGTCACGAACATCTCCAACATCTGCGGCGCGGCCTCGGCGGTATCGGTGGGCAGCTCCTCGGGGACTTCCACGTCCGCGTCGGCCGGGGCGGCGGCGGCGTTCTTGCCGCTGGCTCCGTCGAACGCCTGGCCCGCGGCGGCGGCGCCGGACATCCGCGCCCACGCCCGGGCCAGGATGCCCATGGAGTCGTGCGCGACGGTCGGATTCGCGGCCTCGAGCGTCTTCATCTGCGCCGAAAGAGCGCCCATGCGGTCCAAACGGTTCTGGTACTCCGCGTCGCTCATCGTGCCGGGGCGGTAGTCCAGGAACGGGCTGACGGTCTTCTCGATGGCGGAATAGTTCTGCTGCAGCGCGCGGTACTGCGCGACCGCGTCGGGAGATGAGGGCAGCGCGGGAGCGGACGCGGCGGGAAACACGGGAAGGGCGGCCGCGGTCAACGGAGCCGCGACCGACGGAGCCAGCGCGGACGGAGCGGACGCCGCGCCGGACGGCAACGACGCCGCCGGCGTCATCGTCAGGGAGGACGGCACGGCGCCGACGCCGATCGCCGCGGGCACGGCTCCGACGCGCGGCGCGCCGGCCCCGGACGGAATCTCACCGATGCGCATCTGGGCCGCGGCCGGTCCCGCGAACAGGACCGCCGCCAGGACGGCCCGCAACGTCCGTCCCGCGAGGCTCACTTGCCCCCCTTCGTCGGCTTCTTCACGCTCCGCGCGACGGCCCGCGCGTGCGGCTTCGCGGCGACGCGCTTGGCGTCCTTCGCGGAGAGCTTCGCGCCGGTCTTGATCGAGCTCTTCACGGCGGGCCTCGCCGCGGGCTTCTTCGCCGCGACGGGCTTCTTCATGTCCTCTTTCGTCGCCTCTTCCTCGTGCTCTTTATAATACTGCTGGTACTCGGCGTCGGCTTCCATGCGCTCGATGGCCGAGGTGATGTCCCGCACGATGGCGCCCTCGATCATCCCGCCTTCCTCGAGCATGTCGAAGTCGGAGGCGTTGAAAACCTTGATCCGGGCGCTGGTGTGGCGCTCGAACTGAACGACCATCTTGGTGATGACCGGGCCTTCGGGGGTGCCCTGGTGCCACTTGCCGTCCGGCCCCTTGCGGGCGTGGCCCTTGAGCAGCGCCAGCGCGTACATGCGGGACAGGAACTCCTCGCCCTCGTCGGCGGTCTCCTTGCCGGTGCGGTAGCCGTAAGCCGTCAGCGTCACGCCCTCGCCGGTGCGCTGGCGCATGACGCGCGGGATGCGGGTATAGATCTTGTAGATCTTCCCGGTGGAGCTGGACTTGAACTCCAGCATGATCGAGCTCTTGCGGTCGGTATTGAGGCTGACCAGGTTCAGCTCGACGTGCGCGGCCGCGGCGGGATAGTTCGCCAGCTCGCGGGAGTAGAAGTTCGAGACGTAGGCGCTGGCCTTCTCCATGTACCCGCGCTTGACGTCGGCGGGAGTCCGGGCCAGAGCGAGCGCCAGCTTCTTATTGACGTACACGCCGTTCTCGATGGGCTTATGCCACATGGCCTCGAGCTGCTTCTGCAAGGCCCACGGCGTGGCCGTGAACTGGTGCTGGCCGTTGCGGATGTTCTCGTAGATCTTGGCCATCAAGCGGTTGATGACGGTGCCCACGAACATGGAAAGCATCTGGCTGGTCTGACGTTCTTCCGGACGGGCGGAGGAACCGCCGCCGCCGCCGCGCGACTCGGAGTCGGCGCTCGGCACGTAATGCCGCGACGGCTCCCAGAACTCGGCGTACTGGCGCAGCTTGCCCAGCTTGATGGCGATGGTTTCCAAGCGGCGGTCGCCCAAGGTCGCGCCCAAGACGGCGCCGACGGCGGCGCCGTCGGACGCCACCTGGATCTCGGCCTCCTTCGGGAAGGAGGTGGAGAAGCGCAGGGACTTCATCGAGTCGGCCACGACCAGGTACTTCTCGGGCTGGCCGGTCAGATTCTCGCCGGGGAACTGAGTCTCCAGCGCGTCCAGCACGCGCGGCAGGGAGAAGCGCAGCGGCATGGAGTGGACGATCAGCGCGTTCGCGTTGTCCTGATGCAGTTCGGCCTTATAAGGGAGGCCGGCCGACTTCAGCTGGGCGTTTAACTTCTTGAGGACCTCGCCGCGCGACGCGCCGTCCACGGCGATATTGAGGGAGAACGCCTCGTTGTCGGCCGGGGAGGCGGTCACGGCCTCGGCGCCGCCGGCGCCGATCTTCTCGGCGATGGCCTTGATCTTCGCCAGGTTCTCAGCGGAGAACTGGCCGACGTTCTCCATGATGGCCTTCGGGTTCGCCGCGCGTCCGTGCAGGGCGATCTTGCCGCCGTTGAAGGCGACCACGACCACCGGGTTCGCGCGGGACTGCTTCACGCGCGACAGCAGGACCTCGTCGGCGGAGCCCGGCCCCTTCTGCGGGCGCCAGGTCATGAATACCACGTGGACGCCGGCGTCGATCAGGCGGTTGACGTAGCCGGCGACCGCGTCCGGAGCCGGACCGGAGAACACGTCCTGGATGAAGACGACCTTCGGGTACAAGCGGTTGAGCGGCGTGCCGTTGTTCCCGGCGGGACCGATCTCGGGAGCGGCGGGGGCGGCGGCGGCGCCATCGAAGGCCTGGTTCGACGCGGCGGCGGCTTTGTCGCCTCCGGCCTGATCGCCTTCGCCGGGCGTCATCTGGCCGGAAAGGTCCTTGGCCGCGCCGAGGGAGTCGGCGGGCTTCTTCGCGGGTTCGGGCGCCTCGCCGGGAGCCTTCGGGGCGTCGGCGGCGGCGGCGTGGAAGGGGAGCGCGGCGGCGCGCGCGGGCGGCAGCGGCGCGGCCGAGATCGGCAGCGACGCCGCGGGGAGCGCCGCGGGAGCGAGGGCCGGCGCGGCGGAGGGGAGAGCTACGCCCGCGGCCGGAGCCGCGGTCAAGGACCCCGTAATAGAAGGAACCCCGCCGGTGAGGGCGGGGTTCGCGAGAGAATTGGTCGCCGCGGCGGCGGCGGCGCCGGGGGCGCCGACGACTCCGCCCGGAAGGTGAACCGCGTTCACCTGAGCGAAGGCCGGCGCGAACGCGCCGCTCAACATCGCTGAACAACAAAAGATGGACAGGACTTTCTTCGGCATCATTCTCTTCACGATAGCTCCCTGCACCGTTCGAGTCTATGCGTCCTTGTGCGGCATGGTATCACAGCCCTTCGCGGACACCGGCAGGTCCAAGGTCCCGAAAACGTCCGGGCATTGGTCCCAATATTTCTTGGGCCTCCGAGCCCCTACACCTTCCCCTGTCCGACGGGGCCGAGCTTGTTCTTGTCCAGCGACTTCAGAAATTCCAGAGTGAGCAGATACGCGTTGCGGTAATGTCCCAGGTCGAACGCGCCCATGGTGTCGCGGCCGGAGTGGATGATGTCGAAGATCACGTCCTCGGACGCGCCGTAGATGGTGATGGCGGGAATGCCGGCCTGGCGGAAGCTGGACGAGTCCGCGTCGCCGCCGTCCAGGTGCGCCTCGGTGAGATCGTGATGAGTGTCCGCGGCGACCTTCTTCACGCGGTCCAGCAGCGCGCGCGTGGAATTATTCTTCCACGAGAAGGTCCCGTTCACCGCCAGCGTGTCGAGGTTGACCATCGCGTCGATCTTCGACTTCTGCGCGTCGGTCAGCGAATCCAGGTAGGCCTGCGATCCGAGCAGCCCCTCCTCCTCGCGGCCGAACGCGATGAAGACGATCGTCGCGTCGGTCTCCTGATCATGCAGCGCCTGATAGAGATTGGCGACCATGGTGGAGCCCGTGCCGTTGTCGATGGAGCCCGCGCCCTCGCTGACCTTGTCGTGATGACCGCCGATCACGATGACACGGTCGGTCTTCCCCTTCTTCGTCACGATGAAATTGTGCCGTCCGCGGCCCACGTCCTGGACCACGATGTCGGCGGCCTTGGCGCCGGCCAGCTTGAACAGCTCCACGATGTACTTCTCGCGCTCCGGGTTCGTGGTCGGCAAGCGGTCCATGCGGCCGCGCATCTCGTCGTCGGTCGCGACGGCGTCGGTCTTCGCCTTGCCGGCGTTCCGGGCTTCCGCCAGGCGCACGCCCTCGAACAGCTCGCGCGCGCGAAGCGCGAAGGCGTCGGGGCCGTTCGACGACGGGACGTTCACCGGCGCGCTGGGAGCGGAGAGATTCCCGTCGAACGCGGCGGACAGCGCCGGGGCGGAGTCGGCCGGAGCCGCCGCGGACAGTTTCGCGCCGAGACTTTTCGCCGCGTTCAACGGCGAAGCCGCCGGAGTCGAAGCCGCGGAAGCCGCGTGCAGCGCGGGCGCGGCGGCAAGCGGTGCCGCCGCCAGCGGAAGAGCGGCGAGCGGAGCCGGAGCGGCCGCGAGGGCCGGAGCCGCCGCGAGCGCGGTCAGGGGCGCCAGCGCGACGGGCGAGACGGACATCGCCGCGGCCGACATCGGCGCGACGGCGCGCATGGCGGGCGCGGCCGTGATATCAAAAGAGACGCGCAGCTGCGCGGACGCGGGAAGGGCGGCGGCGGCGATGAGTAGAGCGAGCGCTCGGCTTTTCATGAGCGCAGTCTATCACTGACCCGCGCGCCCCACGGAGGTCCGAAGGGCCCTGAATCGTCGAGGGAAAAGGCCTAGGATTCCCGGCCGGAAAGGCCTAGCGAATTACTTCGCGGCGGGAGGCACGACCTCGAAGCGGATCATCTTTTTGATCGCCTCCAGGTTGCGCTTGGCTTCCGCGGCGGTCGCGCCGCCCACTTCCAGCATGGCCACGCGCGCGTAGCCGCCGGTCTGCTCGGTGGTGATCGTTTCGCCCACGTGCATGACCTCGCGGAAGCGCACGAAGCCGGGCATCTTGCGCGCGGCCTCGGGGAGCTCCAAAGTCTTGATGACGCCTGGCTTGTCGGAGTTCAGGAAGTCGCCGTCCAGATGGATCAACGGAGCCGCGGGCTTGAACGGCTTGCCCTTGATGCCGGACGCCGCCATGAAGCCTTCTTCCACCATGTCCACGCCCCAGACCTTCAGGACCCAGTCCCTCACATAGGAGCCGCCCATGCGCGCGTTCGCCTCGATCAGACGCGGGCCTTCGGTGGTGACCTTGCCTTCCATGTGGATCACGCCGTCGGTCAGCCCGAGAGCGAGCGCGGACGCGATCGCCTGATCGATGGACGCGCGCTGATCGGCGGCGGACAGGGTGCTGGGCAGGCGCGAACCGGTGGCCAGGAACGACGGCTCGCGGGTCGGCTTGTTGTCGGCCAGGGACTCGAACATGACCTTGCCGCCGCGCATGACCAGGTCCACGTCGTACTCCTTGCCGTCCAAGTACTGCATCAGCAGAAGGTCGGAATTGTTGGCGAAGATCGGATCGGTGCGCGGGTTGATCAGGGCGCTGATGCGCACGAACGCGGCGACGGCCTCGTCCACCGAGTTGACGCGCTCTGTGCCGATCGCGGCGGCGCCGGACACCGGCTTGATCACGGCCGGGAAGCCCACGCGGACGGCCGCGGCGCGGAAGCGGTCCATCATGGCCGCGCGCTCGCCCTGATCCTCGGCCGTGGACAGGTTGCCGACGACGGCGCGGCGGGCGGCGGGTACTCCGGCGCGGTCCAGGACTTCCTGCGTCTCGAACTTGCTGCGCGCCGTGCTGGCGGCGTCCTTCGTGTGGTACGGCAGGCCCAACTCGCGGGCCATGTCGGCGGTTAATTCCACGTCGTCTTCCCAGAAGGTGGTGATGCCGTCGATCTTGCCGTTCTTGCGCGCGGAGGCCAGCAGCTTCTTGCGCGCGCCGGCCAGCGCCTCGGCGGGCTTGGTGTTGTCGGTGGGGATCAGCTCGGCCACCAGGTCCTTGGCCCAGGTCGTCGGCTTGTCGATCAGGATGATCTGGACGCCCAATTCCTTGGCGCGCTCGAAGATGAAGCGCTTTCCTTCATAACCCGCGCCGACGATGACGATGCGCTTGCCCTTCAGGGCGTCGCGCCGCGCGCGCTGGAGCATGGTGGCGATCCACTCGCGGGAGTGGGTCCCGACGCGGTCCTTCGCCATCTCGCTGTCCAGGTTGAACTGGCCGCCGGAATCGTGGTCGTTGACCTCGATCATCACGGGGACCAGCTTGCCCCCGCGATTCTCGATCATCACGTCCAGACCGATCATATCGGTCTGACCCTGGTACGATTCGCCCTCGACGTGAGCGGATTTCGCGGCCGTCTCGGCCTCCGTCTTCATGATGGCCTTCAGCATCGTCGCGGCCAGGGAGCGCGTGCGGCGGTCGAGCTCTTTCGCCTGGCGCGGAGTGAGCTTCCAATCCTTCAACAGCCTTTCCCACGGCTCGACCGTCGCGTTGTCGCGCGGATCGGCGGCCTCGGCGGTGGTCGGCTTGCCCCAGGGGCCGACGCGGGCGAAGACGTCGGTGGTGACGGCTCCGCCCCACGGGGTGCGCGCGGCGAGAACGCGCAGGGTCGTCTCCATCTTCCGGCCGTCGCGGTACAAGGGAGCGGAGTTCACGCGGCCGGTGACGATCACGGCGCCGTCCTGCGTCATCATGGGGCTGTTGGAAAGCTCCAGCGCGTGCGCGGCGATCTCGGCCCGCTGCTCCTTCTTGAAGAACTTGACGCCGCGGCCCGAGTGGAACTGCGGGCCCGACGGCTTGACGACGATCTCCTCGCCTTGATATCGGTCCACGAACGCGTCCACCTGACGGCGGATCTCGGCGGCTTTCGCGTCGCCCTGCGGCATCGCGGCCACCGCCACGTGCCCCTTGGCGGTCGGCGAAGCCGACGCCGCCAGCGGATGCTCCGGCATGGCGAAGGTCAGCATGGCGGGAACTTCCACGCCGTTGGCCGCGCCGACCAGGCTCATGCGCAGCTTGTCGTTGACGATCGGCTCCAGCTGGAGCGAGTTCGACTGCGGGACGTCCAGATTTTTCTCGAACGGCACGCCGTCGTCGCGGTCGTTGGCGCCCAAAGTGAAGTAGTTCGCGAAGTAGCGCACCACGCGCGGGACTTTGTACTCCACGATGGTGGCCTGGCCGTTCTCGTCGAACGTCACGCCCTTCTTGAGAAGAAGCCTCGTTTTGCCGTCCGGACCCTCTTCCTGGATCAGCCACGAGGCGTCCAACGCCAGATGCACGTCGCCGGGCGACTGCTTGCCGCCCTCACGCGCGATGGCGACCTTGTGCCGCGACCCGGGAGAGAGGATCACGACGGTCGGGCGCCGCTCATCCACCGCGGTGGTGACGGTCATCGTCTTATATGAAGGAAGGCCGTTCTCGGTCAGGCTGGTCGCCAGCTTCTTGAGCTCCTTGGCTTCGGCGCCTTCGGGGCTTTTGAACTCATGCCGGATCACTCCCGGCTTGGCGGCCTTGGCCAATCCCGACGCGCGGCGGCCGGACGAGACGGGCGCGGACGCGGCGGGAACGCCGGCGACGGCGTCCAGGGCGGAAGTCCGGTCGGCGGAATCGTAGACGCGGCCCAGGTGGGCGGCGGCGTCGGTCTCCGGCTTGGCCAGCGGCGCGGCCGTGCGCTGGACCTGCGCCAGCGCGGACGCGGGGGCCGCGGCGGACGGCGCGACGTTCAGCGGCGCCGCGACGGAAACGGCCGGAGCGGCGGCGGAAGGAACGGCGGCCGCCGGCGGGAGCATCGGAAAGGACGCGGCGGCCGCGGGAGCGGCGAAAGCGGGAGCCGCCATCGCCGCGGACGGAGCGATCATCGGCGCGGCGGACAGCGACGGAACGGCCACGGCGCCCAGCGCGGCGACGGACATGACGGACGCCGCGGGCGCCGACGGCGACATCGCCGGCGCGGACATCTCCACGATCTCGACCTTCGCGGCGCGCAGGGGCGAGGCGAGGATCAGGCTGGAGAGGAGGGTGGCCCGAAAGTTGATCTGCATCAACTTTATTATGCGACATGTTCCCACTCCTCGCCAGGGGTCCTTCGGGCCATTTTATATCAGGTCGAAGGGCCCCTGGCGATATTCCGCTCCCCGGTCTATACTCAAGGCATGAGACCCCCCCTCTCCCGACTCTTCGCTTTCGCCCTTGCGTTGTCCGCCGCGCCTCTGCGCGCGGCCGTGGTCGAGCCCGTGTCCCTGGCCCCCGCGATGGGCATGGTTCAATCGGCGCCGGGCTTTCAGGCCTCGATCATGGCGCAAATCCAACTGGCCACCTCGCTCAGCGGCCAACCCGCGGCCAGCATCTCTCTGGCGCCGCTGACGGCCTCCATCGCCGCTCCCGCGCCCGCCAACGATCCCTGGCGCCCGGAAGCCGCGCGCCTGGTGACCGCCTTGGTGGCCCAGCCGCAGGCTCTTACCTTTAATAAGGAGTCGATCCGCTCCGCGCTCGGCGATCAGACCTACGAGCGTCTGACCAAGGCCGCCAGCCGCTTCGCCTCCAAGGCTCCGGCGAACCCCGCGCTCCAGGAACAACTGGCCGGCATTCGCCAGGGCTTGGACCTGCGCGATCCCGCCGCCGTCCAGGAGATGGGCGCGCGGCTGAACTCCCTTTTCGAGAACTCCAACTCCAAGCCGGAGGCCCCGGCCGCGCCGTCCGTCGCCGCCGGCGAGGGAAGCGGCACGCACAAGCCTCTGGTATCCTTGGTTCACGCCGGAGAAACGCCGGTCCTGTCCCATGCGGAGCTGGAAGCCTACCTGGCCGGGACCTACGTCAACAACGACGGCGACACGGTTTCCCGCACCGTCGTCACCCCCCGCGGCATGAAGAAGGCGATCTTTGCGTCCGGCGTATACCACCCCCAATACGACGCCCAGCTCAAAGGCTTGGGCTACGATCAGGTGGTGATCAAGACCCCGACCCGCGCGGAGCTGAACCGCTATAAAGAGGAGGACGGTTATCACTTCAAATCCGAATACGAACGCTGGGTGATGACCACGCGCACGCTGGAGGAGCACAAGGTCGCTTTGGGCAAAGCTCAGCGCGTGCGCCAGTTCGAGAACCAGCTGGCCTCCAGCGAACACATCCGCACCGAGCTGAAGCCGCTCACGGTCGAGAACTACGAAAAGTGGTACCCCGTGTACGAGGATGAAGTCGTGGGCAAGCCCGGCGGCAAGCGCAACGTGGGCCTGGATTTCGCGGCCAAGCAGAAGGCGAAGGGCACGCTCGACGGCTGGTACGGCCTTTTCTACTACGACCAGCAGGACCCGAACAAGATCGTCGGCGGCGTGATCATGAAGGCCTGGCCGGAGCGCGGCATGTTCGTGCTGGGCTACGCGGCCTACCGCCCGGAGCTCAAGGACGTGAGCCCCTCCGTGCGAACCTTCACCGAGTCCATGAAGCTGGCCAAGAGCCTGGGCTACAAGGTCCTCAGCTTCGGCCAGGACACCAACTTCTTCGGCTACGACTACAGCCTGGGCCTGATGTCCAACAAGGCCGGCTTCCTGCTGACGCCTTACCCCGAGGACGAGCTGGTGCTGATGAAGGTCCTGGACTCGTCGAAGATCGCCTCCGTCAAGAACGGCCAAGGCAAGACCGCCGGCTACTTCTTCTTCGGCGTGAAGCGGGACAGCGCATTGACGGAGCGCTACCTCCAGTCGAAGGACGCCGGCGCCCCGAAGGAGGCGCAGCAGCTCCTCGGCTCGTCCCACTACTTCGACGGCAAGGTGGACGCCGCCAAGGACGTGGTCCAGGGCTGGCACTACAAGGGCGACGACCCCAACCCGCTGCGCGTTCCCGTCGGCATCGACGTGAACGACCGCGAGATGACGGCTCCCGGCGCGGTCGCGGGGAACTAGTTATTCACGATTGAACTGTCGTTGACGACAGTTCTCCCGCCGCGACGCCGCGCGATTGCTAGAATCGGCGCATGGTCAAACACATCGCCTTCACCATGTACCCGGTCAAGAACATGGCCCGCGCCCGCAAGTTCTACGAGAAGGGCCTGGGCCTCAAGATGACGAAGAACTACGACGACGCCTGGGTGGAGTACCACCTCGGCAACGGCGCCTTCGCCCTCACCACCATGGCGACCGGCGTCAAGCCCAGCGCGAACCGGGGAGGCAGCATCGCCTTCGAGGTGAAGAACGTGGACGCGGCGGTGAAGAAGCTGCGCGCGGCCAAGGCGAAGGTCAAGGTCCCGGCGTTCGACACGCCCGTGTGCCGCCTGGCGATCGTGACGGACAGCGAGGGCAACGCCCTCTGCGTTCACGCCAAGAAGAAGCGCTAAGAAATCCTGGCGTGCTCAACTGCGTCCGGACGCAGTGAGATTGACTAGTCGAAGTTGGGGACTTCGAGGCTCTCGATGAGAGCCTTCATCTTGCGCTCGTCGCGCTTCGCGGCGGGGGCGCGGATGTGCTCCGGAGCCTTCACGACGCCGTCCTTCTCCACGTCGATGACGGCGGCGCGCGGAATCTTGACGATCGCGAACGGCTCGCACTGCACCTGCGCCGAGAACGCCTTGGAGGTCACGGTCTCGCGGTAGAACACGTTGAGCCGGTTGTCATCGAGAGGGTCTTTCTGCACGGTCACCGTGATGGTCACCCCGGCGGTCTGCGTGCGGCCGGCGAACACCACGACGACGCTCTCCTTCGAGAAATCCACCTCGGGAACCGGGGCCTGCGCGTCGTGCCGGTGCCAAATCTCCGCCCACTTCTGCGGGTCCTGAACCGCCACCGCCATCGTGTCCTTCACGCCGCTGTGCTGACCTTCGAGCCGTTCCCAAGACTGGGCGTTGGCGGAGACGGCGAGGATCAGGGCGAGGGCGGAGAGGATGTTCTTCATGCCTTAATGGTACCAGGCCGACCCCTGTTTCACTGCGGGCCGGGTGGGTCCATAGGGGCCGCCAGGGGACCTAGTAAGATTTGGGACCTGAGGCCTAGGCCCGGCGGGCGCGGATTGGCTACAGTGCCGCCATGGACCCGCGCGTTCTCCCGCCGCTGCCGCCCGGCTCGCCCTGGAGCTCCTGGGCGCGGCCCGACATCCATCATTGCGAGGCGAACCTGGCGGGGTGGATCGCGGCGCCGGCCGACACCTGGTCGAACCTGGCCTACCTGGCGGTCGGACTGTGGCTGTGGCGCGGACCGAAGGGGCCCGGCCGAGCGCTGGGCGCGATCTCCGTCGCCGTCGGGCTGTGCTCATTCGCGTTTCACGCGTCGTACACATACCCCGGCCAGGTCCTCGACTACGCCGCCATGTTCCTCCTGACCGCGTGGCTTCTCGCCCGCGGCGCGGTCCGCGCCGGCTGGATGGAGGCGGGCCTCCTGAACGCCGCCTGGGCCGCCTTGGTCGGCGCCAGTCTGAGCGTTTTCGGCCTCTTCCACGCGAGAGGGATTCCCGTTCAGACGATCATGCTGGCGCACGTCGCCGCCGTGACGGCGCAGGAGCGCTGGATCGCGCGGAGCGCGCGCCGGGCCGCGTCCTACGCGCCGTTCGCCGCCGCGCTGGGCCTGATCGCCGCCGCGTACGCGTGCTGGCGCCTGGACCACGCCGACGGATTCTGCGCGCCGGAAAATCACTTCTTCCAATGGCACGCGCTCTGGCACGTCCTGACCGCCGCGGCCTTCCTGCCGCTGGCGCGCTTTCAGCGCCGCGCGGCGCCCGACGCCGGATAAATCTCCAGCGCGCCGGCGTTCAGACGCAAGCCGACGGTCAAGGTCCCGGCCCGGGACTCGTCCGCGCCGACCGCCTTCGGCGTCGAGATCAACACCCGGTCGGCCGGAATCTCCCGCTCGAACCAATGATAGCCGATCAGCTTCCCGTTCTCCTTCGCCATCAATGAGATCGAACGGTCTCCGGTATAGCCGGAGAACTCTCCGTCCTCGTCCTCGTTGAAGTCGCGTGTGTAGAGGAGCCGGTACTCCCGGCCGCCGATGACGACCGGCGCGCCCGCGTCGAACGAATCGTCGGCGATCTCTTGGACGGTCCAACTCGACTTCGGCTCGGACCGGTCCTCCGGCTCCACCACGACGCGGCTGTGTAATTTGTCCGTCGCCTTGCCCTCGAGATAGGCGGCGTACTTCCGCGCGCCGATTTGGAAATGGACGGTGCGGTTCATGAAGGCCCAGTGCAGCATCTTGCGCCCGTTGCGGAACTGCGCCTCGCCGCCTTCGACCGTGAACCCCACGAACCAGTTCTTCTTGTTCTGGCTCTTGCCGCCGAACACGTGGACGGTCGCCGCTCCGGAGCGAAAGACGATGCGTCCGGACCGCACCCGGTCCAGGAGCGGCGCCAGAGGAACGGTTTGGAGGGGCGCGACGGCCGCGCTCGGCTCGATCAGGAAGGCCGCCCCCGTCGCGGGCCGGAGAGGCATGGCGCGCACCGCGGAGAAATCGATCCCCAACGCGGCGATGTCGGAGGACACGGCCCCGGCCCGGCCGGCGGCCAGCAGCAGTCCCGCGACGACGACCCATCTCGGCGCCCGTCTCATGAGGTCATTATGCGTTCCGCCGGCCGCCTCCGGCAGGGCCGAAAGCCCCGGAAAACCCGCGACGAAGGACCCACCCGTCTCCGTGCTAAAATGGGCGCATGATCCCCCTCCTGCTCGTCGCCGCGTCGTTGGCCGCCGCCGCGCCGGCGCCGGCCTCCGCCATCCATCTCACGCCCGCGCAGGCCCACGACATCGGCCTGAAGATCTGGCAGAACGAGGCGGGCGGCAAGGTCGAGTTCCTCACGCACTGGAACAAGGGCGAGGACTTCGGCTCGTTCGGCATCGGACATTTCATCTGGTACGTCGCCGGCCGCCCTGGCCCCTTCACCGAAAGCTTTCCCGGCGTGCTGGACGCCCTGGAATCCTCCGGCGAGACCTTGCCCGGCTGGCTGGCGGGCCATTCCGCCTGTCCGTGGCCGGACCGCGACGCGTTCTACGCGGACTTCAAGGGGCCGCGCCTGACCGAGCTGCGCGCCTTGCTGGCGCGCACCGTGGACGTGCAGGCGCTGTACGCGGCGCACCGTCTGGAGACCGCCCTGCCCAAGATGCTGGCGGCCGCCGCGCCCGCCGAGAGGGCGCTTCTGCAGGATCGCTTCGACCGCGTCGCCGCCGCGCCCAACGGCGTTTACGCGCTGGTGGACTACGTCAACTTCAAGGGCGAGGGCGTCAATCCCACCGAGCGCTACAACAACCAGGGCTGGGGGCTTCTGCAGGTCCTGCAGCTGATGGCCGACGCGCCCGCGGGACAGCCGTCCGTGGAAGCCTTCGCCCAGAGCGCCGACGACGCGCTGACGCGCCGCGTCGCCAACGCGCCCCCCGACCGGCGGGCCCGGGAGAACGACTGGCTGCCGGGATGGCGCAAGCGCCTGAAAACCTACGCCCAGCCCTGACTACAGGCGCGTGACGTGGCGCGACAGATGGGTCTGGTTGCCCTTCCCGTCCGTGATGGTCAGGTGGACCGCGTTGCCGCCGAATTGCGTCTTGAGCACCACGGAAAAGTTCCCCTCCTCGTCGGGTTTGATCGCCGTGCCGTTGACCTCCAGCGACAGGCGCTCGTCCAATAGGATGCCGGCGACGCGAACGGTGTCGCCCACCTCGGCGTTCTCCTCCGGGGAGCTGAGCTGGAGCATGTTCGCCAGGCGCTCGTTCTCCGGATCCGGCGGCTTGAGACCCAGGGAGTAGTAGCGCGCGTCGCGCGCGCGCCCTTCGGTGCCCAGCAGGTCGATGGGGGCCACCCGCCACCAGTACGTTCCCGGCGCCAGGGCCGTGGCCGCCGCGGAGAATTTTTCGTCGGCCTCATAGCGCTTCTCGAAGAGGATCGTGTGGAATTCCCGGTCCTTGGACACCGACACGTGGTACCCCTGGATGGGCTGACCGATCTTCAAGACGCGGATGTCTCCGCGCAGCGACTCCGCGTCGGCCTCGGGCTCGGGAGTGGGCGGAGGGACGCGCGGCTGGGCCGCGACGCCGCCGCCGTTGGCCGCAGCCGAAGCGTACTCCTGCGCGCGGGCCTCCAGCTCCGCGGGCATGTCCAGCGCCTTGGGCGGCTCCGGCGACAGTCCCGGGAACACGCTCGTCTGCATGCCGGCCGGCACCACGACCTCCCGGCCTTGCGCGGCGACGGCGGCCGCGCCGGCGAAGACCTCGACCTTCGTCGCCAGATTCGCGTCCACGCTGGCGGAGTAGCGCGTGTCGCCGGTCCGGGGCGTCACCCGCGCCGTCGCGGTGACCACGCGCGCGTGACCGGCGAACACGGAGCCCGCCTTCAATTCCACGTCCGCGTCCGGATCGGCCGACGGCTTGATCACCGCCATCGAGTTCTGGTCCAGGCTCAGGATGTCCTTGTTGAGAAAACGCACGCGCGCCTTCGAATCCTCGAGCGTGCGCAGGGAGTCGCCCCGGAATACCTCCATGGACTCCTTCGCGTTCTTCCAGTCGGCCCGGTCCTTGCGCCGGGTCAGGACCTGGTTGACCAGGAACACCACGTGCGCCGCGCGCAGGGAGACCTTGATCAGGCGCACGGGCACGCGCAAGGTCATGCCCGGCAACGCCACCGTCGGATCGGAGGTCGGCAGCTTGTTGTATTTGAGTATCTCGTCCCACTTGGCCGGATCCTTCAGGACCGCGTGGGAGATGCTCCAGAGCGTGTCGCCCGGGCGCACGACCACGTTCTGGAAGGCGGTGGACTCCTCCCGGACGCCCTCCGCCGGCGCCGCCCCCGCCGCCGGGAGGCACGCCAGGGCCAGGATCAGAACGAGCGCGTCAGCGGTAGTAGCCGTCCTGATTGTCGATCCAGTACGCGTCGTAGGGCTGGAGGCGCGGGAGGCGCATGAAGCGCTTGCCCTGAGCGTCGGATTCTTCGGACAAATTGAAGGCCACCTTGCCCTTCTCGTCCTTCTTTTCCGTCTCGGGATCCTTCAGGAAGCCGGTCTCGCGTATCTCATGAACCACGTTGTCCGCCCACTTCAGACGCACCGCCTCGTCGCCGAACTCCTGCCAGTCCCCGTCGGAGCTGTGCTTGTACATCTCCTTGGTCCAGCCGTCCAGGCTGTAGCCGACTTTCTTGGCCACGGGCTCGGCCAGGCGTTTGTACCATTCCTTCAGGATTTCCAGCTGCTCCTTCTGCTGGGTCAGGTTGCCGAAGGAAAAGCTGAGGATCTGGTGGTGGATCATCACCGCGTTGGGATACACGTAGGAGTGCGGCGCCAAGGTGGTGATCACCGCGGCCATGCTGGCCGCGTACGACTTCACGACCACGTGGACGGGCGCCTTGCTGGCCTGCATCGCCTTGACGATGCGGTACCCCTCCATGACCGAGCCGCCGGGACAGCGGTCGATGATCAGGAAGATCGGCAGGGCCTCGTCGCGGTTGTTGAAGTAGTGGATGCGCTCGGTGACCGCGTCCGCCACGCCGGTCACGATGGGGCCGTCCAAGGTGATGCGCCGGTCGGAGACGGTCAGGACGCCGTCCTTGAACGGCTGGAGCGCGTAGTCGGGCTCGCGGTTGGCTTCTTTTTTCCACTCCTCCTTCTTGGCCCGCAGGTCCAGATCGGTCTTGATCGCCACCGTCCTGTGATCGGCCACCTCCGCGTCCATGCGCAGCTTGCGGCTCTGGAAGTCCAGGTCGCGCAGGGCGGCGTCCATCTTGAGCTTATCGGCGTCGGCCTTGATCTGCTCGGCGGCCAGCTTCTCGCGGTCCACGTCGTTCTGAAGATGGAGGCGCTCGCGGTTCTGGCGCATGTCGGCCAGTTCCTGCTTGAATTTTTCCTCCTGGATGTTCGACTCCACCTGCATCCGCTTCAGCGTGAATTCCAGCGGCGCCAGCTCCAGCTTCTGGTGCTCGAACAAGGCGTTGTAACGCGCGGCCGCGTCCTCGCGCTCCTCGCTGACCGACCGGAGCCTCTGCGCCGTCTTCTGCGACTCGATCATGTTCAGCGCGGTCAGCTTGTCCAGCTCCTGCTTCTCGGGCGCGCCGCACATGGGCGCGCTCAGGGACGAGGACACCGTCGAGGACGACGGCCCGCCGTAGGACGGAAGCGAGACGGGAGTCGGATTGGGCGACAGCGGAGCGATGGAAGACCCCGACGACGAGCCCGAAGCCGACGCGTCGGAGGACACGGACGAGGCGGCGGATTTGGCCCCTTTCGGCGCCTTCGCGCTCTTCACCGCCACCTGGGCGAAGCCGGCGGACGGCAACACGATCAGCACGGCGGACAATAAACGGAAGAATTTCATGCCTTGACCTCGGAGGGACGACGCCTCCCAAGGATAGGGCGCGCCCTGGCCGCCGTCAAGGGGGGCGCGGCCGACCGCCGTTCGATTACGAGTGCTCGCGGATCAGGTACGCGATAAAGGCCCCGGCCGGGAGCAGAATCGCCAGCACCAGGCCCGGATGCGCGCCGCCGAAGGTGATGGACGGATAATGATTCGACAACATCAGGAACAGCAGCGGCATGGACATGAAGGTGTTGTGCTTGGAGCAGCGCTTCGCCTGCGCCGACAGCTCCGGCCGGGGAGGGCCGCCGGCGTCGGTGATGGCCATGATCTTCTTCTGGTTCGGGATGATGGTCATCCAGACGTTGGTGGTCATGACGGTTCCCATCATGGCGCCGACGTGGAGATACGCCGCGCGGGCGCTGAAATAGCGCGCCAGGAACGAGCCCATGGCGATCAGGAACACGCCCCAAACGATTCCCCCGGCGGCTTCGGAACGGCCGAGGGGCGTTTTCCAAATCAAACGGTATATCAGAACGGCGCCGATGAGAGACCCGACGGATATTCCCACCGCGGCTCCACGGCTCATCTCCGCGCCGTACTCCTGCAATGGAGCGCCGGTCCAGTACACCACGGCCAACAGAAAGAAGCCGGAGAGCCAGGTGAAGAACGACTCCCATTTGAACCAGTGCAAAGTGCGGGGCATGATCTCCGGCCATTTCTGTTTTTCGACGAGATAAAATCCGCCGCCGTGCACCATCCACAGTTCGCCGGAGATGTTGGGCTTGGCCGCCGCGTCCTGCGGCGGCTCGAAGGCCTTCTCCATCCAGTTGAACAGATAGGTCTGACCGATCCACATGATGCCCGTGATCGCGTGCATCCAGCGCAGCAGCAGGCTCAGCCATTCCTTTAGATCGTTCATGATGTCACCAGTCCGACTTCGGTTGGCCCTCGCCCAGCGAGAGCAGGTACGCCGACAGCGCGTCCAGTTCGTCCTCGTCCAGGACGCCCTTCCACGGAGGCATGTTCACGGCGGCGATCCGGCCGTCGTGGGTCTCCGGAATCACCCCGTTGCGCAGCTTCGTCTTCAGCTCGTCCTTGGTATAGGTGCTCATCAGGGGCGCCAGCGCGGGGATGACGTCGGCATGGGCGCCGGGATTGGGATGGCCGCCTCGCCCCGCCGTCCCGTGGCAGGCCACGCAGCCGGACCGGACGTAAACGTCCCGGCCCGAAATCTCGCCGGGCTCGACGCCGCGCCAGGGCCTGTCCTCGCCCCACGCCTGGCCTTTCTGCGCGGCCAGGAAATCCGCCAACGCGCCGCGGTCGGCGGCGGACAACCCCTGTTCGGGCATTTTCGTGTCCGGCTTCCACGCGTGCGGGCTTTTCAGCCACTCGTCGATCCAGGCGCGCGGCCGGCGGATTCCGACCATCGTCAGGTCCGGCCCCGCGTCGCCCCCGCGCAATCCCACGCGGTGGCAGGCGCGGCAACCCGCCGCGTCGAAGCGCGCGGGCCCTTCCTCCGCGCGAACGGAGCGCACCAGGAGCAGCGCCAAAACGACGAGGGCCAGCCGAGGGTAGCGGATCAACATCCAGATGAAAGCAAGAAAACGAACTGAACGCCACATCGGCGCGCGCCGCGTCCGGACGCCGCCGGACACGTCGGGTCGATATCCGTCAGCGCGCGCCGCTGTAGCCCGCCGGAACCAGGCCGCGCTCGATGAGAGCGCGGAGAACCTCGGCTACGCTCCAGGCCTGGGACCGCGTGCCGCCCCGGTTCTGATCGCCGGCTCCCGTGAAGACCCCGGAAAGCCCTTTCGGATCGTCCAAGCTCCAACCGGCCAGAGCCCCGTCGGGGATTCCCCCGTCGAACACCTCGGGCAAGGAGCCCTCCGGGCGCGCGACCAACGCGGCGATCAACGGCGTCATCAGCGCGCGCTGCTCGGCGCGGATGCGCTCCTCGTCCCAGCCCTGGCCGCGGCGCACGCCGGCCAGCGCCTCGGAATAGGCGCCGATCAGCCACGGCCACACCGTGCCCTGATGATACGCCAGGTCCTTCTCGGCCGCCGGTTTCTGAGTCTCGTAGCGGGCGCGGTAGTAGCTGTCGCGCGGCGACAAGGTGCGCAGGCCGTAGCGCGTGAGCAGGTCCTTCGTGACGGCCAGCACCACCGCCGCGCGGCGCTCCGGCGTCAACAGGTCGCCGCCGTGGCTGACGGCGAAGATCATATTGGGGCGGATCGCCTCGCCGTGAGGATCGCCTTCCACCACGTCGCGCAGGGCGCCGCCGTCTCCGCCCCACGCCTTGCGGTTGTCCTCGTTGATGAACCAGAACTTCTCGTTGAAGCTGGCCTTGACCTTATCGGCCAGCGCCTCGTGGGAGTTCGCGTCCGCAGGCAGGCCGAAGCGCCGCTCCAGTTCCGCCGCGAAGCGCAGGTTCGAATACCAAAGCGCGTTGATCTCCACGGCCTTGCCGTCGCGCGGCGTCACGGGCTTGTCCTTCCCGTCGGGATCGGCGTCCATCCACGTGGCCTGCGCGGGCGTCACGATCAGTCCGTCGGAGTCCATGTAAATCCTGTTGAAGCGGCCGTAGCGCTGATAGCCGGTGCCGGATTGATAGCGCGCCAGGATGCGCCGCACCACCGGCGCCATCTCGGCGGCGAACTCCCAATCGCCCGACGCCAGGACGGTCTTTTTCACCGCCGCGATGAACCACATCGGCGCGTCGGCGGTGTTGTAGTCGGCGCCGTCGGCTTTTTCGGGGGTCCAGCGCGCGGCGTCCCAGATTTTGTTCGGGATCAGGCCGTCGTGTTCGAATTTGGCGAAGCGCCGGATGTTTTCCTTGGCTTCGTCGTGACGGCCCGTCGAGAGCAGGAGCCCCGGCAAGGACACGAAGGTGTCGCGCCCCCACTCCTCCAGGAACCAGTCCATGCTGGCGGCCCAGATCTGCACCGAACCGCCCTCGTGCTTCACGAAGGCGTCGGCGGCCTCGCCCAGAAGGGACCGGATCGCCTTGGGGTCCGACCATTCGTCTCCGTCCTTGAGCGCTTTCATGACTTTCAATTGCGGGCGCGCGTCGAAGCGCGCGCGGTTGGCGTAGTCCGGGTCGGAGGGCAGAGGAATGCGGTAGTTCCAGTACGAGCGTCCGTTGCGCATCTCCTTGACCGGGAACGGATCGCGCCACTCGTCGCCCAACGTGTAGGCCGCGAATTTCGCGTTCGCGCCCGACGAGCCGTCGTTCAGCGCGCCGAAATAGCGGCCCAGGAAGTCGGGGCTGCGCGGGTCGTCGTGCGAGCTGACCTTTTTCCAGTCGCCGCCGACGGTGACGAAGCCGAAGCGGCGCGCGTTGGCGTCCTTGCCCTCGAACGCCTCGGCCAGCGGGAAGGCGCCGTGCTTGGCGAACACCGCCGCCAGGGCCTGGACGTAGTCGTCGCCCGGCTCGTCGCCGCTGGCCATCTGGCCGTTGCCGAAGGAGTACGCGAAATGAAGGGCGTCCACCCGCGCCCCGTCGAAGCCGAAGGACAGCCAGCGGTCGAACGGCTCCAGCGCCGCCTGATAGCCGTTCTCCTTGAGCTTCGACCAGCGCCACAGCGCCAGGTCCTTCCAATCCTCGTGCACCCAGGCGTTGACGATGCCCGGATTGCGCGTGCGCAGATCGGCGAACTGCTCAGGGCGCTTCCAGGCATCCACGGAATTTTTGGCCCGGAACATGGGCACGTCGAAGAGGGCCTTTCCGCCGGCGGCGTGGATCTCGTTCAAGGCGCCTTTCAGCTGGCGCTCGGCGTGCCACTGCGCGAAGCGGTGCGCGTCGACTCGCGCCGCGAACGACGGATCGCTTCGCGCCGCCGCGATCGCCTCCGGCGTCCACTCCAACGCGGGCTTGCCGATGAGGACCGACAACGCCATGAATTCCCCGTATTCGTCCAGCCACCCCGCGTTGCGGTCCAGGAAATTGCGGTATTCGGCCGCGCGGGGCGTATTCTTCGCCATTTGCTCGCGCGTGAAAGCCGCCAGCGCCTCGCGGGCCACCGCGCCTTCGCGGGATCGCAGCGCGGCGTAGTCCACGCTCTCGCGCGACGCCTGGTCGGGGGCGTCCAAACGGGCCAGCAGCTCCGGACGCGCCCGAACCTCTTCCACGGCGGACCAATCGACGTTGTCCTCGTTCAGCGCATGAAGGCTGACCGGAGCGTACGGGCTGTCGTCGATCACCGCGAAATGCGGCAAAAGAAGAACGGCGTCCACGCCCTGGGGCGCCAATACGTCACGGTAATGATGGCCCAGGTCGGTGAACTTGCCGATGCCGGGATCATGCGCCTCGCGCCGCAGGGCGTACATCGGAACGCTGACCGCCGCGCGCGTCGCGGACGGATCCTTCCACCAGGACGAGGCGCCGGAGCGGAGCGAAGGCCCTTCGACCGTCGAAGGCGCGCCGAAGACGGGCAGGGCCGCGGCGGGGCGGGCGGTCGCGCCGTCGAACCAAGCATCCAAATGCGCCGCAGGGATGCCGTGCTCACGGGAGTCGTCGTTATGTTTGATTATTTTGTCGGCGGCTGGACGCGCCGCGGACGCGGCGCGAGCCTTGGACAAAACGGCGGGCGCCGCGATCGGGGCCGCCGCCGGAACGGCGGCGGGAACGAGCATCGGCAAAGACGCGGCGGCGGACGGCGCCGCCGCGGACGGCGCGACGGAAATCACTCCCGCGGGAGCCACGGCCGCGGGAGAGATCGGCGCCATGGACATCGGCACGGGCGCGACGCCGACGACCGCTCCCGGCCGCACGGCGCCCACGGGAGCGATGATCTCCTGCCCGTACGACGCGCGGCACGACCCCGCGATCAATAACGCGAGAAGCATCAATCCTTCTCGATTCCTTTTCATTTCTTAACCGCGCCCGTAACGAACGCTTCGACCGTCGCGCGCGCCGGCAACGCGGACATCGCGGCCGTCGCCGCCGCGCGCAGGATGCGGCGAGTGAGCCCCTGCTTCGGCGCCTCGGGAGGCGCCGGAGCGACGGCGGCCTGGGCGCGCGCGGACAATTCCGCGGCGTGGAGCTCCACGGCGTCCAGGTCGGCCAGATGCTCGGTCAACGCGGCGCGGGCGCGGCCCTCGTCGTCGAACAGACCCGCGCCGACCTCATGAGTCCCGTGCGCCGGCATGGGCGTCAAAGTGGGCACCACCACGGAGGTCAGGTACGGGAACCACCCCGCCGGAAGCGCGCGGCCTTTCGCCGCGAACGCGTCGGCCATGACTTTGGCCAGACGGGACAGCTTCTCGGCGGTGCGCTCGGCCGCGACGGCCGTGCCCAAGGCGACGGCGGACAGGTCTCCGGAAGCGGGCGCGGCCAGCAACTTCCGCGCCAGCGCCGCGGCGGCGTCGGCCAGCACGTGCCCGGCGTCGAGGTTCTCCACCAGATCGGTCCAGGTCACCCGCGGCGCCTCGGGCGTGCCGCGCGACGAGTAGAACTGCAGGCCCTTCTCCCGGGAGGCCGCCGCCACCACCACGGCCAGCTTCGCGTCGCCCGGCGACGCCACGGTGCCCAAGGTCGGGCCCGCGTTGCCCGCGCCCACCACCACGCCCACGCCCGAGGCCACCAGCTTGTCGATCTGGACCGACAGCGGCGTGCGCCGGCCGGTCGGCGCGCCCAGCGTCAAAGCGATCGTCGTCGCGCCGCCCGCGGCCTTGGCGCGCGCGGCGATGGACTCGAGAGCGGCCATCACGCGAGCCTCGGAGACGCCGGCCGAGGCGCGCACGCGCACCAGAGAGAGGTCCGCTCCCGGAGGCAGGACCGCCGCCGTCTGGCCGTCGCCCAAATTCAGCAAAGTCCCCCCGCCGTCGGACGTTCCCCGCGCGAGAGGATACTCGGGCAGCGCCGGACGAACGACGAAGCCGCGGTTCTGCAAGGTCAGGGTCAGCGCGTACAGCTTGTGCTCCGGGACCGACAGCCACAGCGCTCCGGCCGACGGGAGCGCGGCCCGCGCCGAGGACTCGTGACGGGAGAGCAGGGCGGCGTCCAGGCCGGCGGCGGCGAAGGCGCGCGCCAACTCCTCGCCGTTGCTCTCGTCGGCGAACGCCGCCGGCGCGAACGAGGGCGGAATCACGATCAAGTCCACCGGGCCCAGGGCGGCGTCCACGCCCTGGACGCCCGCGCCGGTCGGATCGGGGGTGGACGTGGGCGCGTCGAGCGGGATGCTGGCCGCGCGGGCCAAAAGGGTGACCAGCTCCGCCAGCGCGCCCGGCTTCTGCAAGGCGCCTTTGTTCTTCAGCACGAAGCTGGCGACTATGGGCTTCAGCGGGTCGCGGCGCAGGCGCGCCACGAAGTTGCGGTCGTTGACGGCCACCGGGAAGAACTTGGCGATGGTGCGCGTCAGCGCGATGTTGTCCGGGCCGGCCGCGTCGAGCATGTCGGTGACCACGCGGTCGCTGAGCGCCTCGGGCGACGCGTCGGCCAGATTCGACAGGGCGGCGACGGCCAGATGGCGGACGTTGCCGCGCTCCGCGCGGTCCTTCACCCGCGCCGACAGCGCCTCGGTCTCGGCGGCGGTGGCCTGCATGCCCAGCTGGCCCGCCAGCCAAGAGGACGCGTAGCGCGCGCGCTTGTCCGCGCTGGACAGCTCCGCGACGATGCGCGGCGCTCCCGAGCGGTCGCCGCGCCGCGCCAAGGCGTAGGCCGCGTATACGCCGACGTCCCAGCGCGGGTCCGCCGCCGCCTTCTGCAGAAGAACGTCCACGGCGTGCGTCGGGATCTCGGCCAGGGCCAGCAGCGCGGTCTGCCGAACCCGCGCGTCCTCGTCGTTCAGGCCCGCCTCCGCCAGCGCCATCGCCGCCGCCGACGCGCGCAGGTTCATCAACGCGAACGCCGCGCGCTGGCGCACCAGCCATACCGGGTCCTTCAGCGCCGCGATCCGGGCCGGCGCCTCGCGGTCGCGCGCGGCGGCGAAGCGCTTCGCCGCCTCCGCGGCGGCGGCGTTTCCGTTGGACGGAGCGGCGTCCTGCGGCTCCACGTCCTCGTGCGGCTCTTCCTCGGACCCGCGCAGAGATTCGTCGGACTGCGGCTCCGCCGCCGCCGGAACGCGGGGAATTTCGGTTTCGGAGAAAACGCGGTCCTCCGCGTCGACGACGGCCTTCAGGCGGACGGTCCAGGCCCAGCCCTCGGCGGGCGGGGCGACGGCCAGGCGCAGGAAGCGCTTCAGCCCCGCGCCGAAATCCCGGCCGATCGCCGCGCCGACCAGCTTCACCGCCGCCCACGCGTCCACCAGGCCGGCGCCTTGGAACCACAACGGCGCCTCGAGATCCTTCGCCGAGCGCATCAGCACGGCCTTCACGACGAACGGCAGATTCTCCGCGACGAAGGGATCGGTCGTGCCGACGCCCTTCATCGCCATGCGCACCAGCAAGGCGATCGCGGCGACGGCGGGGTTCGACATGGACGTGCCGGACATGCCCGTGTGGCGGCCGTCGGCCAGGTCCGAGGAGGAGCGCTGGGAGTCCTTGGACTTGGCGGAGTACACGCCGAACTCGTAGACGTTGCTGGAGCCGGGCGGCGTGGTCACGTCGCCGCCGATCCCGGTGATCTCCGGCTTCAGGCGGAAGCGCTTGACCGCGAAGCGGCGGTCGATGTCGGGCCCCACCGAGCTGTAGAAAGCGATCTCCGGCCGGCCGTCGTCCAGGCTCTTCGCGGCGGCGGCCACGGCCAGCACGTCCGTGCCGGCCGCGGGCTGGCTCAAGGTCTTGTCGAACGGCCCGGAGTTGCCGGCGCTGGCGGAAACGATGGGGTAGTCGCCGTTGGAGTTCTTCTGATGCGTCAGCTGGGAGAAGAATTCCGCCAGGTTGTCCGAGGAGCCGCCGCGGCTGCCCAGGCTCAGGCTGATGACGTCGTACCCTTTCTTGAGAGCGATCGCGGCCGAGCCCATGATCTCGCCGTCGGACGCTCCCTGTCCCTCGCGGGAGAAGACCTTGGCCATCGTGCCGCTCGCGCCCTTGGCCATGCCTAAAAACGGCGCGCCGTTGGCGATGGAGATGCCGGCGACGTGCGTGCCGTGGCCCACCCAATCCTCGGGGCCCTCGTTGACCATGTCGATCACGTCCAGACGGCCGGTGAAATCCTCGTGCGTGGCGTCGGCGCCGGTGTCGATCCACATGATGCGGCCGCCGTTGCCCGTGATGCCCGCCTGCCAGACGGGCGGGACCTCGTGAATTCCGGCGGATTCCACCAAGTGGGTCTGGAAGTCCGCCTTCGAGCTGCCGATCGCGGACTCGGCGCGGGCCGTCACGTACTTGCGGATGGCGGCGGCGTGGCGGCGCGGGACGGTGATGTAGATCTCCTGGCGGCCGACGTCGGCGCCGAACACGTGGCGCACGGAGACGTCCATGGAGTCGAACAGCTTCAGCTGTTCGGCGTAGCCCGCGGCGGTCAGCGACGCGCGCGCGGCCGCGCGGCCGTCCTCGCTTTCGTCGGCGCGCGGCGCGGAATCCTCGATGCGCCCGCCGGCGAGGGGCCGCAGCCACAGGCCCACGCGCGCCTCCACCTTACGCAGGATTAAAATATGGCCGCCGGTCTCCAGGTCCACGCGCGTGACGCGGAACTGCCCGCCGTCAACCGCCTCCCAATAGCGCAGCAGCCGCTCCCAGGTCACGACGCCGCGGTCCTCCGGGCCGAAGGACAGGAACGCGGTGCCGCGGTCGCGCAGGCCGCCGTATAGATCGTCCACCAGGTCCGACACGCCCACGCCCTTGAGCTTCGTCGCGGCGATCTGGCGCCACAGGCGGCGCACGTCGTTCTCGAAGGCGCCCATCGCCTTGCGCGGAGAGCCGGCCGCGCGCAGGCGCGCGGCCTTGTCGGCCAGGTCGGCGTAAGCGCGCGCGTCGGCGCTGTCCGGCGTGAAGGCCGCGGCGCGCGGCACCAGGCGGGTGGCCAGCACGTAGAGGCTGTCCAGCTGCCTGAGCGCGCTTTCCAGGCGGAGGTGGTCCTTGGAGGCGGGCGTCGGCAGCAGCGAAGCGGGCGCTCCGAGGACCACGGCCTGGTAGTCCTTGCCCGCGGCCGCGCTCAACGCCTTCGCGGGTTCGGCGCCGGCCAGCGAGGTGACCGTGGCCGCGCCGTTGGACAGCCCCTCGTACAGCTTGGGGTCGGAGAGCTCCTTGGTGTCGGGGTTGAGAACCAGGATCTCGTAAGGACGGGCGAGTTTAAGGGAAATCTGCGCCTGGCGCATCGCGCGCTCCAGCGCGGGGACCTTGAGCTCCTTGAGTCCGCGAGTTCCGCCCAGCTCGGCGGCCCGCGCGCGTCCCTCGGACAGGAAGCCCGACAGCAGTCCGCGCAGCCCGCCGCGCGGAGGGCCGCGGGTGGAGGACGCCTTGAGATGCTGGAGCTCGTGGACCATCACGAGGCGGAAGATCGCCGGCGACGCGGCCAACTCCGGGCGGATCCAGATGGAGCCGCGCGCGGCGAACGCGAACGTCATGTCGGTGAAGCGGCTCTGGGGACGGTACGGCTTGAGCAGGGCCGCGGCGTTGCCGTCCAGGCGGCCCTCGGCGACCTCGCGGCGGACGAAGGCGCGGAACTGCTCGTCGCTGGTTCCCTTGCCGCGCCAAAGCACGGTCGCGAAGGTGACGGCGTCCACCGCCGCGTTCAACGCGAACGCTCCGGCCGCGAACAGCGCCGTCGTCGCGACGGCGCCGATCACGGAAGAAATCGCGGCGTGCGGGAGGGACGCGGCGGTCGCGTGGAACTGAAGCGCGGTCCAGGTCACGGCCTTCAGCGCCGCCCAGACCCCGCCCGCCAGCACGGCCAGCACCAGCGGGTAGCGGGCCGAGCGCTCCTCGCGCTCGGCGCGGGGAGGGAACGCCTCGGCGGACGACGGGGCGCGCGCGGTCTCGCGCGTCGACGCGCGGCCCAGCCCCGACGGGCCGTCGGACGCGGCGGCGGGCATCGAAACGAAATCCGCCGCCGGCGCGCCCGACGCCTCGTCGTAAACGCGGGTCAGATGCGCGACCGCGTCCGCGCGCGGCTCGGCGAGCGGGCGGACGACGCGTTCGGCGAAGACGGCGACGGCGGCCGACGCGGCGGGAGCCAAGGACGGCGCGCGCGCGGCCGGCGCCGGCCGGGCGGCGGGCGGCAGCGCGGCCGCGGCGGGAACGGGCGCGGCCAGCGGGACCGCCGCGACTCCGGCCGCCGGCGCGGCCAGCGGGGCCAAAGCCGACGCCGGCATCGACGGCAGCGGCGCCGCCATGACGGCCGGGGCGGAAATCATCGCGCCCGCGCCGACGGGCCGGGCGGCGGCGCGCGCGGCCATCTCCTGCGCGGCGGCGGACGCCGCCTGCGGCCCGAACGACGACAGCAGAAGCGCCGCGCTGAGCGCGGCGGCCGTCCATCGCGTCGGGAGTGATTTTTTCTTCATTTCAGGAAGATCATGTCGCCGGGGCCGGTGTCGGGCTGGACGGGCGGCCGCTTTTTAACGGCGCGCGGAAGCGGCACTTCCTCGCGATATCGCTCGGTCGCCGGCTCGTCGTCGATGCGCTCGGCGCGCGGCCGCAGGGACCGCGGCGTCTCGCCGTTGGGAAGCTTGCGGTAGAACACCTTGGGGCCGCGGCCGATGTCGAACGGCAGGGCGAAGCCGGCGTCCACGATGTAGCTGCGGTACTGAAGCTGGCCCAGGGCCTTCAGCTCGCCGTTGGCGAAAAAGCTCCACGTGGGACGGTCGTACGAGACGCCCACGATCTCGCGTCCCTGGCTTTTCTCGGGGCGGTCGCTGCCGGCGCCGAACACGCGCGTGTTGACCGACGACGCCGCCAGGTCCAACGAACTGCTGACCGAGCCGGTCGTGTAGTTGTAGCCCAAACCGGCGAAAGGCGTCCAAGTGCCGTAGGTGTGGGAAAGGATGGCGGTCAGGCCGAAGCTCTTGACGTCCCACTTGATGTTGCCGGTGAAGCCGTCGTTCTGAGTCAAGCCGTTGCTGTTGATGGTGAACTTTCCTTTCAGGTTCGTGAAGCCTTGAACGCGGTTGAAATGGGCTCCCAAGGTCAAGGTCGGCCAATCGTCCTCGCCGAAAAAATGCTGGCGGATGCCGAAACCCAGGGAATTCGTCTGGACCTGAGCCGTCATCGTCGGGGAGATCTTGTAGTTCGACGGGGTGGTCGCGTCGGCGAAGCGGACGTAGGCGTCCATGCGCCAGGGTAGCCCCATGCGCAGATGGAGGGCCAGGTTCGGGAACAGGGTCGAATTCGGGAACAGCGCGGAGCCGCCTTCGTCCTGGAGCGCCTGGGTCTGCAGAGCGGGAAACTCGCGCTTGTCGAAAGGGATGCTGCCGACGCCCAGCGATATGTCCGGCTGAAGGTAGTAGCCCTTCACTTCCCTGGGGGGATCGAACGTCTCTCCGGCGTTGAACGCCAAGCCCTGCGCCATCTGATGGCTCAGCCACTGCGACATGGCGCCGAAGTCGTCGGACAGGCTGGGGTTGGCGCGCGCGGCCGAAGCCGCGAACGAGAGGACGAGGGCCGCCAGGATCGGCGACCGGAGCTTTTTCAATGCTTGATGACGGGACGGACGCCGCGGTCCGTGGACCAGCAATAAACCTGCGCGCGGCTCTCGAAAGTGAGCACGGTTTTCACGCCGCGCGCCTCCGGGGAGACTTTCGATCGAACTCCGTGACGGCGGCCGTTGACGGCGGAAGCTCTCTTCATGGTTCTCCTTTATAGGCCCCGAAGCGGGACCTACTGGAATCGTAACACTCACCATGAAAACCGTCCTGGGCCTGAGGTCCCACCCCCCTCTCGACAAAGGTCCCAGTCCAAAAATGCGAAGGATTGGAAGTAAAAAACAACCGGATTTATTGAACCACGAAGACGCCAAGAACGAGGGGATGGGTAACGGGGACGACAGCTCATTTTCCGTTTTTCCGTTGATCCCTTCTTCCGCTCGTTCTTCGTGACTTGGCGTCCTTGTGATTTGCGAGCTCTTGCCGTAAATAACTTAAAGCCTGGCACCCGAAAGGCAAAAAAAGAGCGGCGGGCCGCTGGGGCCCGCCGCTCGCTGTCCCCGGAATCAGGGGTTCTCGTAAACCTGGAGGCGTCCTTTGCGAGTGACCAGCCCGACGCGCTTACCGTTGAACATCTGGAACACGCCCAGCTTGTCGCCGGGCACGGAGCTCTCGGGGATCAGGAAGACGTGAAAGTCGGAGCTGCTGCCGGTGATGAAAACGAACATGCGCGCCGACGGATCCGGCTTTCCGCCGTTGAGGCCGTCGGCGTAGTAGAATCGGTAGGCCTGATCGGACAGTTTCAGGGGCTGGCCGGAGCGGCCGACGGCGTCCAGCATGTCCTGAACGGTGAAACGGGCCGCTTCCCGGGAGTTGGCCTCGTTCGTGAGGCTGATGGTGCTTTTCATCCGGTGGAAGATGTTCCCCGCGAGCGACAGCGTGTAGATCTGACTGCCCACGTACAGGCGCTGATCCTGGTTCAAGAGAGCTTTCACGTCGAAGTACAGCGGCCCGTAGCCGTCCACCAGGACGCTGACATAAGGCTTCTGCGCGCGGTCGAAGGCGCCGCTGAACCAGACGGTGCGGCCGCTGAGCTGGTAGCGCAGGTTGGTCTTCAGGTGGCTGTTCAGGGCGCCGGCCAGCTCGTAGTCGCCGACGGGACCGGCGGCGTCTGCCGACTCCATCCTGAATTCGGTCATCCTGAGGACGGAGCTCTTGTCGCTCAGATCCTTGGTCCAGCCGGCGGCCTCGTCGGCGGGAAGCCGACCGTCGACGCCCGCCGGGCGGAATTTGGCGCCGGTCATGCCCATGATGGCCGCGTCGAAGCGCGCGGCGCCGGAAAAGGCGAGGGATTCGCCCGACTGCGCGGACGCCGTCGCGGACAACGCGGCGGCGAGGATGACGGCGCGACAAATGGTCTGATTCATCGAATCTCCCGTTTGGTGTCAGGCATTTAATCTTACGAGCGGGCCTTTCGACCGGCGCGTGATTCTAGACCATGGTCTTTTCGCGGTGCAAGCGAAAAAACGCGCGGGAGCCGATTATTTTATGGGGGTGCTTTCCGGCCCGATTATTGGCCGTAATCGAGACGCAGCGCCAAGTACTCGGGGAGGCCGGCGGCGCGGATTTTCGCCTGGGCCCCGGGAACGTCGTACGGGAAGCGGAACACATGGAAGGTTCCCTTCGCGGAGTCGTACAGCGCGCACGACGCGCGCCGGTCCTGGTCGCGGGGCTGGCCGACGGAGCCGGGATTGAGCGCCACGGGCGCGAACGCGCCCCCCTCCTCGCGCGGAAGGATCTGCTCGCGGTCGTCCAGGAAGCTGGCCTCCACCTTGTCCCTGGCGGTCCCCGCGTAACGGAACAGCAGGGGCATGTGGCTGTGGCCCACGAACAGGGGCCAGGCGCGCACGAACGGGACGTTGTCGCGGAACTGGGCGGGGCTGAGAAGATACTCCTCGGGCGGGTTGCGCGGAGTGCCGTGGGCCAAGGTGAAATCCTTGGTCTCCAGGCGCGCGGTGAGGGACTCGAGGAAGAGGCGGTTTTCCGGCGTGAGGGTCTGGCGCGTCCACAGCACGGCGGCGCGAGCGTATTGATTGAACCAATCCAGTTCCAGACGCGCGATGGTGGCCAGGTCGTGGTTGCCGCCGATGATGAACAGGTTCTTCAGGCCGCGAATGCGGTCCAGGCACTCGTTGGGGTTGCCGCCGTAGCCCACCAGATCGCCCAGGCACAGGTAGCTCTCCGCGCCGATCTCCTCGAAGAAATCGAGGACCACGGTGAGGGCTTCCAGGTTGGAGTGGACGTCGGAGAACACGCCGTAAAGCATTCCTGGTATCCTAGCAATCGGCAGGGGGTTTCGCCGAGGGAAGAGACTCCGAAATCAGGACCGCGCGCGATCGATCAGCGCCGCCGCCAGTTGAGCCGGGCGGAACAGGACGTTGACCTGCTGGTAGCAGGGATGGAAGCACCAGCATTCCTTCGCTTGAATGGAGCGTTTGAGCTCCTTCGCGCGGTCGCTCGCCAAGATCCTGTCGCGGCTGTAGCCGTGTTCGCGGAAATTGCCGATCCACTCGCGGACCTCGCAGAAGCCGGCGTTGCCGTACGGATCCAGGACCATGTTGCGCTCCGGCGCCAGGCAGGGGATCACCTGAGCTTTCTTTTCCATGAATTCCGGGACCAGGTCGTAGTTCCGCTCCAGGACGGACATGGCGGCGAACTTCACCAAAGCGGAGTGCAGGCCCAGGTTCTCATAGCCCGGGTACGAGCGCGTGATCTCGTGCAGGCGCGGCAGCAGGCCGCGCACCTCCTCGGCCGAGAGCCCGTCCAAGGCGAATCCCGCGTTGCCCTCGGTTTCGCGCACGAAATCGAAGGTGTGAAGATCGGCCCCAAGCGAACGCGCGTCGGCGGCGACGCGGTCCAGCAGAGGGGCGTTCGCGCGGGACAAAACGGTGTGGGCCTTCAAGGAGAGCCCGGCATGCTTCGAGCGCAGCTCCCGGAGAACCGCGGCGGACTCTTGAAGGACCTTGTAATTGCCGGGCGTGGCACGGAGGCGGTCGTGTTCTTCCCCGGGGCCGTCCAAAGACAGAGCGACGTTCAACGTGAGGCCGGCGCACTCGGTCAGAACCTTCTCGACGAATAAACGGATGCGGTCGGGGAACATGCCGTTCGTGGTCACGGTGACATGCGAGACGGCGCAGCGTTTGTGATAAATCTTAACGACATCGGGCAGATCGCGACGAAGAAACGGCTCCCCTCCCGTCAACAACAGCCACGGGAATTCCGGAAGACCGGCGGCGATCTTGTCCAACTCCTCAAGCGTCAATTCTTCCTTAGATCTTTCGTTTAAGTAGGAACGGTGGATGCAGAAGGGGCAATGGGCGTTGCAGGCATACGTGACGTGATGGATGAATTGGAATAGCCCCGGCCGGACGAAGCGCGCGAGGTTGTTCATCGCGACCAGACGTCCCCGCGCCGCCCGCTGAAAAAATCAGCCCAGGCCGCGCCGATGGCCGCGGCCTGAAGCGCGGGGAACGAATCGACAAAGATCGTGACCACCACGGCGAGCACGGCGGTCGCCACGGCGGCGAACGGGGAAATATTCCACAACGAAATCCACAGAAGAACAAACACCAACGGTAAAAATAAAGGGAACAAACGGCGGGACGGCATCGCCACCAACCCGTAAAAACCGAATCGCGGATTGAACATCACTTCGCGGCCGCCCCAGAGGCACAGCATCACCGTGTGCACATGGCGTCTTATCTGCGCGAATTCCCCTGCGGCCGTGCCTTGACAGTTCTCATGAATCCGCGCCTCCGGGACCACCACGGAGCGCAGGCCGCGCCGGCGCATGGACAAGGACAGCCCCATGTCGTCGATGCCCAAGTTCTCGTCGAACCGCTCCAGCGCGCTCCGCCGGAAAGCCATCAGCCGCCCGTCCAGCGCCGTGCACGCGTCGAGCTCGCCTTCCAGGCGGCGCACCTCGAAATCCGCCTCGTGATAGCGCTCCTTCGCGCGGAACAGCGCCCGGTGGATCACCGGCAGCGCGCACGCCGCGCCCACGGAAGGATCGTCGAAGGCGCGGACCAGCGCCCGCAGGCTGCCCGGCTCCCACCACGCGTCGCAATCCGTGGAGACCACGATCTCCCCCTTGGCCTCCGCCAACGACGCGTTCAGGGCGGTGATTTTTCCGCGCGGGCTGCTCAGCACGCGGATGGGATATTGATGAGCCAAGGCCTCCAGGCGCGCCTTCGTGTCGTCCGTGGAGGAGTTATCCACGAAGAGGACCGTCATCCGGTCCGCCGGATAGTCCGTGGAGAACAGGTCCTGGACCTTACGCTCCACGTGATCCGACTCGTTGTAGCACGCCGTCACGACGGTCAAGTCGGGGAGCGGTCCCGGAGCCGGAATGATCTTGCCGGACGGGCGCGCCAGAAGGCGCAGAAGGAAGGGGTAAACCCACAAGACGTACGCGGTGAAGCCGGCGGAAGCAAGAAGACACGCCCGCCACCCTCCCGTGTTCATGGCGACAGTTTAGCGATTTTTTTCGTATTGTATGGACGATCCCCCTCACGGAGACCCTTTATGATGCTCACCTTCGCCCTGCTTTCCTTCATGACCGCCTCCCCCGCGGCGGCGACCTTGGCTCCCACCGCCCCCGCGGCCGTCCCGGTCAAGCTGTCCGCGGTCACCGCCTCCCTGCGCTTGGACGACTACTATTTCGACTCCACGCTCAAGAAGGTGGTCGTCCCCGGCGGCGCCCTGGGCAAGATTCTCTTCGTCGACGCCGATTCCCACGACGTCTCCTCCATCGACATCTTCACCCCGCCCAAGAACGACACCGGCACCGCCGGAGGCCTCACCTCGCTCGACGCGGGCGAAGGACTGATCTTCGTCGTCAACCGCTCCGACCGCAAGCTCTACGTGGCCGACCCCGCGGAAAACGACGCGCAGAAGCGCATCATCGCCTCCGCCCCGCTCGCCGCCGTTCCCGACTTCATCCGCTACGTCTCCCCGACCCGGGAGCTCTGGGTCACCGAGCCGAAGAAAAATCAGATCGAGGTCTTCTCCATCTCGGCCAGCACCGCCATGCGCCCCATCACCCCCGTCCAGGAGGTCTTGATTCCCTCCACGCACGGCGAGTACGAGTCCCTGGTCATCGACGCCAGCCGCAAGCGCGCCTACAGCAACCAGGAATCCAGCACCGTCGCGATCGATCTGCAGACCAAGAGAATCGTCGCCACTTGGAAGAACGGCTGCAAGGAAGCCACCGGCCTGGCGCTGGACGACGCGCGCGGATTCCTGATCGTGGCCTGCCGTGAGGGCCGCGCCGTCGTCCTGGACGTTCGGGACGGGCACTCCGTGTCTTCGCTGAAAACCGGAGAAGGCGTGGACATCATCGCCTACTCCCCCGAAAAGCAGATGGTCTACCTGCCGGCGGCCAAGTCGGCGACCGTGACCTACGCGTCCTTGTCGGAGGCCGGAGAGCTGAAGGAAGTGGCCAAATCGAACTCGGCCAAGGGCGCGCACTGCGTCGTCGTGGACCAGTCCGGCGGCTCGTGGGTTTGCGACGGCGCGGCGGGACGGCTTCTGTACTTCCCCCCGTTGGAAGACTGACCCCTTCTACTCGCCCAGCTCTTCCTTGAGGCGGCCGGCGGCTTCCGCGTCCGCGCGGGCTTCCTTCATGCGTCCCGCGGACCGCAGGGCGGCGGCGCGCGCGGAGAAGGCGCTTTCCATCAGCTCTCCGCGCTCCCCGTACATCTGCAGCAGCCGGACCGCCGCGTCGGACTGGGTCAGCGCGTCCGCCTTGTTTCCCAAAGCCGTCAGCGCCGCGGCGGCGTCCAGCCGCGCGGCGGCGTAGCGCGGCTCCAGCCAGATCGCGGCGCGGAAGCATTCGGCCGCGCGGCCAACGTCGCCGCGCATATAAAGGATCACGCCCCGATCCTGCGCCCGCTTGGCGTCCGCGAGAACGCCCGGCCGGGACTCCGCCTCCGGGCACGACGGCGCCGGGCCGCGTCCGGCCCGAGCTCCGCGCGCCGCGTCGCCCTCCGCCGCCAGCGCCCACGCCGCGCACGAAGCCAGGATCAGCGGCCCCGCCAGCCACGGGACCGCGCCCCGGGTCAGCCGCCGCGCGCGCTCTTCCGGGCCGGCTCCTTCCGCGAACAGGTCGGCCAGGCCGCACGCCGCCACCGCGCACAGGAAGGGCACGGCCGGCAGGGCGTAGCGGTCCTCCACCCCCATCAGCGCGTAGATATTGAAGTACGCCCACAGCCAAACCAACGCCGCCAGCTCCGGGCGGCCTCGCAGCCGCCGCAACGCCCAGGCGCCCGCCAGCAGAAGAGGAAGCTGGAGCCGCCACAACAGCCAGGCCCGCCGCAGGCAGGAAACCGCGTAGCGCAGCGGCGCCGCCAGCATATTTTCCGCGGAAACGCGGTACAGCGCCGTTTCGCGCTGGACGTCGTCCATGGCCTTCCAGCCGGGCACGTTTTTTTCCGCCAGCGCGCGCGAGGCCTCGTCCCCCGTCCCGCCCAAGCCCCCGAGCGACGCGTGGTACAGGTTGTAT
>JBIOJO010000038.1:0-39299 GCA_044450965.1 Elusimicrobiota bacterium | reverse complement strand
TTTTTCTTTTGTTCTATTTTTTTTTGGGGTTTATGCATAAAAAAAAAAAATTTAATCCCAATTTTTTTATTTTTTTCCCCCCTGACCCCGCCCTTTACGGGACTTCGACGGCCTCGAAGACGGCGCGGACGATCGCGTCGCTGTCCACGTTCTCGGCCTCGGCCTCGTAGCTGACGAGGATGCGGTGGCGCAGGACGTCGGCGCCGATGGCCTTCACGTCCTCGGGCGTCACGTAGCCGCGCGCGTTCATGAACGCGTAGGCTTTGGCGGCCTGGGCGAGCGCGATGGTCGCGCGCGGGCTGGCGCCGTAGGCGATCAGGTGCTTGTGGGCGGAGAGCTTGTGCTTTTCCGGCTCGCGCGTGGCGTAGACCAGCTCCACGATGTAGTCCTTGATCTTCTCGTCCAGGTAGATGCCGGCGGCGACGTGGCGCGCGCGTAGAAGCTGGGCGGGCGAGGTCACCTTGTTGGGCACGGGCGGGGCGTCTCCGGCCATGCGCTCCAGGATGGATTTCTCCTCGGCCTTCGACGGATAGCCGAGGCGGATTTTCATCATGAAGCGGTCCACCTGGGCCTCGGGCAGGGGATAGGTCCCCTCCTGCTCGATGGGGTTCTGCGTGGCCAGCACCAGGAACGGGTCGGGAAGCGGGTGCGTCTCCGGTCCGATGGTGACGTGGTGCTCCTGCATGGCCTCGAGCAAAGCGCTCTGGACTTTCGCGGGCGCGCGGTTGATCTCGTCGGCCAACACCAGGTTCGCGAACACGGGGCCTTTCCGCGGCTTGAAGTCCCCGGTCTTCGGGTCCAGGATCAAGGTCCCGGTCAGGTCGGCCGGCAGCAGGTCGGGCGTGAACTGGATGCGCGAGAAGCTGGCGGACACGCTGGCCGCGAGGGTCTTGATCAGCATGGTCTTCGCCAGGCCGGGCACGCCTTCCAGGAGAACGTGCCCCCCGGCGATCAGCGCGACCAGCACGCGGTCCAGGGCCTCGTCCTGGCCCACGATGACCTTGGCGATCTCGCGCTTGAGCTCGGCGACGAAGAGGCTTTCCTCTCCGACCTTACGGTTCAGTTCCTTGATGCCGCTGGTTTCCATTTCGGTGAAACCTCCTGTTAAATTAATTACGAAAAACGCCGCGGAAAGTTCAAGGGCTCGGCGGCGGTCAGCGGCGCGCGGCGGCCCGGCGCAGGGCCTCTTCGTAGTCCCTCTTCAGCTTTTCAGCGAGAAGGCGGAACTCTTCCTTGCGCTTGTCCTGGAAGCGTCCCATCGTCTGCAGCGCCGCGATCTTGACGTCCGGCTCGGGGTCCTTCAGGAGGGCGGTGATCCAGGTGATGACCGACGGGTCGCCGATGTCCCCGAGGGCGTTCAGCGACGCGATGCGCACGCTTTTGTCCACGTCGTGCAGGCCCTTGACCAGGCCGCCGAGGCGGATCAGGTCTTCCCGACCCTTCATCATGCCGACGATCTTAATGCGCAGGTCGGCGTCGGGATCCTCCGCGATCATCTTTTCCAAAAGAGGCCCCAGCTGCGGATCGCGGACGTTGTACAGGAGCTGCGCCGCGGCCCAGCGCACGTTGGGATCGGCGTCCTGGAGGGACAGGCGCACCTTTTCGGCCTCCGTTTCGGAGAAGACCGAGCCCGGATTCTGGGACGCGGACGTGGCGGGCGGCTCCGCGGGAAGAGGCGGCGGCTGGGGCGGCCGCAGGAACTCGTGGGCCAGATAGCCCGCGGCGGCCAGGAAGACGACGAAGGCGATGAGTCTGTTCACGGGCTACTTCTTCTGCGCGGCGGCGGCCGCCGCCGCGGCGGCCTTGTCGGCCTCGTAGCGGGCTCGGGCTTCCTCGATCTCCTTCTGCTTGCGGTCCTGCAGGCTGTTCAGGGTCTTCATCGCCTGCAGGCGCACGTTCTCATCCTGGTCCCGGATGGGACCGTCGGCGATCTGCGAGGCGATCGAGAAGTCCCCGATCTTTTCCAACGCGCGCAGGGCGGCCAGGCGCACGTCGGCTTCCTGGTCGTGCGTGGCGCCGAGCAGGCTCGACATCACCTCGGGGCCGCGCCGGTCGCTGAGCAGCCCGATGAGCTTGATCTTCAGCGTGGGCTCCTGGTCGTGAAGGAGCATTTCCTGGATCAGAGGCATGGCCTGGGGCGCCTTGACCTTGTCGAGGAACACGACGGCCTCCCAGCGCACGGTCGGCTCGGGATCGGTGGCCGACTTCAGGACCTTTTGGAGCTCCGCCTCGTTGATGACCGGCGCGGGCTCGTTGAGGATGGCGGGCGGCGGCGGCGGCGGCGCGGCCGGCGGCGCGGGGGGCGTGAAGACGCCTTTTTGCCAAAGGACGACGGCGATGGCGCCGGCGAGCAGGAGGACGGCGAAGAATTTCATGTTCGGGAGACCTCCGGGACGGGTCCGAGCGGGCCGGCCAGCGTCAAGGCGCGGCGGCGCACCTCGACGCGGGAGCCGCTCGGTACGGCGGAAATCGTTTCGGGCGGAGTCAGGCGGGTCCATTCGCCGGAGTCCACGCCCTCGCTGGTCAGCACGAAGCGGCCGCCGCGCGTGGCGAAGCTCATCACGGACCAGGGCTGGTCGGGGTGGCAGATCCCGTGCATGGCCAGGCCCACGCGCGACGCGTGGCACAGCGCGTGGACGCCTCGCGCGTCCGCGGCGATCGCGTTGAGGCTGGTGTAGGGCGTCGCGACCCCGGGATAGCGGGTCTTGCAGGACTCCCACAGCCGCCAGTTCTCGGCCACGCAGGCCTCGAACGCGCGCGAGGGGTCGCCGGTGGCGGGCAGATGCTTCAGGAACTGCTGGAAAAAGACCTCCGAGTCGGAATCGGTCTTCAATCGGGACTGGCGGTAGCCTCCGAGCGCGGCCTTGACCTCGGCGGCGATGGTCAAGGTCCCGTTATGAATGAAGACCCAGCCTTCGTCCTCGAACGGGTGCGCGTGCGCGGCGTCCACGTGCGGGTTCGACGCGGCGCGCAGATGACCGATCACGACCGGCGCCACGGCCGCGTCGGCGGCCCGGGAGAACTGGTCCTTCTCCGCGGCGGCGTTCCCCCCGCTTTTCGTCACGCGCGGGCGGCCGTCCTCGCCGAACCAGGCCACGCCCCAGCCGTCCTTCTGCGGGTTGGCGGGATCGATGTCGGCTTGGCGCAGTAGCGAGAAGTCGGAGTCGACGAGCAGGTCCCGCGAGCGCTCGGGCTTCGTGGAGAACTGCGCGTAGAGTCGGCACATGGCGTCAGCCCGCCGTCTTGCGGCTGAGCACCAGCTCTTCGATGATGGACAGCGCCTTGTCGGTGTTCTGCACCGCGATCAGGAGCCGCGAGGTGGCCGCTCCCGGGACCGACGTGCCGTACACCGTGGTGATGTTGATCTTTCCCGCGGCCAGGGCTTCGGAGACGCGCAGCAGCTCGCCGGGCGCGTCGTCCACCTCGACGGAGAGGATGTGGGTCTCGACGCTGGAGAAGCCGGCCTTGGAGAGGATGGCCGACGCGTCCGAGTCGTTGGTCAGCGCGATGCGGACCAGGCCCGATTCGGCGCTGACCTCGGAGGCGATGCCGAGGATGTTGATGCCCTTCTCCGCGAACAGGCTGGCCAGGCGGCTCAGGGCGCCGGGCTTGTTCGGCATGAAAACGCTGAACTGCTTGATCTTTTCTACCTTCACGGGCCTATCGTAGCGCTTCCCGCCGCGCCATGTCCACAGGCCAGCCGTCCGCGGGCGGGATGAAAAAGGACGCCCCGGCGCTCGGCGCCGGGGCGTCCGGTGGATCATCGCTCCAAGGCTATTCGAAGCTGGGAGCTTTTTCGTTCAAGGCGGCGACTTTCGCTTTGGCCTTTTCCAGCGACTGGTTCGAGAAAGGCCCGCCGACCTCGCGGAAGGCGCCGTCGCCCTGCAGGAAGTACAGGCCCTGCCCCTGGGAGTCCTTGACCGCCGTCGAGATGTGCCAGCCCAAGGTGGCCATCATCCCGGCGACCGGATTCTGAGACGTCCCCACGTTGACGATGCTGGAGTCCGGCGCGGAGGCTTCCATGGTGAAATGGTAGCCCCACCCGACTTCCACCAGCAGGGGTTCGACGGTGACCGCGGTCAGGTACTTTCCGGTGCCGTTATACGAGCCGCCGTAGGTGCGCAGCACCTGGTAGCGGACGTTGATCATCTTCATGCCGTAGGCGTTGTTGGCGGTCATCTGGTAGATGGTCCCCCTCGGCTGCTGCCACCCCGCCATGTCCTGCCAGCCTGTGAGACCCTTCGGCAGCGCCGTCGCGTATTGGGTCTTCACATCCACCACCGGATGGTTGTCGGCGATGATCTTCCAGATTTTCTGGCCGGTGTTGATGATCTGATCCAGGATCGGCAGAGCGTCGCCGATCCCCCCTCCTCCGCCGGCCGGGGGCTTGATCTCGGTGGGGCTGACGGTCGGACCGACCGCGGTGATCTTGATGGACGACTCGTCGAGCGTGTACTTTTTAGGGTCCTGCTGGGCGGCCTTCAATTCCTCGGGGTGGAACTGCGACCAGGCGGGAACGGCGCAAACGGCGATCAACAGGGCGGCGGGGACTCGGCGGAACATCGACATCGGTACCTCCACGGGATTTTTTTTCGGGGGTTTGAGGCGTGGTCTCAAACGACCTACGCAGTATGAACCCGAAGGCCCAGAAGGAAAAGTGCCCTAGGACCCAGAGTGCTCTGGGTCCTAGGGCCTATGCCCGCGGGGGGCGGTTATTTGGGGACGGCGGGAGGCGTCGCGCGGTCCTTGGCTTTGCCCTTCGCGCGGCCGATCAGGTAGCCGCCCAGCGGGATCAGCAAGGTCAGGCCCAGGTTCAGGGCGAAGCGCCCCAGCACGCCCAAGCCGGCGATCACGCCGGCCATTCCGGGGATCATGGGCAGAGCGGTGATGACCACCGCCGCCGCCACGATTCCCAGGATCAGGCCCACGTACGCCCCGCCGGCCTTCGGCGCGGCGCCTTCTCCGGCCTCGCGCTGAGCCTGGGCCGCGTCGGCCGCGGCCATCGCCTCGGGCGTGGTCGCCTTGGCCATCTTGCGCCACAGGAAGAAGATTCCGACGGCGATGGGGAGCAGCGCCGCGGTCAGCCACGGGAAGGGATTGAACACGTCCACCGCGCTGAACAGCGGGCGCATGGCCAGCATGGTCACGATGGACATGGCCGTCATCACGGAGCCCGCGAAGGCCAGGGCCTTCTGGACCTTGCCGGCGTCCTGCGGGAGCTTCTCCTGGAAGTAGGAGTTCGTCTTGATGGAGGCGGCCACCTGGAAGAAGCCGAACGGGATCAGCGCGGCCGCCAGCATGGAGGCCGGCATCCAGTTCGTGCCCATGAACATCAGCGGCGCCAGCGGAAGGGCGATGTGGAACGCCATGGTGGCGAGCAGGGCGATCGCCGGGATGGCGGCCATGGACCAGCGCAGCATGGACGTTCGCTCGGCGGCGGCGGCGGCCTCCGGCGAGAGCGGGTTCTTCGCGGCGCGCTTCTTGGCGACGTTCTCCATGGTGATGAAGACCACCGACAGGAGCAGTCCGCCCAGGCTGAACATGCCCACCATGTTGCCCTGGACCGCGGACAGGCCGGCCACGCCGCCGGTCATCTTGCCGTAGCCGGGAGAGATCAGGCGGTAGATGATGATGTTGAACATGTCGAAGGCCACGCCCGCGGCGAGCGAGTACTTCAGGTAGGGGATGCCGAGCACGTAGTTCTTCCCCTCTTCCATGTTGTTGAAGATCTTGGCGGCGGCGTTCTTGACGCCCTGCCAGACGCCGGTTTTAGCCGGAGCCGGAGCGGGCGAGGCCTCGGGAGCGGGAGCGGGCGCCGGTGCGGCTTCGGCGGCCTTCGTGAAATCCTGCGCGGCCTGGGCGGAGGCCTTCTTCACGTCCTTGAGCGGATAGACGCGAAGGATGTAGGCCAGGATCAGTCCCAGCAGGATGGTCACCGGATACAGGGCCGTGACCATCGGCGCGCCGATGGCGCCCAAAGTGTGCACCAGGCCGCCGAAGAAGATCGGGGCGGGGACGGCCAAGGTCTCGGCGAGCAGCTGCCACCAGGTGCGGAAGCTCTGCTGGCTGACGCCTTTCTCGGCGAGGATCAGCTTCTTTAGAGTGCCCTCGGCGGTGGCCGCGACGCCGGTCACGATGCCGTTGAGCAGGTAGAAGCCCATCATCAGCGGCATGGACATCATGCCGGTGCCGAACAGCAGGACCATGCCGCCCAAGGAGACGGCGCGCAGGGCGTGGGCGGCGTAGAAGGTCTTCGCCAGGCCGAAGTGCTCGGTGAAGTACTTGGACATCGGCTGGCCGATCATGCTGCCGATGGACGCGAAGACGGTGACGAGCGGCAGGAGCGTGAAGTCCTTGAACGCGTTCTCGGTGAGCTGGGGCATCGCGACGCCCTGAGCCTCCAAGCCCATCTGCATGGTGAGGCCGTAGGCGATGATGGAGGCGCCGGCGGCGCCCAGACCCAGCCACGCGGCCTTCGACTTGCCGGATTTGCCGTCGTTCTTCGGGCTTTCCGGCGCGGACGGAGGGGCGGGCGGGCCGTTGTCGCCGCCGCCCTGTGAAACCTTATCGTCGGAGCCCTTCGAAGCGGCGGCCAGGCCGCTGGAGCGGACGGCGGGAGCGGAGCCGAGGGCCTGAACGCCGGCGGCGGCGCCGTCGGGCGTGAATCCCGCGTCCTTGCGGCCGGAGAAGAAATTCTTGAGTTCGGCGATGCGGCGGGAGACGCGGCCGGCGACGGCCGTCTCCTTCGCGCCGGACTCGGCGTTCGCGGGCGCGGCGTCGGCCATCGGGGCCTCGGCCGCGGCGCGGGCGGACGGCAAAGCGGCTTTCGCGGAGCCGATTCCCTTCTCCGGCGTGGAGGCGGCGGCGACGGGGCTCAGCGCCGCCGCGGCGGACGGGCGCGCGGCCGGGCGGACGGCGGAAGAGGCGGCGGAAGGCGTCAGGCGCCCGGCCATGGCCAGAGCCGGAGCGTCGGAGGCGATGGCCGAGACCGGCAGGGGCGCCAACGCGGCCGGGGCGGCGCCGATGCCGGCGGCCGGGTTCGTCATGGCGGCGGGCGTGATCTGCAGGGCCGGCGCGTTGTTGGACGTGTTGATCGAGGACGCGGAGCCGGACGCCTGCGAGCCGTTTCCGACCGGGGCGCTCATGTCTCCGACGCGCGGGACGAATTGCGCCCAGGCTTGGGGGCCGAAAGTGGCGTGGATCAGCGCGAGGCTGATCATCGCGGCCGTCGTGCGCATCGCCCGGGACTTGATCTTCATGGGTTCATTATAACGGTCTGGTGAAAAGGCCACCTGGGTCCGGGGGCCGTATTCCGAGTCCCAAAGGTCCTATGAAGGATTACCCCAATCGCTTGATTTTGCAAGGCCTTCCTCCTATACTCTGGGACCGATGGAACCGACCCAGGAGCTCCGCCCCGGACGATTCAGCGACCGCCTGGTCGCCTACCTGCTCGACACCATCCCCTTCACCTTGGGAGCCGTCGCCTCGGTCTGGGTCTGGGGCGGGCCGCTGGCCCGGTCCCTCGACGACCGTTTTCTCGCGGCGGACGGGGCCGTGTGGTTCGGCCTCGCGGTCCTCTGGCAATTCGCCGGCAACTTGGCGGGCGGAACGCCCGGAAAGCGGGCGCTGGGCCTGCGCGTGGTCGCCTCCGACGGCGGCGCTCCCGGTTTCTTCCGTTCCTTCGCCCGCGCTCTGGGCTGGGTGCTGAGCACTCCGATCGCCAATTTCGGCTTCGTCGTCGCGCTGTTCCATCCGAAAACTCGCGCTTTGCACGACATGCTGTCGGGCACCTACGTGGTCGAGACCGGCCCGCGCCGTTCCAACGGCGCGCTGGTCTTCCTGGTCGCGGCGCTGTCGGCGATCGGCCTCTTCGCCCTCCAATACTGGACGAACATCCTGCGGCCGACGCCCGCGGACCTGGTCGCGATCTCCCGCGCCCGCGCGGGGCTGGAGGTCATCGCGAAAATCGAGGAAAAATACAAGGCCGACCACGGCGAGTACGCGTCCACCGCGCAGCAGCTGGCCGAGGGCAGCGGCGAGGTGGAGGTCTTCCGCTCCGCGATGCTGGACGTGTTCCGGCCCGTCCCGTTCCGCATCGAGGCGGGCAACCGCCGCTGGCGCGTCACCGCCGCGGCGAAGGACCGCCGCAACACGTTGGTCCGCCGCGAAGGCCCCTGATGGCCGGTCGGCCGTCGTCCGTTGCGACCATCGCCGGGACCGCGCGCCATTGAGGCGCGCTTAGCCTCGCTCCGCGGCTGACGGCGGAAACACGTCTACACGCCGTCGTCGCTCGAAATCCCGGCGATGGTCGCATCGGACGCCGAGGGCGCGACCAGGATGTGAAAATCGGCGGCCGGATCGATGTTCGGCGGGATTTCGAGCGAAGACGGCGTCATGTCCGTGTTTCCGCTTCTAGCCGCGAGCGAGGCTAAGCGGCGGTCAAACCGCCGCGGTCCCGCCGAGCGTCGATCCGGCCGCCGGCCTACATGAGGGTTAGCGCCCGCGGGGGCGGAGCACGACGAGGGACCAGGCGCCGAAGTCGCGCGACGACTCCACGGCGGACGCCGCCCCGCCGAGCGCGGCGACGAAGCGCGCGCGCTCCTTGGCGCGCATCGCGACGAAGGTCCGGCGTCCCGGAAGCGGCAGGGACCTGAGGTCGGGCTCTTCCCCGAAGCGTTCGGCCTGGGAGGGGTCGCGCTTGGCGTAGTGGAACTCGCCGGTGAACTGCAGTATCTTGTCGACGGGGCGCTTCGCGTAGAACGGCAGTCCCTGCAGGTAGTAGTCGTACGTCCAGACCGCGTCGCCGGGACGGGCCTCGGCCAGCACGGCCAGACCGACGTCTTTGGCGCTGACGAGCGGGGCGGCGCGGCGAAGGCCGAGGAAGAGGCAAAGTCCGGCGATCATCCCCCCGCAGCCGAGAACCAGGGCCGGACGCTTCGACGACGGGGCGAGCCACTGCGACGCGCCCAGCGCGCCGATCAAAAACACCAGCAGGACCGCCAGTCCGGGGGCCGTCTCCGCGGGAAGTCCGGGCGGAGGCCAGACGCGGGACGGCAGCAGATGGAACGAAAAGGCGATCGCGGCGAGAAGAGCGGCGCCGGACAGCAGGACACCGAGGAGGCGCAGGAAATTGTCGGCCCAAGCCGGCAGGCCTTCGTCGAGGGCCGACACGGCGAGAAGACACGCGTGCGGGAACACGGGCAGAACGTAGGTCGCCAATTTGGAATGCGAGGTGGAGAAGAACGCGGCGACGCCCAGGGTCCACGCGGCGAGGGCGGGGCCGCGGAAATCCGGACCGAACGGCTTGCGCACGGCCTTCCATAAACCGGCAAGGAACGGGGCGGTCCACGGAAGCAAGCCCCCCGGGAGGACGGCGAGATAAAACCACCACGGCGCGCCGCGGTTGTACTTGGCGGTCAGGTAGCGCTGGAAGTGCTGCTCGTAAAAAAACACGTGAAAGAAGTCGGGGCGGCGCCTCTGCATGGCGAAGAACCACGGCGCGGCGATCGCCGACGCCAGGACGATGCCCAGCGGCGAGATCAAGGCGCGCGCGCCCCGGCGCAGCTTCGGGAAAAGGACGGACAGGCCGACGACCCAGAGCCCGGGAAGCAGGAGGGCGATGAGTCCCTTGCTGAGGAACGCCAGCGCCGCGGCGATCCAGGCCGCGGGCGCGGCCCAGCCGGAATCCTGCGGGCGGGCCATCGCGCGCAAGGCCAGCGCGGTGGTCCACAGCAGGCAGACGCTCACCGGCATGTCCAAGGTCATGTTGTGCGTCAGGAAGATCCACAGCGCGGCCGTCGCCGTCGCCGCGGCGCCCGCCAGGCCCACCTCCGCCGAATACAGCCACGCCCCCAGCCAGCCCGCGCCCGCGACGCCCAGCAGGGCGAACAGCAGCATCGGAAGGCGCGCCGTCGCCTCGGAGACGCCGAACACTTTATAGGAGGAAGCGGCGGTCCAATACCACAGCGGCGGCTTCTCCACGTACGGCGTGCCGTCCAAGGTGGGCAAGACCCAATCGCCGGACGCGGCCATTTCGGCCGGGACCTGGGCATAGCGGGCGTCGTCCACTTCCAGAAGAGGAGACGTCAGCCCCAGCAGGGGAACGGCCAGCGCCGCGGCGAGAAGCCAAGCCGGAACGGCGGCGGAGCGTTTCATGGAAGCAGGACCACCTTCCCGAAGTGTCCGCCGGCGGACAGGTATTCGTGCGCGGCCCGCGCCTCGGCGAGTGGAAAGGTCCGGTCCACGATGGGCCGCAGCTTCCCCTCCGAGACCAACGCCCACACCGCCGTCATCTCGGCGAGGTTCCCCATCTTCGCGCCGAAAATCCTCAGCTGGCGGTCGAATACGTAGCGGAGATCGATCGGCGCGACGAATCCGCCGGTCGCGCCGCACGTGACGAGCCTGCCCGAGCGGCGCAGGCATTTGAGCGCCTCGCCGACGATGTCGCCGCCGACATGCTCGAAGACCGCGTCGGCCATGGACCCGCCGGTCAGCTTCCTCACGGTACGCGCCAAATCCTCCGGAGGATGGTGGATCGTCATGTCCGCGCCGAGAGCTTTGGCGCGCTCCAGCGTTGCCGCCGAACGGGAGGTCGCGATCACCCGCGCGCCGAGATGCTTCGCGATCTGGATGGCCGCGACGGAGACGCCGGCGCCGGCGCCGACGACCAGCACGGTTTCCCCCGCCTTGAGCTCCGCCAAAGTCGACAGCATGTGCCACGCGGTGAGAAAAGTGAGCGGGACGGCGGCGGCGTCCGTGAACGACATCAAAGCGGGCATGGGCAGGAGGCGTTCGACCGGGACCGCCAGAAATTCCGCATAGGCGCCCGGGCGGCCGCCGTAGGCGCCGATGATTCCGTAGTCGGGGCAGTCGGGTTCGCGGCCGCCCCGGCAGGCGGGGCAGGCGCCGCACGCGCGGCCCGGGTGCACGGCGAAGCGCGCGCCGACGGCGATCCCGGAAACGCCGGGACCCAGGGCCGCGACTTCACCCGCCGCGTCGCAGCCCAGGAGGAACGGGAGCTTGATCTTGGCCGACGGAAGCCCGGCGCGGATCCAGAGATCGAGATGGTTCAGCGCGCAGGCGCGCACGCGCAGGAGGACTTCGCCGGGGCCGGGAACGGGATCGGGCGCCGTCGTCCACTCCAGGTTTTCCGGTCCGCCGAAAGCCGTCAGGAGCGCCGCTTTCACGCGGTCATCCTAGCAAACGCCCGCGAGGGGCGTCAGGAGGGCTTCTTGAGCGCGCCCTGGAAGGTGGACGAGAGCAGCGAGAGCATCTCGTCCTTCTTGCGGATGATTTCGTTGAGGCGCTGGTGTTCCTTCTCCCAGTCGGAGAAGCGGGCCAGGATGGAGTCGCGTTCCTGGAACGAGCGAGCGGCCTGCTCCGCCAGCGCGCTCATCTGCGAGCGCGCGTCGGCGGCCGCGCCTTCGGCGGACGCGCGGCGTCCGGCCTCCTCGTCGAAGCGTTTGCGCAGCTCCGCCAGCCGGGCGTCGGCGGCGGCGTCGGCGTCGCGCCGTTCCTCGATCGAGCGCCGGGTCTTGTCGGATTCGGCGACCAGGGCGCGGATCAGCTCGTCGCGCTCGGCGCCCAGGGACTGGATGCGGACGTCCCGGTCGGCGGACGCGCGCTCGGCGTCGGCCAGGCGTGCCTTCAGGGTCTCGATGATTCCCAGGTGCTCCGCGGAGCGGGCCTCCGCGGCGCGGGTCTTCGCGCGCTCCTCCTCGATCTGGTCGCTGAGCTTGACCAGTCCGTCGCCCATGGATTTCTCGACCTCGCGGCGCTCGTCGGCGAAGCGGCGCAGCGCCTCGTGCCGGTCGTCGAGAGCCTTCATGAGCTCGGCCTTCTCGGCCTCGAGTTCCTGGATCACGGCGTCCTTGGCTTTCGGCGTCGCGGTCAGGATCGCGATCACGCGCTCCAGGTTTTGGCGCACGGAATCGTGGCCGCGCGCGGCGCCGTCCTGGCCGGCGGTCAGTTCGGCGAGGCGGGCCGAGAGCTCCGAGATCTGCCGGGAGACCGCGGCCTCGCGGGCGACGCGGTCCTTGAAGTGTTCTTCCGTCTGCGTGCGGGTCTGCGTTTCCCAGAGGCGCGCCAGCTCCGTGCGCTCGCGTTCCAGCAGCTCCACCCGCTCGTCCAGGCCGGCGCGGTTCGTGTCCGAGACGCGGCGCCAGTCCTCCAGCGTCCGGGTCATGCGCGCGGTGAAGTCGTCGAGGCGGCGGCCGACGCTGTCCTCGAAATTGCGTTCGTTCTCGGGCAGGCGCTCGGAGAGGCTCTGCACCTGGGGCACCAGCTGCGCCAGTTCGCGCAGCTCCCCCCGCCAGCGGGCGACGCCGTCCATCCCGTCCTTCAGCGCGCCCCGGAAGGCGGAGAGTTCCGCGGCCAACGCGGCGGCGGAAGGCGACTGGGCGTCGTCCCGGCGCGCGACGGCCTCCTTCAGCAGCTGCGCGAAGGTGGCGTTCATCTCGTCGAGACGCTTTTCGAGGGCCTCGATGCGGCCGCGGGAATGAGAGCGGGCCTCCTCGCCCTCGCGCTCGCCCTTTTCGCGGCGGAGCTGGTCGGTGAGGGTCTTGAGCTGCGCGTCCACCTCGGTGCGCAGCGACTCCTGCTGGGAGAGCAGGCTTTGCGCCGAAGCTGCGCGTTCGCGCTCCAGGGTCAGCTCGCGCTCCAGGGCCTCGACGCGCCTTTGAAAGAAGTCCATCATCGGGGTCACGCCGGGAGCTCCGGGCGCGGCGGCGGCGGGCTTCAGCCATTCCGGGCGAGGCGGCGCGGGCGGCACGGGACGGGGAGGCTTGGGTTCGAGGGGATCCATGGTTTTACCTCTCGCGGTAGCGGCGCGAGATCTTCGCCGGCAGGTTGAAGCTGATCGAGATCCGGTGCGTCGCCGCGCCGAGAACGCCCATCGGCACGAACGCGTAGTCGAACGTCAGGTCGTTGATCTTGAGGCCGAGCCCGATGCTCAGCATCGAGGACACGCCCAGTGATTGGTAAGTCAAAGTGTTGACTCCGCCGCGCGCGTAGCCGGTGATGCCGCGCTCGACCTCCAGCGCGTACTCGACGCCGGAGGCGGCGTACGGCGCGTCGTTGATCGGCGCGATGCCTTCCACCGAAAACGTCAGGTTGTGGAGCGGCTTGACCGCTCCGCCCAGACGGATGCGCACGGGCATGGTGTCGCGCACCTGGTCGAATTTCTGGCCGGTGCCGATGTTCTGAATGGCGAAGGCCACGTCGTAGGCCAGCGCGGTCGTGAAGAAACGGGATTGAATTCCGATATCGGCGGCGTAGCCGTTGGCCGTGGCCAGGCCCAGATCGGTCCGGATCGCCTTCCCCGTCACGCCCATCGCGACGTCCATCTCGCTGTCGGAAAGATCGTAGATGGACTGCCCCCAGCCGAATTCCGCGACGTACGAGCGCGGGTGGAAGGTGCCGTTGGAGGATCCGTTCAGGTCGGTCTGCGCGACGGTCCCGCCGTCCAAGTAGCGCACACCGGCGCCGAACACCGAGGCGTCGTTGATCCGCTGGGCGTAGGAGACGGCTTCGTAGGTGATGTCGGCGACGTACTGCGCGTGCATGAAGGTGGTGGAGAGTCGCGGGACTTTCGCCAGGCCGGCGGGGTTCCAGTAGATCGAGGAAGCGTCGTCCGTCACGGCGACCATGGCGCTGCCCATGCCGATGCCGCGCGCGGTGGTGTCGAGGAGCAGGAATTCCGAGCCCGCGGTTCCGACGGCCGGGCGGCCGAAGTCCGTGGCGCCCGCCGCGGAGGCGGTCAGCGCCAGTCCCAGCGCGGCGGCGCGTGAGAGCCTCATCGGATCACCGCCAGCTTAAGGGTCTTCTTGGCGCCGCCCGATTCGATCAGCACGATGTACAGGCCGCTGGCCACGGGGCGCCCGCTGGCGTTGGTTCCCGTCCAGTTGATCAGGCCGTAGCTGTTGGCCAGCTGGTCCAGGATCGTCTCTCCGCGCAGAGTCATGACCCGCACGCGGGTGCCGGGCGGCATCTGATCGAAGGTCACGTAGCTGTCGTGGCTGGCGCGGAAGGGGTTCGGGAAGATGCGCGCGGAGCCCACGCTGGTCGCCAGCGGGATCTGCACCAGCTGATACTGCGAGAAGTGGTTGATCCGGGCGCGGAAGGTGGGCCGCGGCGAGGTCGGGTAGAAGATCGTGTCCAGCGGGACGCAGACGCCGCTGGGGTCGAAGCGCTCCAGCGCGATCTGGCTGGTGGGCACCGAGCCGATATCCGTGGAAGCGAAGTCCGCGGTCAGGTACAGCGGGCTCGCGGGCTGGAACGCGGGATTGTCCGTGATGGTGACGGCCACGTTGAACCCGCCCGGGCACAGCGTCGTTCCCGCGACGACGTTGAACGGCGTCAGGGTCACGGTCGTGTCGGAGGGGAACGCTCCGGGCGGAGAGGCGATGGCCACGGCGCGCCCGTCGCCCAGGTTGCCGGCGACGTACGAGTTCTTGTTCGCGTAGAGCGTGCCGGCCAGCGATCCCGGGGCGGCGCCGCCGTTCGTCGTGACCGTGTTGGTGCTGAACGAGTACTGGGTGGTCTGCCCGAAAGGATTCATCGCGCGGACGCGGATGAAGTACTGCAGCGAGGTCAGCAGGCCGCTCAGCGTGACGGACGAGCCGGTGAAGCCGGCCGAGAAAGGGATCGCGGTGGAGAGGCCGAGGACGAAGGCCGAATCGGTGGAATAGGTGACTTCGTAGGCGGTTTTCGTCGAGTTGCCCTGCTGGCTCCACTGCACGCCGATGGCGGTGGGCGTGATGAGGAAGAACGCCGGCGGCACGAACTGCGGCCGCGCGGGCAAGGTGTAGGTGGAGATGAGCAGGGCGGCGGACGGGACCGCGTCGCCGTTGATGGCGGTGATGTACGAATCGTAGCGTACGCCCGGCGTCAGGCTCATTGGAATGGCCAAAGTGTCCACTCCGTAGCCGATGGGCGTGATGGTGGTGACGTTGACAACGTTGTCCAGGTACTCGAAGAGAACGACGTGGTATTTCGTGGAGAGTGGATTCCCGTCGCTCGGCGACCAACCTTCGACGAAGCTGTATGTGGACAGCGACGTGACTGCGGGGTTCAGTGGAACGGGGACGTTCGCCAAGGTGAAGACGGTCGCCGAGTTCGACAACGGACCTTCCCCCGCGCCGGTCACCGCGGTTACGGCGATCACTCGGGACGCGTTAACGGCCAGGCCGGCGTCGGTGAAGGACGTCGAGGTGGTCGAGAACAGGACGACACCGGTGGTCGCGTTATAGACGTTGTAAGTGACGCCGCCCGACGGATTCCAACTCCAGATGATCGAGGTGGAGCTCAGTGCTTTTCCCTGGAGGCCTACGACGGGCGAGCGAGTTTGCGTCGTCGCGACGACGCTATAGTCCGAGGGGATGCGGTTGAAGTTGTATGCCTGAATTCGGTAGGTGTACGTGGTGTTGGGCAGGAGCTGGGTGATGACCACGTTGGTGCTGATGACGCCGAACAGGTAAGGCACGGGCGTCGAGATGGATTGGGAGAAAGGCGCGGGCCAGTCGGTGGACTGTGTGACCTCGTAGATGGTGCCGGCGGAGTTTCCGGCGGGGCTCCACTGAAGGGCGAGCGAGTTGAACGTGACCGAAGATATCTGCAGGCCGGTCGGCGGCGCCGCCAAGGTGTAGGTCGTGGCGGACGCCTGCACCGGTCCGTCACCGGTGATCGTGTATCCCGCGACGATGATCGAATCGGTCGTGTTCGGAGCGAGGTTGGTCTGGGTGAAAGACGTGCCCCCGATTCCGGTGCCATTGTAGGCGATGGTCGTGATGAAGACGCCGGTGGTGGCGGAATAGACGTTGTAGCCGTCGCAAGGCAGCGGTAGCCCGGTCCAACTGAAGGTGACTGAGGAGGTGCCTTGGACGAACGGGTTCTGCAGGGTGACGGCAGCGGCGGGCTTCGGCGGGCCCACCTGAACGAAGGGAGATTGCGCCGTATGAATGTCGATGGCGCCGACCCAGGCGTTATACCAGCCGTACGGGAGTTGGTTGTTATTCGGCAACGTCACGGTGAGGCTGGTGTTCAGCGTCGCTTGGTTCGCGGGGTTCGCGTAAATACGGGTCGTTAGATCGACGACGAATCCGGGCGTGGAGTTCGACCCACCCCCGCTGGATCCGTCCACCTTCTGCAACATGAGTCGTGGCGTGCTAAACGAGGCGTTCGCCGGTCCGCTACCGCCGGCCGCCTCGGTCGCGCCGCGGAAACGCAGTCCCGTGACGTTGAACGCCGAGCCTGGCAGGAAAGGCGACGAGGTGGTTGCCGCTATCGTCGATTGGCGCAGGCTAGGCTGGTTGATCGAATCCACGTCAGGGCTGATCGTAAAATACATCGACTCGAACAGGGTGTAAAAACTGGTCGATTGTCCCGCGCCGATGCTCCCGTTGGCCCCGCCGAGGAAGTAGATCTTGCCGTTGGGAGCCAAAGTCGCGGTATGGAAAGCGCGGGGTCCCAAAGCCAGCAAGTATGTCGGAGTATCCTCGCCAGTGGTGCCGTCGGGAGTCGAGCCGTCTTCCCAGTCGGCGAAATCGGGAATGTAGAATTCCATGGACTGGACGGCGTTGGCCGCCGTACCGCTGAGGAGGTTGGATTTGACTCCGCCCGAGACCAAGACGGTCCCGTTCGGGAGCAAGGTCGCGCTGTGGCCGATTCGCGCGGTTTCTAGCGGATTTGCGAAGCTCCACGTGCCGCCGACGCCGTTGTAAGGATCGTAGATGAAGCTGGACTTCGTCGCGCCGAAGCCGTCGTCGCCGCCCGCGACCAGGACACGGCCGTCGAAGAGCAAGGTCGCGGTATGGCCCTGGAGCGGGGTCGGCATGGAGGTCAGCGCCGACCAAGTGTTTAGCGCCGGATCGTAGGCCACGACGCTGCTCAGAATACCCGATTCGTTGGTGCCGCCGCACAGCATGATGCGTCCGTCCTGCAGCTGGACCCCGGCGGCGATCGCGCGTTTTTCCAACGCGCCGGTGCCGCCGACTGCCGTGGTCATGTCGGGAACCGCGGCCCACGCCACCGAAGTCGAGGAATAGATTTCGGCGGATCCGGTCACGGTGTTGAGTCCCTTGTAGCCGCCGGCGACGAAGACGTTGCCGTTGGGTAAAGTGATCGCGGTGTGCTGGCTGTGCGAGGAGATCATTGGGGGCGCCGGGAAAAATATCCGCGTGTCCGGATAGTAGATTTCGGCGGCGTTCGTGGGGCCCGTGCTCACGGAGGTGGCTGCGAACCCCCCCGCCACGAGCACTCGGCCGTTGGGCATGAGGGACGCGCTGTGCTGCTGGCGCGCGACCCGCAGAGGAGTCGTTGTCGGTGAGAAGGTTCCCGAAACGGGGTCGAATATCTCCGCATTTGGCAGAACCGTGGACCCGTTCGTGCCGCCGGCCAACAGGATGGTGCCGTCCGTGAGCAAGGTCGCGGTGTGGTAGGCGTGAATCAGGGGATCATTGACCGTGCTCGCGATGGTGCGAGTCGGCGTCCATGCGCTCGCGTTATCGAGTCGGATGCCGACGGTCGGAGAGGAGGCGGCGACCAGCCCCGCGCAACCGCCGGTGCAGTCCCGGCCCCCGATGTCGAACTCGGTGCCGCTGGGTGTCACGAGCGACGAAGCGCCGACCCGCGTCAGACCCGGACGCGTGACGACGCTGTTGGGCGGCGCGAAGGACCACTGGTTGACGTTCGGCGAGAAATATTGGTTGTCGCCGAAAATCATGTCACGAATGATGATGTTCGCGCTTTTGAAAACCAAGGACTGGTTGCTGATGTCCAGGCCGCTGGCCGAGAATGCCATCGAGAACGATGCGTTGTCGAGGACCGCCGCGCCGGTCAGGCCGGGAGCGGGCAGCGCATTAAGGAGCGGGACGTGGAACGGGGCCTGCCCGTTGGCATTGTCTCCCTGGCCGGGGAGCGGGATGGTGTACTGCGGGTCTGACGCAACCACGAACAGCGAGCCGGTGCAATTGTTGAACGTGAAGGCGGGGATGTCGATGAAGCTGACATTGGCGACCGTGTTGACGGTGAACGGGCCGGCGGAGAAGCCGGAACCGCCGTTCAGAACGACGGTATAGCTGCTTTTCTCGGTCCATCCGGCGGTTTGCGTCGGCGTCAGGTTGAGCGTGATGTTGCTAAGGGTTTTTCCCGCGAGATAGGGCGGAACCGCGATCTGGAGATGGGTCGTGAAGCTGCTGTTGTTGATGTCGAGAGGATTGAGGGGATTCCCGGAGGAGACGACGCTGGCCACGCCGCTGTTGATGGTGAGGCCCGTCACCGTCGGACTGATGTTCAGATTGCCGCTGACGCCCTGATTGGGCAAGGTGGTGGCGCCCGCGACGGGAATCGTGAGCGAAAAAGTTCCGGTATTGAGATTCTGGAGCGCGATGCTGGCGGTGCTGACGAAGCCGCAAACGTTGGTGATGGCTTCACAGGTTACCTGCGTGCCGTTCAAGTTCATACGCAGGCCGACGGCGGGATTGTTGAAGTTCGAGTCCAGCACGACCTGCGACGGCGGGGTCCCGGCCAGGATGATCACCGGCTCGATGAATTCGACGTCGCCGTCGATGATGCTTCCCGTGACCGGAATGCTCAGATGGAAGGTGAGCGGGACGCCGCCGGTGCCGGTGAGGCGGCCATTGCCTGAGACGATGTTCTCGACCGCCTGGGTGGTGGTGAATTGGCTGAACGCGCCGTCCAGGGTGCTTCCTACGGTGAAGATGGGAGACGGAATGAAGCTGGTGATGTTGAGCGGTTCGATGTTGCCGCGGCCGCCATAAATCGAGACCACGCCGTGCGGCAGGAGGGCCGCGGCGTGCGCCTCGACGCGCGCCTGGATCGGCGGTCCGGGAATGATGGAGCCTCCGGTCGGGTCGAACAACTCGCTGGAACTCAGGACGCCCTGGCTCGGAATATACTCGACGAAATCCAGGCCCGGGATGTCCGCGAACACCAGCTTGAAGGGGTTGTCCCCCCGGCCGTTGTAGCCGCCGGCGATCAGGACCTTGTTGTCTCCGGTCAAGGTCGCCGTGTGGTAGGCGCGCGAAACATTGAGCGGCTGAGCCTGCTGCCAGGTTCCCGCGCCGGCCGGGTTCGGCGTGTATCGTTCTGTGGTGACGACAAAAGGCGGATTGGAATTGGCCGCGCTGTCGTTCCAGCCCCCCGCGACCCAAACCGTCCCGTCATTGAGAATTGTGGCCGTGTGCAGTGATCTTCCCAGTAGCATTGGACTGTCGGCCGCGAAGAGGTTCGTGGACGGGTCGAAGATATCGCAGGCGGCGGTGACGTTCGCCGGGGTTCCACGGTCGATTTGGCCGCCGCAGACCAAGACCTTCCCCGTCAGGAGAAGCGTCGCGGTGTGGTTGTACCGGGGTCCTCCGGGCATCGCGATCGGGGCGCTCCATGAGCCGGCGCCGCCGGACGCATTCGGGGTGTAGACCTCGGCATCGCCGCGCACGACGTTGTTGACGCTGTCCCAGCCGCCGGTGACCAGGACCTTCCCGTTCGGAAGGACCGTGATGGTGGCGGACGAGCGAGCGAACGTCATCGGGTTGTCGATGAAGCCCTGCGCCGGGCTCACGTATTCGGACCCTTTCGTGATGTCGAGAATCTCGACGCTGTTGAGCGACACGTCGGAGGTGTCGGCCCCGCCGACGACCATGATTTTGCCGTTGGTCAGCAGCGCGACGGCCTGGCCGTACCGGGGAACCATGAAGGCCGCGGCGAAAGCGGACTCGGCCCCGAAGGCGGAGGCCAATAGAAAGAGAGCCGCCAAAACCCTGGCTCGTCCGCCGTTTCGAAGGAATAGAGGCATTTTTGATGACGGTCTTGCGGACCGCCGATTCGCTGAGTGTAACGAAGGGATGTTACAGAATCAAGACGGCCTTATTCAGGGGACGGGCAGCAGGGAGGCCCCGCGGTCGGAACGCGGGTTTTCGGGGTCGAGGGTCTTCTTCTTGTCCACGGAGAAGAAGTAGCGGTACTGGCCGGGATTCAGGTACAGCTTCACCGACCAGACGCCGTCGCCGTCCTTGGTCATTTCCTTCCGGCCGCCTCGGACGATGAACGCTCCGACCAGCTGTACGGAGCCGGCGCTCGGCGCGCGCAGCTTGAAGACCACGGGCAGGGCCTTTCCGGGAGCCGGGGCGGCGGGAGCGGCCGCTGACGGCGCGGGCGCGGCGGCGACCGCGGCGGGGCTGGGCGCCGCGTGCGGCTTCGGCCCGTCGCCCAGCAAGGACGGCTTCGGCGGACGGGGTGCGTCGGCGCGGCGCGCGGCCGGTTTGGGCTCCGCCTTCGGCGGCTCGGCGGGCTTGACGGGCGCCGCGGCGACGGCGGGCGGCGCCTCGGGCGCCTTCGGGGCCGCTTCCGGCGGCTTGACGGGGGCCGGGTGGCGGTGCGGCGCCGGCGCGACGGCGACGGCCGGGGTTTTCCAGTACTGGTAGACCTTGGCCGCGACGGCGCCGCCGAAGACGATGACGAAGATCGAATCCAGCACCAGCAGGAACGCCCAAAGGCGGTGGGAGCCGCGCGGCGCGTGGGGCTCGTCCGCGGGATCGGACGGGGAGGCCGTCGCGGGGTCCAGCGGGTCTTGCGGTTCCTGACGTCCCATGCCGAAGAGATCGATCACGCTTGGATTCTAGCCTTGGCGGTGGCGCGGCGTCAACGCGTTAACGGTATTTCTCAAGGATCGCGGACCAAAGCCCGCGGGCCTGCAACAGGGATTCGGTCATTTCCCGGAAGGCGCCGTTCCCCCCGCTCGCCTTCGTCACCCAATGGGCGGCCGCCTTCGCCTCCGGCCGGGCGTTGGCGGGCGCCACGGCCAGGCCGGCCCGGGTCAGCACCGCCAGGTCCGGAATGTCGTCGCCCACGTACAGGGCCTGGTCCGCCGTCAGGTTCTCGGCCTTGAGGATTTCGGCGAACACGGCGGCTTTATCCAGGCGGTGCTGATAGATGTGCTTGACCTTCAGGATGCGCAGGCGCGCGTCGGTGCCTTTGGAAACCCGGCCGCTGATGACCCCGGTGACGATCCCGGATTCCGCCAGCCAGGCCAGGGCGATGGAATCCTGCGCGTGAATGCCCTTGAATTCCACCAGCTCCCCGGCGGTGTCCACGAAGTGGTAGATCGTTCCGCCCGTCAGCACGCCGTCGATGTCGGTCAGGACCAGGCGGATCTTCTTAAGCTTCGCCAGGCGCGCCGCGGGGGTCAGCTTCATCGCGCCGCCGCCGTCGTGTCGGAGAGCGCGTTGGCCAGGGCGCGCAGGCCCTCGACCGCCGAGTCGCCGAGCTCCAGGCGCAGAACCCTCCGTCCCGAGGCCAAAGTGGCGGCGGCGTCGCCTCGGGCCTGGGCCCGGCACAGCGTTCCGAACGTGTACGGCTTGCCCGGCACCGGCAGGCGCGTTTTTTCCACGTCGGACAGGAACAGGAACACGCCCTTGCCGGACCCGCCCTTGTAGAGCTGTCCGGTCGAGTGCAGGTAGCGCGGCCCCCAGGACACGGTCACCGGCGCCGTCGAGCGCGAGCGCGCGAGGAGGCGCACCTCGTCGAGAAGGCGCCGACTTTCGTCGGTCTCGGCCAAATACGCCAGCACGCAGACGTAGTCTCCAGGTTGGACGCGGGCGAGATGGGCGTTCAGCACCTCGCGCAGCGGCCGGTCTTGGCCGACGTCGGTCTTGAGCGCGGATTTAAGTCCCGCGTCCGCGAACGCGGACAGCCCCCCCGCGCGGAAATCGGCCTTTTCCGCGGGCAGCGCACCGCCGGTCAGACTTTCCAGCAGATCCTTCGTTCGGTCCTTCGCGGACTGCACGTCGGGCTGGTCGAACGGGTCCACGCCCAGGAAGAACCCCGCCGCGGCGGTGGCGACTTCCCAAACGAAGAATTGCGCGCCCAGGTCCAGTTCGTCGGTCATCTCAAGGCGCACGACGGGATGGCCCGCCGCTTCCAGCGCGGCCAACTTTTTGTCGATCGCCGCGTCGGCGTGACCCTTCAGCGTGATTCGGACGAACAATCGGTCCGCGCCGTAGGCGGACGGAGCGCTCAGCGCCTCGCCGACGACGGGGAAGATCCCTTTCCCCTCCTTGCCGGTGGATTCCGCGATCAACTGCTCGATCCACAGCCCCAGCGCCTCCAGCCGCGGATCCAGCACCAAGGTGAGCTTGTCGCGGCCGTCGCGGGCGTGGGCGCCCAGCGCCGCGCCCAGGCGCAGGCCCGGATTGTCCCGCGTCGCCGTCGCGGGCGAGCAGGTCTTGGCGGCCGCGCGCGCGCGCTCAAGCAGCGTCCCCACATCCGCGCCCGACAGCGCCGCGGGAACCATCCCGAACAGAGTGAGGGCGGAGAAGCGGCCGCCCACGTCGTTCGGATTCTGGAAGGTCCTCCGGAATCCGCGCTCGCGCGCCAGCTTCTCGAGCGACGTCCCCGGATCGGTGATCGCGACGAATTGGCGGCCGGCCTTGGCGCCCGCGCGGCGGGTGAGCAGGTCCCAGAAATACGCGTACAGGCAGTTGGGTTCGATGGTGGAGCCGGACTTGCTCGCCACGACGAACAGCGTCCGCTCCAGGTCCAGCTCCTTCTCCAGCGCGAGGACGGCGTTCGGGTGGGTGGAGTCCAGCGCGTGGAGGCGCGGCCGGCCGGGCCCGACCGGCAGGATGCGGCTCATGGTCTCGACGCAGAGGCTGGAGCCGCCCATTCCGAGGATCACGACGTCGCGGAAGCCGTCGTTCTTGATCTCCTCGGCGAAGGCCTTCAGCGTGCTCAGGTTGAGCGACGAGAACTCGGGCGCGGTCAACCAGCCGAGCGCGTGCTTGATCAGTTTCTGGTGGGCGGAGTCGTCCTTCCACACGCTCGGGTCCTTGGCCCACAACCGCTCGGCGAAGCGCTTGGTCTCCAACTCGGCCAGCCCTTTGTCGGCGGCGGCGTTCTCGGCTTCCAGCAGGGCGCGCTTGGCGGCCAGCTTGCCCATCAAGGTCTCGAACGATTTCTCGAAGGACTTCAGGCCCTCGTCCTCCAGCTTCGCCATCACGGCGGCCAAGTCCACGCCGTGCTTGGGCAGGGCTCCCCACTGGGCGCGCGCATCCTCGACGCCTTCCTCCAGGCTGAACCGCCCCGCGCCGTGGTCGCGGTACGCGTCCACGGTGGCCGGCGGCATGGTGTTGACGGTGTCGGCGCCGATCAACTCCTCGACGTAGAGCACGTCGCGGTAGGCGGGATTCTTGGTCCCCGTCGAGGCCCACAGCAGGCGCTGGACCTTCGCGCCCTTGGCGGCCAAGGCCGCGAAGCGCGGCGAGCCGTAGAGCTTCTTGTAGTGCTGGTAGGCCAGCTTCGCGTTGGCGATGGCGGCCTTGCCCAGAAGCGCTTTGGCCTCGGGTTCGGGCCGCTTCTCGAGGAGGGCGTCGATGGCGCTGTCCACCCGGCTGACGAAGAAGCTGGCGACCGAGGCGACGCGCACCAGGTCCTTGCCCGCGGCGGCGCGGCGTTCCAGGCCCTTGAGGTGCGCCTCGGCGATCTCGGCGTAGCGTTCCTGCGCGAACAACAAGGTGACGTTGATGGAGATGCCTTCCGCGATCAAGTCCTCGAACGCGCGCACGCCCTCGGCGGTGCCGGGGACCTTCACCATCAGGTTCGGGCGCGCGACCAGGCCCCACAGGCGCTTGGCTTCGGCGACGGTGCCGGCGGCGTCGCGCGCCAAGGTCGGCGCGACTTCCAGGCTGACGAATCCGTCCCCGCCCTTCGTCTCGTCGTAAAGGGCGCGGAACTCGTCGCAGGCGGCCTGGATGTCCTCCACGGCCAGCTTCTCGAACAGCTCGATCGGCGTCTGTCCCGGGCGGGCGTGGGCGCGGATGGCGCCGTCGTAGTCGGAGGAGCCGCCGATGGCCTTCTCGAAGATCGTCGGGTTCGAGGTGACGCCGCGCACGCCGTCGTCGGAGATCAGGCGCTTCAAAGTTCCCGAGGAGATCAGCGAGCGGCTGACGTAGTCGTACCACACGGAGACGCCGAAGCGGTGCAGGTCGCGGAGAGGGTTCTTGTGAGTCACTTGACGGCCTCCTTGGAGTACGCTCGTTCGATGGCGATCACTTTGTCCTTGCGGCGCTGATGGCGGTCCAGCCCGGAGAATTTGGCGTTGAGGAACGCCGCCAGGACCTCGTACGCGAGCTCCTGGCCGATGATACGGCCCCCCAGGCAAAGCACGTTCATGTCGTCGTCCTCGACGCCCTGGCGCGCTGAGAAGGTGTCGTGGCACATGCAGCCGCGCACGCCCGGCACCTTGTTCACCGCGATGGTCGCTCCGACGCCGGAGCCGCAGACGACGATGCCGCGCGGAGCTTTTCCCCCCGCGACGGCCTCGGCGACGGCGCGCGCGTAGTCGGGATAGTCGGCGGGGACGGCGTCGGTGTCGACGCCTAGGTTCAGGACTTGGTAGCCTTTCTTCTCCAGCCAGGCGTGAACGAGCTTCTTGAGCGGGTAACCGGCGTGGTCGCAGCCGAGGGCGATGATCATGTCCTCGATTCTACAAAAAAGAAAATCGCCGGGGGTCAGAGTCCGGCGGCCGCGCGCTCGGCGTTCACGCGGGGTTCGCGGACGCGCCAGCCTCGGCCCAGGTCGCGAAGGACGGCGGCCTTGAGCCGAGGTTCCCGGAACAGGCTTCCATGCAGCGCCAACGGCGCGGGCCGGGGAAGCTGCAATCCGCGGACGGCGTCGCGCGCGAGGGCCGCCAGATGGCGCGCCGCCATGGCGCGCAGGCGCGGAGAGCCTTTCAGGACGCGCGGAGCGAGCGCGGCGGTGGCGCGGACGGGATCCTCGTCGTGAGCGAGGTCCAACGGACGCGGCAGGCGCAAGGCGCGCCGCAATCTTTCGTCGCGCGCGCCCTCTCGGCCCAGCCAGAAACCGGAGCCCTCATCTCCCAACAGCGGGCCGTATCCTCCCGAGCGGCGTTCCTTTCCTCCCGCGCCTCGCGCGAACGCGGCGGAGCCGGTGCTGGCGACCAGGATCACGCCGGGGCCCGCCCCGAACGCCGCCAGATGCGCGATCTCGTAGTCGGGCAGGACGCGCACGCGACGCGCCGTTTTTTTAAGCGCTTTCGTCAGGATCGCGCGCCCTTCCTTGCCGCCTAGACGCGTGCTGCCCACCGTGAGGACGTCCAGGCGCGGCGCGCGCAGTTTCTTCAAGAGGCCCGGCAGGACTTTCGGCAGGTCGCGCCAGTTCACGGCGGGAATGCGCGCGGTCCGGACCGCGCCGTCGTGGGCGAGACAGGCGCGGAGCCAGGTCGCGCCCAGGTCCACGCCGAGCGCGGCGCTCACTGAGCGGGCTTGTACATCGGGGCTTTTTCCTGCTCCGAAAGGATGTCGAGCAGGGAATTCTGCAGCGCGCGGCTCCAGGAGATCGCGCTTTGACGCGCGTCGATCGGGCGGTTGGGGTCCATCATCTCGCGGATCATGTCCTGGACGACGGCGCGCCGCGTGGCGGCGCTGTCGTCCAGGCGCACGCGGATTTCGGGCTTCCGTCCGGGAAGCGCCGGAAGCACGCGCGCCTCGACGACGCCCAAAGTGACGATCTTGGACGCCTTCACCTTGTAGGGCTCCAGCCTCAGGAGCTCCCGCGGAAACGGCAGCCGGTAGGTCCGCCCCTCGATGACCACCTTCATCATCTCCTGGTAATAGCCGATGAGGGAGCGCGTGGGCAGGATCCGGTAGGTTCCGGGTTCGACGAGATAAAGGGCGTTCTCCCCTCCCTTGATCGGGAGGCGGTAGACTTCCCCGGCCTCGCCGCCCTCGCTTTCGAAATTGACGACGGTGTAGGCGTTGCGCGATTCTCCCGTGGGGAGAATCATCCGCCCGCCGATCAGGATGGCGGCGATGGACTGCTCCGGAGGGGCGTCCCGCGGCGGCACGGTGCCTCGGCATCCGGGCAGGAGCAACAGGGCGGCGGCGAGCAGCGCGAGCTTCATCGAAATTGAGGATACCCCATCTATGTTAAGGAAACAAGGCGAGGCTTCATGGGCGCATCGTCGTGTAATCCAGGGACGTGAGCTGGACGCCGGTGAAGTAGGCCTTCACGATGCTCTCGTAATCCTGGCCGGCCTCGGCGCGGCCGATGGCGCCGGATTGGCACAGGCCGACGGCGTGGCCCCAGCCGCCGCCGCGGAACACGAACTCGACCGGGACCAGGACCGGCGCGGCGGCCGATTTCTTCCCCTTCTTTGACTTGGGCGCGGGCGGCGCTCCCACGGCGTACTCGGTGTCCACCACGAACAAGGTGCTGCGCAGGGAGCCGACGCCCAGCAGGCCGCGGATGGCGAATTCGTCGGTCAGCTTGAGGTCGCGCTTGGAGCCCAGGATCAGCAGCGCCTCCACGTTCCCGGTCGGAGCGCGGCGCAGGACGCGCAGGCCCTTGATGCGGCCGATCTTCTTCTTGCGGTTGACGCGCTCCTCCAGATCCTTGGCGGAGACCACCCGCGACCAGCGCGAGTGCGACGGATGCACGTAGCCGGACGGCTTGTCGTAGCTGGCCGGCCAAGTGGACAGGTAGCGGCGCAGCTCCAGCGGCGTGGCGGGCGGGGCGACGGGCGAGGGCGAATCGCTGACGCGGGACCAGTACGGGACGTGCCCCCAGCCGATGTCGTCGCCGCTTTGGCTGGAGCCTCCGCAGTTCGACGAATAGATCACGTGCGCGAGCTGGCCTTTGAAAACGGCGACGCGTCCGCGCGTGGCCGCCACGGCGGCGCGGGTGCGCTCGTTCTCGACGTGGAGTCCGGCGTAGACCTGGCAGTGCTGTTCGTCGCAGACGTCGTAACCTTCCCTTTTATGGCGCTTGCTGACGGTCTTGATGAAGAGCGCATGGGTGCGGGCGATCAGGGCCTGGGCTTTCAGCGATTCGAGCGGGGAATTGGACGGCATCTCGGCGCCCACGACGCCCTGGGTGTAGTCCTCCAGGTTCACCACGTTGACCAGACGCAGCGTGCGTCGGCCCTTGAACAAGGACACCTCAAGGGCTCCGCGCATCGCGCGCCCCGCGGCCAGCGCGCCGCCCTTGTTCGGATCGTCCTCCAGCGACAGGGCGCCGTGGACGGCGTCCTTGGATTCCAGGCGCACCGTGTCGCCGGGAACGGCGCGGACCTGGCCGTCGGGGCCGCGCATTTCCAGCCGGGTCTTCGATTTCTTCTTCTTCTTCGGCGGGACGATCCAAACCGTCCAGGCCTCCTGCGCGCCGCAGTCGGCCAGAGCGCGGCCGGTCTTCGGGTCGTACGCGTGCCAGGGGCCGGAGCCGCGGACGGTGACCGAGACGCGCGGCCGGGGCTTGCCCAGCGGCGTCACGCCGATACCGACGCGGATGAGCGGAATCCCCCCCTGCGTCTCCGAATCCGACACGGGGCCGATGACCGGCGGCCGGCCGGGCGCGGCCGCGGGACGCGGCTCGGCGGAGCCCGTCAGCAGGGGACGCACCTTGTCCATCATCGCGCGGGTGAGGCGGGCGCTGGGCTCGGCCTCGGCCAGGCGCGACAGCTGGCGCATGGCGTCGTTGTAGCGCTTGAGCTTGAGATACACGCGCGTCAGCGGATTTCGGCCCTCATGGAAGTAAGCGTCGCCCCCCACCGCGCGCCTGTAGGCGTCCGCGGCTGCGGCCGAATCCCCCAGCGCTTCCTCGGCGCGTCCCAGATAGAACGAAGCGAGGGTCTGCTGGACGGCGAAGGTCTCGGCGCGCTTCAGCAGCGGCACGGCGGCGGCGGGATCGCCCAGCGCCAGCTTCGCTCGGCCCGCGCCCAAGGCCGCCCAGGCGTTCTGGGGATCCCGGGTCAGCGCGTCGGAAAAGGCCGCGTCGCTCTCCGCGAACTGGGCCGCGCGCAGGAGGGTCCAGCCCAGCACGGTCCGCGTGATCGAGTCGGCGTTGAGCGCTCCCGCGCGGCGCGCGTAGGCGACGGCCTTGTCCGGCCGGCCGGCCTCGGCCCAGGCGATGGAGCCGTCCAGCCAAGCGGAGGCGTCGGCCGAGGAGGTCTTCACGGCCGTCTCGAACGCCTGCGCCGCGGTCAGCACGTCGCCCGAGAAGTACAACGCGCGCGCGCGGGTCAACGCCGGCGTGGACCTCATCGGCGGCGGCTCGGGCGCCGGAACGGTCTGCGTCGCGACGGTCACGCCGGACGAAAGAGCGACCGTCGGCGCCTCGGCGGAGGGTTGAGCCGCCGCGGGGAGAGAGAGACCGGTAACGACGAGGAAAATAGTGAGGGTGATGGGAATCGAATCCACGTCTAAAGCTTGGATACCCGTCGATCCGCTTCGGCGCGCGGAAGCGCCCGGCTCAACTCGAGCTCTTGCCGTGCAGAATGCGGCGCGCGACGCGGCGAAGGATGAAGTACTCGTTGTACGGGCGATCGTCCGTGATTCGAAGGCTGCTGCCGTTCAGGATCGCGTCCGGACTCATTTTCGTCGAAAGCACCCGCCCCAGGAAGCGTTCCGGGTCTTCGCCGTTCCATTCCACCAGATCGGCTTTGGCCGCCGCGGGCATCCGTTTCATCAGGACGTCGAGCGCCGGCTGGTCGATGGGAGTCATCGAAGCGAGAAAATGATTGCCCCAGCCCTCGTGGGACCGGTAAATCTTCACGTAGGGAAACGATTTGATCAGCGAGCCCGCGATCGCTTCGACGATGGCGCCTTCCGTCGCGGGAACCCACTGCTGGAGGATTCCCCCCGGCTTCAAGCGCGATTTGACGGTCGCGTAGAACTCCTCGGAATAGAGGAGGCTGGAGCCGGCCGCCTCGACCGGAGGCGGCGGATCGAGGGTGACGACGTCGAACGTCTCCGTCGTGCGCCGCAGGAACCGGCGCCCGTCGTCGATCACGACCTTGCCGTTGGGGCGCTTCATGATCTCCGCGGCGTCGTCGAAATAATAGGGGAAGGCGTCCTTCACTCCGGGCACGAGTTCGACCGCGGTCACGTCGATCCCCCAGCTCATCAGGGAACGGAACGTGGTTCCCATGCCGAAGCAGATGACCAGGGCGGAGGTCGGCTTATGATCGAGCAGGACAAGGGGAAGATGCGCCATCACCTTCGTGATCGTCGTCAGGTGCGTGATCCCGATGCCGTTGACCAGCAGGCGCTTTCCGTCCAGGCCCTTGCCGAACGAGATCACCGTCGCGGTGTTGTCGCGCCGGACCACGCTTTCCCCCGGGAGGTAGCCGCGGCCCTGCTCCTCGTACGTGCGCGCGATCAGCACGGACGCCAGCGCCAGCCCCAGCACGGCGAAGGCTTCGCGGCGGAGCGTGAGGAACGGCCGTCCCGCGGCGCCGAAAAGAAAGAAGCCCAGGTAGGGCGCGGCGAGCAGCAGCAGGGAATACTTGACGCCCAGCTGGGGCAGCATCAGATACGACGCGGCGAGCGGGCCGAGGATGCACCCGAGAATGTTGATCGCGTACAGCGCGCCCGCCGATTCGGGATTGCCGGCGGAGTGCTCGTCGATGAGCTTCGGGGTGAGATAGCCGAGCAGCGCGCAGAACGGGAATATGCTGATCATCGCGCCGACGCCCTGCAGGCGCAGGCGCGGATCGTTGAGGGCGACGGGGAGCAGCGCCGCGGCGGCCAGCCAGGCCAGAAGCTGCGCCGTGGAAACGACCCCGCCGCGGGCGAGATGCTTGCGGTACTTGAGCGATCCGATCCAGGTGCCCAGAAGATAGACGAAGAGCAGGAGCGCGAAGGAATAGACCTGGGTCTGCAGGACCACCGTGAAGGCGCGCGTCCAGACGACCTCCATGGCCATGGAGGTGAACCCGGTCGTGAAGAGGATCAGGACGCCGAGCGAGCTCAGGGGCGCGGCTTCCGCGGCCCGCGCGGGCGCGGATTTTCTTCGGGCGGCCGGGGCGGAGGGGCGGCTCAGGCCCAGAAACGCCGCCGAGACGGCGATGAGCAGGTTCAGCCCGGCGGCGACGCGAAGGGTGCCGTGAAAACCGAGCAGTTCGATCAGAACGACGGCGGTGATGAAAGTCCCGGCCATGGCGCCGATGACATTTCCCAAATAAAGGAAGCTGAAGCTCGTCGTCTCGGCGTCGTCCTGCTCCCGGACGTAGCTCATCATCAAAGGGAACGTCGTTCCCATGAAGAGCGTCCAGGGCAGAATGGCGCACGCGATGATGACCGCCGACCAAAAAAGATAGGCCGCGGAATCGGCGGCGCCGACGGGAAGGAGCGCCGCCTCGCCCCAGGAGAACAGGCGCGGCACGGCGAACGCGCCGACGCCGATCAGAAGTTCGGCCAACGCGTAGAACCAGATCGCCGAGATTCCGGTTTTCGCCGTGAGGGGCTCGACGGCGCGCCCCGCCAGCCAGGAGCCGGCGAACAGGCCGAACATGAACACCGAGATGACGACGGAGAGCACCGGGGTGATCACGCCGAAGGATGCGAACGACATCCTCATCCAGACCACCTGATAGAGGAGCCCGCAGAAGCCGGAGAGCAGGAACAGCGCGAAGAGAAGTCGTTTTCGGGTCTCGGTCACGGCCCGGATTCTAACTAAAATGGAGCGGGTGGTGGAAATCGAACCCGCGTTCCAATCACGGCGGGCGCCGGGCCGAGACGCGGCTGTTGCCCGCGGTCAGAGCCTCGTTGACGAGGAGGTGCATCTTCGCTTTGAGATCCGCGGCTTCCTTCTCGAGGCGCTCGGCCTCCTTCGGGCGGCCCAGGCCGCGCAGGCAGCGGGAGAGAAGCTGGCGGGCCTCGTCGTGGCAGGGAGGAGCGAGCCGAAGGCAGGCCTCCAGCTCCTCGCGCGCTCGATCAAGCTCGGCGAGCTCGTAAAGAGCCATGCCCCGCGACAGCCTTTGCCAAGAGCCTTCCGGATCCAGCGCGACCAATTCGTCGGCCCAGGAGAGGGCCGCCGCGTGGCGCCCCGCCCGGCTTTCGACGACCACATGCGTCGCCAGGACCGCGTAGAAATTCTCTTCCGCGAAGACCCGCGCGGTCGCAGCCGCCATATCCAGGGCGCTCCGCGCCAACCGCTCCGATCGGGCGAGAATTTCCGCGGACCCGGCGTAGTCCTTATTCAGAAACGGGAAATAGCTGGCCGTCCGCCAATACTTGCTTTCGTGTATGCGCGCCTGTTCCTCCGGTTCCGTCTTCTTGAGGCGAGCGAGCGCCGCGCGCGCGATCCGATCCGCGGCCCGCACGCGGCCGTCGACGACCCCGCGTTCGAGGTTGAACGTCATGAACCGCAGCGCCGCGATGAGGCGGATGCGCGCGCCCTCCGGGGCCCGCTCCGCGACCTCCAGCATCCCGGCGAACCCGTCGTTGATCTGGGGCTCGAACAGCATCTGGGTGTTGCTGAGGCGCAGGAACGAGAATTCCGCCGAAAACTCGCCGCCGTCCCGCGGGAAGGCCGGGGGCGCCGCCTGAAAAAGCTCCTCGTTGTCCCAGTAGAGGCCCAGCATGCCGTGAAGCTTCAGCAGGATGATCTTTCGCCGGGGATCCAGGGACGCGAAGTTCCGCTTCCATTCCGTCAGGCGTAGCCAGTTCTTGGAGGCGCATGACGTCGGCAGAGCGTCGGCGAATGAGACCGCGTAGGCCTGGAGGCCTTCGACTTGAGCGAACGCGAGTCGGAACTTGACCGGCAGGGACCGTTCGAACCAGATTTCCGGATTCGAGTCCGGCCGCTCCAGGCGTTCCAGCGTCTCGAGCAGGCCGCCGATGCGCAACGTCGGCCGCGGCGTCTCCTCGAGACGCAGGAACGGCTTGAAACGCTCGAGAGCGGAACGCTGGTTCATCTCATTTGGAAGCGAACTTGCTTCGAGGAAGTAGGAACGCGAGGTCGGAAAATTGGAGCGGGTGATGGGAATCGAACTTACTTTGAGGAAGTAGGAAAAGAGTAAGCGGGTGATGGGAATCGAACCCACGTCTAAAGCTTGGGAAGCTCTCGTTCTACCATTGAACTACACCCGCGAAAGCTATTAATTTTACTAGATAATTTAAAGAATCGGAAGAGTCTTAGAACTCCGTCATTCTAACATTTTTGTCGACTTTTCTGGCGACTTATAGAAAATCGTTCGGTCGATTTTTGGCCTCACGACCTGTTTCTTGCACTCAAATGACCTAGGAATCCACGTTTGGTTAGAATTCGACCTCAGCCCGCGCCCGCAATCGGCTCAAGCACATCGAAGCACAGCCCACTGCGTCCTTCGCCTTTGCCGACGGTCTTCAAGCGACCGGTCCAAAGATGATTGTCTCCTAGCAATCCGCGAGTGTACTTCACCTTGCGGGTGATGCTCAGTCCCGAGCGAGAGATTTCTTGTTCGTAGATTCGGAACGGTTGCTGCCCGGGCTCCAAGATTCGCCCCTTGGGAAGGACCGGCCGGTTGCCGCCGCCGTCCGCGGGCACGAATCCCGCCCTCTCCAGCTGGAGCGGCCGTGAGGCTTCTCCCGTCTGAGCGATGAGGAATGGAATCCAGTTTTCCGGGACCTCGGAGGCCAGCCTCAGCTTGGCTACGGCGTTCGGAACCGCGCTTCCGCCCGGGATCGCGCCCCCGCCGGCCGACGGGGCGATGTAACCGGGCACAGGATCGCCCATCGGGCCTTCGATCGTTTCTTCCACGGCCCACACCATGTCTCCCATCTCGTCTCGGAGGAAGCGAACCTCCTCAAGCGGGGCGCTCTCAAGAAGAGTAGCTCCCACCGTCGGCGGCAGGAAGAAGAATTCGCCGACGGCCCCGCTGCTCGAGGCGCCCTTCGTCAGAAGAGAAAGCGTGTACATGGACCAAGTCTTCCGTTCATCACCTTGTCCGTAGGCCGCCGGGCCGATGAGGGTCTTATCGCCGAAGATGTCCGTCACGGTCAGACCAAGAACGCGGCAGAGCGAGCCGACTTTCATGGGATAAGGGATCACGAACCAGTCGTTGCTGTGCAGGAACGCGAATTCCATCGCCAGCAAGCGGCCGAGGTCGAGTTTGTCCAGTTGCATGTCGCCCAGATCGGATTGCACGTCCTCGAACTGCCACCAGCGTTTGCCGGCGATGCCCTTGAAGCCGAGATTCGCGGGAATGAAGTCGCGCGCGTCCTGGGTAGGAGGAGCCGGAACGACTCCCGGAGGAGGAGTCAAGATCGCCGCCGGGTCGGGGTCGACGGAAAGGGAGTACCAGTCCAGACGCCCGCCGGGGAACTCGTCCGCGGCTAGGACCACCTGACAGGCGGCGGCGGCCTGGGCCGCAACCGCGAACTGATACTCCAAGCGCGGGGCGACCCAGCAGTTTTGTTCCGGCGCACGAGGTCGGCGCGCCAGGGCTTCGAGCCATCCGCTGAATTCATGGACCGATTGAGCGGCCTTGGTCAGGTCCGTGTTGGGCAGCGCGGCGAGGAGCGCGTCGGGAAAATCGACTTGGTCGTCGTAGCTGTGGAGGTTGATCTTATCCGGCCGCCGAGCGTCGTTCGGCCCCCTCATAACGATGTCGCCGACGACCTTGCCGCCGTCCATAACGCGCGAGGCCATCGAGAACACGAACTGCCGTACGGACGACTCCAGTACGGCCAGTTCCGGCGCCGGCGGCAGATCGAAAATATTGCGCGTGAAGAAGTAGTCGCGAACGTCCTGCGCGACGCCGTCCTGTTTTAGTATTCGAGCCCACTGCAGCCCGGCCTGAACTCGGAAACGATAATCCTGCGGACGCTCCTCGTGTTCCACGACTGCCTCAAGAGGCGTGTTCGCGTCGTAGCCGACGACCTGCCCGTTCCCATCTTTGTAGAGACTGAGCGGAGAGACCTCGGTGCGCAGGCTGACTTTAGAGGCTGTCCCGGCGTCCTCGCCATGGAACTCGCCCAACTGCCATTGGCGGGTCAGAATCCACAGCGGGTCTCGCACCTGCGCCTGCAGGCTCTCGCTCAGGTCCGGGTTGCGCGACCAGGGCTCCAGCCGCGTCCAATACGTCAGGGAGATTTTCATGGCGGAACCCTCGTCAAAGCGGAGATTGGAAGGCGGCGACCGCCTTGCTGGCGTCCGGGAAGAAATCAGTGCTCACGGTGTCGTTTTGCGGATTGCTCGCGAAGTAAAGGGCCGGCAAGTACTGACCCATGCCTTTCATGGACTGATAGTCGACGCCGCGGATTTTGGCGAGATCCAAGGTGTCGGACAGCACGCTCATCAGAGCCTCCCAGGTCCAGGGCATCGCGGGATCAGGAGGAACCGCCAGAAGCACGCATTGAGGCGCCTCCAAACCGGGCTGCCTGAAATTAAAGGCGATGCCCGTGTTCTCCTTGTCCATGGATATCTCTTCGGCCCACTCGTCCAGCGCCAAGCCCGCGAGGACGGGGCCTCCTTGCACGCCGAAAGGCATGGCCGTCAAAACTCCCACCTTGCCGTGCTGCGGCTGCTGTCCGGGATCGATCGGCAGCCCGATCCAGCGGTCCGGCGACTGTAGCGGGAATTGGACGAGCCGGAAGTCCAGGCTGGGGCCGGTCTGGTAAGCCTCGGCGAAAAGCATGGACGATTCGTAACGCGCTAAACGAGAACGCACTTGTCCGAGCTGCTGAAACCAGCGCTGCGGAGACAGCGGGTCCGCGGGGTCCAACAGCGCCGTTGGGTCCTGCAGTGCCGTCATCACGGCTTGGCCGTTCGGGAGGTTGACATCGGGCAAGACGGAAAAATCCTGGCCGAAGATGGCCTTGAAAGCCGCCTGGGTATTCTTGTTGGATCCGATGTAATCGGTCGCCCGAGTCGCCGTCGCAGCCGCATCCAACGCGGACTGAGCTGCCGTTTGCCTCTTATCCGCGGCCGACCTCAGGGACTGGGCCTGCGTCCAGAGCAGATCCAGATCGGCCGGCAGCCTTCCCGCGGTGACGGGCGCCGCGCCTGTGATCCCGAAGTGGATCATTTGCTGGATATTTCGTCTCAAACCGTCGGGGTCCGGCGGAGGGGCAGGCAACGGCGTATCGCCGTTCGGGAGCGCGCCGGCCGCTACGGCAAAATCGGCCAAGGAGGCTTGTCCTCGAATCAGGAAGGCGGCGGCATCCGCCGCGGATACGGGCGCAGTCTCTGTCGCCTGATCGGGGCTTGAGAAATCGCCGGCATGCAGAGCCCGAGACGCGCTGATGATCTCGCGCAAGAGCTTGGCCATCGCGAGCATATCCGGAATCGTACGGATGCCTGCCCCCTGAGCCATCGGCTGCGACCAATCGATGGTCAGAACCTTGCTCGCGTCCAGCCCCCCGTTCGATGAGCGGTAAGCGTGGCGAATCAGAGCGTCGAGTTCGGAGCCGCCGACGTAGACCAAATCGAGGGACGACAACCCCAGGCTCGTGAGGAGGACCTGAGACGCAGGCGGGTCTTGGGGAGCGGGCTGCGTCACGCTGACGGTGCAGGCCAGCCGGGTCAGATCGCCGAACATCTGCCCCGACCAAGCGTCCAGCCGGGGCTCGGCCAAGGCTCGCGCCCGCGCGCCCGGCGGGGCGACGAAGGCTTGGTTGAAGGCGAGCGCCACCTTGTGCGTCAAGCTGCAGCCGGACCTGGGCGACCGGATGACCTCGGGGTCCGGACTCAAGGCGCCGGCGGCGATGACGTCGAGCATGGCGCCGCCCCGCGTCGGATTGCCGTTGACGGCCTGGTGGACGCTCTCAGCGAGGCCTAAATCGGTCAGGCCGTCGATGTCTTTATCCAACTGGTCCAGCGCGTCGTACACGTCGGATTCCTGAGGCAATCCCATGACGCCCCATGACACGGAACCGCCTTTCCAGGCACGGAAGAGCGCCAAGCCGTCCACCACGTTGCGAGGAGACACCACGTCCTGGGCCGCGGATGCGCTGTCTGGAGTCAGCTTGCCGTCGACCAAGGGAAAGGCGTCCCGGAACGGTTGAATGTAGGGCTCCATCACGCCGGCGGCGTAGCGGTCCTGCAGCAGGCGTTCGAAACGGTATCCAAGCAAGGCGCCCAACGGCTGGCCCTGACGCACGCCGTCGAGATATCCGCGGGCGCGGCGCACTCGTTCCGACGATAGGTTGACGGTCATCGCCTCTTCCTGCGCGCCGCCGGCATGGCTGAGACAGGCGTTGCGCAGCACCGCGACGGTTCTGGCCTGATTCAAGGAAGGCGCCTGCACATAGCCGGACTCCTCCGGCGCCGTCTGCACGAGCCCTTCCACGGGATCCTGCACGAATGTCCGAGACGCGTCCGCCCTCAAATCCTCCGCCCAGGCATAAGCCGCCAGCACCGCGTCGTGCCTGTCGTCGCGCAAAGGCTTCATGGATTCCAACCGTCTGGACGCGAAGCTACTGATCCAGGCGTCGAGCCGATGGCTACAGCAGTCCAGGGTTTCGCCGAACAGTCGCTCGATATCTTTGGTCGGGACATTGTTCAGGTTGGCGAGACTGTCGCGGAACTCTCGCCAGGACCGCACCGCGTCCGGGTAATGAGTGTTCGCATCGTCCGTCGCCACGTAATCGACCACTTTTTGACCGTTCACGAGCGTGTTCAGGCGATTCAGAAGCGAGACTCCATCCGGAAAGGCAGGATCATCGGTCACGACTTCCGGCTCCGGGGGCTCCCCTCCGACCCGGCGTGCGGCCCCCAGAAGACCTTGGGCATCGAGGATGCGGAACGCGGCCCGCATATACTCCAGCATGAAGGCGTGCCTCAGGATGGACTTGAAGAGCGGCCACGGCGTATGGGGGTCTTCGTTCTTGAGGTCTTGGAGCTGGAAGAAGGTCATGGCCGCCAATTCTCCAAGATAGGCCAACCCGACGTCTTCCGGGGAGATCGGCGCCGAGCGGACTAAATCCATGAGCAACGGCTGGCTTGCGCCCTGGAAAACCATATCCTGCACGCGCGGGTGGAATGAATATTGCAGCTCGCGCAAAGTATCCGCGGAAAGGGAATAGAAGTTTCCCCACCAATCGTCGCGCAAAGCCGGGTCCATCAAGGCCCCGTAAAAATTAAAGAGATTCTGCAGGAAGGTCTTGCCATACGCCAGGCGTCCGCGTACTGTCCAGCTGCTGGGCAGCATGGACAGACTTTCCGTGAAATCCGAGTCAAGGTCCGGAGAATCCTGCGAGGAGGAACGCCCCAGATGCGGCGCCTGGGCCGCCATCGCCAGCCACTTGGGATAGAGCTTGGCGACTTGCGCGTAGACCAAGTCCTCCGCGGACCCGTCCTGGAGAGGTTTGAAGAGTCCGCCCTTCAGCGTCGTGACGGGGAGCAAGCCGTACGGTTTTTTTCCTATCTGAAGGCTCGGAAGTATTCCGCGGGCATGGACCTGTTCGATAAAGTACCGGCGCAACAAGTCGAGTTGCCCCCCCGTCAGGCCGCCTTCAGGCGCCATTTGGGCGAGAAAATATCCCCAAGAAGCGGGCCACAGGACCGTCGCGAGATCGCCGCCCGGTCCCAACTCATCCAACGTCGCGTTCTCGCAGCGGTCGAACAGGAACGGGGAATAGCCGAGGAAACGCGTCAGCCGGCGCCCATTGCTTCCCGGAGACATCCGGGAGAGATCTTGACCCAAGGTCGCGTAGCTGGCATCGTACGCCGGGTCCTTGGAGTTTTCTCCCGAGTCCGCGTCCGGGGTGTGATGCGTCGGCGTGCCCTGACGGAGAATCCTCAATCCGTCGGTATAGCGGTGACTTGCGAACATTTGGAGCAGAGCAAGATCGCTGTCGACCCGGTTCGAAGACACCTTCACGCCGCAAAGGATGACTCGGTCGAAGCCGAGAGCGAAATCGTTCTCGGAGATGACAAGTTCCTGGGCCATCCCCTTCTTCACGGCCTGAGAGAAATCCAGAAGCCATTCGCTGTCGTCATCGAGCATCTGCCCGGGCCCGGTGCCGGAAGTGGGAACTGGAGCCGGCCCCACGTGCAGCGGGGTCGGGATAGGATTGTCGAAAGAGCGTTCGTAGACGACGGCTCCTCCGCGAATCAATCGGAGCGACCAGAAATCCGGCAACACTTTCGCCGCCGGAGCCTCGGTCCAGGAATCCGCGCGCAGGTCCGCGGGGCGGAGGTCGTTCATCGCGAACCCGGCCAACCCGGTCGCGGGATCGTCGTCGGGAGGCTGGGTGCCGCGCGTGTCTAGGTGATCCGGGAGGTAATAGGATTGCGCGACGAGATAGGCGGCTCTCCAAGGACCGTAGAGGTCGCAAAGCGATTTCCAGGCGAAACGCTTTCGGCTCTCCTGCGCGTCGTCTTGGCCGGCCATCCAAAGTCGCTGCCAGTACTGTTTCAGCGCGCCATACTCCTGCAGGGTCAGGCGTTCCTCGTGGGTCTCGACCTCCAACTCGTCCGGGAACACACGAATCCTCAGGGTTCGCTGACCTGCTTGCCCGCAGAACTTCGTCTCCATTCGCACCGGGAGCAGAACGATCAAGGCGGCGGCGGGCTGATCGAGAAGAGCGACGATGTCTTGAGGGGTCTTTTGGCGCAGCAGCGCGGCCAAGATCCGGCTTTCCGTCTCCTTTCGAGCGGCGAGTTCCTGGAGAACGGCCGCCTTTTGTTTCTCGAGAGTCGCCCCGCCTACGGCGCGCGGGCGCGTCTGCAAGTCGCGCAGCTGTTTCGCCGCCTGCTGCGTGAGGCCGCGCGCGGCCCTCAAATCCTGTAAAGCGTCAGTGGACGGGGGCATTCCCTCTCCTCGGCAGCATCTGGCTGGCATGCACGGCCAAACGAACGGGACGCTGCAGCGCGATATACGCCATGTCGGCCGCTCCGCTTCCCCAATGGATCTTCCCGTCCTCCGCGCCCGTCAATTGGAGATTTTTGAGCGCCGGAGCGACGGCCTCGAGATCCGCGAAGGTCAGGCTCTGGAATTGCGACGGAGCGCCCGCCAACTGGCCCCAGCGCAAATCCTCCCAGCGATTCGGGAGCGTGGGGTCGTAGGCGTCGCTGGAATGGAAGCCGAAGCGGGGCTGCGTCGGATTCTGCTGGATGACGAAGAACCAGCCCGGATCCTGCGCGTTCCCGCAGACCTCGTCCGGCGTGAGAGTGAATCCAAAATAGGTCACGTCGGGGTCGAGATTTCCGCGAAGGATCGGAACCTGAAACGAGGCCGGTGAAGCGTCGTCGGCTAGGACGTGGGACTGGCGTCGGGCGTCGGCCCATGCCGCCTTCTGGGCATAAATGGCGGTGTCCGGGTACTTTCTAAAAAGCTCGCTGCGCAGCAGCAGCACGAGATTGTCGGCGAAGCCTTTATCGGACCGCTTGGAATGCGCGCCCAGTTTGGAGCCGACGGACCACGTGTGGATGGGCCACAGGTCCTCCAGATCCTCGGCGCTTTCGCCCGGCGCGAGCAGCGGAACCATCGATTTGGTGTCCCAGAATTGAGCGAAATAGGTTCCGCGCTGATCGGTCGGATATCCGCGCCACAGCAGCTCGCG
>JBIOJO010000037.1:0-39527 GCA_044450965.1 Elusimicrobiota bacterium | reverse complement strand
GGATGATGACGGGCAAGGCGGCGGGCTTCAGGGCGGGGGCGGCGGGAGCCGGAGCGGCCGACGCGTCGGGAGCGTCGTCGCCCTTGGCCGCGGCGGAAGCGGAGTCGGCGGAGCCGATCAACTGGACGGCCAGGCCTTTCGGATCCGCGGAAACTTTATAGACGCCCATCTTGACCAGGTCCATGACGACGCGCGTGATCATGCGCGGCGACTTCTGGAACTGGCTGGTGCGCACGCCGGCCAGGTACTGGCCCTTGCCTTTCGCGGCGCGGACGGCGGTGTCGTGCTTGGTGTCCAGCAGTTCGAGGATCAGGCGGGGAGGAGTCTGGGTCAGGAAGCTGTTGTATTGGACGGACGTGCTCAATTTGATGGTCACGAGATCGTCCGAGACGTCCACGCCCGTGAACGACGCGGGGGCGGCGGAGGCCGGCGCGCCGACGACCACGGCGGAGGCGAACGCCGGGACGACGCCCTGGGGAATGATGAGCGCCGCCGCAAGCAGAGACGCGGTCGCCTTCTTCATATCGTGCGTGGTCATGAGCTTCTCCTGCTCCCCATGTCTTAAGGCTTGTCCGCCTTGTCCTTCTTGTCCTTGGCGTCTTCCGTCTCGCCGAGGCTGTAAACTTGGACGTCCTTGTCCGCCGTCACCAGCTCGGCGCGCTTCTGCTTGATCTGGATGCGTCCGGTGACGCCGGGGATCGGCTTATTGCGGTCGTCGTACAGGCGGCCGGCGCGGAGCACCAAGGTCATCCCGTCGTCCGTCGAAAATAACGCGAAATCGCTGGCGGAGTCCTTCATGATGCCGCGCAGCTGCAGGGTGTGGATGTCCGTGACGATGGGAGCGCCTTTCTCGTGCACCCGCACCGAGCCGCCCATCGACTGCGGGAGAAACGGATCGCGGACGCGGTCTCCGGTGTAAAGAGTGGAGACGGTGTAGGTGCTCAAGCCCACCAGGGGCGACGCGGACGCCGCCGCGGTCGACGCCTGCACCGAGGCGCCGCCCGGCTTGGAGGCCGGGGCGGAAGCCGGAGCCGCGACGGCGGCCGAAGCGAGCAGTGCGGCGGCGATGATGGAGATCATCCTTTATATTGGTACGTCAGAAGGGTGAACGTCACGGTCATTTCCCCCGAGCCGTCGGCCGACGGATAGACCACGTCCTTGACGTTGAAAATGCGCGTTTCCAGGGCGATCGCGGCGAAAAAACGGCCGATGTTGTGATAGCTGCCCTTGATGGACATGGGGTAGGCCAATTCGGTGAAGTACTGCTGCGCCTTTTGCGGGCCGGGAGCGAAACCCTGGATGGAGACACGGTTCTTCTCCGCCATTTTCGCGAGCGTGACTAGAATGTCGGGGACGTCTTTGTCCTTCGGCAGGCGCTTCTCGGCCTCGACCGCCTGCTGATTCAAAGTCGCCAGCTCGCTCTGCAGCCGCGTCAGCCGCGAGGCCTGCGCCTCGGCTTTGGCGATCTTCGTTTCGATCTGGGCGATCTGGTCCGCGAGTTCCGCCCGCTTCTCGGAAATGGGAAGCCAGAAGAACTTGACGTACACGCCGGCCCCGACCAGGAAGAGGACCACGCCCACTCCCAGATATTGCTGTTGCTGCTTCGACAGTTGGATAGCCATGTTAGAGTTTATTCGTGTACGTGGCCGTGATCGTGAAATTGTACTGCCGCGCGCCGGCGGCGGTTACCGCGCCCAGCTCGACGGCGGCGAAATGCGGCGTGCCCTGAAGGGTCCGCACCCAGGCGGCGACGTCCTCGTTCGTGGTGGCGGACGCACCGATCGTCAGCTTCACCGTGCTGTTGGGTTGGGTCGCGGTGGTCAACTGAGTGACGCGGACGCCGGCCGGCACGGTGCGGGCGAAATCCGACATGAAGAAGGGATAGAACGCGCGGCCCTTCAGAAGATCCTCGATGACGCCCAGGCGGGCGCGGACCGCGGCCGCCGCCTTCTCCAGCTCCTCGACCTGGGCGACGATGGCTCCCAGCTTCTTGAGCTTGGCTTCTTTATAGTTGTAGTCGTTCTGCAGGCGGTACAGGCCGAACCAGTGCCCCATCGAGATCAGCACGATCACGACCGCCAGCACGCCCCCGATCAGGCCCGCCTGCAGCATCAGCTGACGCTGGCGCGCTTTGGCGAGAATCTCGGAGGGTACGAGGTTGATCTTGATCATCGGCTATTCCCAGTCCCGATTGCGCCTCAGCGCCAAGCCCACCGCCACGCCGAAGGCCGGGCGCAAGTCCTCGGGGACCGCCTGGCCGCCCGCGATGAAGGAAAAAGGATCCAGCACGGTGACGGGCACCTTCAGCTCGCCGGACAGGTGCTTGTCGAGGTTCTTCGCGCGCGCGGTGCCGCCGGCCAAGACGATGCGGTTGATCGCCCGGTCCGGGCCCTGCGACAGATAGAAGTCCACGGAACGGTGCACTTCGCCGACCAGGTCGCGCGCGACCTGGCCGATGGCCTGGGAAACTCCCAGGGCGTCCCGGTTGCCGTCGGCCAGCGCCTTCTCCTTCTCGGCCGGATCGACGATGACGCCGTACTGCTTCTTCAGCTCGTCGGCTTTCGCGGCCTCGCATTGGAAGGCCTTCATCACCGCCTTCGTCATCGTCTGGCCGGAAATGAAGACGTCGCGGACCACGCGAGTGACCCCGTTCTCGACTATGGAGAGGTTCGTCACCGCGTGGCCGATGTTCAGATACAAGGTGGCCGCGGGACCCTCCTTCGGGTCGCGGATCTTCTCATGCACGTTCTCGAGCGCGAAGCTGTCCACGTCGATGATCGCGGGGGTGAAGCCGGCGCCTTGCAGGATATCCAGGCGCGCGACGAGCAACTCCTTCTTCGCCGCGACCAGCACCGTCTCCATTTTTTTCTGGCCTTCTTCAAGAATCTCGCTCAGAATATGGAACCCGAGTTGGACCTCGTTGATGTCAAAGGGTATGAACGGCTCGGCTTCGGTGGCCAACGTGGCCTGAAGCTCGGTCTTGGTCAGGCGCGGGAACTTGACGTAGCGGACGATGACCGAATTGCCGGACAAGGAAGTAGCGACGTCCCGAACCTTGATTCCTTTCTCGATCAAGAACGCGCGCAGCGAGTTGACGACGGCGATCTTGCGCTCGTCGGGCGAGGCCTCGGCCTTCGCCCCGATCGGAAGATAGCCCCAGGCCTTTAAATTCAGCGCCGCGCCCTCCTGCTTGAGCAGGACGACCTTGACCGAATAGGCGCCGACGTCGACGGCGATAATGTCCCGCGACCCGAGGAACATCTCCCCCAGGCCTTTCAGGGCGCTCAACCGCGCTTTAACCGCATCTATTTTAATCGGCATTGTATCCGGTCATTAAAAAAGCGCCGCCTCCCCGCCGTTTACCCCGGCGGGTCGGACTCGGCGCGCTTCTGGAATGGCAGTGATTTATAACAGGTTTACCCCGTACTGTCAAGGCCTGTTCCAAATGCGCGTAATTCCAACCTGTCAGCCGACGATTGATTTAGTATAATCGCCGTGTGAAGTCGGTCCTTTTCGATTACGGCGGGACCCTCGATTCAGATGGGACCACCTGGCTTGAACGCTTCTACCCTATTTATAAGGAATATGGGGTGGACGTTTCGCGCGAGCTTTTCGACCGCGCTTTCTACGATTCGGACGACGGCTTGCCGGGCCGGCATGCCTTGGCCGGCTTGGATCTGGAGCAAACGCTTCGCCTCCAGGTCCGAGACGTGCTTGAGGCCGTGGCGCCGGAAAGAACGGACTTGACCCCCATGATCGCCGGCCGTTTCGCCGAAGACAGCCGGCGTCAGTTCTCGAGGCTGAAGCCGGTGCTGGAACGCCTGTCGCAACGCTACCGCCTGGGCATTGTCTCCAATTTTTACGGCAATCTGGACGGCATCCTGCGCGCCGACGGGCTCCGGGCCCACTTCGCCGTGGTGGCCGACTCCGGCGCTTTGGGCGTGCTGAAGCCGGACCCCGCGATATTTCTGCACGCGGCGCGCGCCTTGGACAGCGCCCCTGCGGACTGCGTGATGGTGGGAGATTCCATCCCGCGCGACATCAAGGGCGCCGCCGCCGCCGGGATGAAGAAGACCCTGGTCACCGCGAAGCCCTTGATCCCGGACGCGGGCCAGGATTGGACGGTCCGCTCGGTCTTCGAGCTGGAGGCCGTTCTGGCATGAGCTTCGCGGCCGGAGTGATCGCGGCGGGCGAAGGCTCGCGTCTGGCGAAAAGCCACCCCGGCGTCGTGAAGCCGTTGATCCCCGTCGCGGGGCGCCCGCTGTCCCATTGGATCGTCGCCTCCCTGCGCGACGCCGGCGCGAGCGAGCTGACCGTGCTCACGAACGGCCGCGGCGGCGAGGTGCCGCCCAGCCTGACGGCCGCGTTCCCCGGCGTCGCGTTCGATTTCACGACCGCCGACACCGCGTCCTCGTTCGAGAGCTTCCGCCTGGTCGCCCGGCGCCTGGCCGCCCGCCACGAAGCGTTCCTGATCAGCACCGTGGACGCGATCGCGCCCGCCGCGGACGTCGCGCGCTTCTGGGCCGAGTGCCGCGCCGCGCGCGCCGACGCCGGCCTGGCGCTGACCACGCACGTGGACGACGAGAAGCCGCTGTGGGCCGACGTGGACGAGACCGGACTGGTGACCGCCGTCGGCGACGACACGCGCACCCGCCGCCGCGTGACCTGCGGCCTGTACTATCTGACGCGCGCCGCCGCCGAGCGCCTGCCGGACGGCGCCGCGCATTCGCGGCTGCGCGACTACTGGCGCGCGCTGGTCTCCTCCGGCGCCCGAGTGTCCGGACCGACCCTTTCCAAAACGCTGGACGTGGACCGCCCCGAGGACGTGGCGGCCGCCGAGGCGCACCTGACGACGGAGACGAAACGATGAAAGCGCTGGGCATCTTCCGCGAGATCCAAAACTCCCCGAACCGGGAGTCCGACGACGCGCTGATCTTGAAGGCGGTGATGGATCAGCTGTCCATCCTGAAGACGGAAACGACGCTGATGACTCCGGAGGAGTTCGACCGCGCCGACGTGTCGGCGTACGATCTCATCGTGCCGATGTGCGAGACCTACCCCCGGCTCATGCGCCTCAAGAAGATCGAGGCCGAGACCGGCGTGGTCATGATCAACCCCGCCGACTCCGTTCTGGGCTGCTACCGCACGCGCATGCTGGTCTCCTTCGCGAACACCCCCGGCCTTTCGTATCCGCCGACCGAGGTGCGCCGCACCACGGCCGACGCCAACGCCGAGCCGCCGGCCTTCGAGGCCGAGGCCGGCTGGTGGCTCAAGCGCGGCGACGTGCACAACACCTGCGCCTACGACGTGGTGTACGCGCGCAACTGGAAGGAAGCCGAGGCCATCCGCCGCGAGTTCGAGAGCCGCGAGATCAAGGACCTGGCCATCCAGCGCCACACCGACGGCGATCTGATCAAGTTCTACGGCGTGGGCCCGGGCCAGTGGTTCACCTGGTTCTACCACGATCCGTCCACCGCGCGGCGCCTGCCGTTCGAGTTGGAGGACCTGGCGGCTCAGGCGGAGCTGGCCGCGAGGGCCGTCAACGTCGAAGTGTTCGGCGGCGACGCGATCGTGACGCCCGAGGGAAAGATCTTCGTCATCGACATCAACTCCTGGCCCAGCTTCGCGCGCGTGCGCGCCGAAGCCGGAGTCCAGATCGCCAGGCGCCTGCGCGCGCGCCTGCGCCAGACCGCGTCATCCCAGAGGAAGGCATAACCATGACCCCCCAGACTCTTTCCGACGCCCCGTATTCCGCCGGCCCCAAGTCGAAGGCCCTGTTCCAGGAGGAGCAGGAGTACATCGCCCCCGGGCTGCAGACCATCGCGCTGTACGCGCAGCTGGCCATCGAGTCCGGGAAGGGCGCGACCATGCGCGACGCGGACGGCAAGGAGTATCTGGACCTGGTCGCCGGCATCGGCGTGGCCTCGCTGGGCTACGGCCATCCGGACTGGGCGAAGGCCGTCGGTGAACAGGCCGCCAAGACCTCGGTGGGCTCCTTCACGACGCCGCACCGCCTTAATTTCCTGAAGACCCTGGCCTCCGTCACGCCGAAGGGCCTGACGCGCTGCCAGCTTTACTCTTCGGGCGCCGAGGCCGTAGAGGCCGCGCTGCGCCTGGCCAAGTCGAAGACCGGCAAGTTCGAGGTCCTCGGCTTCTGGGGCGGCTTCCACGGCAAGACCTCGGGCGTCATGGGCCTGCTCAACGACGGCTTCAAGAACGGCTACGGCGCCACGGCCCCGGGCCTGCACCTGACCCCCTATCCCGACAGCCGGAACTGCCCGTTCGGCACGAAAGGCGAGCACGACTGCGGAGCGCACTCGCTGTCCTTCCTGCGCGAGAAGATCAAGCGCGAGACGACCGGCGCCGTCGCCGCGATCATCATCGAGCCCGTGCAGGGCACCAACGGCAACGTGATCCCGCCCGCCGGCTTCTTCAAGGGCGTGCGCGACATCGCCAAGGAAATCGGCGCCGTGTTCATCTCCGACGAGATGATCACCGGCTTCGGCCGCACCGGAAAGATGTTCGGCTGCGACCACGAGGGCGTGGTCCCCGACATGATGACCATCGGCAAGGGCTTCGGCGGGGGCTTCCCCGTCTCCGGCGTCGTGACCTCGACCGAGACCGCGTCCGCCAAGCCGTGGGCCAACCCGTCCGGCTCGTCCTCCAGCTACGGCGGCAACCCGCTGGCCTCCGCCGCCTGCGACGCGACGCTCCAGATCATCCTCCGCGACAAGCTGGTGGAGAACTCCGCCAAGGTCGGCGCCGCCATGCTCAAGCGCCTGGAGGAGATGAAGGCCGCTCAGTCGCTGATCGGCTCGGTCCGCGGACGCGGCCTCATGATCGGCGTGGACCTGGTCAACCCGAAGGACGGCAAGACGCTGGACAAGGCGATCTGCCGCGAGATCTTCGAAGAGGGTCTCAAGCGGGGCGTCCTCACGATGGCCTACAACCCGTCGTTGCGCATAAACCCGCCCCTCGTCATCGGGGAAACCGAGGCTCTGAAAGGATTATCCCTTCTGGGTGAAGCGATGGATGCGGTCAGCCGGAGGCGCTCCCTCTGATTAAGATTCGGCGCGTCGGATTGGTGGGATTCGGGGCCATCGCCGATGGCGCCCACATGCCGGCGTTGCGCTCACTGGAAGTTGCCGTGGCGGCCGTCGCGGAGGTATCCGCGGAGCGGCGGAACGCCGCGACGCGAGCCGTCCCGTCGGCCCATATCTACCAAAGCCACGGCGAACTATTGGCCGCCGAGAAGTCTCTGGATGCCCTCATCGTCACAACCCCTCCGCTGTACCACGCCGAGGCCGTTTTAGCCGGCCTCCGCGCGGGACTGCATGTCATGTGCGAAAAGCCGTTGACCCTCGATCCAGAAGCGTTCGCGGTCATGACGACCGAGTCCGAGGCGCGCAATCTCTGCGTTTTCACCGTCAACAACTGGGCGACCTCGCCGCAGTGGTCTCGCCTTCTGGAAACGGCCGCCTCCGGAAAGCTCGGCGCGATCCGCCACGCCGAGATCCGCGTGCTGCGCACCCGCCCGTCCGTCTCCGCCCTGCCCGGCGACTGGCGCAAGGACCCCGCGATCTCCGGCGGCGGCATTTTAGTGGACCACGGCTGGCACAATCTCTACTTGATGCGCCGCCTGCTGGGCCCCGAGACGCGCCTCGTTTCCGCCGTGCTGATGCCCGCCGGCGCCGTCGACGAAGTCGCCACGGCGCTTTTCTCCGCGCCGAGCGCGACCGGGACGATGCACCTGTCCTGGAAGTCGTCCGAACGCTCGAACTCGGCCCTCGTCGTCGGAGAGAAGGGTTCGGCCGAACTGCGCGACGACGTGCTGATCGTCCGCGCCGAAGGCGCCGAGGAGACCGTTCGTTTCCCCGAGAAGCTTTCGGCCGGCTCGGCTCATCCCGAATGGCTGGCCGCGATGTGGCCCGCGTTCGAGGACGAATGCGCGGGCCGCGGCCGCGGACAGAACCTGGCCGAAGCCGGCTTCTGCCTGCGCGCCATCCGCGACGCCTACGCGGGGCGGGAGGCGGCTCGTGCCTGACCGGACGGCCGGACCCGCCGTTTACGAGCGCGCGATCCTCTGGGTCTCGCACCCGCCGCTGCTGTGGCAGCGCGCCGGCGGGATGAGCGTGCTCGAGCGCCAACTGCACACCGTCGCCCGAGCCGGCCTCAAGACGCTGTGGATCGGCATGCATCAGCCCGACGCCTCCGCGCTCGCGGGCCTGCGCTCGCCCGCGGGGCTGACCGTGAACTGGGTCCCGAAAGGCGCGGCGACGCTCGCCGAGTGCGCGCCGCCGTACCTGGGAATTTCCGCGGATCACTTCATTCGCGTCGACACCTTGGCCCACATCGCCCGCCAGCACTATCCGGAATCCATCTCCTTCGCCGACGGCGCGGGCCTGGGAGTCATCCAAGTGGTGATGACCCGCGACGACGCCGCCATGCTCCGAGGCAAGCAGACCCTCCCCGCGGGCTCCTACCGGCGCCTGGAAGCTCCGATTGCAGCCGACGAAACCATCTCCTGGCTGCTGGTCGCGGGCCCGAAGAGCCAGGACGGATTCATGGCCCGCCATTTCGACCGGCACATCTCCCTGTCCGTGTCCCGGCAGCTGCTGGACACCGCGGTCACGCCGAACATGATGACCGTGTTCAGCACCGTGCTGGGCCTGATCGGAGCGGCCTTCTTCCTGGGCTCGTCGCGCGCGGCCTACGTGCCGGGCGCGTTGCTGGTCTGGCTGCACTCGGTGCTGGACGGCTGCGACGGGGAGCTGGCGCGCGTGCGCTTCCAGGAAAGCGCGTTCGGCTCCGACCTGGATTTCTGGGGCGACAACATCGTGCACCTGGCGCTGTTCACCGCGCTGGGCCTGGGATTCTGGCGCACGGGCAACGGTCCCCACACCCTCGTCCTGGCCGCCGTCGCCGACCTGGGCGTTCTGGCCTCGGCCTGGACCGCCTGGCAGCACCGCCGCAAGCGCCGCGCCGCCTCCGCGGCCCCGGTCGCCGAGGCCGGCGTCACGGACGAGACGGCCGGCGACGGGATCGAGTCGAAGCTGGCGCGGCTGGAGAACGCCCTGGCTCAGCGCGACTTCATCTACCTGCTGGTCCTGCTCGCGCTGGTGGACTGCGTTTACGAGTTTTTGTGGGCCGCGGCCATCGGAGGCCTCCTCTTTTTTGCGATCATGCTGTACCTCAGGAGAATTAACGACTATGAACAGGCACGACAAACGAATCCAGCCGGCTAAGGGAAAGCTGGGAGTCCTGCTTCCGGGAATGGGAGCGGTCACCAGCACCTTCATCGCGGGCGTGGAGCTAGTCAAGAAGGGCCTCGGCACGCCGGTCGGGTCGGTCACGCAGATGCAGGCCATCCGCCTGGGCAAGCGCTACGAGAACCGCTCGCCGCTCATCAAGGATTTCGTGCCCCTCGCCTCGCTCGATCAGCTGGTGTTCGGCGGCTGGGATTTCTTCACCGACGACATGTTCGTCGCCGCGACCAAGGCCGGCGTCCTGGACGCGACCTTGCTCGCGAAGGTCCAGAAGGAGCTCTCGGCCATCAAGCCGATGCCCGCGATCTACGACGAGGCCTACATCAAGAACATCAAGGCCTCGAACCCCAAAAAGGGCAAGACCAAGATGGATCTGGCCCAGCAGGTGATGGCGGACATCGAGAACTTCAAGAAAAAGAACGGCTGCGACCGCGTGGTCATGCTGTGGTGCGGCTCCACCGAGCGCCTGCCCGTCCACTCCAAGTGCCACGAGGACCTGGAGGCGTTCGAGCAGGGCCTGAAGAGCAACGACCCGGCGATCCCCCCGTCGATGATTTACGCGTACGCGGCGATCAAGCTGGGCATGGCCTACGGCAACGGCGCGCCGAACCTGTCGGGCGACATCCCGGCCCTGGTCGAGCTGGCCGAGATCACCGGCTCGCCGATCTGCGGCAAGGACTTCAAGACCGGCCAGACCTTGATGAAGACCACGATCGCCCCGATGCTGAAAGCCCGCATGCTGGCCCTGACCGGCTGGTACTCCACGAACATCCTGGGCAACCGCGACGGCGAGGTTCTGGACGACCCGGGCTCCTTCAAGACCAAGGAGCTGAGCAAGATGTCGGTCCTGGACACCATCCTGGAGCCCGAACTTTACCCCGAGCTGTACGGCAAGTTCCACCACAAGGTCCGCATCGACTACTACCCTCCCCGCGGCGACGCGAAGGAAGGCTGGGACAACATCGACATCCGCGGCTGGATGGACATGCCCATGCAGATCAAAATCAACTTCCTGTGCCGCGACTCGATCCTGGCGGCGCCGATCGTGCTGGACCTGGTCCTGTTCCTGGACCTGGCCAAGCGCGCGGAGCTCAAGGGCATCCAGGAGTGGCTGTCGTTCTTCTTCAAAAGCCCGCAGTGCCGCGAGGACCTCAAGCCCGAGCATGACCTGTTCATCCAGCACCTGAAGCTGAAGAACACGCTGCGGATCCTCATGGGAGAAGAGGTCCTGGACCATTCCGGCTTGGACTACTACGACGCCGACAAGGGCGCGGCCAAGGCCGCGCCGGCGCCGAAGCCGTCCCCGAAGAAGAAGGCCCTGATCAAGAACGGCCGCTGACCCGTACAGCGGTTCATATAAGGAATGGCGGGCCCCGCAAGGGGCCCGTCACTTTTTCCCCGGGCGCGGGAGCTATTTGATATACTTCGCTTTCCGGTGAATACGCTTTTTCTCTGCGCTCTCACCGCGGCGGTTCTGTCGTCCCCCGCTTCATCCCAGACGCCGTCGTCCGGGACGGCGGCGACGGCTTCGCCCGCGGTCTCCACCTCCACCTCCGCCCCCGCGGAGGCTCCTCGCGTTTCCACCGGTTCTTCGACCTCGTCCCCCGCGCTGCCCGGCGTTTCCACCGCGGCCTTCGCCGCCGCCGTTTCGACGGCCGCGCCGGCGCAGACCGCCGGCATCGTGCCCCGCCCCTGGGTGCTCGGCGAGATCAAGGCCGACGGCCTCAAGAACGTCAAGATGTCCACCATCCGGGGGCAAATCAAGGCCCGAAAAGGCGACCTGTACGACCGTCCGGACCTGGACCGCGACATTCAGTCCCTTCTGGGGCTGGGCCAGTTCGAACGCGTCGGCGCCGAGCTGACGTTGATGGACAAACCCGTTCCCGACAACTTCCGCAAGGTCGCCGGGACGGATCGCCAGGTCGTCCTGACGTTCACCATCAAGGAAAAGCCGGTCATCCGCGCGCTGAACTTCGACGGTCAGAAGAAGCTCTCCAAGGGCACCTTGACCGACGAGATCTCCGTTAAAAAGTCCGACCCCTACGACCGCTTCAAGCTGGACGAGGACGTCAAGAAGGTCGTGGACAAGTACCGAGAGAAGGGCTTCTTGGACGTTTCCGCCTCCCTCGAAGTGAAGATCGACACCGCCGCGTCCAAGGCCGACGTGACCTTCAAGATCGTCGAAGGCCCGAAATCCGCGATTTCCCTGGTGGAGATCTCCGGGGTCAAGGCTTTCAAGCCGAAGAAGCTCCTGGGGCTGATGAAGAACGCGCGCAAGAAGGTCTTCTTCGAGAAGGACCTGCCCGAGGACCTGAAGAAGATCGAGACCGAGTACAAGAACAACGGCTATCTGGACGTGGTCGTCAGCACCCCCCTCGTCACCTTGAGCCCGGACAAGACGAGAATCGCCATCTCCATCGGCGTGAACGAGGGCCGCCCCTACCGCTTCGGCGAATCGTCCTTTGCCGGCTACATCGTCTTCAAATCCTCCGAAATGGCGAAGACGGTCGAGTACAAGCGCGGCAAGATATTCAGTCAGGAGAAATACGAGAACACCATCCGCGGCGTCCAGGAGCTCTACGCCGACGTGGGCCGCCTGCGCGCCCGCGTGAACCCGGTCAAGACCTTCAACCCCAAGACCGACCAGATGGACGTGCGCTACGAGATCGTCGAAGGCCCGATCTCCTACGTGGACCACGTGGACGTGGACGGCAATAAGGCGACGAAGACCTACGTGATCCGGCGCGAGGTCGTGGTCAAGCCCGGAGACCGCTTCTCCGCCGCCCGCGTGCGCAAGAGCCGCGAGAAAATCATGAACCTGGGGTTCATGGACGACGTGGACGTGGACCTCCAGCCCTCGCCCACCGATCCGGACAAGGTGGACCTCACCTTCGACGTGAACGAGGGCAAGCCCGGCGTCCTGACCGCGGGCGCGGCCTACTCGTCGGTGGACGGCCTGATCGGAACCTTGTCCGTCCAGCACCTGAACTTCCTGGGCCGCGCTCAGAAGATCTCCGCGAACTGGTCGTTCGGCAAGCGCGTGCAGGACTACTCGGTCAGCTGGACCACGCCGTGGATCGGGAACTCCCCGACCAGCCTGGGCGTGGACCTGTTCCACACGCGGCGCATCAACCCCTTCCAGGGCGACCTGAGCGCCTACACCGAGCGCCGCACCGGCGGCACCATCCGCGTCGGCCCGCGCTTCCAGGAAGACAAGTACCTGCTGAACTTCAGCTACACGCTCCAGCAGGTGATCATCGAGGGCATCGACCCCAACCAGAATTTCGGCGGCGCGCTGACGCCCAGCACAAGCGTCCAATCCTTGATCGGCGCCGAGTTCGCCCGCGACACGCGCGACAGCATCTGGGATCCCGCGCGCGGCTCGCGCAACGGCGTCGGCGTTTCGCTGTCCGGCGGCCCGCTGATGGGCGACATCAGCTTCGTCGAGCCGACCATCACGAACCAGGTCCATTGGACGCTGTACAATCCCGAGGATTGGCCTTTCGTCTTCTCCATCTTCCATCGCGGCGGCTACGTGACGCAGTTCGGCTCCACCAAGCAGGTCCCGGTCCAGAACCGCTTCTACGTCGGCGGACAGGACTCCCTGCGCGGCTACTCGCCGTCCGGAGAAGCCGGCTTCGTCTCCGGCGGAAAAATATACCAGGTGGCCAACGCCGAGTTCGGCTTCCCCCTGGCGCGCGAGCACCACAAGAGCATCGTCAAGATGGTCATCTTCGCGGACGCGGGCGGCTCCTGGGACCGCGTGTCCGACTATAACATGCGCATCGGCGGCAAGGAGACCAGCGTTCGGACCGACGTCGGCCTGGGCATCCGCTTCGTGACTCCCGCCTTCCCCATCCGCCTCGACTACGGCTACGGACTGAACCATCGCCCCGGCGAAAAGCTCTATCAGATCAACTTCGGATTGGGACCTCTCTTCTGATGAATAAAATAGCCGCCCTGATCGCCGTCCTGCTGCTGACCGCGCCCGCGCGCGCCATCGAGCTGTCGCTGGAGGAGAACCGCGCCGAGCGGGGCAGCGTCGGCTACGTGGACATGCAGCGCCTGTTCTCCGCGAGCCCCGACGCGCAGCGCGCGAAGGAAGGCTTCGAGGAGCTGGTCCGGCAAGCCGAGGAGCGCGTGAACCTCCGCAAGGCCGAGCTTCTGAAGCTGCGCCAACAGCTGGACGCCGCGCGCGTCGAACGCGACGCCTTGTCGATCTCCTCGGCCGCCGAGACGCCTCCGGCCGTATCCGCCGCGACGGCCGCGGCGCCCGCCCCGGCCGTCGCCGTTTCGACGCCGGCCGCGCTCGTCCCCGGACCGGCGGCGTCCACGACCGCGGCGCCCGCTCCGGTCCCGGCGCCCCCCGCTCCCGCGCCGGTCCCGCGCAAGCTGTCGAACGTCGCCTTGCCCGGGATGGCCCCGGACACGACGCCCATCGCGCCGCCCTCCACCTCCACCTCTCCCGCGGCGATCGCCGCCGCCGTCGCCGCGATCGCCGTTTCGACGCCGACCGCGCCGGCGGCTCACGCTCCCGTCGTCTCTCCGGCGGCTCCGGCGGCGTCCGTCGTCGCCTCCACCGCCTCCATCGCCGCGGCGGCGAACATGTTCCCCGGTCCGCCTCCCGCCCCCGTCGTCGCGCCCGCTCCCGCGGGGCCGACTCTCACCCAGAGACTGCTTGAGCTGGACGGCAAGATCATCCGCCTGCAGTCCGACATCGCCGTCAAGGAAAGCGAGCTGACGCGGGATCACGACGAGGCCGATCACGGCCTGCTCGACATCGAAAGCCGGAAGACCGACCAGATCCTGGCCCGCCTGTACCGCGCGATCACCGAAGTCGCGCACCGGGAGGGCGTCAGCGTCGTCGTGGACAAGACCACCATCCTCTACGGGCACCCCGCCGTGAACCTCACGGACAAGGTCCTCAAATACTTGCGGGAGGCGCAGCAGCCATGATGCTTTTTCCACAGCCGAAAACCGTCGCGGAGATCGCGTCTTTGGTCGGCGGCGCCGTCGTCGGCGACGGGCTCCTGGTCGTGGCGGGCGTGTCGGAAGTCGCCTCCGCCGGGCCGAAGGACGTCGCGTCCTTCCACAACATGAAGTATCTCGCCGCCGCGCAGACCTCCCCGGCCGGCTGTCTTCTGGTGCCGCCTCAGGCGAAGGACTCCGCGTGCGCCGCGAAGTCGAAGATCGTCGTCGAGGACCCGCAGGCGGCCTTCGCGATCCTCCTGGCGCTCATCGACGGCGCGCGCCGCGCGAAGATCGCGCCCGGCGTCAGCGCGAAGGCGTCGGTCCATCCGCTCGCCAAGCTGGGAGCGAACGTCCACATCGGCGACTTCGTCGTCGTCGAGAAGGGCGCGGCGATCGGCGACGACGCGGTGCTGATGCCCCAGGTCTATGTCGGGGAAAACGCGAAGATCGGCAAGGCCTGCCGCCTGTACCCCCAGGTCGTCGTGCGCGAGGACTGCGAGCTGGGCGACCGCGTGGTCGTTCACGCCGGGACCGTGATCGGAGCCGACGGCTTCGGCTTCACCACCGACCGGAAGACCGGGCGCCACACGAAGATCCCGCAGATCGGCAACGTGGTGATCGGCGACGGCGTCGAGATCGGCGCCAACGTGACCATCGACCGCGCGACCTTGGGCTCCACCGTCATCGAGCCCGGCGCGCAGATCGACAACCTGGTGCAGATCGCGCACAACGTGAAGATCGGCCGCGACAGCGTGATCGTCTCCCAGGTCGGCGTCGCCGGCTCCACCACGGTGGGCCGCAACGTGATCCTGGCCGGCCAGGCCGGCATCGCCGGCCATCTGACGATCGGCGACGGCGCCATCATCACCGCGCAGACCGGCGTGATGGCCGACGTGCCGCCGAAGGCCATGCTGTTCGGCTCTCCCGGGCGGCCGCACCGCGAGGCTTTCAAGCTGCAGGCCCTGTACGGACGCCTGCCCGAACTGCTCGAACGCCTCAAGGAGATCGAAAAGAAGCTGGGCCTCTCGGGAAAAATGGACGCCGCCGCATAAGCAGGAGGACGCGATGAACCAGAATCCGCTGCAGACGACGATCAAGCAGGAAGTCGAGCTGGAGGGCGTGGGTCTTCACACCGGCAACAAGTGCCGGCTGACCTTCCGCCCCGCCCCCGCCAACACCGGCATCCGCTTCTTCCGCGCCGACCTGCCCGGCATCCCGATGATTCCCGCGCGCCTGGGCTTCGTCGTCACCACGGTCCGCGGCACGAACCTGGGCCTGGGCGACGCCAAGGTCCACACCGTCGAGCACGTGCTCTCCGCGTGCACCGGCCTGGGCATCGACAACATCGACGTGCTGGCCACCGCCAACGAGCCGCCCATCATGGACGGCTCCGCCCTGCCGTTCGTGGACGCGCTGCTGCGCGCCGGCCTGGTGGACCTGGACGCGCCCAAGCGCTACCTGCACCTGCCGCACGAGGTGACCTACGAGGCCAAGGACGGCGCCCGCTACCGCGCGGTCCCATCCGACAGGTTCGAGATCACGGCGACCTTGATCCACGACCATCCGATGATGCCCAAGATGTCGCTGTCCATGACCGTGGACCGCGAGAGCTACCTGGCCGAGGTCGCCCGCGCGCGGACCTTCTGCTTCGAGCACGAGGTCGCGTACCTGAAGTCCCAGGGCCTGGCGCAGGGCGGCACGCTCGAGAACGCCATCGTCATCGGCAAGGACAAGTTCCACACGAACGCCGAGGGCCTGCGGTTCTCGGACGAGTTCGTGCGCCATAAGATGCTCGATCTCATCGGCGACCTGACCTTGATCGGCCGCCCGCTTTTCAAGATGCGCATCGAGGCCGAACGCCTGGGCCACGCGCACAACGTCGAGTTCGCCAAGCTGCTCGACGCCGCCGCGAAGAAGCTGCGCAAATCCAAAACCAGAATCCTGGAGGCCAAATGAACGCCGAAGCCGCCGCCCCGTCTCCTTTCGCCGCCGCGCCCGTGCGCGCGCTGGACATCGCCGGAGTCAAGAAGGCCATCCCGCACCGCTACCCTTTCCTCCTGATCGACAAGATCCAGGTCATCCAGGAAGACAAGTACTGCATCGGCGTCAAGATGGTCACCGCCAACGAGCACTTCTTCGAGGGGCACTTCCCCGGCCAGCCCGTGATGCCCGGAGTGCTGATCGTGGAGTCCATGGCGCAGACCGCCTGCGCGATGCTGCTCTCCAAGGGCGGCTTCGAGAACAAGATCGCCTTCTTCATGGGCATCGACGAGGCGAAGTTCCGCGCGCCGGTGACCCCGGGCTGCGTGCTGCAGCACCACATCGAGATCCTGCGTCTGGGCCGCGCCGGCAAGTTCAAGGGCGAGTCCTACGTGGACGGGAAAATGGTCGCCGAGGCCACGATGACGTTCGCGCTGGTGGAAAAGGCGCAGGCGGCGTAAGACCATGGCCATCCACCCCACCGCCGTCGTCGACCCGTCCGCCCAAATCGATCCGTCCGCCGAGATCGGACCGTACGCCATCATCGGTCCCGAGGCCGTGATCGGACCGCGCACGAAAGTCGGAGCGCACGCCGTCGTGGAATACGCGACTTTGGGCGCCGACAACATCCTTCATCCCGGCTGCTTCGTCGGCACCCCGCCGCAGGACCTGAAATACGCGGGCGAGAAGACGCGCCTGGTCATGGGCGACAAGAACGTGGTGCGCGAGTGCGTGACCATGAACCGCGGCACCGCTCAGGGCGGCGGCCTCACCAAGATCGGCTCCAACGGCTTGTTCATGGCCTGCTCCCACGTCGCGCACGACTGCCAGATCGGCAACGGCGTCATCATCGTCAACGCGGTGCTGCTGGCCGGCCATGTCCACATCGGCGACGGCGCGGTCCTGGGCGGCGTGTGCGCCATCCACCAGTTCACGCGCATCGGCCGCGGAGCGATGCTGGGCGGCGCGTCCATGAACGGCCAGGACGTGCTCCCGTTCGGCATGACCCAGGGCGACCGCGCGACCCTGCGCGGAATCAACCTGCTGGGCCTGCGCCGCGCCGGCTTCCCGCGCGAAGCCGTCTCCGCGCTGAAGGACGCGTACAAGACTTTGTTCCTGTCGGGCCTCACCCAGGTGGACGCGCTGGCCAAGCTGAAAGCGGGCGGCCCCACGAAGGAGGTCCAGGAATGGATCGACTTCATCGAGTCGGCGGGCAAGCGCGGCGTGATGCGCCCCGCCGCCGGCGTCACCGAAGTCGAGGAGGTCCCGGCCTGACCGCGACGGAGCCGCTGGGTCTGATCGCCGGCTCCGGGCGCTTCCCGCTCCTCGTCGCCGAGGAAGCCAAGCGCCGCGGCGTCCCCGTCGTCGCGCTGGGCATCCCCGGCGTGACCGATGAGGCGCTTGCGCGCCTCGTTGATGCGTTGACCTGGTTCAAGCTGGGCCAGATCGACGCGCCGATCAAGGCGCTCAAGGACGCGGGCGTGCGCAAGGTCGTGATGGCCGGCAAGGTCCAGCACGTGTCGCTGTTCGGCGGCGTGATGCCGGACTGGCGCGCGGCGAAGGTATTGCTTTCCTTGAAGGATAAACGCACCGACACGGTCCTCAAGGCGGTCGTGGACGAATTCGCCAAGGACGGATTGGAGTTTATTTCGTCCGCGATATACCTCGAGCATCTGTTGGCGCCGAACGGGGCGCTGACCAAGCGCGCGCTGACGAAGGAACAGCTGTCCGACGCCTCCCTCGGCTGGCGCGCCGCGAAGTCGGTCGCCGGCTTCGACATCGGCCAGACCGTCGTCGTCCAGGGCGGCGCGATCGTCGCCGTGGAAGGAATGGAGGGCACGGACGCCTGCGTGAAGCGCGCCGCCGAGCTGGCGCGCTCCCAGGGCCGCGAGCCGTCCTTGGTCGTCGTGAAGGTCGCCAAGCCTCGGCAGGATTTCCGCTTCGACCTGCCCGTCGTCGGCCTCGACTCGCTCGTGACGTTCAAGGCCGCGGGCGTCAAGGCGCTCGCGCTGGAGACCGGCGCGACCTTGATCTTCGACCGCGCCCGCTTCGCCGCCGACGCCGACGCCGCCGGCCTCGCCGTCGCCGGCTACCCCCCGGAGGGACCAATTTCATGAGGCAGCCATGACCGAATCATCCAAGATCCGCGTCGCCGTCGTCGGCGCGGGCAAGATGGGAACCTACCACGCCAAGCTCCTGGGCAAGACGCCGGACGTGGAGCTCGTGGGGGTCTGCGACACGAACGTCTGGAAAGCCCAGCTGGCCGCCTGGCAGTCGAACTCCGTCGCCGTGCGCGACTACAAGGACGTGCTGGGGCGCGTGGACGCCGTCATCGTCGCCGTCCCCACGCCGATGCACCACGAGGTGGGAATGGCCGCGCTGTCGGCCGGCGCGCACGTGCTCATCGAAAAGCCCCTGGCTTCCACCGTGGACGAGGCCAAGGAGCTTCTCGCCCTCTCGCAGGAGAAGCAGCTGGTTCTCCAGGTCGGCCACATCGAGCGCTTCAATCCGGCCGTGCTCGAAGCGGTACGGCACATCCGGGATCCCCGCTACATCACCATCGAGCGCCTGGGACCTTACGATCCGCGCATGAGCCACATCGGCGTGGTCATGGACCTGATGATCCACGACCTGGACATCCTGCTGACCTTGGTGGGCTCCGAGGTGGAGAGCCTGGAGGCGCTGGGCGCCAACCTGCTCTCCGGTCACGAGGACATCGCCAACGTGCGCGTGCGCTTCAAGACCGGCTGCGTGGCGGACCTGACCGCGAGCCGCATCTCGCTCGGCAAGAGCCGGAAGCTGCGGGCGTTTCAAAAGGATTCATACATCTCGCTCGACTACGGCGCCGGCTCGCTCAAGATTTACAAGAAGAAGGCCCCCGTCATCAAAAGCCTGAAGGACGTCGAGATCCTGAACCCGAAGCTGACCTCGGTGGATCCGCTCAAGAACGAGCACAACCATTTCCTGGACTGCATCCGGCACAACCGCAAGCCCTGGCCCAGCGGCGAGCGCGGCGTCGAGGCTCTGAAGCTCGCGCTTCAGATTTCGGAGGAATTGGAGCGCTACGAGCTGTCGGGACACGCGGGCTCGCGCTCGCTCATTCCCAACTGGGCGCAGGACCTGGGCAAGATCGCAAAGTCGGTCGGCAAAGACATTTTACGCAGCTGACGTTGATGAACAGCGCCGCGTTGACTGTTGTTAACAACACCTAACCGGCGCCGATCGATCAACTGTTGCCGGCAACAGTTGGATTGTGAATCAAGTGGATAACTCTCAGAACAAATGACCGCGCCTCTGTTCCTCATCGTGGCCGGAGATCCCTCGGGCGACCTGCACGCCGCGAACCTTATCAAGGCGCTCAAGCGCCGCGACCCGGGGACGCGGGTGGCGGCCGTCGGCGGGCCGCTGTGCCGCGCCGTCGCGGACGAATTCATCGAGGATCTGGCGTCGCGCGGGGTCACGGGTTTCCTGGAGCCGGTGCTGAAGATCCCGTTTCTGCTGGGATTACGTTCGCGCCTGCAGAAATACGTGAACGAACGGCGCCCGACCGCATTGATCTGCGTGGATTACTACGGCTTCAACCGCCGCGTGCTGCCGCTGGCGAAGGCCGCCGGGATTCCGGCGTATTATTTCGTCAGCCCCCAGGTGTGGGCCAGCCGGCCGGGACGAGTCAAGGTCCTGAAACGGTTCGTGACGAAGATGTTGGTGATATTCCCTTTTGAAGAGAAGATGTACCGCGAAGCCGGGGTTCCAGTGGAATTCGTCGGGCATCCGCTGTTGGATCTCATCCCGGAACCGACGAAACAAACGGATGGGCATCCGGTGACGGTCGGGTTGCTCCCGGGAAGCAGGACTTCCGAGCTGAAACGGCATATACCAGTCTTCTACGAGGCGTTCAGACTCCTGCGCCTCAAGCGGCCGGGCCTCCGTGGGTTGATCTTCGCTTCGGCCAACCAGCCGGACGGCGCATACGGAAAACTCCCTGACGGCGTATCGATCGTGCGCGAGCACGATTACGCGCTTCGCGCTATGTGTGATTTGGCGCTGTGTTCATCCGGGACCGCCACCCTTGAGAACGCGCTTTTGGGTATACCGATGGTGGTGATCTATAAATTGTCGTGGCCGACGTACGCCATCGCGCGGGCGCTGGTGAACGTCAAACACATCGCCATGGCGAATCTGTTGGCGGGACGCGGGGTCGTGCCTGAATTGATTCAACACGAAGCCACCGCGAAAAAGGCCGCGGCCGAGGCCTCCCGCTTCCTGGATGACGCCGCGTACGCGGCTTCGACCCGCGGCGAACTTCTCGCCGTCCGCCGTTCGCTCGGCACCCCGGGAGCCGCCGACCGCGCCGCGGCCGCCATTCTTTCCGCGACGTCCGCGAAGGTGCCTTCGTGAGCGCCTCCGGCCGCTTCCGCCGTTACCTTCGGCCGTATTTGTCCCGCTTCGGCTGGGCCTGTCTGGCCATGCTCGTCGTCTCCGCGTTTAACGGCCTCGTCGTTCTCCTCTTAAAACCCATCGTCGATCAAATCTTCATCGCCAAAGACATCGACATGCTGCGGCTGGTGGTCATCGGCGTGCCGCTGCTGATGATCCTGAAGTCCATCGCGTCCTACGCGCAGAATTACCTGATGAGCTGGATCGGCCAGAAGGTGACCCAGCAGATCCGCGAGGACCTTTTCCGCCACCTGCACGCGCTGCCGCTGGAGTTCTATTCCGGGCGCAAGGGCGCCGACGTGCTCTCCCGCGTCAACGGCGACCTGACCTTGGTGCAGGCCGCCCTGACCACTTTGCCCGTGTACGCCATCCGCGACACCCTGACCGTGCTCTTCCTGATCGGCGCGATGCTCCGCCTGGACTGGCGCTTCGCGGGACTGGCGCTCCTGGGCTCGCCGCTGTCCCTGGCCGCGATGTACGTTCTGTCGCGCAAGATGCGCGAGGCCAGCCGCCAGGCGCAGATCGCCGTCGACCGTCTGCACCACCGCTTCCAGGAGAGCGTGCAGGGCATGCTGGTCATCAAGGCCTACAACTACGAGCCCGGGGCGACCGAGAAGTTCCAGGAGGAGAACGAGGCCTTCTTCCAGCCCATGATGCGCTACCTGCGCGCGACCGCGCTGATGACGCCGCTGATGGAAGTGGGCGCCTCGACCATCGTCGCCGCGATCATCTTCTACGGCGGACGCGAGGTGATGTCGGCGCGCATGACGCCGGGCGCGTTCTTCGCCTTCCTGGGGGCCATGGTCGCGGCCTACGCCCCCATCAAGAACCTGGCGCGCACGAACGCCGACGTCCAGCGCGCCTGGACGGGCGTCGAGCGCCTCTTCCACCTGCTCGACGAGAAGGCGGCCACGCCGAAGCGCCGCAAGCCCGATTTCCCCGGCCTGAAATCGGGCATCGTCCTGGAGAACGTCGGCTTCCGCTACCCCGGCGCGCGCGCCTGGGCGCTGCGCGGTCTGAACCTGGAAATCCCCAAGGGCGCCCGCGTGGCGCTGGTGGGACCCAGCGGCTGCGGGAAATCGACGCTCGCGCGCCTGCTTCTGCGCCTGCACGATCCGGCCGAGGGCCGCATGCTGCTGGACGGCGCCGACGCGCGCGGCTTCGATCCCGCCTCCGTGCGCGCCCGCGCGGGCCTGGTCACGGCGGAATCCTCCTTGTTCAACGACACCGTGTTCCAGAACGTCGCGCTGGGCAAGGACGTCGTCACCTTGTCCGAGGTGGAGCGCGCCTGCAAGGCCGTCGGCGCCGCCGAGTTCGTCGAGGCCCTGCCCGAGGGCTACCAGTCCCTGCTCGGCGAATGGGGGTTCTCCCTGTCCGCCGGTCAAAGGCAGAAGATCGCTCTGGCCCGCGTCCTGCTGCGCGACCCGGAGCTGGTCGTCCTGGACGAGGCCACCGCCCACCTGGACGGCCCCGCCGAGAAGGAAGTCCTCGCCGCGCTGGAAAGGGTTTTAGCCGGACGCACCGTCGTCACCGTCGCGCACCAGCTGCGCCCGGTGATCCAGGCGGACCGCATCGCCGTGATGAGCGCGGGAGCGGTCGTGGAGACCGGCACGCACGCCGAGCTGATGTCGGCCGGCGGCCTGTACCGCCGGCTGTTCGACCTGGAAGACGCGGCGCGTCCCGCGACGGAGCGCGCATGACCGAATTGAAGGAACTCGTCGGAAAATTCAACACCTACTCCCCGCACGTGGATCCCACCGCGCTGGAGCTGGCCTGGGAGTTCGCCGAGAAGGCGCACGCCAACCAGTCCCGCGCGTCGGGCGACCACTACCTGACCCACTGCGTCGCCGTGGCCGACTCGCTGATCGAGTGGCGCATGGACCTGCCCACCGTCTGCGCCGGCCTCCTGCACGACACGCTGGAGGACACCCCGACCACCGAGGCGCAGCTGCGCGCCGAGTTCGGCGAGGAGATCGCCATGCTGGTGATGGGCGTGACCAAGCTGGACGCCCTGAAATTCGAATCGCGCGACGAGGCGCAGGCCGAGAACTGGCGCAAGATGCTGCTGGCCACCGCGCAGGACATCCGCGTCATCGTGGTGAAGCTGGCCGACCGCCTGCACAACATGAAGACGCTGAACTTCCTCAAGCGCGAGAAGCAGGAGCGCATCGCCGCCGAGACCATGGCGCTGTACGCCCCTCTGGCCCACCGGCTGGGCATGTTCGGGCTGAAGAGCGAGCTGGAGGACCTGTCGTTCTCCTACCTGCATCCCGAGGAGCACGCGGAGCTGGCCGCGAAGGTCGGGGCCCAGATCGCGCAGAACGAGAAGCAGCTGGCCGCCGCCCGGTCCGCCATCGAGAAGGTCGTGACCGGCGCCAACATCCCCTGCCGCATCCTGGCGCGCACGAAGACTTTGTGGTCCACCTACAAGAAGATGGAGCGCCAGGAAAAGCCGTTCGAGGACATCCAGGACGCGCTGGGCATCCGTCTGATCACCGACACCGTGGCCAACTGCTACGCGCTGCTGGGCATCGTCCACACCCACTTCAAGCCGGTCGCCGGCTCCTTCACCGACTACATCTCCACGCCGAAGCTGAACCTGTACCGCTCCCTCCACACCACCATCATGAGCCCCACCGGCGAGCTGGTGGAGATCCAGATCCGCACCGAGGAGATGCACCGTTCCTCGGAGTACGGCATCGCCGCGCACTGGCGCTACAAGACCGGCGAATCGGCCAAGGACGTCCACATGGAGGAGAAGCTCAACTGGCTGCGCCAGTGGATCGAGTGGCTACAGGACCTGAATTCTCCCCGCGAGTTCCTCGACAGCCTGAAGACCGACCTGGAGTTCAACCAGGTCTTCGTGTTCACTCCCGCCGGCGAGGTGAAGGTCCTGCCCGCCGGCGCCACCCCGCTGGACTTCGCCTACGCGGTCCACACCGAGATCGGCGAGTCCTGCGTCGGCGCCATCGTCAACAACAAGATGGTCCGCCTGGATCACGTCCTGAAGTCCGGCGACATATGCCGGATCAACACGAAGAAAGGCTCGACCCCGAAGAAGGATTGGCTCAATCTGGTCAAGACCGCCCGCGCGCGTTCGAAGATCCGCCACTATCTGCGCGAGCGGGGGATCGTCGAGTGACCCGTTCGAGCGTCGTCGTCCTGGCCCTGGCCTGCTTCCTGGCCGGCATCGCGGCGACGCGCTTCCTCCGGCCGTCCGCGCCCGCGGCCCCGACGGACCAGACCGTGGTGCTGGGCGACGGTCTGATCTCGATCTATTCCGGCCGCTTCCGGGAGGCGGTGACCCGCTTCACCGCGCTGATCAAACGCGACGCGCGCGACCCGCGGGCCTATTACTTCCGCGGCCTGGCCTACCGGGAGCTGCGCGCCCTGCCCGAGGCCGTGGCGGACCTGACTCGCGCCGTCGAACTGGACCCGTCGCTTTCGGGCGCGCGCTACCTGCGCGCCCTATCGCGGCGGGAGCTGGGGGACCTCCCGGGCGCGCTGGCCGATCTGGACGTGCTGATCGCGGCCCCGAACGCGCGCGCCGACATGCGCGTCCTGCGAGCCGACCTCCTCCAGGAAATGGAACGCGATCGGGAAGCGCGCGACGACCTGGACCACGCGCTGGCCGACAAGCCCGACTCCTACTTCGCTTTGGTCCGCCGCGGTAAGCTGATCTCCCGCCTGGACGACATCCAGAAAGGCGTCAAGGACTACGACGCCGCGATCGCGTTGGAGCCGCGGCTGGCCGCGGCGTACGTCGCGAAGGCCGAGGGGCTGCGCCAGCTCCGCCGCCACGACGAGGCCGCGGCGGCCGCGCGCCTGGCGCTGGAGCGTCTGCCCGGACGAGCGGACGTCTATCTGCTGGAAGCGCGCATCGAGGGCGACCGCTACCGCTTCGACCCCGCGCTGGCCGCGGCCACCGCCGCCATCGGCATCTCGCCGAAGAACTACGAGCCCTGGATCAAACGCGCCGTTCTCTACCGCTCCGCCGGCGTCAGCCGCGACGAGCCCGGAAAGTTCGCGCTGGCGCTGCTGGACCACGACAAGGCCGTGGAGCTGGCGCCGAAGTCCGCGGAAATCTACCTGCTGCGCTCGAACACCAACGTCTGGGCCGATCACCTGGACAAGGCGCTGGACGACGCCAAGGCCGCGCTGGCGCTGGACCCCCGCAGCGCGAACGCGCAGGACGCGCTCTGCGACGTGTACCGGATGCGCAAGGAATTCGACAAGGCTCTGCCGGCCTGCGACAAGGCCATCGACATCGACCCCTATTCCGCAAGCATCCGCATCACCCGCGCGTTGACCCTGGAGGGAATGGACCGACGGCGCGAGGCGCTGGTGGACCTGGACAAGGCCGTGAAGTTCGCGCCGAATTCGGTCGAGCCCTGGTTTCACCGCGGCCACATGCGCCTGCGCGCGCATCGCCGCGACGACGCGATGGCCGACCTGCGCAAGGCGCTGTCCCTCGATCCCGGGGACAAGCGCGTCCAGCGCGCCATGGAAGAAGCCGTCTCGGCGGTGAACTTTTGAAGCGCGCGCTCGCCGCCGTCCTGCTGCTTATCGGCTGCCGCCGCGCGCCGGTCGTTCCGATCGTCCAGGCGCCGACGGCCGCGCTGGACGCTTACGCCCACGGCGACCTGGCCGGCGCCGAAAAGGACGCGGGCGCGGCCGTCGCGAAGGACCGCGACGACGCGCTGGCGCTGAACTGGCGCGGACGTCTGAAGCTGGACCGCCTGGACTTCGAGGGCGCCGAGGACGACTTCTCCGAGGCGATCCGCGCCCAGCCCACCTTGGCCGTCGCCTGGTACAACCGCGGGAACGTGCGCATCGACCTCGGCAAGCTTCTGGACGCGCTCAACGACCTGGGCCAGGCCGCGCGCCTGGACCCGGAGCTGGAGGGCGCGCCGTACTCCGCGGGTCTGGCTAAAAGCGCGATGGGCGACTACCGCGGCGCGGCCGACGCCTTCGCCGTCGCCCTGCGCATGAACCCGGGGATGCGTCAGGCCAAGCTGAACCGCGCCGCCGCGCTGGCCAGCGCCGGCGACCGGGAAGCCGCCCTGCCGCTGCTGGACGACGTCCTAAAAGAAGATCCCGATTCGCTGGGCGCGCGGATGCAGCGCGGAAAGCTGCGAGAGGAAGCGCACGACGGCGCCGGCGCGGAAGAGGACTACGGGCGCGTGATCCAGCTGCTGCCGGACCAGGCGCTTGGCTATCGGGCGCGCGCGCGCGCGGAGCGCCTGGAGCTGAAGCTGGACGCGTCCATCGCCGACGAGTCCGAAGCGATACGCCTTAATCCCAAGGACGCCTCCCCCCTGATGGAGCGCGCCCGCGCGTACTATCTGACGGACCGTTACTCCCTGGCCATCTCCGACTGGTCGAAGGCGCTGAAGCTCGACCGCGGCCTGGCCGCCGAGATCGGCGCCTACGTCGATCAGATCCAAGGCAAGTCGAAGGCCGCCTCGCCCGCGCCCAAGAAGAAAAAAACGACACGGAGCCGGAAATGAAGATATCCCGCGCCGCCCTCGCCCTACTCCTCCTCGCCGCCGCCTGCTCGAAAAGAGAGGCCGCCAACTACAAGCACTGCCTGAAGCTGCGCGTCGGCATGTCGAAGGCCGACATGATCAAGATCATGGGCGAACCCGAGGAGACGGCCCCGTACGTGGAGGGGAAGTCCCTGCCCTACCTGAAAGGCCGCACCGCCTATGAGTGGACCAACCCGGCCACCATGCCCGGGCCGGACCACGTGAGCTTCTCGGACGACACCGGCAAGATCGAGAGCATCCGTTGCTCGAACGCGGAGATCACCGCGTCCGTCTACGTGGAGCCCCCCGCGCCGTCCACCGCGACCGTCGCGGTCTCGACGCCGGCGGCCCCGGCGGCGGCGGTCTCCACGGCCCCCGCCGCGCCCGCCCCGGATTTCTCGGCCGCGCTCGCCGCCTACCGCAAGAAGGAGCTGACGCTCGCCTATAAAATCGCCCGGCCGATGGCCGACGCGGACAACACCGACGCCCAGATGCTGATGGGCCTGCTGTACTCCGACGAGCTGGCCCGCGGCGCGGGGAAGGAATCGGTGAACGAAGCCCAGAAATGGTTCTACCGCGCCAGCCGGAAGAAGAACTGCGAGGCGGCGTACGCCTACGCGGCGCTCATCGAGGAAGGCGGCGCGTCCCCGGAGAAGGTCGTCGAGGAATTCGCCTTCGCCGCGGAGATGAAGTGCCCGGCGGCGGAGCTCCGCCAGGGCCTGATGCTCATCGACGGCTACAAGGAGTCCGTCGCGAAGGATTCCGACGAGGGCGAGAAGCTGCTTCTCGAGGCCGCCCAAGGCGGATCGCCGCAGGCGCAGATGATCCTGGCCGAGCGCTCGCAGAGCGTGGGCAAGGATCCGGTCGAGGCCTACCGCTGGGCCCTGGCCGCGTCGACGCACCCGGTCGTCAGCAAGTACGACGACCCTCTCCACGCCTACTCGAACGTGTGGCGCGCCGAGGACCAGGCCGAGGCGCGCGCGAAGGTCAAGGCGCTCGCCGCTCTCATGACCCCCGCGCAGATCTCAGACGCGAAGAAGCGCGCCGCCCAGCCCTAGTACCAGTCGTCGTCGCCGTCGCCGGAGAGATCCTCCGTGCGCTTCTCGATGAAGACCTCCCGCAGGGTCTTCTTTTTCTCCACGCGGGCCTTCAGCTCCGCCGCCCGGTCCGCCGCGGCCGCCGCATGCGCCTCGGCCACGGCCACGCGCGCGTCGAACAATTCGGCGACGGCCTGGCGCAGCTCGGCTTTCGCCGCGGCTTGAGCGGCCGGGGCCGCGTCGCGCACCTTGGCGCCCAGCGCGACGGCCTTCTTCTCCGCTTCCTCGGCCTTCTTCATCTTCGCGGTCGCGTCCGCGTCGGGGCCGCGCCGTCCCCACGCGCTGTCGCCGCACGAATTCTGCATGCCGCGCATGCCGGGGCCCGTGGGCGAGCCGGCGGCGTCGGGTCCGGTGACGCCTCCGTCCATGCGGGCGCCGTCGGCGAGAGGCGGCGTGGCGACCGCGGGAGAGTTCGCGCCGTTTTTGGCGGCTCCGGCTTTGGCGCTTCCGGAGGCGCGCAGCGGAGCGGAAACCAGGACGACGGCGCAGGCGGACAGAACGATGTTTCGAACGAGGGTTTTCATCACTTCCTCCATGATTGGGAAGTGTACCTCCTTTCCGCCCGGTTTCAAGGGGTTAATTCTGAGGAATGGCGGGATTTTTCGGCCGCGAGGGCGGCGCCCGGAATCTCGCCGCGAACGAGCGCGTCGGCGCGCGCCGCGTCGTCTCCGGGGAGAAGCCAGCGGTATTCGTGCGCGCCCAGCCAGGCCGCGGGAACCTTCGCGCGGTCCAAGAACACGCAGGCCTGATCGTCCCAATACACCAGCGCCCAGCGCGCGCGCGGCAGGTAGCTCACGAACCAGGGGCGTTCGAAGACCCGCGTCATCCCGTCGGGATAGACGCGCGTGGACGGCAGCTGCGTGCCCATATTCCGGATGAGGAATCCGTCCAAGGCGCGGCGCGCGGCGAATTCGGCCAGATTCTCCGGCGCCGTCAGCGCGGCGCTGATCTCCGGCAACTGGGAATGGAACAGATAGCGCCCGTCTCCGAACACGCGGCCGCCCTCGCCCAGGCGCCAGCCCAGATACCCGCCCCACTCGTACTGGTTGAAGAGCCTCAGCCCCCGCAGCGCGCCCTGCTCCCGCGCGACGAAATCCGCGGCGCGGGTCGCCACGTACACGTCGCTGAACGGGCCGCGCCGGTACCAGGGCCGCAGCGGCAGGAACATCATGCTGACGGCGGCCAGGCCCGCGGCGACCAGGGCGGCCCGAGGCCGGGGGAACGCGGAGAAGACGAACGCGGCCCCGGACGCCGCGAAATACGCGCCGAAGCGCGCGCTGAGAATCGCCGCGCACACGGAGGCGAACGCCGCGACCAGGAGGAACTTCGAGGCGCGCCGCGCCCCGGCCCACAGAAGCGCCAGCACCAGCGCGACGGCCGCCAGGAGCGGAACCTGAAACCCGTTGTGCGACGACGGCGGCTTCCACTCCATCACGGCGCGAACGGCGGGATCGGACGCGTGCGCGAACAAGACCCGATACAGCCCGGGGCCGTAAGGATTGAGGAGGCTTCCCAGCGCCGCTCCCGTCGCCTCGGCCGCCAGTCCCGGCGGAGGCTCGCCGCGCTCATGCGCCGCGACCGCCGCGGCCAAAGCGTACAGCCCGAATCCCAGGATGAAGCCCCCGTGCAGGTTCGACCACAACGCGAACAGGCCGAAGCCGAACAGGAAGGACGCGCGCCGGCTCTCCAGGCGGCGGAGCAGGACGGCGAAGAAGCACGCCGAGATCATGTCGGCGCGCAGGTCCGACTGGGCCAGCATCGCCGCCAGCCACAACGCCAGAGCGCCCGACCGCGCCGCGGCGGAGGCGCCCTTCTCGCGCAGCAGGCCGTCGACGGGCCAGAACGCGGCGCCCAGCATGACGGCCTTGAGAACCCACAACGCCCGCAGCCCGCCGATCCCGTTCACGGCGTACCAGAACAGCTGCGTCCCCCACTCGAAGTCGATCCACGGGGCGCCGAAGGCGGTGAAGGTGAAGGAATCGGTCCGGGGGATCGCGCCGTGGGCCAAGATCCAGCGCGCGGCCGACAGGTGCCAGAACAGGTCGGGGTTAAAAATGGGCAGACAGAAAACAGCGAGGGCCAGGGCGTAAGCCCAGGCCCTGATCAGCCCCTCTTTCGGAGAGGCGGACACTTTCGCTATTATCGGGTCGGACGGATCGCGCGCCCGGACTTGATGCAGTCCGTGCACACGTAGGCGGTCATCGTGCGGTTCTCGATGACGACCTTCTGCCGCTGGAGGTTCGGACGGAAAACGCGGTTCGTCGCTCTGTGCGAGTGACTGTAGCTCTTACCGGCCTTCGGACCCTTACCGCAACCCGGAATCTGACACTTGAAGGACATAACGTCAACGATTATAGCAAACGGCGCATGACGGCCGCAACATGAGCGGCCCTCTCGACAGTCCGCTCCAATTCTTAAAAGGAGTGGGGCCGCGGCGCGCCGCGCTCTTCGAGCACCTGGGCGTGCGCACCGTCGAGGATCTGCTCCATCACTATCCGCGCCAGTGGCAGGACCGCCACGAGACCGCGGACCTGCGCCTGCCGACGGCGACCGGGCTGGTGGTCCTGCGCGGACGAGTGCTGCGCGCGTCGGGACATTCCGCGGGGCCGCGGCTGGCGCTGTACAAGGCGACGCTCGCCACCGCGCACGGCAAGGTGGAGTGCGTGTGGTTCAAGCACCTGAGCCGGCGCTTCGACGTGTTCTCCGCGCTGAAGGCCGAGGTGACCGAGGGCGCCGACCTGTGGGTGGTCGGACGCTCCGACCCGGATCTCACCGGAATCCGCGAGATCCGCGTCGACGAGCATTACCCGCTCACCGACGAGCGCTGGCGCACGCACGTGGCGCGGCTGACGCCGGTGTACGCGTTGACCGAGGGGCTGACGCAGCGCTTCGTGCGGGAACTGACTCACGCGGCGCTGGAGGCGCACGCCGACCAGGCCACCGACGCGGTGCCCGCGGCGCTGATGGCCAAGCGCAAGCTGTTGGCCGCGCCGCAGGCTTTGCGCGGTCTGCACTTCCCGCGCTCCGACGCGGAGCTGGAGGCGGGACGCGCGCGGCTGGCGTACGAGGAGCTTCTGCTGCTGGAAGTGGCGTGGATCTTGAAACGGCGCCAGACGCGCGGGGTATTGAAGAACTACGGCTACGACATCAAGCGGACTTTGCTCACGCCTTTCCGCGCCGCGCTGGGTTTTGAACTGACCCACGCGCAGAAACGGGTCATCAACGAAATTTTCGACGACATGAAGAAGGGGTATCCCATGACGCGCCTTCTTCAAGGGGACGTCGGCTCGGGAAAGACCGTCGTGGCGCTCTCGGCGCTTCTTCTTGCCGTCGAGAACGGCGGTCAAGGCGCGTTGATGGCGCCGACGGAGATTCTGGCGGACCAGCATCGCGTCACCTTGGACCGCATTCTCAAAAATTTGCCGGTACGAATCGCCTCGCTGACGTCGCGGGTGCCGAAGAAGGAACGCGAAAAGATCTTAAAGAAGATCGCCGAAGGCGAAATCGACATCGTCGTCGGCACGCACGCGGTGCTCGAAGAAGACGTTCGATTTAAAAACCTGAAGCTGGCGGTGATCGACGAACAACATCGCTTCGGGGTGCGCCAGCGCACGACCTTGCGGCAGAAGGGCGCCATGATCGATTTACTGGTCATGACCGCCACGCCCATTCCCCGCACGTTGGCCTTGGCGTTGTACGGCGATCTTGAGGTCTCCACCATCGACGAACTGCCCCCCGGACGCGCGCCGATCAAGACCGAGCTGGCCTCGTCCCCCGCGGCGATGGAAGCCGTACGCCGGGAAGTGGCGCAGGGGCGGCAGGCCTACGTCGTCTATCCGATCATCGAGGAGTCGGCGCGCCTGGATCTGCAATCCGCGAAGGCCGAGTACGAACGCCTGCGCTCCGAGGTCTTCCCGGACCTGAAGGTCGCCCTCATTCACGGCGCCATGGCGCCCAAGCTCAAGAACAAGGTGATGGAGGAATTCTCGCGCGGGGAGTGGCAGGTGCTGATCGCCACGCCCGTCATCGAGGTCGGCATCGACGTGCCCAACTCCACCGTGATGGTCATCCAGAACGCCGACCGCTTCGGCCTGGCCAGCCTGCATCAGCTGCGCGGCCGCATCGGCCGCGGCGCCGCGGAGTCCACGTGCTACCTGGTCGCCGATCCCAAGACGCCGGACGCGGCCCGCCGCCTGCAGACGATGGCGTCGACGTCGGACGGGTTCCGCATCGGCGAGGAAGATCTTAAATTGCGCGGGCCCGGGGAACTGCTGGGCACCGCGCAGTCCGGAGAACTCTCCCTCCAGGTCGCCGACCTGTTCAAGGACGCGGAGCTTCTGGCCTACGCCCGCGCCGACGCCGACGAGCTTCTGGCCGCCGACGCGAAGCTGCAGAAGCCCGAACACGCCCTCCTGCGCCGCCGCCTGCTGGCGCTTTACCAGAACCGCTGGAACTGGATCGACCTGGCGTGACGCCGGGTCGTTCCGTTGCGACACGGTCTTACGATACTTATAGTCGTTCCGTTGCGACAGAGTCCTTATGGTTGCCGACTTCATCGACTCGCTCCGTCCCTTGTTCGACTGCTTGACGGACGGTTTCTGCATCGCCGACGCCCAAGGGCGACTCCTCTATGCCAACGCGGCCGCGGGTGAAATGCTGGGCCCCGCCGCGCAGTTGGCCGGAGAGACCTCCATCTGCGAACTCCTCTGCGGGAGCCTGGAGGGCGCCTGCGGCGAGAACGCGGCGGGGTGCCCGCTGAAAGTCCCCCGCGGACCGGAGAACGCCCTTGTTTTTAAAGGGAGCTACCGGCCCTCCGGACGGGAACTGCGGGTGCGCTGCCTGCGGGTGCGCCAGCCCAGCGTCGAGCGCCACCTGATCATCATCGAGGACGTCTCGGCTCTGGCGGAGGCCGGAAGATTGAAAGCGGAATGGCGACAATTGCTGGCGCACGATCTGCGCGACCCCTTGGCCGTGATGTTCGGCGCGCTTCGCTCCGTCGAGGAACTAGGGGCCGGTCACGCCTTGGACTCAAAGGACATGCGCCTGATCGGGGATGCGGTCAACTGCGGCCGGCGGTTGGACGCGCTGATCGAACGCACCTTGGAAGCCTACGCTCCGGGAGGCGGAAAATGAGCGTTTTCGCCTCGTTGGCCCGGGAGCACGCGCTTCTGCTGAGGCTGGTCGCACGCCTGGAACGGGGCGCGGCGGACCCCGACCCGCGCGTGGCCGCCCGCGAGACGCGCAACGTCCTGCTCGTGCTGTTCAAGGCGCTGGAGGCGCACGAACGCCTGGAGGACGCGGTGTTCGCGGCGACGCCGGAAAGGCCGTCCCTGGCGGCGGCGAAGGCCCTGGCCGAGGTGGAAAAACAGCATCGCGCGCTGGGCGTCCTGCGCGAGGAGGCATCCCAGGCGATGCGCAGCCTGGACCCCGAAGGCGGCGAGACCATCCGGGCGGTGGGAGTGCGTCTGGCGCATCTCCTGCGCGGGCATTTCAACGAGGAGGAACGACGGCTTTGGCCCAGCTTCAACACCTACGCCAGCCGCTCGACGCTCAACCTTCTCTCCCGACGCGCCGAGCGGCAGGTCGTGGAAATGGAGCGCGAGCTGGACCGCTATTGGGAGGCGATCGGCGATTACCTGACGGGCGATCGCTGACCCGCCGCCCCTTGTTTAATCCGACGGCGGGGGCCACACTATGGGCATGCCCCGATCCGGCAAGGACTCGCGCCGCGCGCCGCGCATCCCGCACGACTCCCTGCTGGAGCTGTACGACGACGCCGGAGGTATCCAGGACGCGGCGCTGAAGCTGGTGGACGTGTCCGCCGTCGGCGCCAGCTTCACGACCACGCGCGCGTTCGCCAAGGGCGCGAAGATCCGCGGCCGCGTCCGCCTCCTCAACGTCGGCGTGATGGAGATCGAGGGGCGCATCGTCCGGGTCAAGGAGCGGACGAACACGACCCTCTACGCCGTCGAATTCGATTCGATACACGCCCACCGGCGCTGAAGCGATGTCCTATAATCGGCTCGTGATCATTTCCGCGACTCTCGCCGCGCTCCTAGCGCTGTCCGCGCCGCCGGCCCGCGCGCAGGACAACCCCGATTTCACCATCGACCACCAGGAATGGCATGTCATCGGTTGGAACGACGCGTGCGGAGCGGCGCTGACGGTGCTTTCCTTCCCGAAGCTCGGCGAGGCCATCGCGGGCGATCCCATCTCCACGCGCGCGGGGACGTTGATCATCCCGGTGGCCAAGCAGGACGCCGAGCTGAACTGGACCTTGCAGGCCGACGGGCCGCTGAGCTTCAGCCAGAAAGACCTGGATAAGGCCGAGAAGGACCTCAAATTGGCCGGCTTCAGCCGCGCCGGGTATCCAGAGACGCTCCAGGACGTGCCCGTGGGGGATCAGCCCCTGCTGGCCGACGCGATCCTCTCCACGGAGACTTTGAAGCCGCGCCTGAAAAAGGGCTGGCCGGGACCCGAGTGGCGCTGGGCTGGCGCCAGCTACAATCCGCTGGGAACCTGCGGCCTGCTGGTGTACGAAAACCGCCAGGACCCGCGCCACTACAGCTTCCTTCTCTTGCGCGTGTACAACGCGCGCGCCCGCACCGACCGCGCCTACGCGCACGCCTCCAACGCGCGCCTGCTGTTCAACTCGGGGAACCTGGACGCGGGCGCCATGGAGGCCGAGACCGCGGCCCTGCTGGCGCCGGACCTGCCCATCGCCCGCTACGAGCACGCCGCGATGCTGGCCTTGACCGGCCACACCGACCTGGCCATGGACGAATTGAACGCGGCCGTGAAGCTGGACCCGAAATACCGCGCCAAGGCCCGCGACGACGAGGATTTCGACGAGCTGCGCCGGCGCGAGGACTTCAAGGAAGCGACCCGGCGTCCTTGAAAACCCCCTCGAGAGGGGCTATAATGACTTGTCGCAGGCGAGGATTTCCAGCCGAATTGCCCCGGCCGACCGGGTGCTAAAGAGGCGACAAGGAAACCGCGCCCGCCGCGCGGTTTTTTCGTTTCCAGGGAGCTTATGAGCCACGGACGCCGGACGTTCGCCGATCGGGGACGCGAAGACGAGCTGCGCGAGCTGCTGCACCGCCGCGTGCTGGTCCTGGACGGCGGCATGGGCACCATGCTTCAGGCGCAGAATCTCACGGCCGCCGACTTCGGCGGCGCGGAGCTGGAAGGCTGCAATGAGAACCTGATCCTGACCAAGCCGTCCGCGATCCAATCCGTGCACGAGGCGTATTTCAACGCCGGCGCGGATATGATTGAGACCGGCACTTTTGGCGCCATCAAACATGTTTTGGCCGAATACGGATTGGAAGCAAAGGCGCGGGAAATATGTCGCGTCGGCACCGAATTAGGCCGTGCCGCCGCGATGAAATGCGCGACCGCGGATCGGCCCTTGTTCGTCGCGGGGTCATTGGGGCCGGGCACCAAGGCGATTACCGTCACCGGCGGCATTACTTACGATGAGGTCTTGGTTAATTACGCCGAAGCGACCGCCGGTCTCCTTGAAGGCGGGGCTGATTTAATCCTGCTCGAGACGCAGCAGGACACGATCAACGTGAAGGCGTCCCTCAACGGAATTCAAAAGGCCTTCCAAGAGGCGAATCGCTCCGTGCCGATTATACTTTCCGTTTCTATCGAGAGCATGGGCACGATGCTCGGCGGGCAGGATATTTCCGCCCTGGTGGACGCGGTGTCCCATTTCGATCTGCTGGCCGTGGGCATGAACTGCGCGACCGGTCCGGACTTCATGACCGATCATCTGCGCACGTTGTCGTCCCTGACGCGCGCGTTCACCATCGTGTATCCCAACGCCGGCCTGCCCGACGAGAACGGGAACTACAACGAATCCCCGGAGATGCTGGCGAAAAAAATCGCCCGCTTCGCCGACGAAGGCTGGGTGAACATGGTGGGCGGCTGTTGCGGCACCACGCCCAATCACATTAAACAGATCGCCGCCACGGTGGCGGGCAAGCCGCCGCGCCGGCCGCACAAACAGCGCCGCGCCTCGGTCTCCGGCATGGAGTCGCTGTCCTTGGACGAGGACCGCCGGCCGCTGATCGTGGGCGAGCGCACCAACGTGATCGGCTCGCGCAAGTTCAAGGAGCTGATCGTGGGCGGGGAGCTGGAGGCCGCGGCCGAACTGGCGCGTCACCAGGTGCGCGCGGGCGCGCACATCATCGACGTGTGCCTGGCCAACCCGGACCGCGACGAGAAGGACGACCTGATCGCCTTCTTCGAGAAGGCCGTGCGCAAGGTCAAGGTCCCGTTCATGATCGACTCGACCGACTCCGCGGTCATGGAAGAGGCGCTGAAGCGCGCGCCGGGCAAGTGCATCCTCAACTCCATCAACCTTGAGGACGGCGCGGAGCGCTTCGAGGCCGTCATCCCGCTGGTCCACAAGTACGGCGCGGCCCTGGTGGTCGGCACCATCGACGAGGACAAGGTGATGGGCATGGGTCTGACGCGCGCCCGCAAGCTGGCCATCGCGGAACGCTCGTTCAACCTGCTCACCACTAAGTACGGGATCGCGCCCGAGGACATCATCTTCGATCCGTTAGTATTTCCCGCCGGAACCGGGGACAAGAACTATTGGGGTTCCGCGGTCGAGACGGTCGAAGGGATACGTTTGATCAAGGCCGCCATGCCGCGATGTCGGACTGTCTTAGGAATATCAAACGTTTCTTTCGGTCTTCCGCCCGCGGGCCGGGAGATCCTCAACTCGGTTTTCCTGCATCATTGCGTCGAGGCCGGTCTTGATATGGCCATCGTGAACGCGGAAAAGCTCGCGCGGTATTCCCAAATTCCGGACATCGAGAAGAAACTGGCCTGGGACCTTCTTTCTTGGAAGGGCCCGGGAGACCCGGCGCATTCCAAAGAATTCGACGCCGTGTCGGTCTTCTCCGAACATTTTCGAGCGATCAAGACGGTGGAGAAATCCCCGTCCGAACGTCTCAAATTGCCCATTCATGAACGCGTGGCGAAAAACGTCGTCGAAGGCTCCCAGGAAGGCCTCAAGGTCGACCTCGACGAATTGCTCAAGACGTTAAAACCGTTGGAGGTCATCAACGGACCGCTCATGGCGGGCATGGACGAAGTGGGTCGACTGTTCGGGGCGAACACGATGATCGTGGCCGAAGTGCTTCAGTCGGCCGAAGTGATGAAAGCGGCGGTGGCTCACCTTGAGCCCCATATGACCGTGGCGGACGCCGCGACGCGCGCCACGATTCTTTTGGCGACGGTGAAGGGAGACGTGCACGACATCGGGAAGAACCTCGTCCACATCATTCTCAAGAACAACGGCTATAAAGTCGTGGACCTGGGCATCAAGATCGCGCCGGAACAGCTTTTGGCCGCGGTGAAGGAGCATAAGCCCGACGCGATCGGCCTCTCCGGCCTCCTGGTCAAGTCGGCCCAGATGATGGTGATAACCGCGGAGGACCTGACGGCGGCCGGAATCCGATTGCCCGTGCTGGTGGGCGGGGCGGCGCTGTCGCCGCGCTTCACGGCCAAGCGCATCGCGCGGGCCTACGACGGCCCGGTGTTCTACGCGAAGGACGCGATGACGGGCCTTTCCCTGGCCAACGACTACTTCGGCCCTAAACGCGATCTCCTGATCGCGAAGAATCATGAGGTGCAGGAATACCTGCGCACGGAATCCCCGACGGCGGCGGCGACGGACGCCGCGGCCGTGGCCGACACGCCGCGCGTGGTGGTGACGCACGCGGAGCTTCCGCCGGCGCCGCCGGACCTGAAGCTGCACGTGGTGGCGGATTTCGACGTGGAAGAGATCTTCAAGTACGTGAACCCCATCATGCTGTACGGCAAGCACCTGGGCCTGCGGGGCAACCTCGAGCAGTTGATCAAGGAAAACAACCCGAAGGCCGTGGAGCTGACCAAGCGCGTGCACGCGCTGCAGGACGAGATTCTCGAGAAGAAGATGATCACCGCCAGGGCGGTGTATAAATTTTTCGCGGTCAACAGCGAGGGCGACAAGATACATCTGTTCGACTCACCGAAAGCGACGACCCCTCTGGTCAGCTTCGACTTTCCCCGGCAACCGACCGGGGAGCGCCTCTGCTTATCCGACTTCGTCCGTCCCGCGGCGGATGGGCGCGACTATCTAGCGATGTTTGTCGTCACCTGCGGGGCCGGCATCCGCGAGCTGTCCGACGCGTATCGCGACGCGGGCGAGTATCTGCGCTCCCACGCGCTTCAGGCCATCGCGGTGGAATCCGCCGAAGGCTTCGCGGAACTGCTGCACGACCGTCTGCGCCGGATGTGGGGCATCGGCGATCCGGCGGGCATGAGCGTGCGGGAGAAGTTCCAGGGCAAATACCGGGGCAAGCGCTTCAGCTTCGGCTACCCGGCCTGTCCGAACATGGAAGATCAGGTCAAGCTGTTCGAGTTGCTGCAGCCCGAGAAGCACGCGGGCGTGCAGCTGACCGAGGGCTACATGATGGAGCCGGAGGCCAGCGTCTCCGCGCTCGTCTTCCACCATCCCCAGACGCGGTACTTCTCCGTGGGGGAAGCGGCGATCGCCGCGGCTGAATGATCCGTCTCGCGCCGGCGCTTCTGCTGGCGGCCGCGGCGCATGCGACGGCGCCGCAGGCGACGGTTTCGAAGGTGATGTCGCGGGTGGACGCCTTGGCGGCGAAGGAGCCGGGGCACGACGCGAGGTTCATCGACGGTCTCGATAAAAAGGCGGAGGCGCTGTTCGCCGAGATCAAACCGTTGGGCTGGCGCGCGGCCGCGCCGCTGGGAGACGCCGCGAAAGATCTCAAGCGCCCGGAAAAATCCCGCCTCTTCGCGGTCACCTTCCTTTCCAAATTGAACGACCCGTCCGCCTTCCCCCCGCTCTCCGCCGTTTTTCTCGATCCCGCCCAAGGCGAGGATGTCCGCCTGGCCGCGGCGCAGGGCCTGATCGCCCTGGACGTTCCGCCGCAGGCGGCGCGGCGGACATTCTGCGCGCTGTTCGCCGAGCAGGACCCGCCGCGGACCGTCTTAACCGAAGGCTTGATCGCGGCCGCGCGCCTGGGCTGCGACGACTCCGCGCCGTTGACGCGCGCGGCGCGGGCCTTCGGTCCGCGTCCGTCCGGAGCGGATATGAACGACGCGCGCCGCGCGTTGACCGCCCTGGGCCGCTCCCGCGGGGCAGCGCCCGCGCGGGCGCTGCTGGGGTTGATCGTCTGGTTTCCGTCCGGCGGGGACGCGCGCGCGGCCGCCGTGAAGGCGCTGGGGGAGCACCGGGACGATCTGGCGACCTCGCTCAAGCGCGAGGCTTTCCCGGCGATTCGCGACGCGCTGCGCACGGAAAGCGGCCGGCCCGAGTCCATGGTCGTTTTAGTCAACCTGATGGACGCCTTCGGCCCGGAAGCCGACGAGTTCCTGGTCCCTCTCTCGTCGCATCCCGATCCCGAGGTTTTGGCCGTGGCCGCCGAAGCCCTGGCACGCCGCCGTGCCGTTCAAGCCCTGCCGCAGCTGGAAACCGTGCTGGCCGGAGCGCTCAGCGATCCGCGCTTCGCGCCGAAGCCGGGGCGCCCCGACCCCGCCGAGCTTCTCTCCCGTCTGGAAGCCGCCGTCGTGTCTCTCCGCCGCGACCGCGCCGCCGCGCGTTGACAACACCCCCCCTTCCCGTTATACTGCGCGTATGACCCGTATCGCGGTTTACCCCGGCAGCTTCGACCCCCTCACGCGCGGCCACCTGGACATCATCCAGCGCGCGGCGAAGATTTTCGACCACGTCATCGTCGCCGTCTCCAACAACGCGTCCAAGAAGAACGTCTTTTCCGCGTCGGAGCGCATCGAGATGGTGGAGGAGGCCATTCGCGGCCTGCCGAACGTGGACGTGGACGCCATCAGCGGCCTGCTGGTGGACTACATGCGCAAGAAGAAGGCCCGCGTGCTGATCCGCGGCCTGCGCGTGGTGTCGGACATGGACTACGAGTTCCAATTGGCCTCCTTCAATCGCCGCTTATATAAAGAAGTCGAAACCGTGTTCCTGATGCCCGACGACCAATACACCTACCTGGCCTCCTCCATGGTCCGGGAAATCTCCCGCCTGGGCGCCGGCGCGGAGCAGTTCGTCACCCCCTTCGTCGCCCGCAAGCTGAAGCTCAAATTCGGTGCCAAAAAATAGAATGCTCGCCGGCGCCGCTCTCGCGGCCGCCCTGACCGCGGCCTGCGGGAAACCCGCGCCCGCCCCAGCCGACGCCGCCCCCGTCGTGAACCTC
>JBIOJO010000036.1:0-40286 GCA_044450965.1 Elusimicrobiota bacterium | reverse complement strand
GGCGGGCGTGGAGATGGTCATGCCGGGAGACAACATCGACATCGAGTGCGAGCTCATCTGCCCGATCGCGATGGAGAAGGGTTTGCGCTTCGCCGTTCGCGAAGGCGGCCATACGGTCGGCGCCGGCGTCGTTGCCGACATCATCAGCTAGGACAGGTATAACGTCATGGGCGACAGAGTCATCGTCATTCTCGGCTGCACCGTCTGCAAGAACAAGAACTACTACTACCAGCGCGGCAAGAAGAAGGAGTTCAAGCTGGAACTGAAGAAGTTCTGCCGGGCCTGCGGCAAGCAGGCGGCGCACAAGGAAGTTAAGTAACCCGATTCGGATCCGGTGGGGGTGTCGGTTAATGGCTAAACCACCAGTCTCCAAAACTGGAACTCCAGGTTCGAGTCCTGGCGCCCCCGCCGGAACCGAGGATTTAAAACAATGAACACAGCGACGCAGTTCCTGAAAGAAGCGTATTCGGAGCTCAAGCAGTCCACCTGGCTGACGCGCGACCAGGCAATCGACTCCACGAAGGCGGTCGTCATCCTCGTGGCGATCATGGCCCTCTACATTTCCGGGGTGGATTACGTGCTTTCGATCCTCGTCAGGGCCGTCCTGGGAGGACGCTGAACATGGCCGATACGAACACCGCCACCCGCGCCCGCGGCTGGTACGTCGTGCACATCCAGTCCGGGTACGAGGACCGCGTCCACAAGACCCTTCTCCAGAAGATCGAGGTCGAAAAGCTGTCCGACCGCATCTTCAACGTCTTCATCCCCACCGAGGACGTCGTCGAGGTCAAGAAGAACAAGAAGAAGATTTCCAAGCGCAAGTTCTTCCCCGGCTACGTGCTGATGGACATGGTCGTCGACGAGATCACCTACTGGATGATCCGCGGCATCCCCGGCGTCACCGGCTTCCTGGGCGACACGAACCCCGTGGCGCTGGCCCAGGAAGAGATCGACAAGATCATGGAACTGACCAACACCGCCGCCGAGGGCAAGCCCCGCCCGGCCGTGGAGTTCGAGAAAGGCGAGAACATCCGCATCATCGACGGCCCGTTCCGCCACTTCATCGGAGTCGTCGAGGACGTCAGCGACACCAAGGCCAAGATCAAGGCCATGGTCACCATCTTCGGCCGGCCGACGCCGGTCGAACTGGACTTCCTGCAGGTGGAGAAGATCTGAACGTGATGGAGCCGGAGATCCTGCCGCCCGGCTCCGGATCCGAGGACGCCGGCTTCGAGGGCGTCCGCGTGCGGATGGCCCACGTGAAGTCGCTGGGCGCCATCGGGGCCCTGCTGGCGCTGCTGACGATGGGCGCGGCGCTGGGCTTCGGGTTCCTGATGCTGTTCGGGCGGTCGCTGCTGGCCGCCGCCGTGGTCGTTCTGCTGTGGCCGTACGTGTTCAGCGCCGAGTTCACCCGTTTCGTGTTCGGCGCCGAAGCCGCTCCGTTCTGGAAGGTCTTTCTACTGATGGTCCTCATCGGCACGCTCGCGAAAGCGCTGCTGCCGGCGCCGGGACGAAAGTAGGATCTCAAGCCGCACTTAGAGGTTATTATCATGGCGAAGAAGGTCAAAACTCAAATCAAGCTTCAGATTCCCGCCGGCGCCGCGAATCCCGCGCCGCCCGTCGGCCCCGCGCTCGGTCAGCACGGCGTCAACATCATGGATTTCTGCAAGCGGTTCAACGACAAGACGAAGACCCAGGAACCCGGCATGCTCATTCCCGTGGTCATCACCGTCTACGAGGACCGCTCGTTCGACTTCATCACGAAGATGCCCCCCGTCTCGTCCCTGCTGAAGAAGGCCGCGGGCCTGGCGAAGGGCTCCGGCGAGCCGAACCGCAACAAGGTCGGCAAGATCAGCCAGAAGCAGGCCGAGGAGATCGCCAAGGCGAAGATGCCCGACCTGAACACTAAGGACCTCGAGTCGGCCACTTTGATGGTCAAGGGCACGGCCCGCTCGATGGGCATCGAAGTCACAAAGTAACGACAGCTATCAGACCGAGCTCTTCCGTTTAAAAGGGCGTTAACAGGTCAGGAGACAACGCACATGGGCAAGAGATACGAAGCGCTGGTCAAGGATCTGGACCTCGTCAAGCTGAACACGCTGGAAGACGCCTCCGCGCTGGTCAAAAAGTGCGCGACGGCCAAGTTCGACGAGACCGTCGAGCTGCACGTCCGCTTGGGCGTGGACCCGAAGCAGGCGGACCAGCAGGTCCGCGGAACCGTCGGACTGCCGCACGGCTTGGGCAAGTCCAAGAAGGTCGCGGTCGTCGTCCGCGGCGACAAGCAGAAGGACGCGCAGGCCGCCGGAGCCGACATGGTCGGCGCCGAGGACCTGATCGAGCAGATCTCGAAGGGCTTCACCGACTTCGACGTGCTGGTCGCCACCCCCGACATGATGAAGGACCTGTCCAAGCTGGGTAAGGTCCTGGGCCCCAAGGGGCTCATGCCCAACCCGAAGTCGGGCACCGTCACCATGGACGTCGCCAAGACGATCAAGGAGCTGAAGGCCGGACGCGTCGAGTACAAGGTCGACGATTACGGCATCATCCACGTTCCGGTGGGCAAGGCGTCGTTCGCCGCCGATAAGATCGCCGGCAACGCGCGCACCGTGCTGGAAGCGCTGACCAAGGCCAAGCCGTCGGCTTCGAAGGGCGTCTACATCATGAGCATCACGCTCACGTCCACGATGGGCCCCGGCATCAAGATCGACCACAACATCAAGTTCGTCCCCGCCTAAACCCGGGACCCGGAAAAGCGAAGGCCCCCGCGAAAGCGGGGGCCTTCCTCTTTTCCGGAGCGCGGCGCGCGTCTACGGCCCGGAGATCGCGACCAAGGTCTTTTCCACGTCGTTGGCGCGGGCCACGACGGCGTAGTGGTCGCGGTCGGCGCGGATGGCGACGCGGCCTTGATCGTACAGGGCCGCCGTGTCGCGAAGGAAGCCCGTCGGATCGACGGAGACCTGCGCGAGGGCGAACATGTTCTCGGCGTAGCGGCCGTGGACGCGCTTGTAGGACTCCTGAAGAGCGGCGAACTCGTCAAGCCCGCCGCGGGCGCCGGCGACCGTCATGATGCGTTCGTAGCGCGGCGCCCAGATGTTCTGCCAGCCCCAGACGCCCGCGAAGGCGGTCAGCAGGCCTCCCGCCGCCAAGCGCACCGCGAAGCGCCGTCCGCCCGACAGACCGCCCTCCGCGACGACCAGGCTGCCGAACGGCAGGTCGTGCCAGGCGCGGCCGTTGGAATCGATCAGCGCCCACAGGAAGCCGGCGGTGAAGAACTGGCTGATCAGGTAGCCGAACGAGCGTCCGGCCGCCGCGACGAGGCCCAAGGGCTCCCCGTCCGCGCCGACGACGCGCAGGCCGAACAGGCGCTTCCCCAAGGTGACGCGGCCCTCGCTGGAGAAATAAGCCTGATAGCCCAGAAACAAAGCTCCCCAGATCAGGAGCGCGGCGGGCCCTTTCGGATGATACGGAAGGGGCACATGCGGAGCCAGCGCCTTGAGCGTCAGCGCCCAGCCCGCGGCGAACAGCGCGCCGTCCACGGCGAACGCGAGCGCGCGCTCCGCGAAGTCGGCCCGGCGAGGCGTCGAGATGTTTTCCATGGCTTATCTCCTTACTTCGCCGGCGCGGCGACCGGAGCCGAGACGCTGCCGCGGTAAGACTTCAGCAGGGCGACCAGGCCGTCGCGGACGCCGCAATAGCCGTCCACGTTGTCCGCGCTGGGATCCTTGAAGCCGGAGCCGTTGGCGACGGGCAGCTTGAACCCGAGCTGGGTTTTGCACGCCGCCGTCGCGGCCGGGAGCTTGTCCCCCTCCCACGCGCTCGTGAAGAACTTATCCACGCGCTCCACGCGGTAGAACTGCCCCGTGTAGCCCGACAGCTTCTCCGCCGCGGAACGGCGCGCGTCGTCCTTGGTCTTGTAGGCCGTGTGCAGCTGCGCCTCGGACTTGGCGATGCCGTCGTCGTAAGCTTTGCCCACCGTCGCGTCGAGGGCCTTCGACTTGGCGTCGGCCGCCGCCTGCGCCTCCGCGGCCGCCTTCTGCGCGGCCGCCAGGGCCTTCGCGGCCTCGGCGTCGCGGGCGGCTTTCGCCTTGGCCGCCTCCGCGCGGATCTTCGCCTGTTCCTCGACGGCGGCTTTTTCCCGCGCGGCGATCTGCTCCTTCTGGACCCGGGCCGCTTCCGCCGCGGACAGATCCGGATCCTGGGGCGCCTGGCGCAGATTCTCCTCGTCCGTCTTGGCTTTGGCGGCGGCCGCCGCGACGCGGCGCTCCTCGTCCGCCTTCGCCCGGCGATCCGCCTCGACGCCCTGGGAATTCAAGCTCCGCTCCGTCCGGGCGCGGGCGCGCATCGCGTCGGCGGCGGTTTCCGAAATCGCCTCGTTCTCATGCGCGGCATAGCGCTCCGCGGTCTCCTTGGGGCTGAGCCAGCCGAACAGGCCCGATCCCGGCGCGGCCTTGGCCAACGCTTCCCACGGAGCCAACGCTTTGTCGGCGGGCTTCTCCGGCTTGGCCGGAAGATCGCCGACCGCCGCGGTCTCGCCGGGCTTGAGCGCGGGCACGATCGGATCGTTCGGTCCGCCTTTCCCGCGCAGAACCGCCAGGACGGCCGTCACCTTGCCGTCGGAGGAAATGACCGACGCGATGGCGCTGGCGATGAAGTCGTGGTACTCCTTGTCCGTCTTGGGTCCCACGACATCCGCGACGACGATCCCGGTATCGGTCACCTTCTGCCCGCCGACCGAGTACTGGATCGCCTTGCCCTTGCCGGTCTGGACCACCGCCGTCGAGGCGGCGTCCTTGCGCATCGTCTCCATTTGCGCGTAGGCCGCCTTGCCGTCCGCGCTGTTCGCCCACGCCGGATCGGCCTTGCTCTTGTTGTCGTAGAGGCTGTTAAGCTCGGAGTACTCCTTGGTCCCCTTCAGGCGCTCCAGCACGTCGGCGCCCAGGGAGCCCTTCGCCGGAGAGGCGTCCGGCGCCGGCTTGCCGGCGATCGCCGCTTCGTGCGCCACCGCCGCCAAGGTCGCCTTGACGCTTTGTCCGTTGAGGCGCTTGCGCGCGGCCGCGACGGCCGCGTCCACCGCGGCCGCGCCGGCGGCCACGCGATCGCGCAGGGATTTATCCAGCTCGGAGAGCACCGCCGTCCCCTGCGCCTGAGCGGGCTCGGTCAGATATTTCACCGCCAGCGCGTAGGACGCGTCGTTCGCAACGGAATCCGGGTAGTTGGGCTTGCCGTCCTTACCGGCGAGTCCGGCGGCCGCGGCGTACGAGGCCCCGGGAGCCGCCCAGAAGTCCGCCGCCATCTTCGCGTCCACGCCGCGCGCCGCCGCGAATTGGCGTCCGGCGGAATGCACCGCCAGGTCGCTGGCGAAGCCGACGACGGCCTTGCGGAAAGCCATGACTCCCGCGCCCGGAACCGGCGGGCCCACGACGGGCTTGGCACCGGCCTTCGGCGCGGCCGCGGGCGGGTCCTTCAGGAGCAGGGAGAGCGCCGCCTTCAACTCCGCCGGGTTGGCGCTCTTCTCGATTTGCGCCGCGGCCGCGGAAACGGCATCGGCCTTCGCGACGGCGTCCGCCGCGTCCGCGTCGGCCAGCTTATAGAGGTCGTTGACGGCCAGCAGGATCTTCAACTGCTCGTTGATCCCCAGGTCCCAGGCGGACTTCGTCCGAGCGTCGTACCACGTCACTCCCGCCGGCGCCTTGGCGACCAGGTAGCCCCACACGTTCGCGTCGCACAACTTCGGGGAATTCGCGATATCCACGACGGGGAAAACGGCGCCGTCGACGGTCTGGGTCGTCAGGAACTTGTTCGGATCGGCGGGGGTGCCTCCGCGCGAGGCGACGGATTGGGCTTTCGTCAGCCAGGCGGAGTCGCAGCGTTCGACGGGGGAGGCCACGGGTGTCGCGGACCCGGTCACCGCGCTGGCGCCGAGCGTGGCCGAGGAGCGGAGCTGGTCGTCGGCGGAAGCCGCGACGACCGCGGCGAGGATGAGGATCAGGAGGGGCAAGGGGTTCTTCATGGCGTTCTCCACGCCGACCCCGCAGGCCGCAACGCGGCCCTTCTCGGCCGCGAGACGGGGGGGTCGGCCTTGTCCGGAGGATAACCCCACCCCCTTGTTTTGTCAAGGGCTTTGCGAAATGACGACAATGCCGACGGCTAGTCCTCGTCGGCTCCGCCGCGCGCGCGCGGAGGGCGGCCCGCGGCCAGCCAGGACAGGTAGGCCTCGGTGAAGACGTCCAGGTCCCCGTCCATCACGTCCTGAATCTGCGAGGTCTGCGCGCCGGTGCGGTGGTCCTTCACCATCTGATAGGGCATGAACACATAGGAGCGGATCTGATGGCCCCAGGCGATGTCGCCCATCTCGCCGTAATGCTTCTCGACGGCGGAGCGCTTCTTGTCCAGCTCGATCTGGTACAGCTTCGCTTTCAGCATGCGCATGGCGTTCATGCGGTTCTGCAGCTGGGAGCGCTCGGTCTGGCAGGCGATCACGAGCCCCGAGGGCTTGTGGCGGATGCGGACCGCGGTCTCGACCTTGTTGACGTTCTGGCCGCCGGCGCCGCCGGAACGGAAGGTCTCCAGCTCGATGTCGGCGTCGTTGACCTGGATGTCGATCTCGTCCTCGATGTCGGGCACGATGTCCAAGGCGGCAAACGAGGTGTGCCGTCGCTTGTTCGCGTCGAAAGGGCTGATGCGCACGAGGCGGTGCACGCCCATCTCCCCCTTGAGCAGGCCGTAGGCGTTGGGGCCGCGGATGAAGGCGGAGATGCTCTTGATGCCCGCCCCGTCGCCCTTCTGCAGTTCGGTGATCTGGACCGTATAGCCGTGCTTCTCCGCCCAGCGCTCGAACATGCGCCAAAGCATCTCGGCCCAGTCGCAGGCCTCCAAGCCGCCCGCGCCGGCGTTCAAGCCCACGATGGCGTCGTCCTTGTCGAACTCGCCGGACAGCTTCAGGCGCATGTCCATCGCGCGCAGGAGCTTCTCCGCGTCGCCGATCCCTTTGGCCACTTCCTTGATCTCGCCTTCGTCCTTGATCTCGGCGGCTAGCTCGCAGTGGGCCTTCAAATCGTCCAGCGTCGTCTCGGCCTTGTCGTACTCGGCCAGCGTCTTCTTCAGATCGTTGAGCTCCTTCGATTTCTTCTTCGCCGCGACGGAGTCGGCCCAAAACGACGGCTCGCCGGCCTCGGCCTCGCGCGAGGAAACGTCCTTGCGCAGCTTCGGGAGATCCAGCAGCTTGGCAACCTTGGTCAGCAAGGTCTTCATCTCGTCGATCTTCTGGGCGGTTTCGGTGAACATCGATGGTATTTTAGGAAATCCGGGGTCGGCTTCCTATATATGGGTCGGCAAACCGGCGAACAGCTTCAAGGTCCGCGCATGCAGGCGGGCCGTGTCCTCGGGCGCCGGGCCGTAGCCGCCGCCGAGCACGACGGCCACTGGAACACGATGAAGAAGACACGTTTCCCAGATGGCTGTGTCGCGGTCCAGCACCCCGCGCTCGGTCAGTTTCAGCCCCCCCAGCTTATCGTGCTCCCAGACATCCACGCCGGACTGATACAAGATCAAATCGGGCCTAAAATCGAAGACGCACTTCAGTGAACGCCTCAAGACGTCGTAATACTCCACGTCGCCCGTTCCCGCCTTGAGCTCGACATCCATCGAACTTCTCTCTTTCTTTTCCGGGTAGATGTCCGCCTGATGCATCGAGAACGTAAACGTATCGGAATCTCCCGCGAAAATGGACGCCGTTCCGTTTCCCTGGTGCACGTCCAGATCGATGACCGCGGCACGTCGAATCTTCTTCTCCGAGCGCAATCGTCTGATCGCGACGGCGATATCGTTCAAGGCGCAGTAGCCCTCGCCGTGATCGCGGAAGGCGTGATGGGCGCCCCCTCCGCAGTGGAGTCCGATGCCGGTCTCCACGGCATGGCGCGCGGCGAGAATCGTGCCGCCGACGGATAATTGGTGCGCCCGTGAGATCATCGGTGAGAACGGGAGCTCAAGACGTTTGATTTCGTCGGCGGCCAATTCTCCGGAAAGGACCTTGTCGGTCCACGTCTCGTCGTGCGCCAGAAGGAGATCGTCCCGTGACGGGAGTTCCGGATCGACGAGCCCGACGGAATCGCCCAATGTCTTCGCGGTCAGTTCAAATTTATGAGCCGCGAAATCGTGGCCGCCGTAGTCGACCGAATACTCCGGAGAGAAGACGACCCGCGGCTTCATATCCGGATGAACGACCGACGCAGGCTCAGCAAAACGACGAGAATCATGCAGAGGCTGCCCAGCCAGTCGCCATGGCGCGTATAAAATGACCGATTGGGAAATGGATCATTCAAGGGCACGTCGGCGTCGAGTCTTCCGCGCGCCCCCAATGGAAGAGAGGCGGTCACGACGCCCCACGGATCGACCACGGCGGAAATGCCCGTGTTGCCGGACCGAATCTCGGCCATCCGATTCTCGACGGCGCGGAATATATTCATCGTCATATGCTCCGGCGGCGCCCAGGTGTCCTTGTACCAGCCGTCGTTGGTCACGTTGACCAGCAGGCGGGCCCCCCGGGCCGCGTCGCGGCGGGCCCAGCGCGGGAAGGTGGCTTCATAGCAGATCGTCACGGCGGTCGCGCCGAACGGCGTGTTCAGCAGAGGCGGATCCTTGGGGCCCGCGCTCATGTCGCCGAAGTTGTCCAGGATGGTCAGCCAACGGTCGATGACGAAGCGCGGGAATAAGGACCGGAACGGAACATATTCCCCGAACGGGACCAGTTCGCGCTTCGCGTAAAACCCCTTCACCGTTCCGTCGGCGCCGACCAGCTGGACCGCGTTGGACGGCCCTTCCTTCGCGACGATGCCGACCAGATGCTCGGCGCCCTGCGCTTTCGCCCAACGCGCCGCCTCAGGCACGGCCTCGTCGCGCGAAATCCAGCGCGGGATGGAGGTCTCCGGCCACACGACCAGCGCCGGGGCCCGCGTGCCGGGACGGGCCAGCAGTTCGTCGAAGCCCTTCAGGATTTCGCCCACGTACGCCGCGTCCCATTTGCGGTATTGATCGATGTTGGGCTGGAGAATCTCCACGCGCGCCGTCGGGCCCGGATCCGACGGACGGTGGAAAAGGACCGCGGCGCCGTGCGCCCACAGACCGCCGACCAGCAACATGGCCAAGGCCAGCGGCGCGGCCGCGGGCCCCGTCTCCCCCGACGGCGCGTCCAGCCACGCTTCCGCCAACGCCGCGTTCATAAGCAGAACCGCGAAGCCCAGCAGGTGCGGACCGCCCCAGGAGCCGCACTGGATCAGCGCCAGGTTCGGCCACTGGGTGTAGCCCAGCATGTCGGCGGGGATGCGCGGCGTCCAGCGCTCGGTCGCGGCGGCGACGGCGGTGAAGACGAAGGCCCAAACGAACGGACGAACGGAACGGGAGGATACCTCGGTCAGCCAACGGCCCACGAGAGCTCCGGCCATCCAATTGACGGCCAGCAGCGCGGACAACGCCCCCCAGGCCAGAAGGGAGACGGGGACCGGCATCAGCGCGAAGCGACAGGTCGAGTAGATCCAGAAGAACGACCCGGCCTGGAAGGTCCAGCCGGCCAGAAAGCCCACGGAGGCCGCCTGGCGGCGCGACGCGGCCGCGTTCAGGAACACGAACAGGGGCACGAAGCTGACCCAGCCCATGAACCAGAACCCGCCGCGCGGGTAGCACAGGGCCGTCAGCGCGGCGGCGAGGGCCGCCGCGATCAATCGAGCGAGCCGGCCCCGTGGCATTTCTTGTACTTCTTGCCCGAACCGCAAAAGCACGGATCGTTTCGGCCGATTTTCTGGATGTCGGGAATCGCGCTCACCGCGCCGGACCCGCCGGACAGGAGGCTGCGGGGCGAGGCCTTGGGCGGCGGCGGGGCCGGAAGCTCGGACGACGGATCGTCCATCATGCCGTCGGGCGCGGGCTCGCCGGCGGGCGGAGTCTCCGGGATCACCGGCGGCGGCGGAGCCTTCGGCGCCTCGACCTTGAAGACGTATTCCACGGTCTGCTCTCGGACGCGCTCGATCATCGCGGCGAGCATCTCGAAGGACTCCTTCTGGTACTCGATCTTCGGGTCCTTCTGGCCGTAGGCGCGCAGGAAGATGGCCTTTTTCAGGTGGTCCAGGTCGTACAGGTGGCCCTTCCAGGACTTGTCGATCATCTGGAGCAGGATCATCTTCTCGACTTCCTTGAAGTCGTAGCCGGTGAATTCCTCGGGGCGGCGCGCGTAGATCTCAAGCGCGGCCTTGGTCAGGGTCGCCTTCAACCCCGAGACCGTCAGGCGGGAGATCTCGTCGGGGCCGGGGGTCCACTGCAGGCCGAACGTGCGCTCGACGTACGCGGCCAAGGTCGCCACGTCCCAATCCCGGGGATCTTCTTTGCCTTTTCCAGCGGAGATCGCGTCCACCTCCGCCTCGACGTCCTCCTCGATCATCTTGAGGATCTGCGGGCGCACCGACTCGCCGAACAGCACGACGTCGCGCAGCTTGTAGATGACCTCGCGCTGCTTGTTCATCACGTTGTCGTAGTCGAGCAGCTGCTTGCGGATGTCGAAGTTGTGGGTCTCGACGCGGCGCTGGGCGTTCTCGATCTGGTAGGAGACCAAGGACGACTCGATGACCTCGCCCTCCTCCATGCCGAGCTTTTCCATCAGCGGAGCGATGCGGTCCGAACCGAACAGGCGCATCAGCTCGTCGTCGAGGCCCAGGTAGAACTGCGTGGAGCCGGGATCGCCCTGGCGCGCGCAGCGGCCGCGCAGCTGGTTGTCGATGCGGCGCGACTCGTGGCGCTCGGTGCCCAGCACGTGCAGGCCGCCCAGCGCCTTCACCTGCTCGAACTCCGCCGGATCCTGGGGATTACCGCCGAGAAGGATGTCCGTTCCGCGGCCGGCCATGTTGGTGGCGATGGTGACCGCGCCCTTGCGGCCCGCCTGCGCGATGATCTGGGACTCCATCTCGTGGTACTTCGCGTTGAGGACCTGGTGCGGGATGCCCTGGCCGCGGAGCATGGCCGCGATCTTCTCGGACTTCTCGATGGAGCGCGTGCCGACCAGCACGGGGCGGCCCTGCTTCCACAGCTCCCGGATCTGCTCGACGATGGCGTTGAACTTCTCGCGCTCGGACTTGTAGACCTGGTCGGGCATGTCCGCGCGCGCGATGGTCCGGTTCGTCGGGATCTCGCGGACTTCCATGTTGTAGATCTCGAGGAACTCGTCCTCCTCGGTCATCGCGGTTCCGGTCATGCCGGAGCGCTTCTTGTAGATCTTGAAGAAGTTCTGGAAGGTGATGGTGGCGAGCGTCTGGTTCTCTTCCTTCGGAGCCAGGTTCTCCTTCGTTTCCACGGCCTGGTGCAGGCCGTCGGACCAGCGGCGGCCGGGCATCAGGCGGCCGGTGAATTCATCCACGATGATGCACTCGCCGTCCTTGACCACGTACTCGACGTCGCGCTTATACAGGTGCCACGCGCGCAGGGCCTGGGTGATGTGGTGGACCCACTCCCCCTCCAAGTCGTCGTACAGGTTCTTGATGTTGAGCAGGTGCTCGCACTTCTGGATGCCTTCCTCGGTCAGGATCGCGGTGTGGTTCTTCTCGTCCACGATGGCGTCCCAGCCCTTCTGCAGATCGGTTTCGGTGTACTTGGCCTGAATCTCGTCTTCTTCCGTGATCAGGCGCACCTTCAGGTGCGGGATCAGGCGGTTGACGATGGCGTAGCGCTCGGTGGACTTCTCGGCGGCGCCGGAGATGATCAGCGGGGTGCGGGCCTCGTCCACCAGGATCGAGTCGACTTCGTCGATGATCGCGTAGTACAGCGGGCGCAGGACGCGGTCGTCCTTGCGCACCACCATGTTGTCGCGCAGGTAGTCGAAGCCGATCTCGTTGTTGGTGACGTAGGTGATGTCGCAGCGGTAGCCGGCCTGGCGGTCGGCGTTGGAGATGTCGTGCTGGACGACGCCGACGGTCAATCCCAGAAAATTGAAGACCGGACCCATCCACTCGCTGTCGCGCTTGGCCAGGTAGTCGTTGACGGTCACGATGTGCACGCCCTTGCCCACCAGCGCGTTCAGGTAGGCGGGCGCGGTGGCGACCAAGGTCTTGCCTTCGCCGGTGCGCATCTCGGCGATGGCCCCGTTGTGCAGGACCATGCCGCCCAGCATCTGGACGTCGAAGTGGCGCAGGCCGATGGAGCGGCGCGCGGCCTCGCGGCACAGCGCGAAGGCTTCGGGCAGGACCGTGTCCAGCGCCTCGATCTCGGCCTTCTTGCGCTCCTCGCGCTTGTCCTCGTCGTCGGCCCCGATGTCGATGGTCTCGAACAGCTCGGCCACCCGGGTCCGCAGCGCCGCGGTCCGCAGCGGGAAATCGGCGTCGGACAGGGCCTTGATCTCCGGCTCGAAGGCGTTGATCTTCTGCAGCATGGGCGCGTAGCGCTTCAGCGTGCGCTCGCTGGGCGTGCCGAAAATGGAGTTGAAAGCTTTTTGGATCATGGGAAGTCCTCAGTGTAGCAATTTCGTCTTGAGACGGGCCGACGCGACGGGGCGGCCGGAAACGGCAGGCGGCGGGGCGCTACTCCGAGGCGGGAGGACCGCGCGGGGAGGAATCGCGGGGCGCGCGGGACGGGACGGGGGGTGAAACGGCGATGATGCCGACCGGAGAGGCCGTCAACGGCGATCGGCCCTCGCTTCGGGCAACGAAGACCGGCGTGGAACGGCGGGAATCCGAGCGAACGCGGCGATCCGCCCGCACGAAGGCGCCTTCGGAGGAAGACGCCAGCGCCGCTTCGCGCGACTCGTCGAGAACCGGCGCGACCTGCTGTTCCTGCGCGCGCCGCGCGGCGGCCTCGTCGGACGCCCCCGCGGGGGTGCGCGCGGCGGCGATGCCGGCGCAGGCCAGCAGGGCGCATCCGAGGCGGAGAAGAACGTTCACGGCTCGAGTTTACCCTGGTTCGCGCGATTAATCAAGTGCCCGGCCCCGCGCCGGATGCTGCCCCGGAAAAAAACGCCGGAACTAGGCCCTCGACGGGCGCACGGCGCGGCGCGGCTCGTGTATAATGGAATTCGGAGGCATAAAAAATATAAACCCCATGAAAAAACTATCCCTCGTCCTCGCCGTCGCCTGCCTGGCCGCCGCCGGCTGCGACAATAAGGAAACCCGCAACGGAAGCATCACGCTGTCGAGCTCCGCGAGCATCCCGATGATCGATAAATCTGGAACCCGCGCCGAGCTCGTCGCCGGAGCGGCCGAGATCACGTTCCAGAAGGGATCGCAGAACGGAACCGTGGCCATCCGCGTCCGCCAGCCGAACCGCCCCGAGGTCAACATCGAGGCGCCGATCTCCAAGGACGGCTTGAGCGGGAACTTCACGCTCCGCGGCTCCGAAATCGGCCAGCCCGTGGACCTGATCAGCGCCCGAAGCTACGCCATCACGGGACCGAACCAGCGCGAGACGCGCTGGGAGGACCGGGGCATGGAGACGTGCCTGACGGAATACACCTGGGACTCGTGCGACGAGTCTTGGACCGTCTCCTTTCGCGCGGCCGCCGGCGAGCTGGGCTCCTTCGCCTCGCGCACGGCCTCGCGCTGCAACGAGCGGACCTCGGAGCTGATGTGCCGCTCGAACGGCCGGGAACCCCGCATTCCCGACTTCCCGCACGGCGGCCCGCGCGGTCCGCGCGCCGGCTTCGACCTGCAGTCGGTCGACCCGCAGACCCTCAAGTTCGACTAGCCGCACCCGACAAGAAAGCCCCGTCCGGCACACGCCGGACGGGGCTTTCCTTTTCGCGGGCGATCTATTGCAGGCGGGCGTGAAGGATCTTGTCGCCGGGCTCCAACAGGTCCAGGACCTCCAGGCCCCGCGTTACGTGGCCGAACGCCGTGTAGCGGCCGTCCAGGTGCGGGGTCGGGACCAAGCTCACGAACAACTGGCAGCCGCCGGTGTCCTTGCCGGCCTTCGGCATGCCCACCGTCCCGCGCTCGAAGGGTATGCGGTTGATCTCGTCGGCCAGGCGCCAGCCGGCGTCGCCCCAGCCGGAGCCGCGCGGGTCGCCGCCCTGGATGACGAAGGCGGTCACGACCCGGTGCCAAATGAGGCCGTCGTAGAGATGCCGCTTCACGCCGTCGACGAACGCCGCGACGTGGACGCCCGCGTCCTCGGCGGAAGCCAGCGCGATGGTGAACGTTCCGCGATCCGTTTCGAAAACGACGACCGGGGCGATCCTCAGCGGACGGAAGCGGCGCGGCTTGTCCGTGAACGGCGGGAATTTTTTGAGCGCGGCGGCAACCTCTCCGGCCCGCGCCGGATTCTTGGTCGCGACGGCGAGCAGGGCTTTCCGAATGTCCTCGCGCAGTTCCGCGGCTCCCGGACCCTTCGCCCGGCCCATCGCCGACGTCAAACCCTCCAAAAATTCCGGGCCGGCGCGCTCGGTCGCGGCGTCCACCGCGGTCCCCAAGGTCTCCAGCGGCGCCTTCGGGTCCAGAAGCGCGCGCGCGATCAAAGTCCCCGCGATGGGGGCGGTCGAGGCCGCCAAAGTCTCCAAAGCCTGGGACGCCACGCGCGGATCCGCGTCGGCCGCGCCCTCGCGCAGAAGATCCGCGGCGCCGGGGAGGAAGGCGGAGGCCTCGTACGCGCGGGAGCGGATCCACCAACGGGAATCCAGACGGGACTTCTCAACGAGAGCGGGCGCGTTCGCCGAATTCAGGCGCGCCAGCGCGATCAAGGCCCGGCCCGGCGCCAAGGTTCCCGGTTCGGCGAGGATTTTTTCCAGAAGCGGGCTGAAGCGCGCCGCGTCGCCGGATTCGGCGGCGGCGTCGGCCGCGGCGGCGCGGACGTGAGCCGACGGATCGGAGAAGACGGCGTCGGGGATTTTATCCCAGGCCTTGGCCGCGGAAAACGCCGCCACGGCTTCGGCGCGGACGTACACGTCGGCGTCGCCCAGCCGCGCCGCGTCCGGAGCCGTCTTGAGCTTGCCCAGCGCCCGCACGGCGAACAGGCGCGCGCGCGCGTCGGCGTCGCCCTGCAGCGCGGTCAAAGCGGCCGCCGCCCGGGCGTCCGGGAAGCGAGTGAAGGCGTAGGCCGCCCGCCAGCGCACGTCGGCCTGCGGGTCCGCGCCCAGCATCGTCAGACGGTTGACGGCCGCGGTCGAGTATTGCGGGACGCGCTTGAGGAATCTCATTCGAAACAAGGCCAGCGCCGCCGCGCCGCGAACGCCCGCGTCGGCGTCGGTGGCCGCCGCGAGAAGGAACGACTCCGCGTCGGCGCCTCCGACTTTGCCTAATGCCTCGACGGCGGCGCGGCGCACGGCGGAATCGGGGTCCGAGACGGCGGAGGCCAGCGCGTCGGCCGCGGCGGAACGCGTCATCGCCGCGACGGGCGGCTCGGTGGAGCCCTCGGGAATCTCGACCAATCCCAGCTGTCCCAGCGCGAAGGCGGCCTCGGCCCGCGTTCCGGACTCCGGGTCGCGCAGCGCCTCGCTGAAGCCGGAAAGAGACGAGTACTCCTGGGCGCGGGCGCGCTCGCGCAAGGTCGGCTCGGCGCGGACGGGGGACGCGGCGAACGCAAGGGCCAACAAGAGGTGAATGGTCACGGTCCGATTATATATCCTTAAGAAGTCATGAGACGGCTCGCCCTCCCCCTCCTTCTCTCCGCCTTCTTCGCCGGCTGCGTCTCGGTCGCGCCCATGCCGGATCCGCGCGGCGCGCTGAAGCCCGGGCAGCGCCTGGTGGTCAACGTCTACGTCGCCCCCGGCCCCTGGATCATCGACGCGGCCGACTCGAAAGCCGAGGCCGCCGCCAAGATCTCCCCCGTCGGCTTCCTGATGCAGACCGTCCAGGACGAGCACACGTTGAACGTCTCCAAGGACCTTCAACAGTACATGCCGCGCCCCCATTACGGGGACGAATTCCAGGAACCTCTTCTCAAGGAATTGCGCCTGAGAATATCCTCCGGAAGCGTCCAGACGGGGCTTGAGGCGGGGATCGTTCCCGCCCAGCTGTCGGATTGGAACAAGTCCAAGGATCAGCTGGACTGGCGCGCCCACTATTATTTCCCCGATCCGGACGCTCCCGCCCCGCGCGACTACGCCCGGATACTGACCCTCGACGACGCGCTGATTTTGGACCTGAACGTCTCCTTCGGCACAACCGCGAGCGAGGACGGCCGCCTCATGCCCGAGATGTCCGCCGCCTCGCGCGTCTACCGGGGAGACACCACCCATCTCCTGTGGGAGCACGAGGACGAGGTGACGGACCAAACCTCCAGCACCACCCTCACCGAATTCAAGCTTTCCCCCGCGGACCTGACCAACCGCCTCCAGGCCCTGGCGCCGCAATTGGCCAAGGCCTCGGCGGGCTCGTTCCTGAAGGCCTTCGGGCTGGCCGCGCCTCCCGCTCTCCCGGTCTCCAGCGCGACGTTCGCCGGGTCGTCCACGACCGCCCGCGGCTTCAGCTCCGGAGGAGGCGGCGGCCTGGTGCCGATGTCGTTTTTCCAGAACATGCCGCAAGGACCGCTCGGCGTCGCGGCATCGACGACGCCCGTCATCACGTTGGTGCAATCCACGGCCCCCGTCACGGGCGCCGCGGTCTCGACAAGCATCGTCGCGGGCGTCGCGGTCTCGACGAGCCTCGTCTCCGGCGTCGCGCCGTCCAGCGTTCCCGTTTTCGGCGTCGCCCCGTCCAGTCCCGCGGCGATCGTCGTCGTGTCCTCCGGGATGACCGCCGTCGGAACGATCCCCGTGTCGGTCTCCACGCCCCCGGCCGCGGCGCCGGCCGCGCCCTAAGTGGAGAAGATCGCCGCCGCCGTCGCGGGCGCCAGCGGGCTGGTCGGCGGCTTCGTCCTCGGCGCCCTGCTGGAAGATCCCTCGGTCGAACGCGTCTTCGCGCCGACTCGGCGGCCGCTGGCTCCCCACCCGAAGCTGGTCAATCCCCTCTTCAACGGCTACGCATGGCCCGCCTTTCCGCCGATCCAGGAGGCTTACGGCTGCCTGGGCACGACGCGCGCCAAGGCCGGGAGCGATAAGGCCTTCCGCTCCGTGGACCTGGACCTGGCCCGGGAATTCGCGCGGGCGGCGAAAGCCGCCGGCGCCCGGCGCTTCGGGCTGGTCTCCTCGGTGGGCGCCGACGCGGGGTCCCGCTACCTCTACCTCCGGACCAAGGGCGAGGCGGAGGCCGCGGCGGCGGGATTGGGCTTCGAGAATACGGTCCTCGCCCGGCCGTCGCTGCTGCTCGGCGCGCGCCGCGAGCCCCGCCCCGGAGAGGCGTTCGCCGGCGCGGTTTATCTGATCCTGGCGCCGATCTTCGCCGGGCCGCTGCGGAAATACCGCGCGGTGCGCGCGAAGGACGTCGCCGCGGCGCTGATCGGCGCGGTGCGCGGGCGCGTTCCGGGCACCTTGATCCTGGAATCGGACGCGCTCGCGGCCGATTGAGTAGAATACCCCGGTGAAGACTCTCACCGTCGCCGTCGCGGGGCTGGGCAACGTCGGACGCGAGGTCGTGCGCCTTCTGCGCGAACGCCGCGCGGAGCTGCGCGAGCGGCTGGGCGCCGAGCTGAAGCTGGTCGCCGTCGCCGACCGAGACGCGTCGCGCGAAGCGCGCGCCTTGGGACTTCCCGCCTCGGTCGTCCGCTACAACGATCCCGCCGCGCTCGCGAAGAAAGCCGACGCGGACCTGTACGTGGAGCTTCTGGGCGGCTACGACGCGCCGCGGCGCTTCGCGCTGGGCGTGCTGGGGCGCGGACGCGCCTTGGTCACCGCCAACAAGCGCCTGCTGGCCTACGCGTGGCCGGAGCTGTCCGCCGCCGCGCAGAAGTCCGGGGCGCGGCTGGCGTTCGAGGGCAGCGTGGCGGGAGGCATTCCGGTCCTGCGCGCCTTGGAGCTGTCGTTCTCGGGCGATCGGGTGCTGGGCGTGGACGGCATCCTGAACGGCACGACGAATTACATCCTGACGCGCTGCGAGGAGGGCCTCTCCGCCGAAGCCGCGCTCCAGGAGGCTCAAGAGCTCGGCTTCGCCGAGAAGGACCCGACCTTGGACGTCTCCGGCCAGGACGCCGCGCAGAAGCTCTCCGTGCTGGCGGGCCTGGTGACCGGCGGCTGGCTGAAGCCCGCGTCTTTTCCCGTGGTCGGCATCGAGGCCGTGACCGCGCGCGACGTCGCTTACGCGCGCGAGCGCCTGGGCGCCGCGGTGCGATTGGTCGCCTCCGTCCGATTCTCCGGCTCGGCGTCGGCTCCGCGCGCGGAAGCCGGCGTTTCCCCGACCTTGGTTCCGCTCGCTCATCCCCTGGCGGCCGTCCGGCGTCAATACAACGCCCTGCTGGTGCACACCGCTTCGGCCGGCGATCTGATGTTCTACGGCAAGGGCGCGGGCGCGGGACCCACGGCGTCGGCGGTGCTGGCCGACGTGTTCGTGACCGCGCGGGACATCCTGGGCGACCTGCCCGCCCCGCGGCCGGGCCCCCGCAAGTTGACGCTCGTGTCGCCGGACGAGACGGCTTCGGGCTTTTATCTGCGATTGGAAGTGAAGGACCGTCCCGGGGCTCTGGCCCGAATCGCCAACGCCCTCGGAAATGAAAATGTCTCCATCGCCGCGATCCATCAGGACCGCGCCTCCGGCGCCGCCGCCGTGCCGGTCATGATCACCACCCACCCCGCGCCGCGCGGCCGCTTCGAGCGCGCGCGCCGGAGCATCCTGGCCCTCGGCGACGTGTCCCGCCGCCACTGCGCGATGCGCATCCTCGCATGAGCCGCATCGGCCTGATCGCGCGCTGGAAGTCCCGCCTGCCGGTGACGGCGCGCACGCCCATCGTCACGCTCGGCGAGGGAAATACGCCGCTGGTGCGCGCCGACCGCCTCGCGAAAAAGGCCGGCCTGCCCGCCGGCTCGGTGCATCTCAAGCTGGAAGGCCTCAATCCCACGGGCTCCTTCAAGGACCGCGGGATGACCTTGGCGGTTTCCAAAGCGCTGGAAGCCGGGGCCACCGCAGTGCTGTGCGCCTCGACGGGCAACACATCGGCCTCGGCGGCCGCGTACGCGGCCCGCGCGGGGCTGCGCTGCGTCGTGTTCCTGCCCAAGGGCAAGGTCGCGGCCGGAAAGCTGTCGCAGGCCGTGATGCACGGGGCGGAGATCGTCGAGGTCGAGGGAAACTTCGACCAGGCCCTGGAGATGGCGCACGCGGCGGCGAAGGCGAAGGGCTTCGTCCTGGTCAACTCGACCAATCCTTTCCGATTGGAGGGACAGAAGACGGGCGCCTTCGAGATCGTCGAGCAACTGGGACGCGCGCCGGACAACCATTTCATCCCCGTGGGCAACGCGGGGAACATCAGCGCGTACTGGAAGGGCTACACGGAACTGGGCCTGAAGCCCCGGATGTTCGGCTGGCAGGCCGCCGGCGCCGCGCCCTTCGTGTCGGGAAAATTCGTCGCGGGACCGCACACGCTCGCCACCGCCATCCGCATCGGCCATCCCACCGGCTGGAAAACGGCCTGGGACGCGCACGACGAGTCCCGGGGAGCCTTCGGCTCCGTCACCGACGCCGAAATCCTGGCGGCCTATGCGTTCCTGGCCCGCGAGGAAGGCGTCTTCTGCGAGCCCAGCTCCGCGGCTCCCGTCGCCGGACTGCTGAAGCTGGCGAAAGCGCGGCGCGTGCCCAAGGGCCTGACGGTGTGCATCCTCACCGGAAACGGATTGAAGGATCCCGACGTCACCGCGCGCTTCAAGCACAAGATCCGCCGCATCAAGGCGGGAGGAGTCATCCGACTGTGACGAAGATCCTGGCGCGCGTGACCGTGTCGGTGCCGGCGACCACCAGCAACCTGGGGCCGGGCTTCGACTGCCTGGGCCTGGCGCTGGACCTCCGCAACGAGCTGACCTTGGAGCTGCACGACGAGCGCGGGGCCGACTCGGTCCAGATTTCCGGCGAGGGCGCCGCGTCCCTCCCCCGCGACCGGAAGAACATGCTGGTGAGGGCCGCGCGCCTGATCCTGCCGAAGACTCTCCCGGGACGCCTGGTGTTCAAGTCCGTCAACCGCATACCGCTGGCGCGCGGGCTGGGCTCATCGGCGGCCGCCGCGGTGGCGGGACTGTGGGCGGGCGCCCACCTGTTCGGCACCCTGCGCACGTCCGAGGACGAGTTGGAGAGCCTGGCCGTGACCCTGGAAGGACACCCCGATAACGTGGCCCCCTGCGTGCACGGCGGGCTCACCGCCAGCCTGACCGAGAACGGCCGCTCCCGCGCCAACCGCCTGAACATCCACCCGTCGCTGTCGGCGGTCGTGTGCGTGCCCGCGTTCGAGCTGGCCACCAAGAAGGCGCGCGCCGCCCTTCCCAAGAAAGTTCCCCTCGCCGACGCGGTGTACAACACCTCGCGCGCCATCCTGCTGGCCCGCGCGCTGGAGACGGGCCGCACCAGCCACCTCGCCGATCTGATGGACGACCGCCTGCACCAACCTTACCGCGCCAAGCTGGTTCCCGGCCTGCGCGAGGCTTTGGCCGCCGCGGTCAAGGCCGGCGCCGCCGGCGCCGCGCTGTCGGGCTCCGGGCCGACGGTGTTCGCCTTCGTGGAGGGCGACCGCGGACCGAAGGCCGGCGCGGCGATGAGACGGGCGTTCCTCAAGAAGCGGATCGCGTCGCGGTGGCTGGCCCTGGACGTGGACCATCAAGGGGTCCGGATCGAGCGCTGATGAAGATCACGGTCATGAAGTTCGGCGGCACCTCCGTCGCCGATCCCGAGAAGATCCAGCGCGCCGCGGAACGCGCGATCGCCGAGCGCCGCAAGGGCTTCGCGGTCGTGGTGGTGGTGTCCGCGCCCGGGGAGATGACCGACGAGCTGATCTCCCTGGCCGAGCGCGTCACGGCGAAGCCCGACGACCGCGAGCTGGACCAGCTGGTGACGACCGGCGAGCAGGTCGGCATCTCTCTGTTCGCGATGGCCTGCGTCGCCCGCGGCGTTCCGGCCGTCTCCCTCACGGGGCCGCAGGCCGGCATCGACGCCGTCGGCGCGCCGGGCCGCGCGCAGATCCGCCGCATCCGCACGCGCGTCATCCTCAAGCACCTCAAGGCCAAGAGGATCGTCGTGGTCGCGGGCTTCCAGGGCCTGGCGCCCAACGGCGACACCGCCACGCTCGGCCGCGGCGGCTCGGACCTGACGGCGGTGGCGCTGGCGTCATCGCTGAAGACCGGACGCTGCGAGATCTTTTCGGACGTGAAGGGCGTCTACACCGCCGATCCGCGCATCGTGCACGACGCGCGCACGCTGCCGCGCATCTCCTTCGAGGAGATGCTGGAGCTGGCCGGCGCCGGCGCGCAGGTCATGCAGGCCCGCTCCATGGAAGTGGCCGAGCGCTTCAAGGTGAAGATTCACGTGCGCTCGGCGTTCCACCCCCAGGCCGGAACCTGGATCGTCGCTCAGGAGGATCTGATGTTGGAGAAAGCTTTCGTTTCCAGCCTGGCGCTCGACAAGAGCGAGGTGCGGCTGACGGTGGTCGGCGTGCCCGACCAGCCCGGCGTCGCCGCGCGCGTGCTGACGGCGCTCGCCGCCGATGATATCCCGGTGGACATGATCATCCAGTCCGCGCCCAGCCAGAGCGGCGTCAACGACATGTCGTTCATGACGCCGAAGGGCTTCGCGGTCAAGGCGAAGAAGGCGCTGGAGACCGTCGCTCGCGCCCTGCGCGCCGAGCGCGTGGACCTCAACGACCAGGTCGCCAAGGTCTCCGCCGTGGGCACGGGCTTTCGCCACTCGCCGAAGATCGCCGCGACCATGTTCAAGGCGCTGGCCGACCAGAAGATCAACATCCACATGATCTCGGCCTCGGACCTGCGCGTGTCGTGCATCGTGGACCTCGCCTCCGGCGAATCCGCCCTGCGCGCCCTGCACAAGGCCTATGGCCTCTCCCGGGGAAGGAAATAATGTCCGTCTTCGTCGCCATCGATTTCGAGACGGCGGACACGGGCCAGGACTCGGCCTGCTCCGTCGGGTTGGTGCGCGTGGAGAACGGCATCGTGACGCAGAAGGTCGTCCAGCTGATCCGCCCCCCGCGCCTGGAGACCGGCGACCTCTTCACCCCCGCGCCGAGCGAGTTCCAGTTCACCTACATCCACGGCATCAAGCCGGACATGGTCATGGACGCGCCCACGTTCGGACAGGTCTGGCCGAAGCTGGAGAAGATCCTGGTCGGCGCGAACTTCATGGCCGCCCACAACGCCCCGTTCGACAACGGCGTGCTCACCGCCTGCTGCGCCGCCGCCAAGCTTCCCAAGCCGCCGCACCGCTTCATCGACACGGTGAAGCTGGCGCGCAGCACCTGGAGCATTTACCCGACCAAGCTTCCAAACGTCTGCGCGCACCTCAAGATCGAGCTGAACCACCACGAGGCGCTGTCCGACGCCCTGGCCTGCGCGCAGATCGTCATCGCGGCCGAGAAGCACGGCGTGAAACTGTAGCGCCGGAGAATACTCCCGCGGGCGCCGCATGAGTTGTTCGCGTTATCCGCAATTCGACTGGCCCCGGGTCCAGTCAACTGTTGGCGCCAACAGTTCGAACGGGAGAAAAACGCGGCGCCCGGGACTTCTTCTCGTCCCGGGCGCCTTGTCTTCGGTGGGGCCGAAAGAGCTAGTGTTTGCGGGTCTTCTCCCGGCCGGAGGCCGCGCGCTGGGCCTTCAGGACGGAGTGGAGGAAGACGTGCGCCGTGTCATGGACCCAGCGGCTCTCGCGGATGTGCTTGGGGTCGCAGGTGATCTTGGCGGAGAGGGCGAGCTTCATGTTTTGAGTATACCCCCCCTTCCCGGAAAGCGCATTACAACCGTGTTACGTGATTGCGAAGTCCGTCCTTGACGGACCCGGTCCGCCCTGCTATATAAGGAGCCTATGCTGAAAAATCAGACGATCGCCGTGGTCGGAGCCGGGCACATGGCCGGAGCCCTTATCGGAGGAATGATCCGGTCGAAGCTGGTGCCCGCCAAAGGCATCATCGCGACCCGGCGTTCGCCCGAGGCCCTGGCCGAGCTCCAGAAGAAGTGGGGCGTGCGCACCAGCGCCGACAACAAGAAGGCCGTGGCCGACGCCGACATCGTGATCTTGGCGGTCAAGCCGCAGATGGCCAAGGCCGTGATGGCTCAGCTGGCCGGCGCGGTCCGCAAGGACCAGTTGGTGATCTCCGTGATGGCCGGCATCACGACGGCGGCCATCGCCAAGGCCCTGCGCGCGGAGTGCCCCATCGTGCGCGCGATGCCCAACACGCCGTGCCTGGTGGACGCCGGCGCCACCGCCATCGCGGCCGGCGCGCACGCGGGCGAAAAGGACCTGGCCCGCGCCGAGGCCGTTTTCCAGTCGGTCGGGCTGTGCGTGACCCTCCCGGAATCCGCGCTGGACGCGGTGACCGGGCTGTCGGGCTCGGGGCCCGTGTACATCTACATGGTCATCGAGGCCATGATCGACGGCGGCGTGAAGATGGGCATTCCGCGCGCGGTCGCGGCCAAGCTGGCCGCGCAGACCGTGTACGGCGCGGCCAAGCTGGTGATCGAAACCGGCAAGCATCCCGCGGTCTTGAAGGACGAGGTCACCACGCCCGGCGGTACCGCGATCACCGCCATACACGTTCTGGAGAGCAAGGGGCTGCGATCCGTGCTCATCGACGGCGTCGAGGCCGCGACGAAGCGGTCGCAGGAGCTCTCGCGCCTGTTCGCCGAATAAATCCGAAGCCTTGACGGCACCTTCCGGACCTGTTATAAACTGAGTGCAGGAAAGGACGCTCGACCCGGAACGCCGATACGGGGGCGCTCCGGTTTTTTATTGCCCCAATGCCCAACGACAATCGAATCGCCACCTTGATCACCGCCCGCGAGCACCTCGAAGAGGTGGCCGCGGAGCTGGCGAAGTGTCCCCGCCTGGCCTTCGACACGGAGTCCAACGGCTTCTACGCGTATAAAGAGAAGGTCTGCCTGATCCAGATTTCCTCGCCGACCGACGACTACATCGTCGATCCCATCGCCTTCACCGACATCTCCGCCTTGGGCCCGTTGTTCTCGAACCCGAACATCGAGAAGCTCTTCCACGCCGGCGAGTACGACGTGCTGTGCCTGAAGCGCGACTACGACTTCACCTTCTCGAACCTGTACGACACCATGATCGCCGCGCGCGTGCTCGGCATCAAGGAGCTGGGACTGGCCGCCGCCATCGAGCGCCAGTTCGGGATCGTGATCTCCAAGAAGCTGCAGCGCGCCGACTGGGGCAAGCGCCCGCTGACGCACGAGATGATCCGCTACGCCCAGGGCGACACCCACTTCCTGATGCGCGTCGCCGACGAGCAGAAAAAGCAGCTCGTGGAGAAAGGCCGCTGGGACGACGCCGTGGAGGCGTTCCGCGAGCTGGAAAAGCTCGAGCCCAACATCAAGAATTTCGATCCCGAGGGCTACTGGAAGCTGGTCGGCCGCACCGACATCGGCGGCCGGGCGATGGCGGCTCTCAAGGAGATCTGGCTGTACCGCGAGTCTCAGGCCGAGTCGCGCGACCGCGCCCCGTTCCGCGTGATGCCCGAGGACCTGATGGTGCGCATCGCCGAGGCCCTGCCCGAATCGAAGGAAGCCCTGGCCGCGGTCAAAGGGATGTCCCCCTACATTCTGGAGCGCTTCGGCGCGGGCCTGCTCGCCGCCGTCGAGAAAGGCCGGAACGCGGCGCCGGTGACCCGCCCGGCCGCGCCCGAGAAGCGCCGCATGAACGACGACGAGTGGCGCCTGTTCGAGGCCCTGCGCGCCTGGCGCAAGGAGCGCGGCGAACGCGACAAGGTGGAGCCCGTCGTCATCCTCTCCACCGATTCCATGCGCCAGATCGCGGCGCACGCGACCCGCGCCGGCGGAGACCCGCTCGCCCCTCTCTCCGAGCTGAAGAAAACCCGCTACGGGGACGACGTGCTGAAGGTCGTCGCGAACCAGCTCGGCTCCAAGAAAGCCGCCTGAGCCGGCCCGAGTCGTCGACTGTCGTCAAAGACAGTCGGATTGTGAATAACTCGGCGGACTAATTGGTCAGCCGGAATTGGATCGGCTGCGGCAATCGGACCCGCACCGGCTTGCCGTTCAATCCGATGGCGGGCGAGAACCGCATCAGCTTGCCCACCTTCTGCGCCGCCGAATCGAAATGGGGTCCCGAGCTGCGCGACAGATCCACGTCGCCGACGACTCCATCCGCGCCGATGTGGATCATGACCAGCACGTCGGCCTCCAGGCCCGCCCGGCGCTCGGCCTCGGGGTAGAAGCGGCGCAGGTTGGCCAGCACCTCGTCGCGATTCAATAATTTCGGAAAAGCCAGCAGCGGCGTGCCGCCGTGGCCGTGCCCCCCGACGACGCCCTCGTCCGAGCCGTCGCCGGAGCCGCCCACCTTGGCGGCGGTGCCCTCGCCGCCGACGGCGCCGCCGGGAGTCGTGACCGTTCCCTCGCCCTTCACGGAGCCGGTGGCCGCCGGAACGGGCGCGACTTCGATGACCTTGGTGCTGGGCCCCGGAAGAACCCAGTCCTTCGGCGCCTCGGGCGGTTTGACGATGGCGGCCGGCGGCTTCGCCGCGGCCACCGGCGGCGCCGCGGTGGCGTTGACCGGCGCGATCTTCCCGGGCGTGAAAGGCTTCGGCGCGCCCAACTTCGGCGGACCGTCGCCCAGGAACGGGCTGGTGATCTCGATCTCGATAGGCGGGGGCGGCGGCGACGTCAGCCAGCCCAGCACGCGCGGAAGGAAAAGCAGGAGGGAGAGCAGCGCGGCGTGCGCCGCGAAGGAGGCCGCCAGCGAGCGCGAGTAGGGCGGCGCTTCCGGCGCGTGCGTCATTTGCGCACGACCTCCAGCCCCACCTTGCGCACCCCCGCCGCCCGGATGGAATCCAGAAGCTCGGCCACGTCGCCGTAAGGCAGGGAGCGGTCGGCGGAGACCGTGACCGCCTGGTTCCCATTGGCGCCCACGGCGAGCGTCAGCGCGCGCTTAAGCTGCTCCAAACCGATCTTCTTGCCGGACAAGGTCAGATTACGCCCCGCGTCGAAGGCGATGGGCAGGGCGTCGGTCGCCGCCTTCTCGTGATTGGCGGCCTTGGGCAGGTCCAGCTTCATCGCCCGCCGCGCGATCATGGGCGCGGTCGCCATGAAGATGATCAGGATGACCAAGGTCACGTCCACCAGCGGGGTGACGTTGATCCCGGTGATCTCTCCGCCGTCGTCGGACGCTTGCACGTTCCCTCCTAGCGGCGCTTGGCCTCGGCCCGGGCGCAGGCGCCCAAACGGCGGCCGAGGGCTTCCGTCTCGCCGACCATGTCCTTCACGCGCTTGGTGAACGCGTTGAAGGCGAACACGCACGGCAAAGCGACCAGCAGGCCGACGGCGGTCGCGACCAGCGCCTCGGAGAGACCGGCCATGACCACTTCCGGGCCGGCGCCGCTCTGCGCCAGGTCGTGGAAGGCCTTGATGACGCCCAGCACCGTGCCGAACAACCCGATGAACGGCGCGTTGTTGCCCAAGGTGCCGAGCAGGAGCATGCGGCGCTCCAAGCGGCGGCGCTCGTCGGACAGCGCGGCCAGCATCAATTCGCCCGCGGCCTCGTGCCCGCGGTCCAGGCCGTCCAGCATCTCGCTCAAGGCGCGCGCCGAGAAGCCGGGATGGGCGGAGAGAGCCTTCTTCGCGGCGGGCATGTCGTTCTCGTCCAGCGCGCGCAGGAACGGGCCGCGCAGTCCCGACAGCGCGGCTTGCTCGTCCTTCAGCAACCGGAAACGGTCGATGATCGCGGCCACGGCCGCGATGGACGCGGCCGCCAGCCCCCAGATGACCCAATCGCCGCCCGACAACGCGAGAGACAGGAGAAGTGATTTCATTGGTCCTTTTTCGAGTTGAGCTTCACGAGCGCCACCAGAATTTCCGCCTTCACCGCCGGATCGGCCTCGGCGTCCAGCTCGCGCTGGAGCCGGCGATAATCGTCGCCGGAGCCCATCTCGCCCATGTAGTGGTCCGTCATCGCGCGCACGAACCAGTTCTGGTCCTGGTACAGCCGGAGCAGGATCTCGCGTCCGAAGATGTCGCCCATGCGCCACATCGCCGCGGCGGCGTAGATGCGCACGGGCATGGACTGATCGGTGCGCGCGGCGTTGCCGATCTGCAGCTGCACCGACGAATCGCCCATGGCCAGCAGGGACTCCAGCGCGGCGAAACGGATGGTCAGGTTCGTGTCCGCCAGGCCGCTCTGGAACAGCGACAGGTAGCGCAGGTCCTTGGTGTAGGCCAAGGACACCATCGCGGCGGCGCGCGTCTGCACGTTGGTGCCCAGGCGGACGACCTTCTCCAGCTCGGACTGCAGCTGATAGTCCGACGTGCCGGCCAGGCCCTCGGTGAGAAGGAAGCCCAGCTCGGTGTAGCGCGTCTTGAGGTTGTAGCCCGTGAGGGTGGTCAGCTTGTTGAGGTTGCCGATGGAGGCGTCCAGCTGCGCGGCGGAGTCCGGCCGCGCGTCCATGCGCTGCTGCAGCAGGCGCAGGAGCTGCGCGTTGATGCGCGGGTCGATCAGGTCCACCTGGGCCTGCACGCGCGGCGCGGTGACGACCAACGGCTCCAGTTGGAAGGCCATCTCGGAGTCGAGCACCAGATTGCCGTCCACCGACGAGGACTCCACGCGCGTCGGCTTGGCCGGGACCGCGGCGGCGTCGGCCGCCTTCTTCTTCGGGTAAAGCTTCAGCGCCGACACGCAGAACTCGGCCACGACGAAGTCGTTGCCCATCTCGCCGTCCAGGCGGTTGAGCAGGATCGAGTAGTCCTCGGCCGTGCCCAGCTCCCCGATGTATTTGGCCGCCATGGCCTTGACCAGCCAGGAGGGGTCGTTGAGGTACTGGCGCAGGCGCGCCAGGCCCGCGGGATCGCCCAGGCGCGCCAGGCCGGCCGACGCGTACACGCGCAGCAGCGGCTCGCTGTCGCGCTCCGCGGCGGCGCCGAGCAGCACCATCCCTTCCCGGGGATGGCCCCAGGTGATCAAGGCTTCCAACGCCGCGAAGCGCACGCCGGGATTGAGATGAATCAGCGCCTCGTTGAAGATCTGCAGGTGCGCGATGTCGTGCCAGCGCGCGAGCGCCAGCAGGGCCGACGCGCGCGACTCGTCGTCGCGGTCCCAGCGCGCCAGCTCGATGAGCTGGGTGCGGAAGACGGGATCGGTGTTGGAGGTAAAGGCTTCGCCCAGCGGAATCCCCAGGTTCAGGAAGCGGTTGCGCAGGTTGTAGCCGATCGGCGATCCGACCAGGAGAATGTCGCCTTCCGGCGTGCCGCTGGTCGCCGTGGACAGATCCCGGTGAAAATTACGGTGGTTCTCCGCGAGTTGCACCAGGCTGGCGGTGATCTGCGCGTCCACGGCCAGCTCGTTGGGCGTCGTCGTGGACATGGCCAAGGAGCCGGGGCCCGGACGGTACGCCTCGGGCGCCGTGTCCATGCGCAGGTCCATGCCGCCGCAGGCGCTGAGAAAGGCCGCGGCGGCCGCGACGATCACGGCGGGAAGCAGGCGCGGCCTATACGGGTTCATCGTCGATATTATGAATGATTCTCGTCGCATTCGCCATGCCGGGTTACGCCCCTTTAACGAGCGCGACATATTTCCGAAACCGGCCCCGGCTATACTCTGTTCAGACGCGGCGGATGACCCCAGGAGTCGCAACAGTCCGCGTCGACCACCACCAGGAGCGCTCGCCCGGAACCGCAAGGTTCCGGGCGAGCCATTTTACTGGAGCGTGTGGTCCGGCTTCTCCAGCAGCTGGAAGATCTTGAACATGCGCTCGATCCAGCGGGCGTCCATCTCGTCGAAAGGCGCGGGCGACTTGGCCTGAAACACGAACCAGGGCTTCCCGTTCTTGTCCAGGACCGCGACGGCGATGTCCCCGTCCTTCATGCGCGGCTCGCCCGCCGCGAAGCTGTCGCCCAGGAGCCCCTCGGCCGGGACCGCGGCGGGCGCGGGATCGGGACGGGCGGGGCCGGGCTGGAAGGCCTTTCCGTCCGGCTGGGGAATCCACATCCCGCACCAGGTCCAGGGGCTGTCGCCGAAGGCGTTCCAAAGACCGTCCACGACTTCGCGCATCATGCGCTCGGGCTGCGGCGCGCGGCGGCGCCACTTAAGGTCCAGCGCGTGCTTCACCTTGTCGTAGCGCGCGCGGGACGGGCGGTCCTTGATGTCGCGGTGGGCGTCGTGGTCCGGGATTTGTTCGGGCTGGTTCATGCGCGGTTCTCCAAAACGACCAATTGTCCGCAGGCGCCGTCGATGTCGCGGCCCAGGTTCTGGCGCACCGTGGCCTTGAAGCCTCCCGCCATGACCAGCTCCTGGAAGCGGCGGGCGTCGCTTTCGTCGGTGGGCTTGTGCGGGGTGTCCGTCTGGTTGTAGACGATCAAGTTGATGTGAAGCAAAGCGGAGGGCCCCAGGCCCTTGAGCCAGGCCACCAGCTCGGCGGCGTCCGAGGCGCGGTCGTTCTCCCCCTTCAATAAAACGTACTCGAAGAAGACCTTGCGGTTCGTTTCGGACAGATACGTCTTCAGCGCCTCGGCGAGTTTCGCCAACGGATAGGCTTTGTTGACGGGAACCAGGCGAGTACGGAGTTCATCATTAGCGGCGTGCAGGGACAGCGCGAGATTCACCTGCGGGAAATCCCGCCCGAAATCCACGATCCGAGGCGCCAGGCCCGAGGTGGACACCGAGATGTGCCGCGCGCCGATGCCGAAGCGCTTCTGGTCGATCAGGATCTTCAGGCTCTCGGAGACTTCCTCGTAGCAGGAGAACGGCTCGCCCATGCCCATGTACACCACGTTGTCCAGGCGCCCTTCCAGGCCCTGCTTCTTCATGTACTGGCGCCAGAACAGGACCTGGTCGGTGATTTCCTCGGGGGTCAAAGTCCTGGAAAGGCCCATCAATCCCGTCGCGCAGAACGTGCAGCCGATCGCGCAGCCGACCTGCGAGGAGATGCAGGTGGTCCAGCGCGTGGGGCTGGGGCGCAGGAGGACGGTTTCCACCGTCTTGCCGTCCTTCAAATTGAGCAGTGCCTTGTGCGCGCGCTGATCGGGAGAGACGTCGGTGCGGCGCTCCTTCAGGGAAAGAATGGGAACCTGCTCGGACAAGGCGGCGCGCACGTCGGCGGGCAGGACGGAGATCTCGTCGTAGGAGGATACGGCCTGGTCGTAGACGGCCTTGCGGACCTGGTCCCAGCGGTAGCCGGGCTGGCCGAGGGCTTTCAGCGCCGCCTGGACCTTGGCCGCGTCCATCAGGCCTCGACCCTTCGGGCTCGGCACAGATGCGTCGAAGGAAATCCTCGTAGCATCTAGTAAGTCAGCTCGACCACGTGCTTGTTGTCCAGCAGCTTGCGCACCACGTTCTTCTGCTCCAGGCGCGGCCCCGCGACGTACCACTCGCTGTAGTACAGGCCCGCCTTCTTCATCAGCTTGCGGCGCAGGACCTTCACCTCGGCGTCGCGGAAGATGGTCTTGATCTCCTCCAGGCCGTCGTCGTCCAGCTGGGACGAGATGCGGAAGGTGTGGCGCTGACGCAGTTCGTCGACGTAAGCGTCCATGCGCGGAAACACGGACTGGACGATCAGCACCAGCACGGACGCGGTGGCGGCCAGGGAGTAATGATGGAAACCCACGGTCATGCCGATGGCGGCGACCATCCAGATCGTCGCCGCGGTGGTCAGGCCGGTCACATGCTCGCCGTCGCGCATGATGGCGCCCGCGCCCAGGAAGCCGACGCCGGCCAGGATCTGGGCGGGGATGTGGGCGTCGCGAACGTCGAAGACCAGCACCGAGACGATGGTGAACAGGCACGCGCCGACGCAGATCAGGATGTTCGTGCGCAGGCCGGCGGCCTTGTCCGACAGCTCCCGCTCGATGCCGATGGCCGCGCCCAACGCCAGCGCGATCAGAAGGCTAAGCGAGTCCTGCGTGAACGGTGTCATGGTTTCTCCCTGGGCGCGGCAGCGCCAGTTCGGCCGCGCGGCGGCCGGAACGGACGCAGTCCGGCAGCCCCACGCCGCCGTACGAGCTTCCGGCCAGGATCAGGCCCGGATAGCTTTTCAGGCACGAAGTCAGGCGCTCCAGGCGCCGCGCGTGCCCGACGTTGTACTGCGGGTTCGACTTGATCCAGCGGGTGGTCTTCGCGGCGACGGGCGCGGCGCCATTCAGGCCCAGCACCTTCTCCAAATCCTCGCGCACGCGCGACTCGATGCGCATGATCGCGGCCTCGGCGGATTCCTCGCGGCCCGCGCCGCCGACGAAGCAGCGGATGACGACCTTCCCGTCCGGGGCGCGCGCCGGAAATTTGCTGGACGAGTACGTGGCGGCGGTCAAAGTGAGCCCTTCCCCGCGCGTGGTCAGGAAGCCGAACCCGCGCGGCGGATTGGGAAACGACGCGGCGTCGTAGATCAAGGTGACCGTGGCGGTGGAGACGAACGGGATCTCGCGCAGGCGCCCGGCCAGCTCCGGGTCCAGGCCGTCGACGGAATCGGCGAAGGCGGAGGCGGGCGACGCGGCGATGAGCGCATCCGCCGATAGGACCCCCTGCGGGGTCGTAATTTCCCATTGGCCGGCATGACGCCGCACGGACGTGGCGGGGCAATTCAGCCGCAGCGTTCCCGGAGGCAGGGATTTCTCCAGGGCCTCGGTGATGCGCGACAATCCGTTCTTCAACGTCATGAACGTGCTGAACCCCTCGCGTTTCGGGCGCTTGGGCCCGCGGATCCACAGCGAACGCGCCAGGCCGCCGCGCTTCTCCATTTCCAGCAGCTGCGGGAAGGCGCTCTTGACGCTCATCTTCTCCGGATCGCCGGCGAAGATACCGGCCAGCATGGGCGCCACCAGCATCTCCAGCGCCTCCTCGCCCAGACGGCGGCGGGCGAAGGACGCCAGCGACTCGTCGTCGGTGGAGCGGCGCGCGGGGATGAACGGCTCCAGCGCCATGCGCAGCTTGGCCTTCAAGCTAAAGAGCGACGAGAACGCGAAAGGCAGAATCCGGGTGGGCGAGATCAGCTGCATGCCGGAGGGCAGCGGGAGCAGGCGCCCGCCGTGAAGGACGCTGACGCTGGCTTCCGGCGCGGTGCCGATCAGCTCGCTCTCCAATCCCAGCTCGCGGATCAGGTCCAGCATGTCGGGCTTCAAGGTCACGAAGCTGTCGGGACCGGTCTCCACCACGGCGCCGTCCACGTTCTCGGTCCGTATCTTGCCGCCGGCGCGGGGCGACGCCTCAAGCACGATCACTTCCACGGGCCGCCGGACCTTTTCCGAGACACGAAACAATTCTCGCGCGGCCGTGAGACCGGTGATGCCGGCTCCGATGACGACGACCTTCCGAGGCGCTTCCGGGCGTCGGTCTCTCATCGGGCGGTCATCTCGTGGACGCATTCGATCGCATACTCGACATGATCGACCGGCGTTCCGGGAAGGATGCCGTGGCCGAGGTTAAATATATGCCCCTTTCGTCCGCCGTTCCGTTTGATTATGTCCCGCACGGCGTCCCGAATGACTTTCTTGCTCGAGAAGAGCAGGATCGGATCCAGATTGCCCTGCACCGGTTTCTTCCCAAGCCGTCGCCGTGCCACATCGAGATCGATCCGCCAATCGACGCCGATGACGTCCCCGCCCGCGGCGGAGAAGTCCTCCAAGAATCCGTTGGTGCCGGTCCCGAACGAGATCGACGGCACGCCCCACTTCTTCGCCTCGTTGAGCACCCACGCGGAGTGCGGCCGGACGTGGCGGCGGTACTGCTCCGGCGTCAAAGCTCCGATCCAGGAGTCGAACAGCTGAACGGCCTGCGCGCCCGCGTCGACCTGCCCCTTCAGATACTGGGCGGTCACGACGCGCACCTTGCGCATGAGCTTGTCCCACAACGCGGGCTGGTCCGTCATCATGGCCTTGACGATCTTGTAGTGGTCCGACGGGCCGCCTTCCACCATGTAGCTGGCGATCGTGTACGGAGCGCCGGCGAAACCGATGAGGGGCACCTTGCCGTTGAGTTCACGACGAATCAAACGGACGGCGTCATAAACATAACCGAGATCGGCGGCCGCCGTCTTATCCGTGAGCCGCGCCACATCACGCGCCGTTCTCACGGGGTTGGATATCTGCGGCCCCGGAGCGAAGCGCAGCTTCAAACCCATGGTCTCGACGGGAAGCAATATATCCGCGAACAGAATGGCGGCATCCACCGGCAGAGCGTTCACCGGCTGGAGCGTCACCTCGCAGGCGAGCCGCGGAGTCTTCGCTAATTCCAGAATGGAGTGTTTCTTGCGCAGCTCCCGGTACTCCGCCATGTAGCGTCCGGCCTGGCGCATGAACCAGACCGGAGTGGCGTCCACCGACAGCCCGCGGCAAGCGCGCAAAAAGCTGCTATTTTCGCTTGGCATTCCGATGATAATACCAATTTCCCCGGGGGACCACGGGGGTCTGAGCGCTGACTCCAGAGTCAGTCGTGATGTATTTAAACGTATCGCGAGTCGCGCCGGCGCGAGTTTTATACGCGCCGTCAGGATGCGAGCAACGTATCCGCGGTCCGCAGGGTTTCCAAAAGGCTTTCATCCGTCTTCGCCCGCCAAAGCTTCCGGCGCAGGTTTTCGTTCGTGACCAAGGACGCGATGCGCTGGAGAATCTTGAGCTGGGCCACCGGCGCTTCCAGCGGCGTCAGGATCAGGAACACCAGGCGCACGGGAATCCCGTCGGGCGTGGGGAACGCCGCCGCCTTCGCGTAGCGGCCCACGGCGATGATCGGCTCCGGCAGGCCGGGCAGGCGCGCGTGCGGGACGATCACGCCGCGGCCCACGGCGCTGGCGAACTTGAGCTCCCGCTCCCAGACCGCTTCCAGCGCCGCCTTGCCGTCCAGTTCCGGGCGCGCGGTTTTGAGCCGGGCGATCAGATAAGAAATCGCCTCGCGGCGGTCGCCGGGCGGCAGGTTGGCCTCCGTGACGGCCCGCGCGAACAGCTCCCCGTCGGCCCAGCCGCGGGAACGGCCGAACTCGTCGCGCACCTCGCCGATCAGCTCCTCGATGATGTCCTCCAGGGTCAGAAGTCCGGAGACGCGGCCCAGCGAATCGCGCACCAAGGCCATGTGGATGCCCTTGTCGGGCATGGTCTTGAGCAGCTTCTCCAGAGGCTCCCCGTCGGAGACCTCGAACAGGTCGCGCCGGAGCTTCTTCAGGTCCGGCTCCCCCTCCTGTTCCTTGAGCACCAAATCCTTGATGTGCACGTAGCCGATCGCCGTGTCCAGCCCCAGCTCGCACAGCGGGTAGCGCGTGAAGCGCTTCTCCCGGATCAGCGCCAGGTTCTCCGCCCAAGGCCGCGCCAAGGACAGGAAGATGATCTTCTCCCGCGGCCGCATGGCTTCCGCGGCCTTCGCCGTCGCGAAGTCGAAGAGATTTTCCAGAAGAATCAGGCGCTCCAGCGGCATGGCGCCCTTGTCGTGCGTCTCCCCCAGCAGAACGCGCATCTCGTCGATGGTGACCGAGTGCTCCGCCTCCGACGCGGCTTTCAGCCCCAGCAGGCGCAGGATGGCCTTCGACGCGCCCGTGGTCAAGCGGACCGGCAGGCGCAGGAAGTACGCGATGGCCTTCAGCGGCCGCGCCCCGAACAGCGCGATGGGCTCCGCGTAATGGATGGCCACCGCGCGCGGGACCAGCTCCGCCAGCACGATCTGAAGGACGGCCAACACGGTGACCGCGATGGCGAACGACAGCGCCCGAAGCCACGGCGCCGGCACCCCGGCGGCCCACACGGCGAAATGGTCGTTGATCTCCTCCATCACCTGCGGCTCTCCCACCGCGCCCAGCGCCAGGGAGATGATGGTGATGCACAGCTGCATGGCGGCCAGGTACTCGTCGAAGCGCGACAGAATGTCCTGCACCGCCAGCGCGCGCGGCAGTCCCTTGCGCGCCATGATCTCGATGCGCGCCGGGCGCGCCCGCATCAGCGCGAACTCCATCAGGACGAAGAGCGCGTTGGCTCCGATCAGGACGATGACGAGAAGCTCGATCATGTCCGGGACATCATACGGCTTTTAGGAGTCACGCGATTCCCTCCAGGCTCCGGGCCTGCGCCTTCAGCTTCTGAAAGTCGACCTTGCCGGTGCCCAGCAACGGAAATTCCTCCACCTTGTGGAAGTTGGCCTTGTCCGGGACCCACAGCTTCGGAAGACCGGACTCCAGGACCTTCTTCAGCACCGCGTCCAGGTCCGGATCGCCCTTATAAAGGACGACCAGGCGCTCCCCGCGCTTGTCGTCGGGAACGGCCGCCACGATGAAGGCCTGGTCCACCGTGCCCAGCGCGTCGTGAAGGCTTTCCTCCACCCGGATCAGCGGGACCATCTCCCCGCCCACCTTGGAGAAGCGCGACAGCCGGTCGGTGAGGCGCACGAACCCGTCCTCGTCGATGGTCGCGATGTCGCCGGTCACGTAGTAGCCGTCGCGCAGGATCTCGCGCGTCAGCGCTTCGTCGCCCAAGTAGCCCTTCATCACATTCGGGCCTTTAACCAGAAGCAACCCCGGCGCGTCGGGTCCCAACTCCACGCCCGTGTCGGGGTCCACCACCTTCATGAACACGCCCGGAAGCGGCATGCCCACCGTGCCCAATTTGGTGCCGGTCTGCTTGTTGCCGGGCCAGTCGATGTCCGGTATGTTGCACGAGGCCACCGGCGACAGCTCCGTCGCCCCGTAGCCCTCCAGCGGGACGACGCCGTATTTTTCGGCGAAAGCCTTGGCCACTTCCTCGCGCAGCTTCTCGGCGCCCACCACCGCGTAGCGCAAGGTCTTGAATTTTTCGGGCTCCACGCGGCGCATCCACGCCAGCAGGAAGGTGGGCGTGGCCAGCAGTATGGTGACCCCGTGCTTCTCGGCCAAGGAGCCGATCGCGCGCGCCTCCAGCGGCGAATAGTGATAGACCGCCCCCATGCCCAGGCACGCGGGCAGCCACAGGGTGACCGTGAAGCCGAACGCGTGGAAGAACGGCAGCACGCCCAGCATGCGGTCTTCCGGCCCCAGCTGGATCACCTGCGCCACCGCCAGGACGTTGGACAGGACGTTGGCGTGCGTCAGCATCACGCCCTTCGGCGTCCCCGTGGAGCCGCTGGTGAACATGATCGTCGCCAGGCGGTCCAGCGGGCCGCGGGCCTTCTGAAAAACGGTGCGCTCGAGAACGGCGAACGGCGTGACGAAGAAAGCGGCGAACGTCAGCGCCTTTTTCGCTCCTGAGATTCGCGGCGCCAAATCCTCGAGGTAAATCTTACGCCCGTTCGGCTCCCATCCCAACTTCTCGACGACCCTGCGCGACGTCACGACGACCCCCGCCTCGGCCTTCGTCAGACATGCGTCCACCACGTCCTTCGAAGCCGTGTAGTTCAGGTTGACCGGGACCTTGCCGCGCAGCGCCAGCCCGAAGTTGGCCAGCGCGGCGGGAACGGACGGAGGCAGCAGGACGCCCACCCGTTCGTGGCCGTCCAGATATTTTTCCAGCTCGACGCCCAGCAGATGCGCGCCCACCAAGGAGGACAGCCCGCCCAGATTCAGCCCGCTGGAGTCCGCCACCCCCGCGCGGAATCCGCATTTCTTGGCCTGGCGCGCGAACGTCAGCGGCAGCGGAAGGGAATCCTTCAGGCGGTGGCGGAAGGCCTCCGCGCCCAGCTCCAGGATGGATTGGCGCACCTCGAACGCGGACGACGTGGGCTTGAGCGGCTTGCCGAAGCTGACGGTCACGCGGTACGGGATGCGGCGCGGCCATTTGAAAAGAATCCGTCCCTCGGAAAAGCTGAAGAGGCTGCCCCAGACCGAATCCAGATGCACCGGCACGATGGGCACGTCCACGCCGTCCACCATCCGCTCGAAGCCTTTCTTGAAGCGCTGCATCTGGCCGTGGCGAGAGATCCCGCCCTCGGCGAAGATGCACACCGCCTGGCCGGACAGCATGAACTCCCGCGCCCGGCGGAACGATTCGACCAGCGCCTTGGGGCCGTCGCCGCTGGAGACCGGGATGCAGCCCATCGCGCGGAACACCCAATTCGCGACGGGGATCTCGTAGTACTGTCGCAGCATCAGGAAGCGCACCAGGCGCTGGTTGGCCATGGTGACCAAGATGGCGTCGATGAACGAGACGTGATTGGACACCAGCAGGACCGGCCCGTCCAGCGGCACGTTCTCGCCGCCGACCACCTTGATGGAGTAGAAGCCGTTGGCGATGGGGAGAAGGAGCAGGCGCAGGAAGAAATCCGGCAGGCGGCGGAGCAGTTCGAAGGCGACGACCGCCGACATCGCCGCGGCGACCAGGAACACCTGCGCGGGGTTCAAGCGGAACTTCGCGTCCAGCGCCCACAGCGCGGCCGAGGCGATGAGAATGGCCGTGAAGCTCAGGAAGTTCCCCGTCGAGATCACGCGCCCGCGCTGGCCGGCGGGACTGCGCTGCTGGACGAACGCCTGGAGCGGCACCGCGAAGAAGCCGCCGGAAAGTCCGACGAAAAGAAGATCGGCGATGACGCGATGCGCGGAGCCGTACGCGAAGCCCAAATCCGCCGAGAAGACGACCAGCCCCAGCGCGCCCAACGGCACCAGGCCCAGCTCCACCTTGCCGCGCGACAACTTGCCGGCGATGAACGAGCCCAGACCGATCCCCAAGGCGATCACCACCTGGAACCGCCCGCACGCCGCCTCGTCCAGCCCCATCAGCCGCGTGCCGTAAACGATCAGGTTCATCTGGAACAGCGCGCCGACGAACCAGAAGAACGCGGACGCGTACGTGGCCAGGTTGACGGCGGGCAGGCGCGCCAGGTCGCGCAGGTTGGCGATCGTGCGCGACGCCACGTCCCACTTGAGAGTGGCGTTGGCCCGCGCGGCGGTCGTCGCCGGCACCGCGAAGGACGCCAGCAGGCCCGCCGCGCCCACCACGGCCAGCGCCGCCGCGGCCAGAGCCGGCTGATGGCGGCACGCGTGCGCCAGCTCCGCCGCGGCCGCGGTGCCCAGGATGATGCCGCCGAAGGTGGTCATCTGGACCAGGCCGTTGGCGGCCGACAGATCCTCGTCCGACACCAGCTCGGGCAATATGGCGAACTTGATGGGGCCGAAGAAGGCGGAGTGAGTCCCCATCAGGAACATCAGCGCCAGCAGGGCCGGAATGCTGCCCACGGCCAGAGCGGGGATCGCCAACAGCAAAAGTCCCAGCTCCGCCGCCTTGAAGATCACCAGCAGGCGCGTCTTCGGCCAGCGATCGGCCGCGTCGCCGGCCAAGGTCGAGAATAAGAGGAACGGCAGGACGAACAAACCGCCCGCGACCGCGATCAGCTTGGGCGCGCCGGCCGGATCGGCGGAGACCGCCAGCAAGGCCACGAAGGTCTTGAACGCGTTGTCGTTGAACGCCCCCAACGCCTGGGCGGCCAGGAACGCGGAGAACCGGGCGTCGCCGAAAGCGGCTCTCAGGCGGGGCGCGTGGGATTCGGCCATCGAATCCGAAGTATAGGAGGGCCCCGCCGGGCGGTCAAGGCCCGAGTCTGTTCTTCCAATATCTCACTATGTCCGGACACAGTTGAGCACGCTAGGCACCGAAGAATTCGAACGCTTTCGGGCTCATTGGCCCGAACCGCTCCGCTTCTGGACCTCGTCGTGCATCTGCTTCTCCATGTCCTCCATCTGCTCCATGTCGGACTTGGGGGCGGGCGGAGGAGCCGGCGCTTCGGCCGGAGGTTCCGGCGCGGGTTCGGGCGGCGGCGGAGGCGCGTCGGCCAGCGGCTTAGCCTGGACGGGCTTGGCCCGCACGGGAGCCGCCTTGACGCCGTACGGCGGCGTCTTCGACTTCACGGCAGGCGGAGCCGCGGCGCGGCGGCTCGCGCGCGGAGGCGCGCCGCGCTTGAGGCGGATCGCCGACGCCATGCCTTCGTACAGCTGGGCGCGGCGCAGGAACAAGGCGGCGGTCCGGGCGCGGTCCGCCTTCGCCGACGAGAGCGCCTTCGAGACGGCCCGCGCGGAGACGTCCAGGCGCGCCAAGGCGTGCGTCAGCTTGGATTTCCGGGCGAGGCCGGACTTCTTCGCCGCGGTGCGCGGCGCCGGAGCGGCGCAGATCGCGAACGCGCCGCGAGCGGCGTGCACGGCCACGCTGGAGGTTGGGCACAGCTTCAGCCGCCGCCCCGATTTGCGGCGGACCGCGCCGGACTTTCCGAACTTCTTGCTGATCGTGGTTCCTGAATCCAGCTGGCAGGCGACGACTCCGTCGGCGGACGTGTCGCAAACTCCGGCCGTCAATTTCTGAACTGGCGGCTGAGGCGGCGCGGGAGGCGCGTCCGGAATCTCCACCGGGGGCAGCGGCGCGGTGGCCGTCTGACCGGACCCGTCGTCGGGAGCGGTCGGGAGATCTTGATCCGGGATTTGTACGTAATCGTCGTCCGGGGAATCCGGCGCGGGCGCCGGCGCGGTGTCGGGAACCGTGTTCCCGTCGCCCGAGTCCGCCGTCCCCCCGTTCACGACGACGGGGTCGTCCGGACCGGGATTGCTTCCCTGGCCCGGGAACGGGATCAAGGGAAGCTGCGGCGGAGCGCCTGTGGCGCCGCCCCACGCGTCGCCGTCGTCGGGACCGAGCGTCGCGTTGTTGCAGATGCCGAAGAAACAGGTGTTGCCGCCCGCGCCGGAGCCGTCGCCGGTCCCGCCCGCGGTCTGATCGGCCGGACCTGCCGCGCCCGACTCGGCGGGAGCCGGCGGGGGGGTGGGCGTCGCGCCGGGTCCGTCGGTCGGCATCGGCGGGGTCAACTGCTCGCCGGCCGCGGGCCCGGAAGTCTGGCCCCATGTCAGATTGTATTGGCTGTCGCCGTTAGGCGTCGGATCCGTGGTTCCCGAATCGGTCACGGGAGTACCCGTCAACGGATCGGCGGGCGGAGCCGGAGGCGCCGGCGGGGCCGGAGGGGCCGGCGGAGGCGCGGGAATATTCCCTCCGTCCGTAGGAGCGGGGGGCGTGGCGGGACCGTCGGTCGGCATGGGCGGGGTCAGTTGGTCGCCGCCGGCCGGCGGAGTCGGCGGAACTGCCGGGCCGTCCGTCGGCATGGGCGGGGTCAACTGGTCGCCGCCGGCGGGCGGAGTCGCGGGAGGCTGATCGCCGCCCCCATTGTCGCCGGACCCGGTCGCGGGCGTCTGGTCGCCGCCCCCATTGTCGCCGGACCCGGTCGCGGCCGTCTGGTCGCCGCCCCCGTTATCGCCGGACCCGGTCGCGGCCGTCTGGTCGCCGCCCCCGTTGTCCCCGGATCCGGTCGCGGCTGTCTCATCGCCGCCCCCGTTGTCCCCGGATCCGGTCGCGGCTGTCTCATCGCCGCCCCCGTTGTCCCCGGATC
>JBIOJO010000035.1:0-40975 GCA_044450965.1 Elusimicrobiota bacterium | reverse complement strand
GTTCACTCCCACCCCCGCGCCGTTGCCGCCCGACGGCGTCGGCATCATCCCCTCCACCGACGTCCCCAACGTGGCGCCGGGATTCCTGCGCTGATCCTCCGGTCTTGACGGAGGCCCGGGCGTTGGCGCATACTCCCCCAGATGACCGCCGACGGCCCCCCGCCCGACGACCGCTCGCTCCAAGACCTCATCGGCCGCAACGAGGCGTCGCTAGAGGACCTGCTCGAGAACATCGACGACATCGTGGTGCTGGCCACTTTGGACGGCGGCCGCATCCTCTACGTGAACCGCGCCTGGCGCGACAAGCTGGGCTACAACGAAAACGACGTGCGCCGCATGAACGCCCACGACATCCTCCACCCCCAGCACCGCGCGGAGGTGAAGGCCAACGACGCGAGGCTGCTGGCCGGAGAAACCCTGCGCAACGTGGAGCGGATCTTCGTGGCCAAGGACGGCGGCCAGATCTTCGTGGACGGCTGCCTCAGCTACCGCTTCAAGGACGGCAAGCCCTGGTACGTGCGCGCCATCTTCCACGACATCACGGAGCGCAAGCGCGCGGAGAAGATGAAGGACGAGCTGCTGGACATCGCCAACCACGAGATGCGCAGCCCGCTGATGGTCATCCTGATGGCCCTGGAGCTGGTGGAGCGCGATGCCGCCGCCCTGCCGGAGCACGCGCGCCGCATGGTGAAGACCGCGCTCACCAACAGCCAGCGCATGCTGGCCCTGGTCAACGCCTACCTCGACATCTCGAAGCTGGAGTCCGGCGGCGCGGCCATGAGGCTCAAGCCGCTGGACCTGTCCGGGCTGGTCGAGCACGCGCTGGAAGCCAACCGTCCGCTGGGCGCGCGAGTGGGCGTGACCCTGGAGACCGGCGACCTGGCGCCCGGCGCCAGGGTGAACGGCGACGCCGACCGCCTGATGCAGGTGCTGACCAACCTGATCTCCAACGCGGTGAAGTTCTCCAAATCCGGAGACGCCGTGCGCGTCTCGGTGACCCGCGTCGGCGGCGGAATCCGCGTCGGCGTGTCCGACCAGGGCCCCGGCATCCCGGAGGACTTCCGCTCCCAGATCTTCGGCAAGTTCGCCCAGGCGCAGGGCCACCTGAAGGGCGGCTCCGGCCTGGGGCTGGCCATCTCCAAAGCCATCGTGGAGAAGCACGGCGGGACCATCGGGTTCGACACGTCCGAAGACGCGGGCACGACGTTCTACTTCGATCTGCCGGAACGTCACGGGTCTTGACCGGTTTATGCGCGCCCTCCTGTTCGCGCTCCTCTTCGCGCCCATGAGCGACGCCAACGCCGCCGCGCACTGGCTGGAGGAGCTGCGCGTGAAGCACGGCCTTCCGGCGTTGGGCGCCGCCGTCGTCGACCGCGGGTCGGTGACGGTCCGGATCAGCGGCTACCGCAAGAACGGGGATCAGACCCCGGCCGCGAAAACGGATCAGTTTCACCTGGGCTCGAACACCAAGGCCATGACGGCGACTTTGCTGGCGCTGTTCGTCCAGAGAGGCCGCCTGCGCTGGGATTCGACGCTGGGGGAGCTTTTCCCCGATCTGGACATGGACGCGGCGTACAAGAAGGTCACAGTGGAGATGCTCACGGCCCAGCGCTCCGGCATCACCGGCGACGTCGTCAACTTCGACGGCGGGCGCCTCTGGGCGAAGCTCTGGGAGGAGAACCTCGACCCGCGCGCCGGGCGCGAGTTGCTCACGGAGGCGGTCCTGTCGGCGCCGCCCGCCTATCCGCCCGGCAGCCGCTTCGAATACAGCAACGCGAACTACATGATCGCCGGCGCCGTCCTGGAAAGAATCTCCGACGAGCCCTGGGAGCAGTTGATCCGGAGGGAGCTGTTCGCCCCGTTGAGGATGGACTGCGGTTTCGGCGCGGCGGGAAACGCGGCGGCGAAGGCGCCCGACCAGCCGTGGGGGCACGTGAAGACGGCGCGGGGGTGGGAGGCGCGGGCGCCCGGCCTCCACGCCGACAACCCGCCGTCCTTGGGCCCGGCCGGCACGGTGCACTGCTCCATGGCCGGCTGGGCCCGGTTCCTTAAATTCCAGATGGACGGCTACAACCGCCGGCCCACGCCCATCCTCAAGCCCGACTCCTTCATTCAACTGCAAGCCGCGGTCCCCGGCCAGGAGTACACCGCGGGCGGCTGGATCAGGATAAGCCGCGGCTGGGCCGGGCCCGCCGGCGTCGCGCTCAATCACGCCGGAAGCAACACGATGAACTACGCGGTCGCCTGGCTGGCGCCGGAGCGCGACCTGGCGGTGCTGGCCGTCAGCAACGCGGCCGGGGACGAAGCCGCGCGCGCCGCCGACGAGGCCGTCGCGGCGCTGATCCAGGAGGCGTCCGCACCCCGGCCCCCTCAGTAATTCTCCCAATAGACGCGCCGGCCGCCGGCGCCTATCCTATGGTCCATGAACACCGCGGACCCGAAGAAGCGCCCCGCCAAGGGTTCGGACCCGATCGATCCCGGCGCGACGGAAGCGGAGGAGACGGAGCCGAAGACCGGCGCGGAGACGGAGGTGCAGGAGGCTCCCGACGCGCCGGACCAAGTGGAGATCGAACGTGAAACACAGCGACACCGGCGAGCGCGTCCAGAACCGGCCTTGTAGGCCCCATCGGGGCCACGAACACCGGCACCACGCGACCTGCGGGCATAAGGCCGTGAAGCACGGCGACCACACCGACTACGAGCACGACGGGCACCTTCAAGGGAACTTTTTCAGGGGTCGCTTCGTATATATCGTGGGACTTTGGGCCCTTGTGGCTCCGAAGACCCGGGAATATAATGATCGAAGCGATGAAGAAGGACATCGAGCAGGTGAAGACGGACATGACCGACGTGCGCGGAACGACCCGGCGCATCGTCTCGACGCTGATCCGCCTCGAGGGGAAAGTCGACGACATCTCCGGACGAATGGCCACGGAAATAGCCACAAAGCTAGACCTGAACGGCATCAAAAATCAGCTCGACGATTTCACGGCCGACATCCAAGCCGCTCGGCGCGACCGCGCGCTTCAAAGCGACGCGTACATGGCCCACCAGAAGCGGCTGGACGACCACGAAGCGCGCATCACGCGCATCGAAAGACCGGAAACCTAGGGTCGAAGACCCAACGCCGCACGGGCCCTTTATCTCGGCTCCCCGTCACGCGCGCGTCACGGCCCGCGCCGGATTCCGCGGTAAAATAAAATCGCCGCACATCGCTCTGGAGGCAATCCCATGCGCACGCTGAACTCCGCTCTCTTCATCCTGCTGTCCGTTCCCGTCCTGGCGCAAACCCCGGCCGACCTCTCCACCGCCGAGGCGCAGATCCGGACCGTCGTCGCCGCGACGAAGGTCCGCCTCGCCGCGGTCACCCTGCGGCCCGCGCAGACGCTCCCGGCGCCCGCCGCGGCACCCAAGCCCGGCGTGTCGCTGACCTGCCGCTCCGCGGACGGCCGCGCCGTGTTGACCGGGACGCTGAGCGCCGACCGAAAGACTTTGGAGAACTCCTGGAGCGGCCACAGCCCGCTCATCGACGCGTCCAAGCCCTTCGTGGACGACCGTTGCGGGACCACGCGCTACGCCCTGTCCGCGGCGCTCAACTTCGAGGTGACGCCGCCGCACGCCTGGGACCAGGACATCCTCCAGATCCGCCCGCAGGACCTGGATTCCGCCGCGGCGAAGTTCGCCGCGAACCTGCACTACTGCTCCTACGACGGCGAGTGGAGCTCCTCCAGCGACGTGGAACTGACCTGCGAGCGCGCCGCCCCCTAAGCCGTGCCGTCCGACATGGGCGTGCTGATCTGGTGGCGCGCGCTCTCGGCGATCGCCCTCGTCAACATGGCGGCGTGGGGGCTTTCCGCGTCGGCGCACGCGCGGCGTGATTATCCTGACCCGGCCGAGAAGGCCTGGTGGCGCCGCCAGTTGATCCTGTCGGCCGGATTCGTGTTCGGCTGCGCGTTCCGATCCTTCCTTCCCCGCGCCGACGTCCAACGGATCTGCCTCTACGACTCTTGGCTTTCGAGCGTGCTGGTCGGCCGGTCGGTGGCGACGGTGGCGGAGCTGTGCTTCATGGCGCAGATGGCCCTGCACCTGCGCCGGCTGGCGGAAAGGAACGGCGCCACTTTTTCCCTGGCCCTGTCCCGGCTGATCGTTCCGATCATCGTCGTGGCGGAGACCTGCTCCTGGTACGCCGTGCTGACGACGAACTACCTGGGGAATTCCTGCGAGGAGTCGCTGTGGGCGACGGCGGCCGCGCTGCTTCTCCTCGGCTGCGCCGCGCTGTGGCCGCGCTGCGACGCGCGCTCGCGGCGCCTGCTGACCATCCCGTTCGTGGCCGGCCCGGGCTATCTACTCTTCATGGCGGCGGTGGACATCCCCATGTACCTGACGCGCTGGCAAGCCGACCGGGCCGCGGGACGCGCCTACCTGTCCGTCTCCGCCGGCCTTCACGACCTGGCCACCCGCTGGGTCGTGACGCGCCAATGGCAGGATTGGCGCGCGGAGATGCCTTGGATGACATTGTACTTCAGCGTCGCGGTCTGGATCAGCCTCGCGCTCGCGACGCCTTCCCGGGCTTCCCAAGCCGAACCGGGCGCTTAGCCGCAACCCGGGTCCGGGGCGCTCTGTTCTCGTTCACGGCGGCAATCCCCGCCTAGAGACGAGGCCTGGTCGATGGCCGTTCCGTCGCTTCTCGGCATCTCGAGGCACGGACGGCTCCATCATTTCGGCCTCCTGATGCTTTGACGAACATTAGACTTACGGAGGTTGTCTCATGAAAATCAAAACGATGATGCTGTCCTTGTGCGTCGCGCTCGGCGCGGCCGCCGTCGCGCTCGCGGTCGACAAAGCCGCTCCCGACGACGCCGCCGACCGGCAGAAGATGGTCGCGATGCACGAGAAAATGGCCGAGGCGCACAAGCAGGCGGCCGAGTGCCTGAAGGCCGGAAAGCCGGTCAAGGAGTGCCACGACGCGCTCGTCGCCCAATGCCCCATGGGCAAGGACGGATCCCCGATGATGGGCGACATGTGTCCGATGATGGGCCGGGGCAAGGGAATGCGCGGCCAGGGCCGGGGAAAAGGCCGGGGCATGGGCCCGGGAAAGGGAACGGGTCAGGCGCCCGCCGCGGAGCCGGTCAAGCCCGCCGACGACATAAAGCCTTAGCCGTCCGGCGATCGAAGCGCTACGGAGGGCCCGTGCGACGGGCCCTCCGCTCTCGCCCCCCCCTTTTTGTTCCCATTCGCTCCCAACGGAGATATAATGGGCCGAGGCCGCCCGTCGCGCGGATTATGGCGCATTCGTTGCTAGCCACATCGTGAACGACATTTCGGGAGCGAGGTAACATCATGAGCGGCGTCGCTGAAAGCATGGGAATGGTCGGTCTGGACGCGGAGACGCGGAAGATGGTGCTGGACACCATCCGCGAGTACGGCGAGAAGAAGCTCAAGCATTCCCAGCTCATCGAGTTCGACAAGGAAAACAAGTTTCCCACCGAGATCATGAAGGAGCTGTACGACCCCAACCAGGTCGCGGTCAACCTCCTGATGATCCCCCAGAAATACGGCGGCCTGGGCGGCAACTCCTACGACATCTACCGCGCCTGCGAGCTGATCGCGCGCTACGACCTGGGCATCTGCACCTCCGTGTTCGCCACGTTCCTGGGGATGGACCCCATCTTCGTGGGCGGCACCGAGGCGCAGAAGGACAAGTGGATCACGAAGATCGCCACGGACAGCTGCCTGGTGGCCTACGGCGCCACGGAAGCGGCGGCCGGCAGCGACCTCCTCCACCTCAAGACGAAGGCCGAGCGCGTGATGGAAGGCGACAAGGTCGTCGGCTACAAGCTCAACGGCGGGAAGATGTGGATCACCAACGGCGGCGTGGCCGGCGTGTACACCATCCTGGCGCGCGCGCCGAAGGGCGTGTCGTGGTTCGTGGTGGAGCGCGGGACCAAGGGGCTATCCTCCGACAAGCACGAGGACAAGCACGGCATCCGTCTCAGCGACACCACCCCGGTCAACATGGTGGACGTGTACGTGCCTCTCGAGAACCTGATCGGCGAAGTGGAAGGCAAGGGCCTGCGCCAGGCGCAGGCGGTGTTCGGCTACACGCGCCTGATGGTGGCGGCCATGGCCCTCGGCGGCGGCTGGATGGCGCTGGAGCACGCCATCCGCTACAGCCAGCAGCGCATGGTGGGCGGCCAGCCGCTCAACACGAAGCAGGGCTTCACGCACAAGCTGATCGTGCCGTTCATGGCGCGTCTCGAAGCCTGCCGCGCGTTCGTCGAGGAGATCGCGCGCCGCATCGACGGCGGCGAGGACGGCCTGCAGACCGAAGGGGCCATCGCCAAGTACATGGCCTCGGAGACGGCGAACACCGCGGCCGACTGCGCCATCCAGGCGTACGGCGGCAACGGCTACGTGCGCGAGTTCCCGGTGGAGAAGATCAAGCGCGACATCAAGATCACCTGCATCTACGAGGGCACCAGCGAGATCCTTCTGCTGACCACGTTCCGTCAGCGCTGGCAGGACAACATCAACGCGGACGGACACTACTACGACAAGGTGGCCGCGGAGATGGACGCCCTGCACGCGAAGGGGCCGGACGTGGGAGCCTCGGCGACGGCCACGGCGGCGCGGGCCCTGTCCGCGGTCCTGAAGTCCTGCTACGACCAGAAGCTGACCAGCAACCAGTTCGCGCACATGAAGCTGGGCGAGCTGATGTCCTACGTGGAGACGGCGGCGTCGTTCTGCCGCGAGGCGGCCAAGGACCAGCTGTCCGAGGGCATCGTCTTCGATCAGGAGACCTGGCGGGCGATGAGCCGCATCCACGCGGCGCAGACGGCGTCCTGGGTGGCCTCCGAGGGCCTGCGCCTGGTGGCGGGCTGCGCGGACATCGAGACCATGGGCCTGACCGAGAGCCTGAACATGAAGGCGGTGGCCAAGGCGCAGAAAGGCACGATCGCGGACATGGACCTGGTGGCGCTGAAGATGGTCCAGGTCTTCAAGGCGGACGCTCCCGCGGCTTAACGCTTCAAAAGGGAAGCCCGCTCTCCGGAAGGGGAGCGGGCTTTTTTTTCGTCCGGCCGGTCCGTTGCGGCCGTCCTCGAAGAGCATGACGAAGAATCTCTATTTTCGCCCCCCCGTTCTCGCCCGCCTGGGATCGCGGGCCTCCGACGCGCGAAAGCTGGCCGCCCTCCACGCGGTCCTGAAACGCTTCTTCCCGGCCGTCGCGAGGATCGCGGTGGCCCTTTACGACGCCAAAACCGGCATGGCCGGGACCTTCCTCTCCCACGGCGACCGGCCGACGCCACTGGTGTCCTACGAGGCGCGCCTGGACGAGGCGGCGTCCCTGCGGCGGGTGTTCCGCTCCCGGCGCATCCGCGTGGTCAACGACCTGGACCTCTTCGCCAAAGGCGTCCGGAAGCACACGAAGAGCATCCGCGCCGCCGGGTTCAAGTCGGGGGCCGCCTTTCCGATCGTGGTGGAAGGAACGGTGCAGGGATTCGTTTTCATGAACTCACGGCGCAAGAACGCGTTCGCCCCCCGGGACCTGCCGCAGCTGGAGCTCTTCGCGCAGGCGGCCGCGAACACGGCCACGGCGCGCGTGCGCTCCGCGGAAATGCTGCGCGCGGCCCTGCGCACCGCCAGCGGCATGGTCCATCTGCGCGACCTGGAAACGGGGAACCACCTGGACCGGATGGCGCGCTACGCCCGCGTGATCGCCCAGGAGTTCGCGCGCTCGAAGCGCCGCGGGTTCGACGACGAGCGGGTCCAGTACATCGAGGACTTCGCGCCGCTGCACGACGTGGGCAAGATCGGGATACCGGACCGGGTGCTGCTCAAGCCGGGGGCGCTCACGAACTCCGAGCGCCGCCTCATGCAGACGCACACCACCAAGGGCCGGAGGATCATCGACGCCATCATCCGAGATTTCGGGCCGGGGTCCCCGGCGCGCGCGAACGCGCTCAAGGAGATCGCCAAGCACCACCACGAAGCCCTGGACGGCTCCGGCTATCCCGACCACCTGCGGGGCAGGAAGATCTCCATCGAGGCCCGGATCGTGGCGGTGGCCGACGTGTTCGACGCCTTGACCAGCGCGCGGCCGTACAAGAAGGCGTGGTCGACGGACCGGGCCTTCGACATGCTCCGGACCCTGAGCAGGACCCGGCTGGACCGCGACTGCGTGCGGGCGCTGATCAAGAACCGACGGGAAGTGGAGCGCATCCGCCGCCAATTCCGGGACGCCGCTCAGCGCAAAGCGGCCTGAAGGGCCGCCGACAGAAAGCGCAGCTCTCGCGTCTGCTGGTCAGAACCAGGCTTCATGCGCGCCAGCTCGTCCAGGGCGGAAAGCTGGATCATGGCGGCGCTCCCGTCCGTCATGCGCGCCACGCGCTTGCCGCGGGTCTGGTAGGGCTGGGCGACGAGGCGCAGCTGCTTCGCGCCGGGAACGGCCGCCAACTCCGGATTCCCCCTCAGGATCAGAGCGAGCGCATTCCAGCGCGCTTCCTCCACCAGCGGATGGCGCTCGCCGGACGCCAGCCTCTGCCGTATGACGCTCAAAGGCAGGGGGATATCGCTGCGGCCCGCGGCGCCGCCGGCTTGCGCGGGCATCACGTTCGCGGCGCTGTCCAACGCCGAGCCGGGAAGGAACTCGGCTTCCACGAACTTATACGCGGATGCCCCCGCGCTTGGCCCCGGCTCGGCCAGCGGCGCGGCGCGCTCCGCGTAGGCCTGCAAACGTCGACGGATGTCGGCGGTGTCGTTCGTGTCGGTCTCGCGGGAGGCCTCCCGCAGGCGCTCGGCCACGCGGGCGGACCGATAGATATAGCTCGACGGGACCACCGAGCCCTCGTCGCCGTGCTCCACGCGGCGCAGGCCCAAGCGCCGCGCGGCGGGCGTGGCCAGAATGCGGGCGACGGCGCCTTTATCTCCGTTGTAAAGATAATAGCCGGGCTTGCGGACATCCAATAAGAACGCGGAGAAGGTGGGATCGCGGCCGGACAAATACTCCAAGGCCTCCTTGTCTCCGGCCTTCGCCAGGTCCGCGGCGATGTCCGCGAAAGCGGCGGCGGCGGCTGGGGTGGCAACGGAACTTTTCGGCAGATCCTTCGAGCCCGCTTCGACCTGCCGCACGATCTGCGCTCCCAAGGTCGTGGCGGCGCCCCAGTCGTCCACCAGCTTCTGGGCGCCCGCGCTTTGACCCAGGAACTCGGGTGTGCCGTCGTCGGTCATCCAGCGCTGGCCTTCGGGATAGCGCAGATTGTTTTCGTCCAGGGCGTCGCGGATGCGGGTGCGGGACAGCCACACGGCGTCCTCCAGCGGATAGCCCAGAACGCCGACGCCCAGGAAGATGCTCTTGTTGGCGAAGGTCAGCGACTTATCGTCCACTCCTTCCAGGATCAGCGCGTCCAGCCGGCGGCCCGCATCGCCGCCGGTTTTCTCCGCGGGTTCGGAGACCAGGCCGCGGCTGCGCCAACCGTCCCAGAGCTTGTCCAAAGCTTCGCGCTGCGCCGCTTCCGGCAGAGCGGCGAACTCTCCCGGCTTCATTCCCCCCAGCACCTGCCCGGCGACCTCCAGGCGCGCCAGGGCGGCGGCGCGCTGTTCCTTGACGGCGGCCGGCGCGGCCGGCGTCGCGGCGTGGGGCAGGACGGCGGCCGGATCGGCGGGGGCAGGAGCCAGGACCGCCTGGACGCTGGACCAAGCCGCGGGCGACAGGGGAACGGCGGCGGGCGGCAGGGCCATAGTCGTCGGCACGGACAGGGCGATCAAATCCGCGCGCAACTGTAGCGCGGCAGGCGGCGCCGCCACGGGCATGGGAACGTCAGGGATGGAAACGACGACCTGGCCCGCAGCGGCCGCGGCGGCGGCGCACCACACGGCCAGGACGGCGATGGCTGCACTCCTCATATCGCCCGAAGTATAGCCCCCAGACCCGCAAACGGCCAGTCCGGACCTAGCGGCAGTATTGGGTGTAGTTCGTCACGGCGACGGCGGGGCACATCGCGGGCTTCCCGGTGCCGTAATCGTCGGCCGCGTTCACCTCGCTGCACAGCTTCATCGTCGAAGCCCCGGCGACCGCGTAATTGTAATCCTGTCCGACCTCGCACCCTCTTCCGACGTCCACGGGCTCGCCTTTCGGGGCGATGAACGACCACGCGAAGCCGGTTCCGGTCTGCACCGGAGCGCCGTAGGCGCCCTGAGGGGGCGGCGGAGGCGCGGCGGGCTGGGGCCCGCCCGGGCAGACGCAGGTCTCCTGCACCACCACTCCGCCGCCGCAGGTCGGCCCGGTCGCCGTGGAATTCGCCGTTCTCGGATTGCAGGCGGAGTCCGGAGGGTAGTTGCTGGTGCAGGGCCCGATGACCGCCTGATGCGAAGTCCACTGGCACCCCGACGATGCCGGGGTCGGGGTGCAGGAGACCAAGGAGATGGTCCCGATCTTCTTCACGTTGGTCGCGGAGAGACTGAGATAGTAATCGTACTTCCCCAACGGATAATCGGATCCGTTCACGATGGTTTGAATCGTCGTGGCGTCGACCCATTCGGCCGGAAGGAAATCGCGATGATTCGCGGCGTTCAAGCAGGAATTGGACGCCGCCGGAGAAGCGCACCCCTTTGGCGGGTGGGCCTGATCCACGCCGGTGGTGCGCGAATACACCTTCAACGAACTGCACACCGTGCCGTTGGGCGTGGTCCACGGCCCGGTCGAATAGTTGGACACATAAGCCTTCGCGGCGTCGAGAGACGGCGCGGACGTCGGCGGCGCGGACGCGGGCGGAACGCCCGTGCCCCCCGCGGGCGCGGCCGGGCCCGCCGTCGGAACGATCGTAGGCGAGGCGGGCATGGGCCCGCCGTCGGCGCCGTGGACCGGGTAGGCGTTCGTGGGGGGCGGTGATTGCGCGACGGTTCCGCCGGCCCCGGGCGACTTCGTGTCCTTGATTCCGATCGGACCACCCGAAGACTGCACCCCCCCGCCGACGCCATCGGTGGAGATATTATAGGCGACCGCCGGATCGCCGCCGATCGACTTGACCTTGGACGACGACGCGCCGACGGAGCCGATGGCGCGAGCGTCGCTCCCGTCGCCGCGGGCCGCGAAGATCTGCGTCGATTGCGTCCGGCCGGCGCGCGAGCCGGCGGGCTGGGAATTAGCCGCGCCCGGCGCCCCGCCGCCGCCGCTCGACGCGGCGAACTTGGACAGAAGCTTGTTGAATTGCTGCGCGGCGCGAGCCTTCAGAGAGGAGTGATCCGGGGGCGCGCTCACGACGGGCTTCGCCAGCGGCGCCAGGGCGTTGACGGCGGGAATGGGCGCCGGTCGAGCGGCGCCGAATCCCATGGCGCGGCCGAAGGCTTGCGCGACGCTGATGCGCCCGGCCGGCGCCGCTTGAGGACGAGTCGGCGCCGGCGAGGACGGAATCCCCGGCAGCACCGGGCCTTCCGTGAGAGTCAGATCGGCGGGGGCGTCGTAGGGAATGATGGGAGCCAAAAAGAGCGCGCCCGCCGCGGCCACGAGACCGGCCACGACCGAGGGCTTTTTCAAGAAACCCCACGGGCCGTTCGAATGAGAGTCGGTCATATAAATTTCCTCTTGAACCCTAACAGCGACCGCCTCGAAGTCTGTCCCGCCTACTTATCTAACACGGAAACCTCGGTGAAGTTTCAATGGCTTCTTATCGGGGCGCTCAGGGAGCGGCCGGCGCGGCCGGCATGATCGCCCGGTCTTGCGCGCGATGCACTTTCTTGCCGAGAGCCTTTCGGCGCCCAAGCTTCCCCGACGTGATACTCCTTCCGACCTGGTAGCCCCTCGCGGTCGACGGAGCATCGGCCGCCGCTTTGTCCGAGGACGAAGCCGTGGCGGTCGAGGTCGAAAGGCTGAGCCCGCCCGGCGCCGCGGGGGCACCGGGGGCGGCGACGCCGGGATCACTCTCGCTCGACAACGCCTTCGGAGCCGGAATTCCCTGCGCGCCCTGAGAGCCATTGGTCCCCCCGGATCCATTCGGGTTCGTGGTGGCGGCCGTCGCGGGGGTCGTCGTCGGAATCGTCGTCGGGGTCACCGTCGGGGTCGTCGTCGGAGTCGTCGTCGCGGCCGTCGTCGGCACCGTCGTCCCGCTGCCATACGTCTGCCAATGACCGCTGCCATTCCCGTCATCTATCCACGTGTGACCATTGCCTGCGGTTATTAGGGTATTTATATTAGGCCCGCCCCCCGAGGTGTCTAAATTGGCGCCATAACCCAGATCTCCCCTGTAGACCTCATTCGACAATCGATTGTAAATCGACCCATTAACGGGGTCGTTCATCTGGACGGAGGTCGGGTTGCCGTTGTTGAACAACAACCCCAGGTTATTCAGCGCCGTGTTCACATCACCCATGCTCATGCCCCACTTGCTGGCCTGAGCGAGTATTTGTTGATCGGTTGGTTTGGTCGCCATAAACTGCACCAGCTGCGCATGGGTCACGCTCTGTCCGCCTTGCGTCTTCAGCGTCCCGGTGGGCATGCCGTTAGAGCCGCCCTGCGCATTGCCGCCCGCGGCATTGGGGCTTACGGCATACGTGGGTCCGATTCCCGCGTTGGCGAGGTCGTCTTTCGATATCCCCGCCTTCGCCGCCTTGGCGTCGAGTTCGTCGCGAGAAATGTTGAGAGCGCCCGCCAACCGATCCGCCGACACGCCGTACTGATTCATCGCGGCGAGGGTCTCCTTCTCGGTGTGGGTGTTGGCGTAATCCCGGATCTGCTGATCCGTGACCGCCGCCGGCGCCGTTCCGTTCGCGCCCGAAGGGCTTCCCGCCGTCGTCGCCGGCGCCGGCGTCTTGGCGGCAGTGCCTGCGACGCCCTGGCGATCCGGACCGAATATCCCGCCGAAGTCGTAGTCCGCGGGGTCATACGAGGCTCCGGTATAGGCGCCGGCACGCATCGCGTTCTGCACGGCCGGCTGCTGGTCATTCAGCCAGCCGGCGTAGTCGTGAGCGTGCGCCCCGTTCGGGGTCGATTTCGAGTACAGGGCGAAATAATGCTGCAAGCCCGCATCGCCCGTGAGATCGACGCCTCCGATGGCCCGGGCTTTGAGGATGAAGTCCCGCGCTTGCACGGGATCCGTTATCCCGTTTCCTTGGACGAATACGGCATCGTCTCCGCCCTGGGCGTAGAAGTCCTTGATCTGCTGGGCGGTGTAGACCTTCCCGTTGATCGTGATGGTCGTGTCCGTCGGATTGGGCAAAATGGTGTGTCCCGTTCCCGCTTCATTGACGGCCTGCTGCGATATGCCCGCCTTCGCCGCGTCGGCGTTGAGCGCATCGGCGGAAATGCCGAGAACGTGCGCCAGCCGATCCGCGGTCACGCCGTATTGGTTCATCGCGGCGAGGATTTCCTGCTCGTTGTGCGTCTTGACGAAATCCTGAATCTGCTGATCCGTGACCTCCTCCGCGGCGGCGATGGGCGGCACGACGGCGGCGACGAAGAGGGCGGCGGCGACCAGTCCCATCCAGATTTTCATGTCATTCTCCTCTTAGAGGCCTTGCTCCGACGCTTAGTGGCCTTGGACGGACGGCGCGGACCCGGCCGAGGACTGCCAGTTGATCCCGAAATTGCAGTTGGAGGTCGAAGGCGCCGCGCAGACCATGGACTTGAGCGTCGTCGCGCGGGCATCGGCCGTGGCGGGGATGCTGTCCTCGGTCCCCTGGTAGATCACGAGGTAATAGGTTTTGCCCGCGTCCAGAACCAACGGCGTCGCCTGGAGGGCTTGAGCTCTCGCCGCCGGATTCAAGGAAGCGAGGTATTCCTTGCTCTGCCCCGTCATGAGATCCACCGCCCGCGGCCAGTACGCATAACTCGTCACCGGCTGGCCGCACGGCTCGTCCGAAACCATGATCACCTTCGGTCCGCCCCCGCCCGGGGCCTCGTAGGTCGACGCGGTGAATTTATCGCCCATCACGAATGGCAGAACCGTGACCTGAGAACTTCCACCGTCCACCTTCACGGGAATTCGCGAGAGATTCGAGCCGGGGGCCGCGGGAGAGCGCGAACCGCTGCGGCTCAACGCGTCGACGGTGTTGGCCGGGCATCCGTAAGCGGTCGAATCCGAGGGCGCGGAAGTCGTCGTGCCGCCGGACGATCCGGCGCCGCCGGCCGGAACTGTCGCCGTTCCGCCGGTGGGCGTCGGCTGGTACGCGGCTTTGGCGACGGCGTTGGCGGCTTGGCCGCCGCCTGACGCCGGCACGCTCGGCTCCGCGATGCCGATCGGAGCCCCGGGAGACAGGAGACCGCCGCCCACGCCCTCGCCCGGACCCGCGCCGTACACCGGGACCTGGCTTCCGCCGGACGCTCCTCCGCCGGAGCCGGAGCCGGCTATTTTATTATCGGAAAAAGCCCTGCCGCCCGCGGCGACGCCGCCCTTGTTGGACGCGAACGCCGACGACTGGGCCCGAATCATGCCGGGGGTGGCGGCCACCGACCCGGACACCGGATTCGAACCTCCGGAACCGGCGTTTCGCGTCGGGCCCGGAAATTTGGCGCCGGCGAGACGATTGAAGTCCTTCGCGCCACGCGCCTTGAGCGCGTCGGGGTCGAAGGGGCGCACGCCGCCATTGGCCGGCGCGTGAAAGGAAGCCACGGACTCCGAACCGCCCCCGCGCAGGGAAAGAGCGCGGCGGATCACTTGAAGCAGGCTGAGGCGCTGCCCGGGCACGTTTTCGACGGGAGGCGTCAGCGAATTGAAAACGACGGACCGGCCGGTCGCGGCGGACTCGGGAGCCTCCAGCGACGGTTGGTTCATGGAAGACTCGGACGCGTCGCGGGAAATAAAGGGCACGAACACGAGGGCGCTGACCATGACGACGCCCCCGGAAACCGCCAGGACCGGATGCCTCTTCAAAAAAAGCAGCGCGGCGGCCGGCGCGATGATGCTGTCGGCTTTCGCCTGGGGCGCCCCGACGCGGGCCGGGGCGGATTTCATCCAGCCGGACGGATCGGCCAGCAGGCGCTGAAGCAAGGTCTCGGGCGCCTTCCGCAAAGGCAGGGATTTCAGTTCACGATGAAGCTTCGCGTCCTTCTCTTCTTCGTTCATGACTTTTCCTCCCCGATGGCGCGCCGCAGGGCCTGGCGTCCGCGATGAATATCGGTTTTGACCTTCCCGATGGAAACGCTCAGCTTCTGAGCGATGTCCTCGTAAGACAAATCCTCGAAGTGAAAGAGCACCAACGGCACGCGCTGGGCTTCGGGCAGCGTGACGAGGGCCGCGTCCAGGGCGGCGCTTCGCCCCCCGTCCAGGGGAGCGAGATCGTACACCGGGACGGTCTCCTCGATGCCGTGTCCGTCCGCGGTTTCCAACTCGCTGAACAGGCGCCAGCGTTTTCGATGGCGCTGCAGGTGATTGAGGCACAAATTCGTCACCACAGTCCGCATCCAACCGCCGGGGTTGTCGCCCGGCTTGAAATCACCCCGGCGCACGAAGGCCTTCACGAAGGCCTCCTGAGCCATATCCTCGGCCTCGGCGGAACTACCGAGCAGCCGGAGAGCCGTGGTGTAGACCATGTTTTGATGCTCCAAAATGAAGCTCTCAAATTCCTTGAGAGTCATGAACGGCCCAAGCGGCAATTTCGCATTATCGTTCTATTCATCTAACACCGAACCCCTTCAAAAGTTTCAACGAATCCGGACCCGGACCAGAGTAGCCCTACTGCCGTACAAAAGCAAGAGCGGCTCAACGGGTGCCGGTCCGGGCTTGGAGCTGTATGAGCCTCTCCTTCGCCTGGGGCTGGCCGTTGTCGGCGGCCTTGCGGAACCATTTGGCCGCCAAGCTCAGGTCCTTGAAGGCGCCCCGGCCTTCATAACTCATCACCCCGAGGGCATACTGGGCGTCGGGATAGCCGCGGTCGGCGGCCATGTGGTACCACTTGGCGGCTTCATTGAAGTCCACCTCGACGCCGCGGCCTTTCTCGTAGAGCCGCCCCAGATAGTATTGGCCCAGGGCCATCCCCTTCTCGTCGGCGGATTTGCGGATCCACATCAAGGCGGCCGCGGGATCGGCGGGAACGCCGCGGCCGGCGTCGTACAGGTCGCCCAAGGCGGCCATGGCGTCGCCGTCGCCCAGCTCGGCGGCCTTGCGGTACCAGCGGGCGGCGGCCTTAGGATCGGGGGCGCCGGCCTCGCCGGAGTCGTACATCATGGCCAGCACGAACTGGGCGGGGGTGTAGTCCTGCTCCGCGGCCTTGAGCAGCCACGACTGGGCGCTCTTGGGGTCCTGGGGAGCGCCCAAGCCGTAGCGGTACCGGTCGGCCAGCTGATATTGGGCGATGGGAAGCCCCTTCCGGGCGGCGGCCAGATACAAGGCGGAGGCTTTCAGCTCATCCTTGGGGACGCCCCACCCCCGGCGGTACAGACCGGCCAGGATGACCATGGCGGGAGGGTAGCCCTGGGCGGCGGCTTTGCGGTTCCAAGAGGCGCACTTGGCGAAATCCTCCGCCAGGACGTAACCGTCGCAGAAGACGCGTCCCAGGACGTATTGGCCGCGGGGATCGTTATGGACCATGGCCGCGGGGGTGGCCTGGGCGATGGCTTTCTGGACCCATTCATCGCCGATCTTCCTGTTCAACGTGCCCGCCTGTCCCGATTCGTACAGGCCGCCGACGAGATACTGGGCCAGGAAATTCCCCTCCCGCGCCGGGGGCAAGGCCAGCTGCAGGGCCTGGGGGTAATGGCCGGTCAAGTCGGCGCCGAGGGCGTCGTCGGCCGGGCCGGCCCAGGCGTTGGGGGCCATAAGGAAGAACGCGATCAGGAAGTCGCAGGTTCGCACCCCGGGAGTATGTCCGCGTCCTGGGACTAAGTCAAGGCCGAGGGACTACCGGGGGCCGTAGGCGCCGTTGTTGGTGAGAACCTGCTGGAGGGTGCGGCCCTTGGGCACGCCGGCATGGCCGCCGGTGAGGCCGTTGCTCTGGCCGGACTCCATGATGTTGGCCTGGATGCTGGCGGCCGTTTCCGGCGAGGTCCAGGGAGCGGACATGATCATGTAGTAGACCAGCTGGGGATCGTAGCCTTCGTCGGTCAGGCCGGCCTTGATGCTGTCGAAGTATTCCACGCGGGTGCGCAGGACGTCGTGGTAGTCTCGGCCGGGGACGTTCTGATCGGGGATGCCGGCGGTGACGGGGGCGGGGATATTGCCCACGCTGTCGGCGCCGAACGAAGAACGGCGGAGAGCCTCGGCGGGGTCGAAGGTGCGCGGCAGCAGGAGCATGCCGTTGTACGGATCCCGGTAGCACTTCTGGATGGGCGCGAAGTCGTAGCCGCCGCAGAACGCGGCGGCCTGGGAGGCGGGAAGCGAGTTGTGGCTGCCGGTGGTGAACATGTAGCAGCTTCCTTCCAGCTGGGACGCCTGGTAGTAGGCGGCGATGATGTCGGACGCGGTGCCGCCGCAGGCGATCATCTCTTTGAAGTACTCGTTGTAGATGCAGTCGCCCAGATGGGCGGCGTTGACCTCGGCGGCGATGGGGGCGGCCTGGGCGTCGGTGGGCATTCCGGTGAAGGCGCGGGGCTTGCCGGCGGCGATATCGTTTTGGACGTTCTTCCGGCATTGGTCGACGCCGGCTTTCTTGTTGGCCTCCCCCTTCGCGTATTCGTCGTCCAGCAAGGGGATGCCGGTGTCCTCGGGAGTCCAGGTCGAACCGATGGGTCCGCCTCTGTATCCTGGAGGGGTGCCGGCCGACCCCTGGTGGGCGGGGATCTGCGCGGAGGACGCCGGACCGGAAGCGGGCGCGGAAACGCCGCCGGCGGGGGCCGTGGCGGCCGTCCGGGCGGCGGATTTGCGCGAGCCCGAGAAGGTGGGCGCGTCGGGATGCAGTTCCGGGAGAGGAGCGATGGAGGTCTCCGCCGGACCCATGTTGGGGGCGGCGTTGGGGACGGCGTCTGGGGCGATCTGGGACTCCTGCTGGTCGGGGTCTTGGTCGTCGGCCTCCGCGTGGGACAGGACGGGGACCAGCAACAGGGACGCGAGAAGGAGTTCGATCTTCATGGTTATAGCTTAGACCCGAAACGGAGGCGGCGCAAGCTTTTGGGCGGGTTTTAAGCGAGTTTTTACGGTGCAACAGAGCTGCCGTCGCCTCAAGAGTCTACAGGGCGCCGGGAAGCACCGGCCTTTCATGATATGATGGCCGCCGATAGTCTTGCTCGCTTGACGGCGGACAAAACCCGTTTTCCCGATCCGGAGCAAATGAACCTGTTCATGAGCGCGATGCTGGTTTCAGCCGTGTTGGCCGCGGCGGGAGCGCCCGCGGCTGGGACCGACCCCGGGACCGAACCGGCTCTTCCCACCGGGTTGGACATCCAGGACCGCCCTTATCCGAAGCTGCGCTACGCCCGCTTTCCCGGAGGCGCTTCCCACGGACCGATGCGCTGGGATCACGTGGTTCAAGGCGAACTCGGCTCCTGTTTTTTTCTGTCCACGCTGGCCGAGATCGCCAAGACCCATCCCGATTTCGCCGCCAAGAACATCCGCGACGTCGGCCGCGGCGCGTACCTGGTGACCCTTTACGGACGCGACGGAAAACGGACCGGCGTGGCCGTGGATGATCGCTTCCCGGCGACCGTTTCCGGCGCGCCGTTCTTCGGGCGCGGACTGGAGCCGGAGGAGATTCGCCCGGCGCTGTTCGAGAAGGCGTTCGCCAAGCTGAGCGGCGGCTATTCGGCCATCGACGGCGGGGACGCGACGGACGCGTTCAAGGCCCTGACCGGAACCGCCGGCCGCGATTACCAGACCGAGCGCCTCAGCGACAACGAGGCATGGCGGCTGCTCACGTCCGCCCGAAAAACGGCGCGCCCCGTCGTGGCGAGCACCCGGGAGCTGCCCGAGTTGAAACGCTTGACCGGGCGCGAGGATCTGAACGGGGTGATCGACGACCATGTCTACGCCCTGGTCGAAGTCACGGAGAAGGACGGCGACCGCCGGGTGCGCCTTTACACGCCGCTCTCGCCGGGCGACGCCGGCTACGCGAAGAACGGACCCCGCTTCCTGGATCTCCGCCTGAGCGATTTCAAGAAGTACTTCGACACCATCACGATCGGGACGCTCGGAAACTAGGGCGACGCGGCATCTTCCCACCCCAACTCGTCGCGCAGGCGCTGGAGCTCGGGATCGGGCCCGCGCGCCAAGCGGGCCAAGCCGTAGATGCGCAGGCGCCGAGCGTAAAGCGGATCCGGCAGGCGTTTGCGGTCGACGACACGGCACGCCGGCGCCGTCTTGTCGGCCTGCAGGGGCGCGAAGAGGGGGCCGGTGATCGAGACCAGGTCGGGATATCGATCGCGTTCCTTTTCATACCGCGCCAGGACCTGGTCGAGAGCCGGGCGCCAGCGCGTGAGCTGGCGCCGGCCGGGGCGCGGGGGCGGAGCGTGGAAGAGCGAGCGCTCCAGCCGGCTGATCACCGCGCCGACCCACTGGCTCTCGACGCAGTCCTCCACGTTCTTGAGCCGCGGAGTCTCGGAGCAGACGCCTTCGGGCGGACGCGCCAGCGGCCGGCACGTCTCGTACATGACGTAGGCGGCGGAGTAGATCGGCTCGGACCAGGCGTAGGAGGCGATATCTTCGGGCTTGCCGAAAGAGGGTTTCTCTCCGTCCCAGCGGGGGCCGAGGAGCGCGTAAACGTCCGGAAGCCCCGACATCTCCTCGATGACCCACGAGCTGCTGCCGCCGGGTCCGAAAAAGACGCTGGGCACGACCGTCCAGCGCCGCCACGGGCGCAGGCCGAGATAGTCCACGAGCGGGCGCTCGATGTCCACTCCCCCCATGTCCCGCTTCAGCGCGGCGGTGAGAAGGCCGGCCGGCGACTGCGTGGAGGCTTCCCACGCGAAGAAGCCCGACCGCTTCGCGAAGTCGTCCAGCTCCGCGCGGAAGGCGTCCAGCTCCGCGCGCCCGCCGCCGGCGTCGGCGAAAAATGAAGGGACGGGATACCGCTCCGTGAGCGGGGCGGCGGTGGTGAGATAGACCGCGTATTGGGAGGGAAGATTGCCGTTGAAGCCGCGCGCGGAGAGACGCTTGAGGCGCGCGACGACCGGATGTCCGCGCCACGGCGCGAAGCGCGCCAGCGCGCGCTGGACCGGCGGCGGCGGCGCAAAGCCGGAGTCGCCCGCGAGCTGCTGCACCAGCCCGACGAGGTCGACGCGCGGGTCGGCGCGGACCTCGAGCGTCTGGCCGCGCGCGCCAGGCGCGAGGAAGGCGAGCGCGACCCCGAGCAGGACACCGGTGGTCATGGCGATTTTTTCAAACTCCGCTTGATCAGCGCGGCGGCGGCCCGCTCTCCGGCGTCGTGACCGAAGTCATCGTCGCCGCCGTACGGCGTCTCGGCCTCCGCCATCTTGCGGCGGAAGTGGTCCGGATACAGAGTCCGCGAGGCTTCGAGCTCGCACCAGTCCCCGAAGCCTTCCTCTCCGCTGCGGGCGGGCGCGGTTCCGGAGGAGAGCTCGACGGCGAGCTTGTCGAGCGCGAGCATCTGTTCGCTCGGATTGGCGGCGAGGCGGTCCTGATAGAGATGGCCGAGCTCGTGGAAGACCGTCGCCCAGTAGCTTTCCTGGAACCGGTAGATCGTCCCGTGCTTCTCGTGATAGGCGCGCCAGGTCGTCCACGGGGCGCAGGCGAAGTAGCGCTCGGCGATGATCGAGCGGACGTCCGCGGGCACGAAGGAGCGTCCCGCCGCGCAGCCGCGCATCTCGTGCTCCGCGGGACGGCCGCCGTGAGGAACGCGGTAGACCTGATAGGACCCCAGGCGCTTGAACTTCGGAAGCGAGTAGTCGGCCGAGGCCGAGAAGACGTACAGGTCGCTCGTGTCGTAGAGGACCGCGTCCACGTCGCCCAGGCCGTCCGGATAGAGGCGGCCGTAGAGCGGCCGCGCGTTCTCGAGTCCGCGCGAGAACGTCTCCAGGTCCGCGTCGGTCGCCCGGTAGTCCACGCGCGCGGGGGCGTCCCAGGAATCCGTCGCGGCTTTGGGCCGCGGAAACGCCCAGCGGGCCTTCAAGGCGGCGAGCTCGTGCGGCAGCAGGCCGACGCGGGGGTCCTTGCCGAAAAGGAAATGGTCCTCCATGATGGACGAGGTCGCGTCGTCCGGCCGGAAGACGTAGCCCGGCGCGGACGGGCCGCCGGGGCACGGCGCCGCCTTCGTGCAGGTGTCCGGATGCATCAAGCCCAGCAGATGGCCGACTTCGTGCACGATGCCGCCCCAATGGCGCTCGGCCGGCCGGGAGCACCACCAGGGAAGGGGTGCGCGGTGGGAGCCGCACTCCCGAGCGCGCACGGACGGCGAGTTGATCCCGGCCAAAGCCAACCCTCCCTCCTTTCCGTGGCCCTCGTCGAACGCGGCGAAGACGACGGTACGGCCCTCCTCGTATATCCCCAGTTCCCGCAAACGCCTTTTCACGGACTCGTAGGCCCTCTGATCCTTCCCGCGGCCGCGGACTTCGTAGACCTTCTCCTCGACGTCGACGTGAAGGCCGAAATGCCGGTAGAAGTCGCGGACGACGCGGACGCCGAGCTGGATCGCCGCGCGGTCGTCGTCGGCGAACGGGACCCCCTCCTCCACGTAATAGACCGGGCGAAGGAGGGGCGTCCGCCCGAAAAGGGCGATTTCATCGCCGGGGAGACGCAGCGCGACGGGCGCGTCGGGCTGCTCGAGGGGAAACGTTTCCGCGGCGAAGGCCCTCGCCGGGGCGATGAGAGCGGAGAAGACGACGGACAATGAAACGATTCTCATCGCGGACCGCCGGAACGTTCTTTCGGCCCCGGGCGGCCGGTCCAGCGATCCATGGCCGAGTGCATGCCCAAGATGTCGCCGATCCAATCCAGCAAGGTCTGGCTGCCGATTCCTTTCAGCGCGGGGATGATCCTGACCATGATGGGTTCACGGACGTACAAGCGATTATGCCGGACGGCGTCGAAGATCTTACCGGCCAGGGCGTCGGGCTTCAGCCAGGGGGCGAGCAGGGGCGGGCGGACGCCTTCGAACATTCCCGTGGCCACGAAGCTGGGGCAGACGATGGTCATGCCGACGCCGCGGGCGCCGCTTTTGCGCAGCTCCAGGCGGATGGACTCGGCCAGGCCGATGACGGCGTGCTTGCTGGCGGAGTAGGCGGCCATGCCGGGCACGCCCAGGAGGCCGGCGGCCGAGGCCATCATGACGACATGTCCGCGGCCGCGCGAGATCATTCCCGGCAGGAAGGCGCGGGTGCACCACATGACGGCATTGACGTTGACCTCGATGGTGCGCAGGAGCTGTTCCTCGGTGCAGGTGAGAAAATCGGCGCCGAACACGACCCCGGCGTTGTTGTCCAGGACATCCACCGGGCCCACCTCGGTCTGGACCCGCGCGGCGGTTTCGCGGACCTTCTCGCGGTCCGTCAGGTCGAGGGCGTAGGTCCGCACGTCGCCCAACGGGGAAAGCTGGCGGGCGGCGGCCTCAAGAAGGGCCGCGTCCGCGTCCCACAGCACGACGCGGGCGCCGGCCGTCAGGAAACGGGCGGCCAGGGCCTTTCCGATGCCGCCGGCTCCGCCGGTGATCAGGACGACGCGGTCTTTCACGTCCATGGGTCGAGGAGCCGCCGCATGAGGACATCGTAGCCTCCCTGCCGCGGCAAAACAAGAGCCCGGAGATGGACCGGGGGCATTTTCCGCCTACGCGCCCGCGCCCCTCCCCGAGCCATTGTCCATTGACAGCGGTAATGACGGGGATTATACTTACCGGATGAACGGAAAACTGAGACGCGCCCGCGGCGGATTCATCCTGACCGCGACGTTGCTGGCACCGCTTGCCGTCGGAGCGGCGGAAAAATCCGCCGACAAGCCCGCGCCGGCCGTCTCGATCGATTGGGTCAAGCTCCCGGCGGGATCCTATCAGATGGGCTCCAGTCAGTGGAGCGACACCAGGCCCGTTCACAAAGTCTCGGTGAAGCCGTTCGAAATGGCCAAGACTCCGGTGACCAACAAGCAGTACCGAGCCTGCGTCGAAGCGGGAGCCTGCACGCCGATCAAGGCCTGCGACGGCTATCGCGCGGGAGAGAACGTGCCGGCGACCTGCGTGAGCTGGGAGCAGGCGAAAGCTTTCGCGAAGTGGGTCGGCGGGCGCCTCCCCACCGACTCCGAATGGGAATACGCGGCGCGCGACCTCGGCCGCAGCTCGAAGTATCCCTGGGGAAATGATCGGGTCACGCCGCGTGAGGTCTGCACGAACGCCAAGGCCACGACCCCGCAAGGACTTTGCGATATGTCCACCGTCTGGGAGTGGGTCGAGGACTGGTACCATCCCGGCTACGCCGGAGCCCCCGCGGACGGCTCTGCCTGGGAAGACGCGGGTTGGGACCGCGTCTACGTCGGCGGCGGCTTTTATTTCCGCGACAAGGACGGCAAACTCGTCACGCCTTGTCGGCGCCTGGATCCCTCCACGCGCCGCGCCGAACTGGGTTTCCGCATCGTCAAAGGCTGAGCGTTGTTCGGTTGGGCGCTGTCCGCGGGACTCGCCCTCTCTGGACTTTGCGGAGTCGCGGAAGCCGGAACGCCCTCGGAAGTCGCCGTGGATTCGTCCGCGGTGGAGGCGGCGTGGCTTCGTATCCAGGTCAGCGCGTTCGGACCGGCCTCGAATCCCTCGCGCCCCGAGCACTCGGCGGATGAGGTCGCCCTCGGTCAGGCGCTGTTCTTCGACGCCGACCTTTCAAAAGACAAGAGCCTGAGCTGCGCCGCCTGCCACATCCCGTCCCGCGGCTGGACGGACGGCCTTCCCCGCGCCCGCGGCAAAGGGATCGGCGCCGCGCGCAAGGAGCTCGCTCGAAACACCATAACGCTTCTGAACGTCCGCCTCCGCCAAAGACTCTTCTGGGACGGGCGCGCCGCCCGGGTGAAGGAGGCGGCGTTGATCGCCGCGGCGAACCCGGATGAAATGGACGTCCCGCCGAAGCTGCTGGCGCAAGAAATCGCCCTCTCGCCGAAATACTCGAAGTGGTTCGCCCGCGTCTATCCCGGAAGCCCCGTCACGCCCGACCTCGTCGGCGAGGCGTTCGCCGCGTTCGTCGAGACGGTACCCCGGGCGGATCTTTCGGCTTTCGACCGATTTGCCGGCGATCCCGCCGCGCTGTCCCCCCTGCAAAAGAAAGGGCTCGTGCTCTTCGCCGGAAAAGCCCATTGCCTGCGCTGCCACACCGGACCGTCCCTGTCGGACAACAGCGAACACTTCACCGGGCTCAAGGCCAACGGCGCCTCCGATCCCGACGCGAACCGCATGATGGTGACGCCGCCGCTGCGGAATCTCGGCGCGACCGCTCCCTACATGCACAACGGAACGCTCGCGACGCTGAAGGACGTGGTGGAATTCTATGATCGCGGAGGGGACACGGGCGCCGGCCAGGCTCTCACCGGTCAGGACCCCGACATCGTGCCGCTCATGCTTTCCGCGGAGGAGAAGGCGGCCCTCGTCGCTTTCCTGGAGTCATTGGGGGAGGCTCCCCCTCCGACCGCCCCGGGCCCGGCCGAGAATCCGGCGCCCCGAGATGCGGGCAAAGTCTCCGCGGCGCCGCGGCTCGACGCGCCCCCGCCGCCGTCCGCGCCGGAACGCTACGATGACACGCAGGCGGCCGCGCGGGGCGTTGAGGCTCCTTCCCAAGACCCGGAATCGGACGAGGACCCGGCCTGCGTGAAGTCCTTCACGTTCGAGAAGTTCGTCTCGGATTATTTCAAGCCCGGCGCGGCCCACAAGGAAGAAGGCGAGCTCATCGAACTGCTCGCGACGCATCAAGCGGCGGTCGCCTACAAGTCGGCCGACCTCTCCCGCTGCGAGGCCCTGGCGCCGAAGGGCGCGGCGGAGGGCTCTCAGGCCGTTCGGCGATGCCGGCGGAATGCCATGCAGATGATGAGAATCAGCGACCTCGTCTCGCGGAGTCCGCGCTTCGTCGACGACTGCGGCACGCGCATGCCCGAGTTGGCCAATTACGGAAAGGCCGAATGCTCGATGATCCTCTCGCACATCGACGAACCCTCGCGCCTGTGCGCTCTGCTGGTCCAAAGCGGGGCCATCACATCGAAACAAACCGAGGGCTGCGTCTTCCACTTTTCCGCTTACACGCGCTTTCGGGAGCCGAACTATTGCGAGACGCTCGATCCGCCCGGCTTCGTGCGGGAAGAATGCCACGACGTCGTCGGCTTCGCCCGCGCGAGGGCGTCGGGGCAAGTCGACGACTGCGGGGATTCGACTTTCTGCCGGGACATGCTGCAACAGGACGCGATCCCCAGGTCCCTCGTGGACATCCGGAGCATCGCCTGCCTCAAGCGGCGGCGATAGCCGAAGGCGCCCACGCGAACCATTTCTCTCCGGCGCCGTAAGATAGTGGCACGCCCATGAGAATCCACCTCCTCCTCGCTTCCTTCCTATTTTTCGCGACGACGCCCGCCCGCGCACAGCGCGGCGAGCACGAGGAGCGGCGCGAGGAAGAGCATCGCAAGCCGAAGCCGGCACCGAAACCCAAACCGAAGCCAAGGCCGAAACCGGCTCAGAAAGCTCCGGCCAAGCCCGGTCCGCGGCCCCGACATCCGGGACCCGGCGCGGCCAAGCCGGCGGCCGTCGCGCGGCGCGCTCCCGTCGTGCCGCGCCTGGCGCCGCGGGCCGCGTGGCGGCCCGATCATGACCGGCTGCGTCCGGCGTCCAAGGCGATGGCGGCGTTGCCGGTGCCGCCCGCGGTGACGGAGCCGAAGGAATATCTCCACCAGTGGACTCCGCCGGTTGCTCCGTCAACGAATCAAAGCGGGGGCGCGGTGAGCGCCGCTCCGGTGACGGGGGTGCCCACTTCGGCGCATACGGCGGTCTTCAGCAATCAGGCCACGGTCACCACGATCATCTCCTACCAGCAGAACGAGGCGCAGCCGAACCGCTACTACTGGCATCATGAGCACGATTGCGACTACGTCCATTACTATCACCGCGGGGCGCATTGGTACGGCTTCTATGTGGGGCCGACGTATTACTGGTCCAACTACCACTACAACCGCTGGTGGTGGTACGATCCGGCCGCCGGGCGCTATCTCTACTTCCATGGCGGCTACTGGTGGTGGCAGGATCCGTATCAGCCGATGAACGTCTACGTGTACATGAGCGGCTCGTACGTGCCCTACAGCCAGGCCGCCGCCGCGGCCAGCGCGCCGCCTCCGCCCATCCCCGTCGTGACTCAGCCCGCGGTGGCGCCCGCGTCGACCACGACGGACGTGTCCACGGGTCCGGCGTTCGGCACGCCGTACGATCCGGATTTCAATATACCCACGTCGGCGCCCGGGCAGTAGACCTGCGGCCCGCGCGCGTCTGGCCGCGATCCACGGCGCCATTGACAAGATCGTCCGTTCGATCTATACTAGACCAATCGGTATAGTATGAGAACAGCAGACCCCCACGCGCCAACCAAGGAGAAGCTCCTCGACGCCGCGCAAAAGCTCGTCATGTCGAAGGGCTACGCGGGCACATCCATTGGCGACATCTGCCGGGAGGCCAAATCCTCCAAGGGAAGTTTCTTCCATTTCTTCAAGAACAAGGAAGACCTGGCCAAGATACTGCTGGCTCGGTACACGGACGGCCAGGTGGAAATGATGCGCTCCGCGCCTTCGGCTCGGTCCAAGGATCCGCGGAAGCGCGCCCTCGGCTTCGTCGACGCCGTCATCGCGACGTTCAACGATCAATCCCTCCCGAAAAGCTGCGTCACCGGGCAGATCGCGCAAGAAATGTCGGCCACGAATCCGGCCATGCGGTCCGCCTGCGCGGAGTGCTTCGGCCGCGTCTGCGCGACGGTCGCCACGGAATTGCGCGCGGGCGGAGTCTCGAAATCCGACGAACTGGCCGAGATGCTGATCTCGATCATGCAAGGCTCCTTCATCATGGCGAAGGCTCAGGGCGACATCGCCGTGGGCGTCCGCAACTTGAAGCATTTCAGACGTTATCTGGAAGGTCTTACCGTCTAATTTTTTTGGCTCTTAACTATACCGATTGGACTATTATAAAGGAGAAAACGCCATGAACAGCAACCGGATGGACAGCTCGCTGACGCCCGTCGAGCCCAAGGGGATCAAGGGACTCTCCATTGTCCTTGGGATATGGATGTTCCTCTTCGGGTTTCTCAAATTATTCCATCCGTTCTCCGGCTGGTTCCATACTCAAATCCAAAATAGCGGGCTTCCTTTGATTTCGATTCCGTTCGGGATCGCCACTGAAATACTGGTCGGCCTGATGTATTTGATCCCGTGGTTGAGCGCCGGCTTCTCATTACGCACGAGACGGCAGATCAACGTCGTCGCGAGCCTCATCCTCATTTCGCAGATGATAGTCGCGACCTACGTTCATCTTCAACCCAACGTGCCGGCTTCGGTGTTGCCTTTGGGGATCAAGCTGCCCTTCATTCCACTGACCGTCCTATTGCTTGCCGCATTGAACGCCTATCTCTCTCTCAAAGCTTCCGGCGGAGAATGAATGTCGTTCCCCAAACCCTTCCTCGCCCCTCCCTGAATTGATAAACTGGCCTTCCCATGGCCGACAAACCCAAGCCCGCCCCCAAATACGCCGCCGTCGAGACCGCCGCCCGCCTGCGCCCCGTCACCGTCGCGACCCTCCTTGATATGAAGCGCAAGGGGCTGAAGATCGCCATGATGACCGCCTACGATTTCCCCACCGCCCGCATCGCCGAGGAAGCCGGCGTGGACGTCATCCTGGTCGGCGACTCCGTCGCCATGACCAAGCTGGGCTACGAAAGCACCTTGCCCGTCACCATGGACGAGATGCTCCACCACGTCAAGGCCGTCAAGCGCGGCATGTCCCGCGCCCTCCTCGTGGCCGACATGCCCTACCTCAGCTACGAACTGGACCCCAAGGAAGCCGCCCGCAACGCCGGCCGCTTCCTGAAGGACGGCGGCGCCCACGCCGTCAAGCTGGAAGGCGGCATGGAAATCGCCCCCATCGTGAAGGAACTGATCAAGGTGAACGTCCCCGTCATCGGCCACCTCGGCCTCACCCCCCAGGCCGTCAACAGACTGGGCGGCTACAAGGTCCAGGGACGCCGCCCCGAAGACGCCGAGAAGATCCTCACGGAAGCCCGCATTCTGGAGGGCGCCGGCATTTGCGCCCTCGTTCTGGAATGCGTCCCCTCCGAATTGGCCAAAGAAATAACGAAACGGCTACAAATCCCCACCATCGGCATCGGCGCCGGAGCCCACTGCGACGGCCAAGTCCTGGTCAGCGACGACCTCCTCGGCCTCACCGAAGGAACCCCCCACAAGTTCGTCAAGCGCTACGCCAACCTGAGAGAACAGGCCGTGAAAGCCGTGGGTGATTACTGCAAGGAAGTGCGTGACGGCTCCTTCCCCGGCCCCGAACACTCCTTCACGTCGACGCCATGATCTTCTGGGCCGTCGTCGGAATCCTCCTCTTCATCGCCGCCGTCGGAGCCCTCTGCTTCTGGGGCGCGGGCGTCATTCTCCATCCCCCCGCCATGTCCCCCATGTGGATCTTCCCCGAGCAGTTCGGCCTCCGCTACGAGAAGATCTCTTTCAAGACCAAGGACGGCCTCACCTTGAGAGGCTGGCTCATCCCGTCCCCCACCGGCGACAAACGAACGATCATCATGTGCCACGGCTGGGGCGACAACAAGGGCGAGCTGCTCAAACAGACCTATTTCTTGAACGAGACCGCCGGTTTCAATCTCCTCTACTTCGACTTCCGCTCCCACGGCGAAAGCGAGGGAGAGATCACCACCATCGGCTGCCTGGAGACCGTCGACTTCGACGCCGCCGTCGCCTGGCTCAACGCCGAACGCCCCGACCTGGCCGAACGCTCCGGCGTGTTCGGCCTGTCCATGGGCGCCGCCGTCACCGTCGCCGCCATGCCCGGAAACCCCGCCTTGCGCTGCGCCGTCGTGGAAAGCCCATTTTCGGACTACCGCGGCGTCATCCGCCGCTGGGGCTGGAACAAATTCCGCGTCCCCCATTTCCCCCTGATCGACATCGTTTTATGGGTCCTGAAGATGCGCGTCAACGATCCCCACGTCGCCGCCTTCAATCCCGTGGAGGCCGCTCCCCACATTTCTCCCCGCCCCCTGCTGGTCATCGGCGGCTCCGAGGACGACCTCATGCCCGTGGACGACGTCACCCGTGTTTTTAACGCCGCCCGGGAGCCGAAGCAGCTCTGGATAGTCCCCGACGCGTTTCACGCCAAATGCCGGGAGGCGGCCGGCATGGAGTATGACACTCGGGTTTCGGGCTTCTTCAACAGGAATCTATGAGCGCCCGTCTCCTGCGATCCAAAGGGTCTCTCGCGAAGCTCGTCGCGTCCTGGCGCCGGAAGAACCTCTCCGTGGGATTCGTCCCCACGATGGGCGCCCTCCATTCCGGTCATGCCGCCCTCGTCCGGCGCGCCGCCCGTGAATGCGATCGTGTTGTCGTATCTGTTTTTGTGAATCCCCTCCAGTTCGGCCCCAACGAAGACTACGGCCGCTATCCCCGCGCCTTGCCCAATGACCGGAAATTGGTGGCGGCCGCGGGGGCCGACGCGGTGTACGCGCCCTCGGTGGAAGAGATGTATCCCAATGGGTTTCACACGCATGTCGAAGTCGAAGGATTATCCGACCTGTACTGCGGAAAGTATAGACCGGGACATTTTCGCGGCGTGGCGACCGTGGTCTTAAAACTATTCAACCAAGTGAACGCCCATCGCGCCTACTTCGGGGAAAAGGATTTTCAGCAAGTGGTGGTCCTTGAGACCATGGTTCGGGATCTCGATCTACCCGTGAAGATCGTGCGGGTCCCGACGGTGCGTGAAAAGGACGGCTTGGCGTTGTCCAGCCGCAATGCCTATCTGACCCCGGATCAACGCGCGGCGGCCCCGGCGCTGCGCCGCGCCTTGCTCGCCGGGAAAAAGGCCGCGGCGCGAGACGTCGAAAAGGCCGTCCGCAAAGCGCTGAAAGGCACTTCCCTGAAGCTCCAATACGCCGCGACGGCCAACGACCCCAAGGGGCCGAAACGATTGCTGGCGGCCGCGTATTTAGGAAAGACGCGCTTGATTGACAACATAACCCTCTAAAGTTACGATACCAACTCCATGACGCACGCCAAACCCGCCAAACCGAGCTACAAGCGCCAGCAATACTGGGTGGACGCTCCCCTCCAGCTGCAGATGGTGGGCTTCGTCCTGATCCTGATTTCCGCCAGCCTCCTGCTCACCGCCTTCAGCGTGTTCCACGGCGTCCAGGAATCCTCCAACGCCTCGCGGCAGATTTTTCATTCCATGGAGTGGATCAACGACGCCCTCCGCGCCCCGCTGATCTTGGCCAGCGCCATTTCCCTGCTGGCCGGCGGATTGCTCACCTTGTTCTGGTCCCACCGCTTCGCCGGCCCCCTGCGCGTGCTGTCCGCCGGCATGGCCCGCGTCCGCCACGGCAACCTGGCCGTGCCCGTGCGCGTGCGCACCACGGACGCCCACCAGGAGCTGGCCGGAGAATTCCAGAAGATGCAGGACGAACTCAAGACCATGATCGCCAAGGACCGCGCCCACGTGGCCGCCGCCCTGGAAGCCCTGGAAAGCGGCGAGCCCGACCTGGACGCGGCCATCAGCGAACTGAAGCACGCCTGCACCCAATACCACTTATGAGACGAGCCGCGTTCCTCGCGGCACTGCTGACCGTTCCCGCCGCGGCGAAGGCCGCCCCCTTGGACGCCTTCGTGGCCGCGTTCGGCGAGGACGGCCTCAAGACCTTGTCCGACCGCGGCTACGTGGTCCTTCAGGGACATGACGCCCAGCGCCGCCTGGCGGCCGTTCACTGGAAGGCCCTGGAAGGATTGGCCGACGCCGCCCCGTCGTGCGTCGCCTTGGCCAAGGGCGGAGCCGACGTGGGCGCCTGCCGCGCCTTGCCCGACGACGGCGCCGTCACTCCCCGCCTGCACGCCTTGGCCGCCGCCCTGACCGCCGCCTCCGAGGAGCGCGCCGCCCTGACCGCCTCCGGCTCCGGCACCGCCGAACCCGCGGGCCGGCCGAACCTGTTCGAGACGCCGTGGGGACGGGAGCTGGCCGCGCGCCTGCGCGCCGATCGCCTGGAAGATCACGCCCCCCTGGCCAAGCCCTATTTCGAGGAGTTCCTGTCCGGCCCCCGCCCCAACGCCGCCGCGGTCGCGCACTTCGTGGCCGTGGAAACCGCGTCCGGCGTCCCCGGCGCGGAAGCCGCGCTGGCCGCCGACGCCGCCCGCGGCGCCGCCGGCGAGCCGCTGCGCATGATGATCCGCCGCTACCTGCAGGACGAGCGCCGCCGCCGCGGGCTGGCCTTGGCCCGCGAGCGCGCCGACAAGCTGTCTTCGGACAAGGAGACCGGCCGCCAGCAGCAGGCCCTCGGCGCCCTGGCCAACGTCCTGGCCGCCAAGCCCGGGCTGCTCTCCACGCTGGAGGCCGCCGTGTCCGGCGCGCCCGCCCCCAAAGGCGTCCCGCGCCTGCGCTCCGCCGGCATCCATCTTCAGGAACCCACCCGCCTGGGCCAGCACGAACTGGGCGACGAGGCCGTGGTGTCCGGCGCCTACTGGGTGGACGGCCTGCCCGAGGACGCCGCGGCCGAAGTGGACGAGACGACCTTCCTGGAGACCGCGCGCGGCTTCCTGGCCGCGGAGACCCACGCTGTCAAGCGCCGCAACGGCGGGCCGTACCCGTACGAGCGGCGCGTGACCATCGCCGAGTCGCGCCCGTTCGCCGTGGTGGCGCTGATCTCGGCGGCCGCCGGCACCATCGTGGCGGAACGCGCGGAAGTCCCCTTCGCTCCCGATTTCGAGCTGGCGCTGAAGAAGGAAGCCGCCGCCCGCCAGGCCGCCCAGTCCTGCGATCCCAAATCCGCGGAGACCGCCTTCACCGACCTGGCCAATCTCCTGACCGACGCCGCGAAGGCCAAGCCGCAGTACAAGGCTTTGCTCGAGCGCGCCCAGCGCGGACGCGCCGCCGCCTCCGTCGAGGCCGCGGCCCTCTCCAAGCTGGAGGAAGCCGTGGCCGACGCCCGCGCCGACTCCTCGCCGCAGCAGTGCCGCTTCGACGCCGGGCGCACCGACGCCGCCATCAAGCTGTCGCGCAAACTGCCTCCGGGCTGCGACCGCGTCCTGCCGGAGCTGTTCGCCCAGCGCTCCCTGATCTCCCGCCGCTCCACGGACCAGAACTGGTTCCTGAAGGCCTCCTCCGAGGCCCGCTCCCGCCGCCGCTCCTGCGACTTCGCGGGCGCGTCCGCGCGCTGGACCCAGGCCCTCGCCGTGCTGGAAGCCGACCCCGCCGCGCGCTGCGGCAAGGCCGACGAGGAAGCCAAGGCCGCCGAGGCGGAATTGGCCGACGCCCGCCTGGCCCTGGTCTGGAACGAGGCCTTGACCAAATCCGTGGACAAGGCCGAGAGCGAGACCGTCCCCGCCAAGCGCCTGCAGCTCCTGTCGAACGCCTTGGCCCGCCTGAGCGCCCTGCCCGACCAGGACTGCCGCCGTTCGCTGATCAAGCGCGCCGAGGCCCTGTCCGAGAAGGCCGGCAACGACGAGGGCGGCCCGACCGCCGCCGTCGCCGCCGCCCGCCTGCCCGCCGACGCCACCTTGGCCTCCGCGGTCGACGAGGTCCGCCGCGCCCGCGCCCGCAGCCTGGAGAAGACCGCCGCGGCTTTCGCCCCGGAATCCGCCGCCGCGCCCGAGATTCCGGCCGCCGCGCCGGCGGCTCCGGCCGCGAAGAAGACCCCGGCCAAGCGCGCCGCGAAAGCGAAGGCGTCGGGAGGCGGACAATGAAGCTTTCGCTCTTGGCCGCCTCCGTCCTGCTGGCCGCCTCTCCGGCTTACGCCGCCAAGCGCAAGAAGAAGCCCGCCGCGCGCGCCGACGCGCAGAAGGCCGCCGCGGCCGCGCCGGCGACGCCCGCCGCGCCGACGCCCATCGCCGTGCCCGTCCCCGCTCCGTCGTCCGCCGCGCCGCGCGACGAGGCCGCCTTGGCCGGACTGGGCGCCGCGCTGGACGAGGACGCCGACGGGCTGCTGGCGTCCGAATCCTGGCCCGGACGCCCGGCCGACCTCATGGGACTGCGCTCCGGCGATCGGGTCTTGTACGTGGACCGCGCGCAGGCCAAGAATCGCGCCGAGGCCGCCGCCGCCCGCCGCGCCGCGACGCCCGAGATGCGCGAATCCCTGGTGATCCGCCGCGGATTGGAAACGGCGGACCTGACCGGGCCCGAGTCCCCCGCGCCGCCCGACTTCGTCCGCGGCTCTTCGGACCTGTCCGCGCGCGAGAAGGGGATCGCCGACGCCCGGGCCGCCCGCGACGCCGCGCGCGCCAAGGACGCCGTCGCCGAGGCCGCTCCCATGGATTGGAGCCTGCGCGCCGACCAGGCCTTCTGGATCCGCTTCCCCGACGGCCTGCCCTCCGGGCTGGCCAAGGACGACGTGATCTCCGCCGAAGTGGCCACGGGCCTGACCACCGACGGGGCGCTGGACTTCCTGGCCGTTCCCCCGAAGAGCCGCATCTGGGCCCGCGTGGTCTCCGCCTCCGACGACGGCGCGGTGCGCACGGCGCGCCTGGCCTTCTTCAAGCTGCGCCCGGCCGGCGGGCGGACCTATCCCATCTCCGGCGTGGCCACCGCGGCGGCCGGCGTTCCGGCCGCGGACCTGGTGCGCGTCAGCGCCGGCGGCACCTTGGTGGTGGCCGCGCCGCTCCCCGAGGCGGACGGCAAGAAGCACCGCGGCAAGGACCTTCTGCTGGACGACGCCGCGCGCCTGCGCGTGCGCCTGATCGAGCCCGAGACCATGACCGAGGCGCCGTCCTTCTGGCGCGGCGGCCCCGGCCTGTGGCTGAAGACCGACGCCGACGCGCAGAACCGCCGCCGCTTCCGCGTCACGCACATCGTGACCGGCCGCGCCGCCGCCGCCGCGGGGATCAAGGTCGGAGACCTGCTGGACGGCATCGCCGGAAAGCCGTCCGAGAAGCTGGAGTTCGAGGACGCGCTGGACGCCCTCTACGGAACGCCGGGCACGACGGTGAAGGTCTCCGTGGTCCGGGCCGACGGCGTCACGACGCTGGAACTGGCTCGCGGCGCGAAGGTGGACGCCAAGGGTCTGGCGACGCTTCTGCCGCTTCCTTACGAAGCCCGTTAGGTCCCGGTCTTCACGGCGGGCAGGTCTCCTTCCAAATCGGGTTTCCTGAATTTATACGCCTACGCGTATAAAATCGCCCCCTTGATACGCCCGAGCGTATGAATTTAAAAACTCGGCTTGGGGGCCGCGCGTCCGGCGCCGGTATTAGTCGCGGCGCTCGCCGACCAGGGTGAACTCTTCGCGGTCGTGGAACAAATGGCGCGCCTTGAGCTCCGGCACGTATTCGCGGAGGATCTCCGCGCGGCGCAGCAGGGGCACGGGGTCGGTGCGGCCGAACTTCAGGTTCACGACCAGGCGGCGGCACCAGCCTTCCTTCAGCCAGCGTTCGACGAGGTTCACGATGCGCTCGGGATCCTCCACCATGTCGCAGAATAGCCAATCCACCGGCTTCTCCGGCGCGAAAAGAAAGGCGTCTTCCATCTTGTGCGTGATGCCGGGGTGCAGGCCTCCGGCCTTCATGGGGCCGTTGTCCACGGCCGTCACCAGGGCCCCGCGGCGCGCGGCGCTGTAGCTCCAGCCTCCGGGCGCGGCGCCGAGATCCGCGACGGTCTCGCCGGGCGCGGGCTCGCGGCCCAGGGCGACATAGGCCTCCTCGGCCTTCAGATACGAGCGCGACGGCGCCTGAGGATCGTCGGCCATGCGCTTCTGGCCGCCGGAGAACGCGTCGCGCGACACGTACGCCTTGTCGAAGTCGGTCATGTACGCGAACAGCCCGCGCGCGCGCCCGGGGCCGGGGCGGGCGTGCGCGGCCAGCTTCGCCACGCGCGACATGCGGCCCCGAATCCGTTCGAAGCACTCCTTCTCGACGGCCTTGGCGCGGCGGTTGAGGCCTTCCACGCCCGCGGCCTCGATCACGAAGGGCCAGGGCGCGTCGAAACGCTCGTCGCGGACGGATTCCAGGAATTTGTCGGCGATGGCCCACGCCACCGCGTTCACTGATTTCCCCGTCACTTCCACGGGCGCGACGAGCGACAAATGCGCGAAACAAAGGCCGCCGGGAGCGTCGGGGCCCAACACCCACCCCGGACCGGACTTCTCGGGCGGGGAGGAGAGCTCCTTGGCCAGGAACGATTCGTACCCGACCTGGCCGAAATGGAGGGATGTCACTTCGGGCCGAGCTTATGCATCAGCTTCTGACCGTCGGCCAGATCGTTCAGAAATTCGGCGGGGTCGTCCGCATCCTTGATCTCGGCCAGAGCCTTCAGCGTCTTGGCCGCGTCGTTCTTGCGCCCGTAGTAAAGGTAGGCTTCGGTGAGCGGCTCATAGTTGGCGGAATGATTGGGAGAGAGCCTCACCGCCGCTTCGAACTCGGCCAGGGCCCGCTTCTTGTCCCCGCCCGCGAAGCCGGGCACCTGCCACAGGATCTCGCCCAGGACGCGGTGCGCGCCGCCGTGTTTGGGATCCAGCTTCAAGGTCTCGTTCATCTGCTGGCGGATGGGTTTGATCAAGAACAGCGCCTTCAGGATGCCCTTGGTCTCGCCCCAGCGGCCCATGACCACGCCGTACCAGAAGTGCGCGTCGGCCGAAGACGGTTCGAGCGCCACGGATTTCTCGCAGTCCGCGCGAGCGGCCTCGTAATCGGCCAGCTTGTCGGACTTCTTGTCGCGCTTCTCGCCGCGGCGCATCAGGGAACGGCAGCGCCGCCAGTACAGCGGCGCGGTCTCGTTTTCTTTGATCTGATCGTTCAGTTCAGAGATCGACGTATCAAGGTTGTTTCCCTTGTCGCGATTAAAATAATGGTCGTCGATCAAGGCGATCTGACCGAGCGTGATCGCGGAAGCGCCCGTCGTGAAAACAAAAAAAGTCAGGATGGCTAATCCTGACTTTTTCCGTCGACCAACTCTGGAGTCAGTCATTATTCGGGCGATGATCGACTAAGGGTACATGCCGCGGATGGTCGCGGCGCGGCCCAGGCGGCGCAGACCGACCATGAAAGCGGCCATGCGCATGTCCACCTTCTCCTTCACCGACAGGTCGTAGACCTCGGTGAAGGCGCCGATGATGATGTCCTGGAGGCGGGCATTGATCTCCTTCTCGCTCCAGAAGTAGGCCTGCATGTCCTGCACCCACTCGAAGTAGGAGACGGTGACGCCGCCGGCGTTGGCCAGGATGTCGGGGACGACCTTGATGCCTTTCCGGTGCAGGATCGCGTCGGCCTCGTTGGAGGTGGGGCCGTTGGCGCCCTCGACGATGTACTTGGCCTTGATCTTGTCCGCGTTGGCCTTGGTGATGGTGTTTTCCATGGCCGCCGGGACCAGGATGTCGCACGGCAGCTCGATGACCTGGTCCACGGGGACGTGCTGGGCCTTCGGGTAGTCGGCGATGGAGTCGTGCGTCTTGCGGTACTCCAGGATGTCGTGCAGGTCCAAGCCCTTCGGGTCGTACAGCCCGCCGCCGACGTCGGAGACTCCGACGACGCGGGTGCCGTGCTCGGCGAAGATGTTCGCGGCGTTGGAGCCGACGTTGCCGAAGCCCTGAACCACGACGGTGGACTTGCGCAGGTCGAAGCCCTCGCGGGCGGCCAATTCGCGCGTCACGTAGAACACGCCGCGGCCGGTGGCCTCGTTGCGGCCGAGCGAGCCGCCGATCTCGATGGGCTTGCCGGTGACCACGCCGGGGCAGGAGTAGCCGATCGTCATCGAATAGGTGTCCATGACCCAGGCCATGACTTCGGCGTTGGTGTTCACGTCGGGGGCCGGGATGTCCTTGTCCGGCCCGATGATGATGGAGATCTCCGCCGTGTAGCGGCGCGTCATGCGCTCCAGCTCCCCGCGCGACATCTTCTTCGGGTCGCAGATGACGCCGCCTTTGGCGCCGCCGAACGGGAGGTTCACGACCGCGCACTTCATGGTCATCCAGAAGGAGAGCGCCTTCACCTCGTCCAGCGACACCGACGGGTGATAGCGGATGCCGCCCTTGGCCGGGCCGCGGTCCATGTTGTGCTGGATGCGGTAGCCCTCGAACACCTTCACCGTGCCGTCGTCCATCTTGACGGGCACCGACACCGTCAGGATGCGCTTGCAGTGGCGCAGGCGCTCCAGGGCGAACGGCTCCAGCTTCATCGCCTTGCCGGCGCGGTCCAGCTGCTCCATGGCCTGACGCCAGGGATTCTCGTCGTGAGCTTCGGCGTGCTCGACCGGCTTCACGACGGGGGCGGCGGGCGTCTTAGAGGTGGTTTTGGTGTCCATGCGCCGATGTTAACAAGTCGCCGCCGGGGCGTCAAGGCGGATGGGAGCTTCGTGCGCATTGACAGGCCGAAAGTCTTGGGCTAGACTTCTGCCATGAAAGACAAGCTCCTCCTCCTCGTCTGCGCCGTCTCGGTCCTGTCGTCGGCCGCGGCCCTGGCCGCCAGCCTGGCCGTCCGCGCCCGGGCCGCCGAGATCGACCCCCAGGCGGCCGCGAACATGTCGCTGGTCGCCCAGAACATAGACACGAACGTGTACCTGATCCACGCCCAGGGCACCACCTGCTTCGTGGCCAGCGCGCGCGGCGGCAGCGGCATCAGCATCCAGTGCGAGAAATCCAAATAGGCCGCGCGGAATGAAGACCCAGCGCCGGATCGTCGTGGGGGTGGCGGGCGGGTCGGGCTCGGGCAAGACGACCTTCGCCCGCAAGGTTTTGGAGAAGAGCCGGGAGATCGGCCTGACCGGCCAGATGTTCTCCCTGGACAACTACTACCGCCCCCTGGGTCACCTCAGCCTGGCCAAGCGCAAGGCCTACAACTTCGACCACCCGCACGCGATCGACTTCGAGCTGGCGCTGGAGCAGCTGCAGAGCCTGCGCGCCGGCCGGACCGTCCATCAGCCCGTCTACGACTTCATGACCCACACGCGCCTGTCCGAGCCGCGCGTGCTGGAGCCTTCGCAGCTCATCATCGTGGAAGGCCTGTACGCGCTGTACAAGCCCGAGTTCATGGCCCTGTACGACTACAAGATCTTCATCTCCACCGGTATCGCCACCGCGGCCCTGCGCCGCATCTCGCGCGACATCACGGAACGCGGCCGCGACGTGGAGGGCGCCAAGCACCAGATCCTGACCACCGTCCTGCCCATGTACGAGACCTACGTCAAGCCCACCCAGCGCAACGCCCACTTCTCCGTCAATTGGGAAGGCGAGGAGATCCCGGAGAAGGCCACCGAGGGCCTGATCCGCATGGTGCGGCACATCGCGGGCTGATCAGCGCGTTTCGGACAATTCCTCGCGGGCGCGAACGATGGTGGAGAGGGCGTCCTGAACCGTCGGGCCCGGAACCTTCATCTCCTCGCCCAGCTTTCCCGTGGCCAGGGAGCGCGGATCCATGTCCCGGGCCTTCCAGAGCGTCTCCAGCGCCTGGGGCGCGTCGCCCAGGTCCAGCCACGTCCTCGTGATCAGGCGGTAGGCCGGCGCCTGCTGCCAGGCCGGGGCGTCCTCGACGGCGTCCGTGAAGCGCTGGGCCAGGGCCGCCGCTTCCTTGAGGCGGTTCTGTCCGCGCCGCAGCGCGACGAGCCGGCGCAGCGCGTCCAGATCGCCGGGGTCCGCCCGCAGCGCGGCCGTCACCGCCTCCTCCGGACGGACCTCGTCGGCGGGGGGCGCGCCCGCGGGTTCGGCGGGAACCGCCGGCCGCCGCGGTCCTTCGTGCTTCAGCTGGACCAACGACTCCAGCGCGTCCAAGTCGTCGGGGTCGACGGCCAAGGCGCGTCGCAGGCAGTCCTCGGCCCGGGCGTAGTCGTTGATTTCAAGCCAAATGCGGGCGCACAGGCGGAACGCCTCGGGGCGGCTCCAGAGAGGCGCTCCTCCGGCGGCGCGGTAGGCCCGCTCCGCGTAGACGGCGGCGTCCTTCGGCCGCCCCCGCTTGATCCGGACCATGTCCCGCAGGGCGTCCAGATCGTCCGGCGCCTCCTTCAGCGCGCTCTCGATGGCGGCCAGCGCGCCCGCGTCGTCCCCCAGGTCGAGGCGGAATTCGGCGGCCAGACGATGCGCGGCGGCGCGCCGCGCCGCCGTCGCGGCGGAGCCCGCGGCGCGCTCGGCGTAGGGCAAGGCCCGCTCCGGACTGTCGCCGAGCGCCCGCGCCATGCCGATCAGGGCGTCCGCGTCGCCGGGCAGGAGCACGAGCGCCTTCGCGTAGTCGCCCGCGGCTCCGGAGGCGTCGCCCCTCAGCGCGCGGACCCCGGCCGCGGCGCGAAGCGCCTCGGCGCGCTGCGCGTCGGTCAATCCCGGCAGCTCGACCCAGCGCCGCGCCGCCCGCAGCGCGGACGGAAAGTCGTCGTTGCCGGCGCGGTCCCGGACGGCTTTCCGGAAATCGTCGGGGCCCTCAGCGCGGGGCCGCGACGAGAAGAGCGCCCTGGAACCCAGCCCGACCAGCGCGGCCGAAAAAAGAACGGCCGCGACCCGATAGCGGGTCGCGGCCGGAACGGGCTTCCGTTTCAGGACCCCGCCTAGCGGCTGGCGAAATCGCCCGGCATCATCGGGTGCGGGCCGTCGCCGGCCTTGCGGATCTTTTCGATCAGGTCCTTGCCGATCACGCCGTCGATGGTCTTGTAGGACGGCTGCAGGGCCTTCGCGAACTCCGCCTTGCCCTGCTCGGACAGATACACCGGGCGCACGCCCTTGCCCAGCATCTCGCGCTTGGCGCTCTCGTTGAGCTCGATCGTCTTCGAACGCTCGATGCGGCCCGCCTCCTGGGACGCGTCCATGAGGAGGACGCGGTATTCCGCGGGCAGGCTGTTGAAGAACTTCTCGTTGACGTAGGTCATGCTGACCAGGTAGGTGGAGCCGGTCAGGTTGAAGAACTTGAAGTTCTTGTTCAGCGACGTGCGCTCGAAGTTGCGCCAGGTCGTCACGACCGCGTCCAGCTGGCCGTCCCGGGCCATGTCCGAGACGTTGTCGATCCGGTGCTCGATCGCCACCGGAGTGGCGCCCAGGCTCTTCAGCCATGCGGCGTTGACCGGGTCGCCGTACACGCCGACCTTCAAGCCCTTGAGATCCTCGGGCTTGCGGATCTCGCGGCCGACGGTCGCCACGCCGCTGGCTCCGCCGCTGTACGTGAAGGAGAGGCCCACGATGTGATGCGGGGCCAGGCCCTCCAGCATCTGCGTGCCGACGGGGCCCTCGAAAACGCCTTCCATGTGATTGTAGCCGCGGAAGAGGTACGGGGCCTCGAACGCGTAGAGCTGATGATCCATGCCGCCGACCACGTCGGTGAACGAATGGCCCATCTCGATCTCGCCTTTCTCCACCTTGTCGGCGATGCCGGAGGAATTCACGGAATGCGCGGAGTCCAGGGCGGCGGTCACGATCTCGACGGAGATGTCCCCGTGGCTCTTCGTCTCGACGACCTTCTTGAAATCGGCCGCGGCGGCCTCGAAGTAATCCAGGTTCGCGTGACCAAGGTACCAATGAATCTTGTATTTCGCCGCGTGAGCCGAGCCGGAAACGCCCGCGAGAAGACCGACGACGAGAGCGGCGACGACGCCTTGATGACGAGTTTTCATGGACCCTCCGGAAGACCCCCTCAGCGTCTCATAAATAGGGGTCGCCGTAATGACTCAATATAGCAGGGATCATCTCAACTTTCAAGGGGGCCGCCCCCTTCGCGCGCCGCGATTTTTCACCCTCGATTTTCCGGCGCCGCCCTGCTATCCTCCGGGCATGAGGCGAAATCCGCCCTACTGGGCCGCGCTCCTCCTCGCCGCCGCGCCGCTCTCGGCGCAGGTGGTGGGCGAGACCGTCGTCGCGGCGCCGGTCCTTTCCGTCGCGCCCGCGGCTCCGACGGCCCTGGCCCCGCTCGCCCTGACGCTGGCGCCCGAGCTCTCCCCGTCCGCGATCCTCAACGCCCCCGCCGCGGTTCTCCCGGCGCCGGCGGCGGCCGCCGCGCCGGCCGCG
>JBIOJO010000034.1:0-41353 GCA_044450965.1 Elusimicrobiota bacterium | reverse complement strand
GTCCGCCGCGGCCTGCGAAAAGGCCAAGGCCTTGGTGGGAGAACTGCTGACCTTGATGACCATCGCCGCGCCCACCATCACCGCCTCGTGGGACACCGACATGGAGCGCGTGAAGCTCAACGTCGAGTCCCAGGACGCGCCCCTGCTGGTGGGACGCGACGGCCGCGTGCTGGAGTCCCTGCAGTTCCTCGCCACCCTGATGATGAGCCGCGGCGCCGAGACGCCCATCGCCGTGCAGATCGACGCCCTGTCCTACTGGGAGAAGCGCGAGAACTCCATCCTGGACGTGGCCCGCAAGGCCGCCGAAAGCGTGAAGGCCGACGGCCGCCCCGTGCGCCTGGAGCCCATGGACGCCGCCATGCGCCGCCTGATCCACCGCAGCTTCGCGTCGAACCCCGACGTCACGACCGGCTCCGAAGGCGAGGGCCCGTGGCGCAAGATCGTGGTGAGACCGAAGGCGAAGTGACCGACACCATCGTCGCCCCGGCCACTCCGCCCGGGCGCGGCGCGTTGGGAACGGTCCGCGTCAGTGGTGTCCGCGCGCGACATGTCGCGCGCGAGATGTTGGGAGATGTCCCATTGGAAGTACGGCGTGCGATGACATGTACCGCACGCCGCGGCGGAACGGACATCGACCGCGTGGTGGCCGTCTTCTGGGAGGCGCCGAATACACCCACAGGCGAGGACCTTCTCGAACTGACCGCTCACGGCTCGCCGGAAATACTGCGTGAATTGGTGGGTGCCGCGATGGATGCCGGCGCACGACCCGCCGAGGCGGGGGAATTCACGCGTCGTGCCTTCACGAATGGACGAATGGATCTCGCGCAGGCCGAAGCGGTGGAGGCATTAATTTCCGCGCGTGGGAACCGCGCTCGCCGCGCCGCTCTGGAACGGCTCGACGGCGGACTGTCTCGCCTGGTCTCCGCGGCGCGCGCGCCGATCCAGGAACTGCTCGTGCTGCTTGAGGCACGGCTCGATCATCCCGACGAAGACATACCCGCCATGTCGGACGAGGCTCTCGAGAAGACTTTGACGGATTTGCGTCTCCCACTGTTGCGACTACTGTCCTCCTACGAACGCGGCCGCGCCGAGCGCGAGGGGCTGCGTGTCTGCCTCGTGGGACGCCCCAACGCCGGTAAGTCCAGTCTTCTGAATGCCTTGTTGGGACGCGACCGCGCCATCGTCGCCGCTCAACCTGGAACGACGAGAGATACCCTGGAAGAAGCCGCCGTGCTGGAAGGGTTGCCGGCCACCTTGGTCGACACCGCCGGTCTGCGTGAGGATGCCTCCGACGACGCCGAACGCGAAGGGGTCCGACGCGCGGAGCGCGCCTTATCCGTTTGTGACGTCGCCGTGCTCGTCGTGGACGCCGCCCGTGACGAGGACGCGGCCGACGCGAAGGCAAGATTACGCGCGCTGGAGATCGCCGCCAACTCGGGCCGCCCCGTCGTTATTGCTTTAAACAAGGCTGATCTCGTGATCGACCGACATTTATTGTCCGGCGGTCTCGCCGTTTCGGCCCACACCGGCGAAGGGCTGGATGCGTTGTCGCATGCCGTCGCCGTGGCCGCCGGATGTACCTCCCTCGACGAAGGCGAAACCATGTTGGTCGGTGAACGTGATAAGGACGCGATCAACTCCGCTTTGACCGAATTAGATTCCGCCCGTTCGTCCGCCGCCGCCCACCCGGGCCGCTGGGAAGACCGAGCGGCGTCACACCTACGCGAGGCGCACTCCCGCCTGGGTCTGATCCTGGGCGAGGGCGCCCCCGACGAAGTGCTCCACGCCGTTTTTTCCCGATTCTGCGTCGGCAAATGAGGTCTCCGTCATGAAAATCTCCAAGAAGAAGCCCGTCGCGAAGAAGAAGTTGGTACCCACGCGTACGCCGCGTCGTACTCCCGTCGAGGACATCCTGCCCGAGGAGCAGATCGTCGGCGCGCCTCTGCTGGGCAAGGTCCGGACCTACGACGCGAAGAGCAAGGAAATCACTTTGGACCTGGAAGAGGCGTTGACCGTCGGCGACGGCGTGCGCGTGAAGGGCCGCGCGACCGACCTGATCCAGCGCGTCGAGCGCCTGCGCGTCGGCCGCCGCACCGTGCAGAGCGCCCTGGCCGGAGAGACCGTGCAGGTGGAAGTGGCCGACCGAGTGCGCCCCGGCGACGCCGTCTACAAGGTCCGCGCCGCGTGAGGATCGCCTCGCCGCGCGGGGTCCTCACGCTGCTGCTGGCGGTGAACATCCTCAACTACGTGGACCGGCAGGTCGTCTACGCGTTGCTGCCCCTGATTCAAGGAGACCTCCGCCTCAGCGACGTGCAGGCCGGAAGCCTGGCCAGCGCCTTCATGGTGGTGTACATGCTGGCCGCGCCGCCCATCGCCTGGCTGGCCGACACGCGCGGCCGCAAGCCGTGGATCGCCGGCGGCGTGGGCCTGTGGAGCCTGGCCACCGGCGCGGCGGGCCTGGCGGCCGGATTTCCCAGCTTGTTCTTCACGCGCGCCGCCGTGGGCGTGGGCGAGGCCTGCTACGGCGCCATCTCGCCCTCGTTCGTGGCGGAGCGCTTTCCCTCGGCTCAGCGCGGCCGGGCGCTGGCGCTGTTCTCCATGGCCATCCCCGTCGGCTCGGCGCTGGGCTACGCGGGCGGCGGGCTGGTGGGCGACGCCTTCGGCTGGCGCAAGGCCTTCTGGATGGTGGGACTGCCCGGACTGCTCCTCGCCGCGCTGTGCTCCTTGCTGCCCGACGACGCGCCGCACCGCGACACGCCCTCGGCCTCCGTCGGCTACCGCGAGGTCTGGAGCATCCCGTCCTTCCGCCGCATCACTTTCGCCGGCGCCGCGATGACCTTCGCGCTGGGCGGGTTCGCCGTCTGGATGCCGACCTTTTTCCATCGGACGTACCTGCTGAGCGTGGGCCGCGCGGGGACCTTGTTCGGCGCGCTCACGGTGCTGGGGGGATTGGTCGGCAGCCTGCTGGGCGGCTGGATCTCCGACCGCCTGCGGCCGCGCTTCCACGACGCCGACCTGCTGGTGTCCGGCGTGGGGCTGATCGTGGGCATGCCGCTGGCCGCGGCCGCCGTGATGGCGCCGAACCTGCACTTCTCCATAATCGCCTTGTTCCTGGCCGAGACCTTCCTGTTCCTGAACATGGGGCCGCTCAACTCCGCCATCGTCTCGGTCACGCGCCTGGAGACGCGCTCCATGGCCTTCGCGGCGAACATTCTGGTCATCCATCTTCTCGGCGACGCGGCGTCGCCGACCTTGATCGGCTGGGGCTCGGACCTGTTCGGCCTGAACCGCGCCCTGCTGGTCGCGTGCGCGGCGCTGGGCGTGGGCGGGGCCTTCTGCTTCGCCGCGCGCGGCAGCTTCGCCGCGGACGGAGCGCGCGCCGCGGGAGCGACGGCATGAAGAAATCGATCGACTTCGCGAAGTTGTTCTTGTTCCAGCCGGCGTCGGCCGCGGAGGCCTGCGCCGAAGAAACGGCGATCGACGCCGGCCTCAAGGTGTACGCCGTCTGGGTCGTCGCCAGCCTGGCGTATCTGTGGCTGAAACCCCACGATTTTCCCGACATGGCGGCGCCGATCTCGGCGCACGCCGAGGGCTTCAAGTTCTGGACGCGCGTGGCGCTGTGGGAGCCGGTGTTGGCCGCGCTGAACATCGCTCTGACCGTCCTGGTGTTGAACTGGATGCGCGACGGCTGGCTGCCGCTGCGGACCGCCGTGGCGACCTTGTGGTCGGCCGTGCCGCTGATCCTGACCATCGCCTACACGAAATCCGGCCTGCCGCGCGCGGCCTTCGGCGCGGGGATGATCGTCTGGGCGCTCCCGGGAGGATACGCCGTCTGGCGCGTGCCCGCCGCCGAGTGGCGCAAAGTCACGGCGTTCCTGCTGGGTCTGAACGCGATCGGGCTGGTGCTGCTGATCCCCGAAATCGCCGCGGCCGTCCTGCGCAGCGACATGCTGTACAAGGGCACGCTCTTCGCCAGCGTGGCCTGGCTGCTGGTGTGCGGCGGCATCGGTCTGGGCCGCCTCTGCAAGACCAGCACCGCCCGCGCCGTGCTGGCGTTCCTGTTCGCGAACCTGGTTTTGAACCTGGTCATCGCCGCGGCGTATCTCCTCCACTGGCTGCCGATGGAAGTCCTCAAGGTCCTGGTGTATGTCTAAGGACGTATACCCCAAGCGCTACGACGTGATCGTCGTGGGCGCCGGCCACGCGGGCATCGAGGCCGCCCTGGCGAGCGCGCGCATGGGCCGCGCGACGCTTCTGCTCACGCAGAACCTGGACATGATCGGGACGATGTCGTGCAATCCCGCCGTCGGGGGCGTGGGAAAAGGCCAAATGGTCCGCGAGCTGGACGCTTTGGGCGGAGAGATGGCGAAGGCGGCCGATGCCTCCGGGCTGATGTTTCAGACCTTGAACATCGGCAAAGGACGCGCCGTGCATTCGCCGCGAGTCCAATGCGATAAGTTCGAGTACCGACAGACGCAGAAGAAAACCGTGGAGGAAACTCCCGGACTGGATGCGATTCAAGATGAGGCGAAGTCGTTGTGGGTCGAGGGTTCACGCCTGCGTGGCGTCATCTCCGCGCGTGGGACATATTACGAGTCGACCTGCGTGGTCCTGACCACCGGGACCTTTCTTAACGGTCTGGCGCATGTCGGTCTACAAAGCCGTCCCTCGGGCCGTGCCGCCGAAGCGCCGGCCATCGGTCTCTCGTCGAGCCTCGCGGATTTGGGTCATACCGTGGGACGACTCAAGACCGGAACACCTCCGCGCCTGCACGCGCGCTCGATTCGTTGGGATGTACTCGAGGTGCAGAGGGGAGATGAAATCCCCGCGCCGCTGTCTCATTTTACTCGCTCCATTGAACGTCCCCAGCTCACCTGCTCCGTCGCGTACACGAATTCAATGGTGCACGATTCGATCCGCGCCAATTTGGACCGCTCTCCGTTATACTCCGGCAAGATCCAGGCGCTGGGACCGCGGTATTGTCCTTCCATTGAAGATAAAGTCGTTAAGTTCCCCGACAAGGAGCGCCATCAGTTGTTCCTGGAGCCCGAGGGGCGCTCAACACAAGAAATCTACGTGAACGGGCTCTCCACCAGCTTACCGGAAGACGTGCAGCGTGACATCGTCCGCTCGATCGTCGGCCTGGAAAACGCGCTCATCGTGCGTGCCGGCTATGCCATCGAGTACGACTTCTGCGACCCCACGGGATTAAGCGCCTCGCTGGAGAGCAAGACGATTCCGGGACTATTCATGGCCGGTCAGATCAACGGAACAACCGGCTACGAAGAAGCCGCCTCCCAGGGGTTCGTCGCGGGGGTCAATGCCGCGAAGGCGGCCCGCCAAGAGGCGCCGCTCGTGCTGGGTCGGGATGAATCATATATCGGCGTGATGATCGACGACCTGGTGACGCGCGGCGTGGATGAGCCATACCGGATGTTCACGGCCCGCGCCGAGTATCGCATGACGCTGCGCGCGGACAACGCCGATCTGCGACTATTGGAGCACGGCTTCAAGCTGGGATTAATCACTGTTCCGGTCTATGATGCGTTCCAGCGCTATCGAGATCTCGTCGAAAGCGACGGCACGGCGGATGACTCGTCGTTGGGTCCGTGGTCCATGACGAAGGTTCACGACCAGCGTGAAGTACGACGGTCCTATGCGGGTTACATCGTCCGTGAAAACGCCCAAGCATCGCGCTTACGTGAATCCGAGCTGGTGGAACTCCCGGCCGACATGGATTACACATCCGTCGGGGCGCTTGGTCATGAAGCCCGCCAGAAACTGTCCCGAGTGCGGCCCCGCACGCTCGGCCAGGCCGGACGCATCCCCGGTTTGACGCCGTCCGACCTCCAGATTTTATGGACCCGCGCCGTCCGGCCCAAATCGTGAGCATCGATCCTCTCGCGCTTCTCTCAGACGCGGCCCGAAACTGGGGCGTGCCCCTTGATGAAGTCGCCATCGCGCGCGTGAAGTCCTACCTCGAAGAGGTTAAGGCAAAGAACGCCACGACGAATCTCACGGCAGATGATGGATGGGACGATCTGGTCCTGAAACATGCCGCCGACGGCGTTTATGCCGCGTCGGCCTTGCGCCGGGTCCTCAAGGAGCGCGGCGCTCCCGAGAAGCCCCGAATATTGGATCTGGGCGCGGGAGGGGGATTCATCGGGATATGTCTCAAGATCGCCTGGCCCGATCCCGAAGTGACCTTGATGGAAGCCGTGGAGCGCAAATATAAATTTCTCAACTCCGCCATCTCGAACCTGCGCCTGACGGGCTTGCGGCCGCTGTATCGCCGCGCCGGCGCGGGCACGCCCACTTCTTCTTATTCGACCGGCTTCGACGCCGTCGTGGAGCGCGCGCTGGCGCCGCTGCCCGTCTCGGTCGGACTCGCCTTTCCGTTATTGGCCCCGAACGGCGTATTTGCGGCCTTCCAATCCGAAGAGCCCGATGTGCATGAACCCGAACTGTCCCGCGCCCTGGCCGTAACGGGCGCGAGAGTGCTAGAGTGTTTGCCTTATCGCCGCCCTCTCGAGGAACGGGACCGGCGGCTCGTGATCTTCGCGCGGAAGGAGGAATAAGCCATGCAGATGCTGAACCGCTACTTCACGCCGTTCGCGCTGATCCTGATCATCTCCGCCGTCTATTTCCGCGCCGACGAGTTCCGCGACGCCGGTCTGGGAGCGCCGCTGATGGCCGGCGGCATCCTGGTCGCCGACATGCTGGTCAACTGGTGGATCGGCCGCAACCAGTACCGCTGGATCGGCTGGGCCGCCCGTCTGCGCCAGCTCCAGATCTGGCTCAACTACGTCTGGGCCGTGCCCCTGTTCTACCTGCTTTATCCCTACTGGTCCCCGATGTGGCTGCTGTTCGTGATGGCGCCCACCGCGGCCGCGCTGACCTCCAGCCGCCTGGAGACCGTGCTCTGCTCCTGCGTGGCGGCCGGAACGATGGTCCTCATCTACTGGCTGAAGCAGAACCATCATCTCGAGATCGAATTCCTGGGCATCGCGCTCTCCCAGGCCGCCTTCATCGTGATCTTCTCGCTGTTCGTGCACAGCCTGGCCCAGACGGCCCTGCGCCTGCGCGACGCGAACGCTTCCTAACCCCGTGGCGCTCCCGAGGCGGAGGGGTTAAACTGTCCCCATGGACGTCCTCCTCCGACTTCGCGTCCTGATTTGGGTCCTGGTCATCAGCCTTTGGGGCGTGATGGTGTACCAGTACCTGGGCGAGGAGGAAAAGGATTCGACCGCGATGCGCCCGGTGGTCAATCCCTACACGGCGCCGGCCGCCCTGCCGCCCGTGCCGCTCCCCGACGCCGGCGCGGCGCCGCCCGAGACCAACGCGCCGACCTCCTTCATCGCGCCCGCGCCGAACCCCGCCGCGGTCCTGAACCCGGCCGTCCCGCGCGCGGCCCTGCCGCCGGCGATGTCCGCGGACCCGTCCGAAAACGTCCGCCCCGCGCCCGACACCGTGGGACCCGCGGCGCCCGGAGACCGGCGCGACGGCGCGCCGCCCGTGGCCGCGCCCGCGCGCGCCTCCCGCGTCCCGCGCGCGCCCGTCGCCCGCGGGACGCGCCAGCAGTGGCGCGAGGAGCGCAACACGCCGCTCCCCGATCCGCCGGTTCCGCCCGGCTTCCAGAAAAGCGTCACGCGCCACTTCAACGTCTACGCCGAGCAGTACGCGGCCTCCGACCGCTTCCTGGAGCTGCTCGAAAACCTGCACGGCAACCTGATGCTGGACCTGGCGCCGTTCTCGCCGTGGGCCAGCGACCAGAAGGTCTCCGTGTTTCTTTTTAAGAATCAAGACACGTACCGCCGGGTCACGGGACGGCCGCCGTGGTCCGGAGGCGCCAGTTCCGTGCCGAAGCGCAAAGTGTATGTCTACGAGAGCGAGGAGCTTCCCGGCATCCTGGCGCACGAGCTGACCCACATCTACTTCGACAGCTTCTTCCTCGGCGCGACGAACGACCCGCTGTGGCTGTCCGAGGGCATGGCGACCTTGGTCCAGGTCGAGCGCGGCCTGGCCGCGCCCAATTGGCTCAAGGAGAATCTCGCCCAGTTGGAGTCCGGCTCCGGCCTGCCGCTGGAAACCTTCATGGAGGTGAAGACCACCGCGGGCTGGAGCGACGAGAAGGTCCGCCTGTGGTACGCGCAGTCCTACAGCATCGTGCGCTACCTGATCCGCACCCAGTACCGCTCGTCGTATTATAAATTCGCCTCGTATCTGCGCGACGGAAGGCCCGTTCCTGAATCGTTGTACCGCGCCTACGGCGCGCCCTACACGCGCGTGCGCGCCCTCGAGATCGCCTGGCGTCATGAAATTTCCCACGGCGCCACCGACCGCCTCCCCAGCGGCGAATAACTCGACGAAGCGAGGCCCCTAGGCCGAGCGCTTAGGCGCGTCGCGCGAATTCGTTCATTTTGTTTTGAACGTGACGGAGCAGCCCAGTCTCCAGCCCCTCCGCCGTTTCGACGAACCTCGCGGCCAATTCGTCGGTCGATCCGGGAATACTCCCAGACAGGATTGGAGACGCGGTTCCTAACATTCCTCCGCCGGAATGAATGCCGGAGTGGCTGAATCCGTAATCCTGATGCCATGTGAACGCGCGAGAATCATGCTCGTAACAGATCTGGAAACCGCGAATCTCCCCGGCCATCGAAAACCAAATGATGAGCTCGATATCATCTTTATTAGAGAACCAACGGCGATACCCGTCGTTCCCAGGCGGCTGATATACGTTCTTGTATTCGACGAGCATGGCGCGTCCTCCACGGCAAGTATAGCCTCCACGCATGCCGATTCAAGTCGTTTCCAGTCACACGAGGAAGCGCCCATGGAAAACTTGCGATGAATTGATGGGAGGCTTATCGCGCGCGGCGTCGCCGGCGTGTCCGCGCGATTGCGTTTCTATTCATTCCACTGGCTCCGGAGACAGTCGAATTCACGGAAACGCAATTGATCGCGCGCGCCGTTGTCCGTGGCGAACGCGGGCGAAAAATTTCTCCGCGGGATCATCCGCAGCGCCGCGAGCGCCCGCGGCGGCGCGAGGACGAAGCGAGGCCCCTAGGCCGAGCGCTCCCGCGGAGATTTTTTTCGCCCGCGCCCGTCGTGCACACGGCCCAAAAATAATTGGGTCTTGACAGATCGAACCCGTTGCCATATACTCGTGCTCCCGGTGGGGAAAAGTGGTGAGAAATAACAAAAGAGTGGCGAAGGGTGGGGAATAGCGATGGCCCTTCTGATCGGCCGCTACGATTATTCTCTCGACCCGAAGAACCGCTTGGCGGTTCCTCCGAAGTACCGGGAGGTCTTGGCGCAGGAGAAGGGCCGGTCCTTCTATCTGACGAGCGGCATGGAAGGCTGCCTGTACCTGTTCCTGCCGGCGCAGTGGGAGAAGCTGCTCGCGGACGATTTGAAGATGTTCTCGATGCCGGACAAGGAGGCTGAGCGCGCCTTCAAGCGCAAGTTCTTCTCCGAGGCGGTCGAGGTGGAGCCGGACGCCCAGGGCCGCATCCTGGTGCCGCAGTACCTGAAGGAGCACGCCGGGCTGCGGTTCGACGTGCTGGTGCAGGGCGCGGGAAACCGGGCCGAGATTTGGGACGCGAAGCGCTGGGCGGCGTACGAGAAGTCGACGATCGCCCCGGCGTACAAGAAGATCGGGAAGAGCGTGGAGATATGATCTTGGCAGAAGAGGCGCGCTACACGCACGAGCCGGTTCTCCTGGCGGAAACGCTGGAGCGCCTGGTCACGGACAAGGGGGGACTGTATCTGGACGCCACCCTCGGTCTCGGCGGCCACTCCGAAGCCATCCTCAAGAAGATTTCGGCCCAGGGAAAGGTACTTGGTCTCGACGCGGATCCGGAAGCGCTCGCGGAAGCCGGTCACCGGCTCGGAGCCTACAGTGGATCATTCCACGCGGTCCGTTCGAACTTCCGTTCCCTGGGCGCGGTTTTGGACAAAGAGGGCTTCTTCCCGCTGTCGGGCGCGCTGTTCGACCTGGGCGTCAGCTCCCTCCAGCTGGACAAGCCCTCGCGCGGCTTCTCCTTCATGCGCGAGGGACCCCTGGACATGCGCATGGGCCCGGACACCACCTTGACGGCCGAGCAGATCGTCAACCGCTGGCCGGCGGAGCAGATCGCCATGCTGCTGACCGAGTTCGGCGAGGAGCCCGACGCCGAGAAGATCTCCCGCGCCATCGTCGCGGCGCGCGCGCGCAAGCCGCTGACCACCACCTTGCAGCTGGCCGCCGTGGTGGAGTCCGTCGTGCCGCGCACCGGCCATCACCCGGCGACGCGCACCTTCCAGGCCCTGCGCATGGCGGTCAACCAGGAGCTCGAGTCCCTGACCCGCGGCCTGGAGGCCGTGGTTCCCTATTTGAAGACCGGCGGGCGGCTGTGCGTGATCACCTTCCACTCGCTCGAGGACCGCATCGTCAAGAACGTTTTCGCGTCGCTCGTCGCGCAGGACAAGTGCCTCTACCTCGGCAAGGGCGACGCGAAGTCCGCGATCGTCGCCTCGGACGAGGAGACGGCGCGCAACCCGCGCGCGCGCAGCGCCAAGCTTCGGGTCGTCGGAAAGAAGTAAAGGAGGAAACACGAACATGAAAACTGACTTCGTGGGCGGTTCGAGCGTAGCGACGGCGGCGATGAACAAGCTCGACACGACGGTCGCTTTCCTGGTGGATCGGCGCCAAGCGGTGGCGCTGGATCCGGCGGGCCGCAAGGCCGGCTCCGCCTACGTTTGGCGGCGGGTGTTCCTCAAGGGGAGGGATCGCCGGCCCTGACGATTTGGCGGCCCCCTTCTCGGCGTGGGGGGCCGCCTTGATTTGGCGGGCGCCGTTCGGCGCGGCGCTCGCCCTAGCTTAAGGGCGTCTCTCTCTCGGCGGGGGGACGCCCAGATTTGGAAGTCTGAAGTTCTGGCCGGACGCCCCACTCGGCGGGGGCGTCCGGCCGTCGATCCGGCGGCTCATCTCGGCGGTGAGCCGCCCCGATTTCGGCGGACGCCTTCTCGGCGTGGGCGTCCGCCGTCGCTTAAGGGCGTCTCTCACTCGGCGGGGAGACGCCCCGATTTGGAAGGGTGGAGCTGCGATTGCTATGATGGACGCGCGCATGGGATTGGGAGCGGGGTCGGCGGCGCGTTTCGCGGGGGCGGGTGCCCTCGTGCTTTTTCTGTGCTGGCAGCACGTCCAGGCCACGCGCCTGGGCTACCTGGTGGAATCCGCGCGCAAGGACGCCGTCGAGCGGCGCGGCCGCGTGGCCGCCCTGCGCGTCGAGTTCGACACGCGCCTGTCGCCCGAGCAGGTCTCCGCCCGCGCCGCGAAGCTGGGGCTGGTGCCCGCCGCCCCGGAAGCCCTGCGCCGCCTGTCTGACCGCGGACCGGACGCGCCGGCCGGGGCGCTGAACCGCCTCTGGAGCCGCGGACTGGCGCCTCTCGTGGCCGCCTCGCGCAGCTGAGACCGCCCATGGACTTGGGCCTGCGCCTGACCGTCGCCGCCGGAATCTCCCTTCTCCCTTTGCCCCTGCTGGGCCTGCGTCTGGCCGACCTTCAGATCCTGCGCCACGGCGCCCTGGAGACCCGCGCGGCCGACGAGTTCGAGCGCGTCTCCGAGGAGGCCGCTCCCCGCGCCGACATCCTGGACCGCTCCGGACGGGTCCTGGCGCGGTCGGTGCCCACGTGGTCGTGCTTCGCCGACAAGCCGATGATCAAGGACCCCGCCGCGTTCGCCGCGAAGCTTTCGCCCGCGCTGGGCATGAGCGCCCGGGAGATCGAGGCGAAGGTGCGCGCCGCCGGCCGCTTCGCGATGCTGAGGACCGGGATGACCGCCGAGCAGTCCGAGGCCGTCAAGCGCGCGCGCGTGGAGGGCGTCGGCCTGGTTCCGCTGCAGCAGCGCACCTACCCCAACGGCGACCTGGCGCGCGGCATCCTGGGCGTCGTCGGCGCGGAAGGAAAGGGCCTGGCCGGGGCCGAACTGACTTTGGAGAAGAAGCTGCGCGGCGCGCCCCGGCGCTTCGAGCTGATCCGCGACGGAGCCGGCCATTCGATCTACAAGAACCTGTCCGACGACGGCCGCGTGCCGGACGCCATCCGCCTGACCATCGACCGCAACGTCCAGTACCTGGCCGAGGAGGCCCTGCGCGAGTCCGCCGCCGCCCACGCGTTCAAGAGCGGCTTCGTGGCCATCCAGGACCCGCGCGACGGCGAGATCCTGGCGATGGCGACGTGGCCCCCGTCGCCGCTGAAGAACCCGCTGGTGCAGGACGCCTACGAGCCCGGCTCCACGTTCAAGATCGTCACCGCGCTGAGCGCCATCGAGGACAACATGGTCCGCCCGGACGAGACGTTCTTCGGCGAGCACGGCCGCTACGAGATCACGCCCGGGGTCTTCATCACCGACCACGAGCCCGAGGGGGACATGACCTTGGCCCAGATCCTGGAGCATTCGTCGAACATCGGCATCTCGAAGGTCGTGGACCGCGTCGGCGCGGCGCGCTTCTACCGGATGTGCCGCTCGTTCGGCTTCGGCGCGAAGACCGGCGTCCCGCTTCCGGGCGAGACGAGCGGGGAACTCAAGCCGCTCGCGGAGCTCACGAAGGTGGGCTTGGCGTCCTCGTCCTTCGGCTACAACCTGCAGGTCAGCGCCGTGCAGGCGATGGGCGCCTACTCCGCCGTCGCCAACGGCGGGACGCTGTGGGAGCCGAAGCTGGTGCTGGACGGCGTTGCCCCGGTGAAGGTCCGCCGCGTCGCGTCCGAACGGTCCGTCCGGCTGCTCGGCGACATGCTGGAAGGCGTCGTCGAACGCGCCGCCAAGACCGCGCAGATCCCCGGCTACCGCGTCGCGGGAAAGACCGGCACCGCCCGCAAGATCGACCCGCTCACCCACAAATACTCGACGACGGCCTACACCGCCTCGTTCGCCGGCTATCTGCCCGTGTCCGCCCCGCGCTGGACCATTTTGGTCGTGATCAACGAGCCGAAGGGCGCCTACTACGGCGCCCTGACCGCCGCCCCGATCTTCTCCAAGATCGGCAAGCGCCTGCTCGCCCTCGAAGGGATCCCGCCGGACCGCCCGACGGACGCGGCGCTGGCGACGGCGAAACGGTAAGGCCCGCATGACCTTGGCCGAGTTGCTGCGCGCGGCGCCGCCGCGGCGCACGGTGGGCCGGGTCGACGTGCCGGTGACCGGCCTCAGCCACGACACGAGGAAGATCGCTCCCGGCGATTTGTTCTTCGCCCTGCCGGGCTCCAAGACCGACGGGAATCGCCACGCCCGGGAAGCCCTGGCCGCCGGCGCGGTCGGCGTGGTCAGCGAGCTGGAGGCGCCGCCGCCGCCTGCCGTCATGTCCGGGACCTGGATCCAGGTCGACGACGCGGCCGAGGCGATGGGCTGTTACGCCGATGCCTTCTTCGATCATCCCTCCGGTGCGATGACGGTCGTCGGAGTCACTGGCACCAACGGAAAGACGACGACCACGTATTTCTTGGAATCCATCGTGAACGCTCTCGGCGGCACGCCGGGCGTGGCCGGAACCATCGATTACCGGCTCGGGGGGGAACGCCTGACCAAGGCGGTCAATACCACCCCGATCTCCCTGGAGCTCACGCGCCTGCTGGCGCGGTTCCGGGAAGGGGGGGCCACGCACGCTTTGATGGAGGTCTCCTCGCACGCGCTGGCGCAGAAACGGGTCGAAACGGTGGACTTCGATGCGGGTATATTTTTAAACCTGACCCGAGATCATCTGGACTACCACAAGACGACCGAAGCTTACTTTGAGGCGAAGTCTCATCTTTTTGATCTACTCGCGCGGGCCGGGAACGGAAAGAAACCGAAGGTGGCGGCGTTGAATTATGACGATTCACGGGCGCACTACCTCGCGAAGCGCGCGGTCGGGTGCGACATAGTTTCGTTCGGTTTGGGCGACCAGGCGAAGGATCTACGGGGAAAGATCGTTTCGGCGGATTTAAACGGATCCAAATTTGAGCTCAACTGGCGCGGAAAGAAACTCACTGGAAGCGTACGGCTGCCAGGTCCGCACAACGTATCAAACGCATTAGCCGCGGCCGCCGCGATGTTGGGACTGGGCGCGTCGCCAGACAAGGTGATCGCCGGTCTTGCGTCGCTTGTCGCCGTCCCCGGCCGTCTTGAATCGATCAACGAAGGTCAGGACTTCCATGTGTTCGTCGATTTCGCGCACACCGATAGCGCCTTGGAGACTGTCCTTCGGCTCATCGGAACCTTGCCCCACAAACGAATCATTACCGTGTTCGGATGCGGCGGCGACCGAGACAAATCCAAGCGCGGCCCCATGGGCGTCGCGGCATGCCGCGGGGGGGATCTCGCGATATTGACCAGCGATAATCCCCGCAGCGAGGACCCGTCGGCCATCTTGGGAGATATCGAGGCCGGTATTCGCGTGGCTGGCCTGCAAAATTATAGGATGCAGCCCGACCGCGGGGACGCCATAAATCTTGCGATCGCGGAAGCCCGCCCCGGGGACGTCGTGCTGATCGCCGGGAAGGGGCATGAGGCCGAGCAGATCCTCCGCGACCGCACGGTGCCGTTCGACGACCGGGAAGCGGCGCGCGCCGCCCTGCGGAACATAAAATGAAGCTCAATCTGACGTGGGGTGAGTTGGCCCGGGCCGCCGGCGGGCGCCTGACGCGCGGCGAGGGTTCCGACCCCGTCGACGTCGTCTGCACCGACACGCGCGCCCTGCGGGACGGGCAGGCGTTCTGGGCGCTGGCCGGCGAGAGGGTGGACGCCCATGCCCTCCTGAACGAGGACCTGGCCCGGCGCGCGTCCGGCTGGATCGTCGCCCGGGGCAAGCTGCCGGCGAAGGCGGCCAAGCCCGCCCATCTGGTCGTCGTTCCCGACACCACGAAGGCCCTGCAGGCCTTGGCCCACCACCACCGCAGCCGCTTCGATATCCCGGTCGTGGGGATCGTGGGCTCCAACGGCAAGACGACCACCAAGGAAATGCTGAAGTCCATCTGCGCCTTGGTGGGGCCGACCTGCGCCAGCCCCGGGAACTGGAACAACGAGATCGGCGTGCCGCTCTCCCTGCTGGAGCTGACCGGCGAGCACCGCTACGGCATCTTCGAACTGGCCGCCTGCCGCCGCGGCGAGATCGCGGAGCTCTCGCGCGTGGCCCGGCCGACCGTGGGCCTGATGACGAACATCGGCCCCGACCATCTGGAGTCCTTCGGCACCATCGAGACCACCTTCCAGACCAACTCCGAGATCATCGAGTTCCTGCCCGAGGAAGGCGTCGCGGTGATCAACGCCGACGACCCGTGGCTGGCGGCGCTGGAGCAGCGCCTGGCCGCGCGCGCCGTGACCTACGGCGCGGGCCCGCGCTGCCGCGTGCGCATCGACGGGACCGACGCATTGATCGTCGATCGCCACAGGATCCAGGTCAGCTTGAAGTCGTTCGGCTCGTACAGCCGCTACAACGCGGCAGCGGCGGCCGCGGCCGCGTGGGCCATGGGCATTGATGCGGACACGATACGGCGCGGCTTGGAAGCCCACACCCCTGGGATGCTCCGTCAGGAAATTCTGCCCCATCCGAGCGGCGCCGCTTTGGTGGTGGACGCTTACAACGCGAATCCGGCGTCGATGCGGGCTTCCATTGAGGCCTTCCTCGAACAGTTTCACGACAGACCCAAAACGTTGATTTTGGGCGACATGAAGGAACTCGGCCCGGATTCGGCGCGCTTCCATCGAGAACTCGGTTCGTGGCTCGCAACGCTTGATCTTAAAGCCGTTTATCTCTCCGGTCCGGAAATGGCGCCCGCCGCGGCCGGGCTCAAGGAAGCAAAGCCGAAATTCGCGATCACGTATGATCTTGACCCCAAGTCGTTCGCCTTTAATCTAAAAGGTAAGCTTTTGAGACATGACGCGGTACTGTTCAAAGCGTCCCGGGCGATGAAGCTCGAGGAACTGGCCAAGGCCCTCTAATGCTTTTCTATCTCTTCCAACTGCGCGACACGTTCCGTCCGCTGAACGTCTTCCAGTACATCACGTTCCGCGCCGGCGGCGCGGCCGTGACCTCGCTGGTCCTGTGCCTGCTGCTGGGGCCCGGCCTGATCGGCCTCCTGCGCGCGAAGAAGGTGGGCCAGGTCCAGCGCACGGACGGCCCGCAGTCGCACCTGTCGAAGCACGGCACGCCCACCATGGGCGGCGCCCTGATCTTCCTCTCCGTCGTTTTCTCCACCTTGCTGTGGATGCGCATGGACAACCGCTTCACCTGGCTCCTGCTGGCGGTCACCACCTGCCTGACCGCCGTCGGCTTCTGGGACGACTATCTGAAGCTGATCAAGAAGAACCCGAAGGGCGCGCCCTCGCGGGTGAAATTCCTGGTCCAGGCCGCCGTCGGCCTGGGCGTGGTCGCCTACCTGGCCGTGCGCCCGCCCAACGGCTCCTACGGCACGATGCTGAACATCCCCTACGGCAAGGAGGCCTTCCTCGAGGCCGGCGCCGCGTACTACATCCTGGCCGTGCTGATGATGGTGGGCTCCTCGAACGCGGTGAACCTGACCGACGGCCTGGACGGCCTGGCGGCGGGCACCGTGATCTTCTGCGCGCTGGCCTACGCCGTCTTCGCCTACGTGGCCGGCAACCTGAAGTTCGCCTACTACCTGCGCGTGGTCCACGTGGAGGGCGCCGGAGAGATCGCGGTGTACCTGGCCGCGCTGATCGGTTCGCTGCTGGGCTTCCTCTGGTTCAACTCCTATCCGGCGCAGATCTTCATGGGCGACACCGGCTCCCTGTTCCTGGGGGGCGTGATCGCGGCCGTGGCCATGTGCGTCAAGCAGGAGCTGATCCTGCCCATCGTCGGCGGCGTCTTCGTCTTGGAAACCCTGTCGGTCATCCTGCAGATGACGTCCTTCAAATTCCGCGGGGGCAAGCGCATCTTCCGAATGGCGCCCATCCACCACCATTTCGAGCTCAGCGGCATCGCCGAGCCCAAGGTGACGGTCCGCTTCTGGATCGTGTCCATCGTGCTGATGCTGGCGGCGCTGGCCTCCTTGAAGCTGCGTTAAGCAAAGCGCCATCGTCCGCTTGATCCGACTTAGCGTGCCCGACTGTGTCCGGACACAGTTGCCTTAGCGTGAGCTGCCGCGTCCGGACGCAGTAGCTCACGGTGAAATTCGTATGATTGTAACGCTCCAATGACGACCCTCGGGTTCGACCCCAAGAAGTTCCGCAAGAAATACGCCGGCGTCCTCGGAATGGGGAAGTCGGGTCAGTCGGTCGCGCGCCTTCTGGTCAAGAAGGGGTTCCGCGTGCTCGGCTCCGACGCGCGTCCGCGCGTCGAGGTGAAGAAGGGCGCCAAGGGACTGCCCGCGAAGGTATCCGTCGAGGGCGGGGGGCATTCCGACCGGCTTCTCTCCTGTTCGTTCGTCGTGAAAAGTCCCGGGATCAAACCCGATCTCCCGATCTTGAAAAAATTGACCGACAAGGGCATCCCCATCTATAGCGAACTCGAGATCGCTTTGGCCTTCTCGAAAGCGAAAGGCGTGATCGCGATCACCGGGACGAACGGCAAAACCACGACGACACAACTCGCGTGGGACATTTTCAAAGCCGGTCTGCCTCGCGGCAGAAAGGCGATCCTGGGCGGCAACATCGGCGTGCCGATCTCGACGGCGGCCCCGGCCGCCAAGCCGGCGGACGCCATCATCCTGGAATGCTCCAGCTACCAACTGGAAGACAGCACCCATTTTGACCCTCGCGCCGCCGCCATCCTCAATATCACCGCCGACCACTTGGATCACCACGGCTCCATGGCGGCCTACGTCGCGGCGAAGGCCAAGGTCTTCCGCGAGCAGGGTCCGGGCGACGCGTGCGTGTTCAACGCCGACGACCCTCTCGTCTATAAACTCTCGCGCGAATGCCCGTCGGAACGCCTGTACTTCGGCGCCAAGGGCCCGCACGTCCACGCATGGGAAGAAAAAGGGAAGCTGCATTTCGAGCTTCCCTCTTGGAAAAAGCCTATCGCTTTAATCCCGCCGAAGCTGCCGGGACGCCACAATTTGGAAAATGCCATGGCCGCGGGATTACTTGCCTTCGCCCGCGGCATCAAGCCGGCGGCCGTGCAGAAGGCGTTCAAGGCCTTCAGGGGCGTGGAGCACCGCATCGAGGAGTGCGGGACGGTGCGCGGCGTGCGCTGCGTGAACGACTCCAAGGCCACGAACGTGGACTCGACCATGGTGGCGCTCAAGGCGCTGGAGCCCGCCGGCAAGCGCCTGATGCTGGTCCTGGGCGGCCTGCACAAGGGCTCGCCCTACGCGCCGCTGAAGCCGCTGATCGAGCGGTCCGTGAAGGGGATCTTCACCATCGGCTCCGCCGCGCGGCGCATCGAGGAGGACCTGGCCGGGTTGGTGCCCATCTTCCCCTGCGGCGACCTGGCCACGGCGGTGGACACCGTCCTGCGCGTCGCCGAGAAGGGGGACGTGCTCCTCCTCTCGCCCGCCTGCGCGTCCTTCGACCAGTTCCGGGATTACGAGGACCGCGGCCGGACGTTCAAGGACCTGGTGCGGGCCGCGGCGAAGCCGCGATGAGGGCGGCCTCCCGCCGCCGCGCGCCGTTCGACTTCATCCTGCTGGCCGCGGCGCTGACCCTCACCGTGCTGGGCGTGGTCATGGTCTACTCGGCCAGCACCATCTGGGCCGAGCAGAACCTCAACCGGCCCTATTATTTCCTGCAGCGCCAGTTCGCCTGGGCCATCGTGTCGCTGGTCGTCATGGGGTGGTTCTCGCGCCTGGACTACAACCGCCTGCGCGAATGGCTGGCGCCGATCTACGGCGTCACCGTCGCCTTGCTGTTCGCGGCGCTGCTGTTCCGGCCCATCGCCGGCGCGCGCCGCTGGATCCACCTCGGCCCGATCGGCCTTCAGCCCGCCGAGTTCGCCAAGCTGACCTCGGTGCTGTTCCTGGCCACCTACCTGGACCGCAAGCACAGCAAGCTGGGCTCGGCCGTCCACGGCCTGGCGATACCGCTGGCCGTCGTCGGCGTGCTGCTCCTGCTGATCGGCAAGGAGCCGGACCTGGGCACGCCCGCGATGATGTTCGCCGTCGCCATTCTGGTCCTGTTCGTGGCGGGCGCGCGCGTGCGCTGGATTTTCGCCGCCATCTTCGCCGCCGTTCCCGTCGTGATCGAGGAATTGTGGCGCAAGCCCTACCGCCGCGCCCGTCTGATGACCTTTCTCAAGCCCTTCGAGAACATCAAGGGCACCGGCTACCAGCTGGCCCAGGCCATCCTGGCCGTCGGCTCCGGAGGGTGGTTCGGCAAGGGCTTCGGCGCGTCGCAATTGAAGCTGATGTACCTGCCCAAGCCGCACACCGACTTCATCTTCCCGGTGATCTGCGAGGAGCTGGGGTTGGTGGGCGCTTTGCTCATCCTGGGGCTGTACGCGACCGTCCTGGTCCGCGGCATCCGCGTGGCCCGGCTGGCGCCGAACCTGTTCGGCACCTTGCTGGCCTGCGGGATCACGTTCTCCATCACCCTCCAGGCCTTCTTCAACATCGCCATGGCCATCGGCCTCCTGCCGACGAAGGGCATCCCGCTCCCGTTCCTGTCCTTCGGCGGCTCGTCGCTCCTGTCCACCTTGATGGGCGTGGGCATCCTGCTCAGCATCTCGCGGCAGAGCCGGGAGAGCGCCGCGTGAGGCGTATCGTCATCGCCGCGGGCGGAACGGGGGGACATTTTTATCCGGGCCTCGTGACGGCCCAAGCCTTCAAGAAGAAGGGCTGGGAGCCGCTCCTCATCGTGCGCTCCGGCGACCCCGCGCTGGCCGTTCTCGAAAAGGAAGGCCTCGCCGCTCTCCCCGTCGACCTGCGCGGATTACCTCGCCGGCCCGGCCCGGAGTTGTTCACTTTCGTTCGTAAGCTGGCCGGAAGCCTGGGAACGCTCTCGCGCGCGCTGAGATCATTCGAGCCCGACCTCGCCCTGGGCATGGGCGGCTACCTCACGTTCCCTTTGATGTACGCGGCCTGGCGCCGCCGCGTGCCCCGCGCCATCCACGAGTCGAACGCGATCCTGGGCCTGGCGAACGCCGCCTCGGCCAAACTCGGGGCCGAGATTTTCTGGGGGATGCCGCCCGCCGACCCGAACGCGGGGGGAACCCTCGTCGGCACGCCGATCCGCCCGGCTCTGTGGACGAGGAAGAACGCCGCCGACTCGCGCCGCGAGCTGGGTCTGGCGCCGGACCGCCCCACGGTCCTGGTCTTCGGCGGCAGCCAGGGTGCCAGCGCCCTCAACACCGCCGTCCCGAACGCGCTCAAATCCGTCCCCGGCGCGCAGGCGCTCGTGCTGACCGGGAAGGGAAAAGCCGAGGGCGTCGCCGCCGCCTATCGCGCCGCCGGCGTCGAGGCCGTCGTGCGCGAATACCTCGAGGACATGGCCGCCGGTTACGGCGCCGCGGACCTGGTGATCTGCCGCTCCGGCGCCAGCACCTTGGCGGAACTCGCGGCCCAGCGCACTCCGTCCATTTTGATTCCCTATCCCCACGCGACGGCGAACCACCAGGACATCAATGCGCAAGCGTTCGAGAAGGCCGGCGCGGCGGTACGGATTCCGGAAAGCGCGCTGGGAGAGAAACTCGGTACGGCGATGGCACATTTGCTAAAGTCGGAAAGTTCCGCTCAGACCCTTCGCGACATGTCCGCGTCCTTCGCCAAGCTCGGGCTCCCGCCGGCCGAGACGAACGTCGACGGATTCGTCGCGGCCCTGGAACGAATGATCACTCGATGAAAAAACCCCGAATACTGGTCTGCAACGACGACGGAATCAACGGCCCCGGCCTGCCCGCCTTGATCGCGGCCATGCGCCGGATCGGCCGCGTCACGGTGTCCGTGCCCGAACACGAACGTTCCGCGGACAGCCACTCATTGACGCTGCACAAGCCCATCCGCGTGCGCAAGGTGGGGGACGCCGTGTACACGCTCAACGGCAGCCCCGCCGACTGCTCGCGCTTCGGCGTGCTCGAGATCCTGAAGGAGAAGGTGGACCTGGTGGTCTCCGGGATCAACCGCGGCTACAACCTGGGCGAGGACGTCATCTACTCCGGAACCGTCGCGGCCGCCATGGAAGCGACCTTGCTGCGCATCCCGTCGATCGCGTTCTCCATGGATCCGGACGGCGACGACTACCGTCCGGCCGGGGCCTTCGCCCAGCGGCTGGCGCGGCAGGTCCTGCGCCGGGGGCTGCCCATCGGCGTCTGCCTCAACGTCAATTTCCCGGCGCCGACGAAGGCCGGCTACAAGACCGCCGTGCCGGCGAAGCTGGGCCGCCGGATCTACGGCACCGACATCACGCGCCGCGCCGATCCGCGCGGCCAGGACTACTTCTGGCTGGCGGGCCGGCAGGTCACCGGCGTGGACGAGCCCGGCACCGACGTGGGCGCCGTTTCCCACGGGAACATCTCGGTGACGCCGCTCAAGATCGACAACACCGACGCGGAATCGCTCGCGGCCCTGTCCTCGTGGAAGTTCTAGCCGCCGCGCTGCTGACCGCCGCCCTCGCCTCCGCGCAGTCTCCCGCCGTCTCCACCGCCGCCGTCTCCGCGTCCACCGCCGCCGCCGACGTCGAGGTCACCATGACCGCCGTCGGCGACATCCGCCTGGACGGCCCCGTCGCCGCGATCGCGGCCAAGGACGGGGACGCGGCGCCCTCGGCGGCGGTGAAGTCCCTGCTCGCCGCCGACATCGAGTTCGCCAACCTGGAGACGCCGGTCACCGCGCGGGGCGCCAAGACGGTCAAGACCTGGAACTTCCGGGCCAAGCCGAAGTATCTGAGGATCGTCAAGGAAGCCGGCTTCAACGTCCTCAACATCGCCAACAACCACGTCTGGGACTACGGCGAGGACGGCTTCCGGGACACGCTGAAGGCGCTCGAGAAGGACGCGTGGACCTACGTCGGCGGAGGACGCGACCGCGCGGCGGCGGAGAAGGTCCGCCTCGTCGAATTCGAGGGGCTGACCGTCGGGATCATCGGCCTGACCAGCACCCACCCCGAGCAGGGCTGGGCGGGCCGGAACAAGCCCGGCGTGGCCTACAGCGACTTCAACCGCATGGCGGAGATCGTCGGCCGGGCGAAGAAGGCGTGCGACGTCCTGGTGGTCAGCTTCCACGGCGGGACCGAGCTGGCCGACGACCCCAACGAGATCCAGAAAGCCGTCGCGCACGCGGCGATCGACGCCGGCGCGGACCTGTTCCTGGGCCACCACCCGCACGTGCTTCAGCCCATCGAGATGTACAAGGGCAAGCCGATCTTCTACAGCCTGGGGAACTTCCTCTTCGTGTCGCCGACGCCGACCACCCGCCCTTCCGTGATCGCGCGCTTCCGCCTGGCGAAGGACGGCGTGCGCGGCATCGAGCTCACTCCCATCGACACGAACTACGGCCGGCCGAAGCCCGCCTCGGTGGAATTCTCCTCGGCCGCGCGCGTCTCGCTGAACCGCCTCGGCGCGCTGGAGTCGCGGCCCGATCTGATCCGCTTCGCCGGGGCCCCGGTCCGATGACGCGCGACGCCGCCCCGTCGCGGCGGGACTGGCGCGGAATCCTCCTTCTCGCGTTCGCCTATTTCGCGGTGGCGCGAACCGCGCGTCTGATCGCCATCCCTCCGGGCTACGCGACGATCGTCTGGCCGTCGGCGGGCATCGCGTTCGGGGCGCTGTGGACCTGGGGCGTGGAACTGTGGCCCGGGGTTCTCCTGGGCTCCTTCGCGGCCAACGCCTGGAATCCCGGCGGAGCCGCGGCCCCCGCGCCGCTCGCGCTGGCCGCGTGGATCGCGGCCGGAGCCGCGCTGCAGGCCGCCGCGGCGGCGTTCCTGGCGCGCCGCGCCCTCCAAGGACGCGATCCGCTGGCGGAAGAGAAGGATCTATTCCGCTTTCTGGCGATCGGCGGACCGGCCGCGTGCCTGATCGCCTCCACCTGGGCCTTGATCGGCCTGAGGCGCCTGGGCGCCATCACGCCCGAGGAATCGGCCTACTCGTGGGCCACCTGGTGGATCGGCGACGCCATCGGAGTGGCGACCGCGGCTCCGCTGATTCTCCTCTGGAACGGGCCGGGCCCGAATCTGGAAAGACGCGGGCGACGCGCGGTCGCGGCGACGCTGACCGCCACCATGATCGGCATCGCCGTCGTCCACCTGTACGCGGTCCGGGACGAGGAGCAAAAAGTCCTCGATTCCGCGTCGCAGCGGCTCACCGACGTCTCCATGACCCTGAGCGTCGGCTTGAACGGCCACCTCGACGCCGTCCAGTCCGCGGCGGGTTTTTTCAACAGCGTCCCGGAGGCCACCCGCGCGCAATTCGGGCGCTTCGCCGAGGGGGTCCGGGCGCGCCATCCGGGCCTGCAGGCGCTGGAGTGGCGCCCGCGCGTGCGCGACGCCCAGCGCGGCGCGGTCGAGGCCGCCGCCCGCCGCGACGGGCTGAAGGATTTCGCCTTCCGCGAAACGGACGGCCGCACGGTTCGCCCGCGCGCGCCCGAGTACTACCCGATCCTTTACGCCGAACCGGCCCGCGGCAACGAAAAGGCCCTCGGCATGGATATCACCCAGACCTCAATGATCCGCGAGGCCGCGACGCGCGCCATCGCGACCGGGCGCCCCGCGGCCAGCGGACCCGTCCAGCTGATCCAGGACCGCGAGAGCCGCAACAGCGTCGTCGTCATGGTCCCCGCGGTCGCCGCCGACGGACGGGTCAGCGGCCTGGTCGAGGGCGTCTATCGCGTCGACGAGATGATCGAAGCCCTGCTGGCCGGAGCGGATTCGAAGTCCCTGGGCATCCGGATCCTCGACGAGACTCCGCCCGGGCCGCCGCGGCTTCTCTACGCCCGCCCCGGCCCGGGGGAAACCGCGGCGCCCCCGCTCTCGATCAGCGGCGATTTCGGAGAGCGCCGGTGGCGCGTCGAACTGTCGCCTCGAGCCCCCGCCGGGCGCGGGCGCTCCGCGCTGACCTGGTTCGTCCTCCTGGCGGCCCTGTTCTTCGCCTATCTGATCGCCTGGATCACCCTGACCCTGCTCGGCCAGACGGAGCGCGTCGCGGCGCTGGTGGAATCCAGGACGTCGGAGCTGCGCGAGCAGGAGCGCCGGCTCCTCCGCGCCCAGAAGATGGAGTCGGTGGGGCGCCTGGCGGGCGGGATCGCCCACGAATTCAACAACATCCTGATGGGAGCGTCGGGGCTGGCTCAGATCGTCCTCCAGACGGTGGGGCCGAAGCACCCGAGCGCTCCCGACCTGGAGGGGATCGTCGCCGCGATCAAGCGCGCGGGCAACCTGGTCACGCAGCTGCTCACCTACAGCCGGAACAAGGAGGCCGTCGTGCGGCCGACCGACCTCAACGCCGTCATCGGGAAGGTCTCCAAGATGCTCGGGGTCGCCGTCGGTGCCCAGGCCCGGTTCGACGTCGACGCGGGTCCTTCGCCCGCGTGGATCATGGCCGACCCCGGCCAGGTGGAGCAGGTGCTGCTCAACCTCGCCTTCAACGCCCGCGACGCGATCAAAGGCAAGGGCGCGGTCCGCGTCTCCACGCGGGAAATCCTCCTGGAGCGCGGGCTGGACACCCCGTTTCTCTCCGCGAAGCCGGGGCGCTACGTCGCGCTGGAGGTGGCCGACGACGGCCCCGGAATACCGTCCGACGTCCTGCCCCGCATACTCGAGCCGTTCTTCACCACGAAGCCTTTCGGCGAAGGGACCGGACTGGGACTGTCCGTCGTCTCCGGAATCGTCCGGCAGCACGGCGGCGCCCTCGACATCCGCACGGGGGACGGCCGCGGCACGGCGCTGACGGTGTACTGGCCCGCCTGCGACCCGCCGCCGCCCGAGAAAACTCCCTCTCCCTCCGAAGGCGCGCCGCGCGGCGCCGGCAAGATCCTGATCGTGGACGACGAGCCGCTGATGCAGCCCCTGCTGGAACGGATCCTGACCGGCTACGGCTACGAGTGCGTGAGCGTGGGCGGGGGGGCGGAGGCGCTGGACGTCCTCGCCCGCTCCCCGGATATCCGCGGCGCGGTCCTGGACCTGGTCATGCCGGGCATGGACGGGCTGGAGACGTACGACCGGATGATCAGGATTCGGCCCGACCTTAAAGTCCTGATCCTCAGCGGCTACGCGCCGCCTCAGTCCGAGAGGGAAGTCGCGCGGCGCGGCCTGCCCTTCCTGACCAAGCCCGCCGACCCGGAACGCCTGGCCCGCGCGCTCCACGCGGCGCTGACTTCCCCGTTGGCTTGAAGCCCCGACGGCATGAAAGCTATTATTCCCTCGTGACCGGCCCCAGCCTCCTCAAAAGGATCCCGTTTCTCTCGGCGCTGACCCCCGCGCATCTGCGCGACGTCTACCGCCTGGCGCGGGAGATCGACGTCCCGGCCGGGGAGTCCGTGTTCGCCAAGCGCCAGACCGCCGACGCGATGTTCGTGGTCCTCTCCGGCCGCGTCAAGATCTTCACCGATTCGGCGTCGAAGAAGCGCAAGACCTTCGCCTACCTGACCGAGGGGGACTTCTTCGGCGAGATGGCGCTGGTCGAGGACCTGCCGCGGACGGCGTCGGCCTCCGCCGTGGAGAACTCGCGCCTGATGCTGATCTACAAGAAGGATTTCCAGCGCCTTCTCGCCCGCGATTCGAAGCTGGCGCTGTACCTGCTGAAGACCGTGTGCGCCCGGCTTCGCCACGCCAACGAGGAGGTCGAGGGCATGCTGTTCCGCAACATCCTGGGCCGCGTCGCCAAGGTGATGCTGGAGCAGGCCAAGCGTTCCGGCGAGGCCTGGAACGTCCGCGGCCTGGCGCTCAAGCAGCGCTACACCCAGCAGGAGCTGGCCGACCTGGTGGGAACCACGCGCGAGCCGTTCACGCGCGCGCTCTCGTCCCTGCGCCGCGCCGGGCTCATCGCCCAGACCGACGACGGCCGCTACGCGGTCCCCGAGCCCTCCAAGCTCGCCGGACTCTGCTCCAACGACTGACCCCACCGAGGTTCCCGCCATGGACAATCCGATGCGCTCCCACGCCGCCGCCGCCCTGAACGCCTCCTCCGTCGGCGCCGACGTGCGCGTCGCGGGCTGGGTCCACTCCCGCCGCGACCACGGCGGCGTCTATTTCTTCGACCTGCGCGACCGCTCCGGCCTGGTCCAGGTGGTGGTGCATCCGGAGAACGCCGCCGCGTTCCTGGCCGCCGGGAAAATGGGCGCGGAATGGGTCGTGTCCGTGAAGGGGAAGGTCGGGCGCCGCCCGAAGGGCACCGAGAACCCGAAGATGCCCACCGGCGAGATCGAGATCACGGCCGACGACGTGACGATCCTCAACACCTGCAAGGTCCTGCCGTTCGAGGTGGACGAGCACTCCACCGCCAGCGAGGAGATGCGCCTGAAGTACCGCTTCCTGGACCTGCGCCGCCGCCGGATGCTCGACAACCTGACGAAGCGCCACGTCATCGCGATGGCCGCGCGCAACGCGCTGGCCGCCGAAGGCTTCCTGGAGGTCGAGACGCCGATGCTGACCAAGGCCACGCCCGAGGGCGCGCGCGACTTCCTGGTGCCGTCGCGCCTCAACCCGGGCCAGTTCTACGCGCTGCCGCAGTCCCCGCAGATCTTCAAGCAGATGCTGATGGCCTCCGGCATCGAGAAGTACATGCAGTTGGGCCGCTGCTTCCGCGACGAGGACCTGCGCGCCGACCGGCAGTACGAGCACACGCAGATCGACGTGGAGATGAGCTTCGTGCGCGAGGAGGACGTCCACGCCGCGGCGGAGAAGATGATGAAGGCGATATTCGCGGCCGCGCTGGGCGTGGACCTGCCCACGCCGTTCCCGCGCCTGGACTACTTCGACGCGATGCGCCGCTTCGGCTCCGACAAGCCCGACCAGCGCTACGGTTTCGAGATCACGGATCTCACCGAGGAGCTCCGGAACTGCGGCTTCAAGGTGTTCGGCGGCGCGATCGCGGCCGGCGGCGTGGTGCGCGCGATCTCCTGCGCGTCGGACTACTCGCGCTCGGAGATCGACAAGCTGACCGACCTGGCGAAGGTGTACGGCGCGAAGGGCCTGGCCTGGATCAAGTGGACCGCGGCCGGCCCCGAGACGCCGATCGCCAAGTTCATGAAGCCGGAGGAGCTGGAGGCCATCCGCGCGAAGACCGGAGCAAAGCCCGGCGACTACACCTTCTTCGCCGCCGATAAGGAGATTCCCGCGGCGACGGTGATGGGCGCCATCCGCAAGGAGATTATCCTAAGGACGAAGCCTCAACCGTCCACAGCCTGGCATTTCTCCTGGATCACGCATTTCCCGCTGCTGGAGTGGGAGCCGGAGGAGAAGCGCTGGACGTTCGCGCACAACCCCTTCACCCGCCCGCTCGACGAGGACGCCCCGAAGCTGGACACGGACCCGGGCGCGGTGCGCTCCCACCAGTACGACCTGGTGCTCAACGGCGTGGAGCTGGCGTCGGGCTCCATCCGCAACCACAGCGGGGAGATGCAGCGCAAGATCCTGGGCCTGATGGGCTTCGACGCGACGGAGCAGCAGCGCCAGTTCGGCCTGCTCCTCTCCGCGCTGGATTTCGGCGCGCCGCCGCACGGCGGCTTCGGAATGGGCCTGGACCGCCTCACCGCGCTGCTGTGCGGAGAGGACTCGATCCGCGAGGTCATCGCCTTTCCGAAGACGCAGAAGGGCACCGACCCGCTCTCCGAGGCGCCCAGCACGGTCAAGGACAAGCAGCTCAAGGAACTGCACATCAAGCTGGACCTGCCGCCCGCCGCGCCCGCCAAGGGCTGACGCCGGCCGTCAGAACCGCTGGTTGGGCTTGATGTCCTTGGCCCTCTTGTACTTCTTCGCCGGCGGACTGACGTCGGGAATCTGCTTTTCCGTTTCCGGCGAGGCGGCCGGCGGCGCGACCGCCGGCGGCGGCGCCGGCGGATTCTCCGTCGCGCCCGGGCCCATGACCAAGGCGGAGGGATCGCGCACGTTCAGCGGCGTGATCACGTCCTTCTCCCCGATGGCCCCGCCCGGAGCCATGCCGGTGCTCTCGTTGCGGATCGCCTTATCTTCGCGCTGAACCACGATGACGCGGCTGTCGGGCTTCGGCTCGCCCAGCGCCTCCAGGCGCGCGCGCCAGGCGCCGACCTCGTAGCAGCCGGCGCACAGCGACAGGACCAAGGCCACGCGCAGCGCGGCGCCGAACGAGACCGACGCCTGGCGGCGCTTTCCGGCGGAGTTCCAGCTGAGGGTGAACGCGAGCGAGCTTTCGACGGGAGGGGTTTCCATGACGTAGTATGCGCCGCGGAGCCCCGGAATGCCACTAAAAGTCGATAAAAATACGGCAAAGCCGGGGCGGGGAGATAGAGAAGCCGCGGCGGTCTGCGCTGACCCGCCGCGGCTTTCTCGTCGTGAACTGGTGGACGTGACAGGGATCGAACCTGCGACCTCATCCTTGCGAAGGATGCGCTCTCCCAGCTGAGCTACACGCCCGACAAACGCATTATGCCAAAAAGACGGCCCGGCGTCCAGACGCTCAACGCGCGGGGGCCGGATTGGACCGCGCCTGCTTCTTGAGCTTCTCCTTGATCTTCTTCAGCTCGTGCTTGTACACGCGCCGCGCCTCGTTGTGCTCCTCGTTGGTCTCGGAGAAATTGTGCCCGCCCTTGGTGTCGGCCACCATGTACAGCGCCTGCGTGTGCACGGGCGCCAGCACGGCGCCGAAGCTTCCCAGGCCGGGATTGCAGATGGGGCCCGGGGGCAGGCCCTGGTGAAGGTACGTATTATAGGGAGAGGGAGTCTTCAGGTCGTCCCGCGTCATGCCCTTCTTCCAATGGCCCAGCGCGTACTGGACCGTCGGGTCGGCCTGCAGCGGCATGCGCTTGCGCAGCCGGTTGAGGTACATCGCGGCGATGATCGGACGCTCCTGGGGCAGGACCGCCTCGCGCTCCACGATGGAGGCCAAGGTGAGCGCCTCCTCCAGGGCAAGCTCCGGTTTCGGATTGGCGTTCGCGTAGGCCGCGCCGATCTCCCGGTCGAAGGCCTCGCTCATCCGCGCGGCGACGCGGTCGGCGCCGTAGCCGGGAGGGAAATGGTACGTGGAGGGGAAGAGGCGGCCCTCCAGCTTCTTCAGCTTGACGTAGGCCTCGAAATCCCCGGCGTCGGCGATCCCGTCGGCCGCGAGGCGTTCGGCGATCTGCGAGGCGCGGAATCCCTCGGGGATCACGACCTTGACGTCCTCGTTGAGGCCGAGCGTCAGCTTGCGCACCACCGTGGTCGGCCACTCATGGACGCGGAAGGAGTAGGTTCCCGGCTTCAGGTGGCGGTCGAAGCGGCCGACTTTCAAAAAAAGCCGGAAAAGCGGGACGGAAACGACGACGTCCTTTTCACCCAGAAGCTCCACGGTCTGGCGGGCGGACAGACGTTCGGGAATCTCGACCTGGACGGGCGCTCCGGGACGGAGAAGGAAGACGGCCAGGCCCGCCGAGACGGCGAGGACCGCCAAAACGGCGATGTGGCTTCGCTTCACGCCCGGCGGTTCTCGGCCCGGCGCAGGACGGCGCGCACGCGCGCCAGAAGCTCGGGCGCCTTGAACGGCTTCACCACGAAATCGTCCACGCCGAAATGCAGGGCTTCCAGCTCCTCGTCAGCGGTCTGCTTGACGGTCATCATGATGACGGGGATGTCCTTGAGGCCCGGCGCCGCGCGCATCTCCCGGCAGAATCGCTCGCCGTCCATCTTCGGCATCATCCAGTCCACCATCACGACGTCGGCGGGGGCCGCCTTGAGCAACTCCAGCCCCTCCAAGCCGTCCTTGGCCGCGCGCACCTCGTAGCCGGCTCCGCGCAGCACCTCGGAGATGATCACGCGGTAGTCTTCCTCGTCGTCGATGACCAGAGCTTTCGTCGCCATGATTCCTCCGCGGTCAGGCCGCGATCCTCAGAGTAAACGAGATCCGGGTTCCCTGCCCGGGCACTGACTGCACGTCCACCTTGCCGCCGTGCTGATCCACGATGGACTTCACGATGTAGAGGCCCAGCCCCGTCCCTTTGGGGCCGGTGACGCCGTCGGTCACGTTGCGCCCCTGCGAAAACGGCCGGAACAGGCGCTGGAGATCCTCCGCGTCCATGCCGCGGCCGGTGTCGCCGACCGTGACCTCCAGAAGGCGCTGGCCGGCGTCCTTGATCTGCTCCGCCGCGAGCCACACGCGGCCGCCCGAGGGGGTGAACTTCAGCGCGTTGGCCAGGAGGTTCACCACGACCTGCCGGATGCGGTCCGCGTCGCCCATCACCGCGGGCTCGCCGCTGATCCGGTTCTCGATCGTCACGCCCAGGGAATCGGCCTTCGCCTCGAAGAACTGGGAGACCTCGGCGGCCAGCGGCGCCAGCTCCATGCGGCGGATCACGCACTCCATCTTGCCCTGCTCGATCTTGGCCACGTCCAGAAGGTCCGTGATGAAGCGGTTCAAGCGGTGGACGTTCGCCTCGATGCGGTCCATGTACTCCATGGCGAGCGCGAGCGATTCGCGCTCGCCGGTGCCGACCTTCTCGCGGATCAGCGGCAGGAAGCTCTCGATCGCGCCCAGTGGAGAGCGCAGTTCGTGCGTGACGGAGGAGACGAAATTCTTCTTGGACAGGTCCAGGTCGGCCAGGCGCGCGGACATGTTGTTGAACACGCGGACCAGCGCGCCGATCTCGTCCTCGCTTTTCCACTCGAGGTGGACGCCCAGACGGCCTTCGCTGATCTGCTCGGCCATCAGGCCCAGCGCGGACAGGGATTTCGCCAGGGAACGCGAGAGGAGTATGGCCAGGCCCAGGCTGATCAGCGCCGTCGCCCCGCCCACGATCCCCAGGATCTTCACCATCCGGTGCTGCGTCTCGCGCACGGACGAGCGCAGGACGTCCTGATCCACCCCGAAGAAGACCTCGACGGCGCGATCCGCCGCGGACGGGTCCGTCACCATCACCCGCCGCTCCAGCACGCGGTTGCCCGGGGACGGAGCGCCCAGGCTTTGCGTGACGCTTTTCTCGCCGTTGTGCCAGATGGTGCGGGCGTAGGACAGCGCGGGATACTGGACCTTCAAGAAATTGAGGTAGCTCAGCAGCTGGACCTGGTCCTTCTGGATCAAGGCGTCCGTCGCGGTCCGGGCCACCGCCAAACGGATCTGGGTTTCCGCGCGCTCCACGTCCCGCTCGCCCAGGCTGCGCTGGACGGCGAACACGCCGTACGCGAGCAGGAGGAGGGAAATCACCTGCAGGAATACCGTCTGCGCGATCAACCGGACCCGGATGGTCATCGTCGAGAAAATATCATATTTAGTCGAAACCGGGAACCAACTCCAAAACGGAACACTCTTGGCAAGATTCGCGAATTAAGCAAGCCCGTATTGATTTATTAACATGGGGGGGCTATCCTTCGCTCATGAGCAATAGGGAAAAAGACGCCGCCCTCGAACCCGCTTTGCGCGACGTCGACAACATTCAAAATCTGGACACCGCGCGCATGGCCCTGCGCTGGGCGCTGGAGCGGATGCGGGCCCTCGAGAAGCGCGTCGAGGAAGTCGAGGGCGCGGCCAAAACCGCCCGCGACGCCGGCGCCAAGGCCGCCTCCGAGTTGGACGCCGCGCGGGACCTTCTCACGCGCCGGGCGGGGGAAGCCGCCGAGCGCGAACGCTACTACGCCAAGATCGAGGAATACCTCACGCTGAAGCTCTCCGGCGGGCTGGACGCCGCCGCGCTGGCCAAGCGCGAAACCCGCCTGGACGAGCGCGAGGCGGAGCTCCAACGGCGGGAGATCGACACGGAGTCCAAGATCCGGGACGCGCGCCTCCGCGCCGACGAGGAGACCCGCCGGGCGGTCGCGGCCGCCTCCGCCGCCGCCGAACTGAAGGTGAAGGAGTCCCGCGTCGAATTCGAGAACCGCTCCGTCGCCCGGGACGGCGAGCTGTCCCAACGGCTTCTCGCCATTCACGAGAAGGAGGCCCAGCTCGCCTCCATGGAGCGGTCCCTGGACGAGCGCCGCCGCCGCTTCGAGGAGTTCCACGCCGCCCAGCGCGCCGCGATCGAGAAGGAGGCCGCCGCCATCACGCAGACGTCCGCCGACCAAGCCGATTTCCTGGAACGGCGCATCGAGGCCGCCCTGGCCGCCCGGACCTCCGCGTTCGAGCGGGCGTGGCAGAGCGACAAGCAGGCGCTGATGGAGGAGCTGGCGGCCTGGCGCGCGAAAGCGCGCGAGCATCTGCCCGCCCTCTTGGAGGCCCAGCGCAAGGCGTCCTCGCTGGAGGACGACGTCTCGCGCATGAGCGAGGACAACCGTCTTCTGCAGCAGAGCAAGGCCGCCCTCACCGAGGAACTGGTGCGCTGGCGCGCCGAGGCGCAGAACGACCTGCCGGCGCTCCTGGCCACGGTGCGGCGCGCCGTCGAGGCCGAGGAAAGCGCCAAGCACCTGGAGGTCGAATTGGCCTCGACCCAGCGGATGGCCGAGGAATACCAGGCGCAGCTGATGTCCGACGAGATGAGCCACGAAGGGCGCGTCAAGGAGCTGTCGCGGCTGGAGTCCGCGGTGTCGGCGAAGCTGCGCGACGCCGAGCAGGACCTGTTCCGCCAGTACGACGCCTGGCTCGAGCGCGAAGCGGAGCTTCGCCGCCGGGACCAGGACTGGCGCGTCGAGGCCGAGACCCGCGCGCAGTCCGTGGACCTGCTGCGCGCCGAGATCGGCGCCCAGCGCGAGGAATTGAAGCGCGCGATCGCCGCCTATCGCGCCAAGGCCGCGCCCCGAGGCGCGGAGCCGCAGAATCCCGGAGATCCCTCATGAACAACAACGTCAAGGCGTCCGCTCTGAATCAGGCCTGGGCGCGGCTGGAGGACGTCTGCCGGAAGCTCTGGGACGCGAACTCGCCCTGCGCCGTCGAGACGCAGGCCGTCGTCGAGGAGTTCAAGGGCGAGGTGCACCGCATCGACGCCCACCTCGCCAACATCGACGAATTGCGCGCGCACGACCGCCGCGAGCACGAGGAGGACCTGGCGGGCATGCGGCGGGAGTACGAGATCGAGCTGGCCAGCCTCAAGAAGCGCGTGGAGCTGGGCGAGCACGCCCTGTTGGACAAGGACGCGCGCTACGACGACCTGCTGAAGACCCTGGCCCGCAAGGAAGAGGAAAGCCTGGAATTCCACTCGCAGATCCTGCGCATGTCCGCCAGCAGCGACGAGGCGAAGTCCAAGAAGATGGAGGAGTTCTACCAGGAGCTTCTGAAGAAGGAATCGTCCCTGGCGGACAACTGGCAGAAGCGCCACCAGACCCTGGAGGCCGAGCACCTGCATCTCGAGCAGATACTCGCCGCGCGTCAAGCGGAGATGGACGCCTGGGAGAGCCGCCGCCTGAACGAGGATGAATCCCTGAAGAAGCGGGCGACCGACATCGAGCTCAAGACCCAGCAGCTCGCGCAGGAATACCGCAAGAAGCAGCAGGAAATCGAGGAGCTGAAGGCCAGCCTCCAGACCAGCATCACCGACCTCGTGCGCCAATATCAAGCCCGCCTGAGAGGCCCCGCCGGGACGCCGACCCCGGGATCCCACTGACGATGGCCGACGACGAATTCGACGCCCTTCTGAAACGCTGCAGTCAGAGCCTCTCCGAAATTCATCTGGAGATTCCGGCGCTGGACGTTTCTTCGACGCGCCGCGTGCAGAAATTCCACCTTTCGCCGCCTCCTCCTCCTCCTCCCGCGCCCGCCGCCGCCGTTCCTCCGCCCGCGCCGCCGCCACGGGCGCCCGCCCCCGTCCTCGCGCCCGTCGCGCCGGAGCCGGAGGAAACCGAGATTTTTCCGCCGCTCTCGACCCGGACGCTCACGCCCCCGCCGGTCCGCCTGCCGCGGGTGGAAGAGGATCGCCGGCGCGCCGACCGGTCGCCCAAGCCCGCGCGCGCGCCCGAGCCCGCGCCCGTCCGGTCCGGCGCCCGCCCCTGGCCGGCCCTCTTGGCCGCCGTCGCCCTGGCTTTGACGGCGTTGGGCGTGTGGACCTACCGCCGCGCGCCCGACGAGGTCCAGCTGTCCCTGGATAGCGCCGACGCCATGGCCTTCCGCCCCGAAAGCGCGGACCTGGTGGTGGCGCAGGGCTCCGAACTGCTCACGCTCTCCCGCGCGGGGCACGTTTTGGAACGGATCTCCGCGCCCGGCCATGCCGAGAGCCTGGCCTGGAGCCAGGGCTCGCTCTGGAGCGCCGACGGACGTTCTCCCGAGGTGACCGAGCGCCGGGACGGGGGGAGATCGACGGTCTATCGCCTCAACCACGTCCCGTTCGCCCTCTTCGCCAAGGGCAACAGCGTTTGGACCGTGGAGAAGAACGGCCACGCCCTGCACCAATACCTGATCAGCCGCTCCATCCTCGGCGCGATGCTCCAGCCGCTGGACCTGTTCGACGTGCCGGAAGTCAGCCCCGAGGCCTTCGCGTTCGACGACGCCGGCAATCTGTGGATCGCGGACGACGAGACGAGAAGCCTGTTCCGCATGCGTCCGGAAAAAGGCGCCTACAAGATCGTGGAACGCGCGCCGCTCTCCCCGCTGCTGGGCCCTGCCGCCGTGTTCCGCGGGCTGGCGATCGACGGGGACGCCGTTTGGATTCTGGCCCGCCCCGCCGAGGGCGGCGCGGCGACCATCCGCCGCATCCGCCTCGACCGCCTGGACTGGTCGGCCTCCTAAAGGCCCCGTCCCTTACTGATCCTTGCCCATCTGCATCATCTCCGCCTGCACGCGCTGGAACGCGCGCTGCGCCGGCGTGTAGTTCTCGTCGATCGCCAGGCAGCGCTTGAACGCCTCGCGCGCCTCCAGCAGCCGGCCCTGGGCGTAGAGCTCGACTCCCGCCTCGTAGAGCTTCTCGATGTCCTGCGGCGACCCCACCGAGTGGGGCTTGACCGCGACGACGGGGCGGTTCTGCTTTTCGATCACGCCCTTCAACGCCGTGATGTACGACCTCAGCTTCGCGCGCTCGCCTTCGTCCGACTCCAGCGCGTAGGCGGCCTTCAGCGACTTCATGGCGTCGGCGGGCTTGTTGAGCGCGTGATAGGCGCCGGCCTGGCGCTTGTAGGCCTGCACGTTCGCCGGATCCAGGGCGATCACCTGATCGGCCAACTTGACCACCTTGTCCCAATCCTGCTGGAAGAACGAGACCTCCATCAGGGCCGACGTCGAATCCAGGATGCGCTTGAGCGCCTCGGCGCCGCTCGTCGCCGTCGTCGCCGTCGTCGCCTCGGGCTGCGCCGCCGCGGTCGAGACCGCCACCGCCGTCGCGGGGGAAATCGCCGCGGTCGTGGAGATGACCGGGGCCGGAGCGCCGACCTTCGCCTCCAGAATGCGGATCATCCCGTCGTGCGCCGGGGTGGGGCGCAGCGCGCGGGCGTTCGCCAAGGAGACCAGAGCCTCCTTGTCCTTTCCGGCGATGAACTTCATCAGGCCGTCGTGGGTGGCCGCGCCGGACGGGTCGCGCAGCTCCGGGGACAGGTCGGGGAAGTACGCCCCGGCCGTCCGGTAGCGCTCGTCCAGGTCGTTCAGCACGGCGTCGCGGGGAGCCAGCGACGACGCCTGGCGCGAGCGCTGATGCGCGTTCTCGAAGCGGCCCAGCTGGGCCTCCGCGTCGGCGTCGCGCATCAGCAGGTCGATCGCCTTGCGCTTGTACGCGACCAGGTCCGCGGCCTGCTTGTTGAACTCGGGCGTGCCGACCTGCGCCGACGAGGACAAATTCTCCAGCAGCATCTCGCCCAGCAGGGCGTCGGCCTGCTTCGGGGCGCCGAAGCGCCACGTCAGACCCACCCGGTGCGTTCCCGCGGTCGACGCCAGGCCGCCGACGGGGAGGGCGAAGCCGTAGTCGATCTGCATGCGGTGGATCTTGTACGAGAGCCCGGTCGAGATCTGCCGGTAGTCGCGCGAACCCATGCCGATTCCCGCGCGCACGGCGAACGAGCCGTAGAGCAAAGTGGGAAGCCACTTCTCGGCGGCCACCGAGGCGATCTTGTCCAAGGAGCCGTCGGGCGCGGCGTTGAAGTCGACGTCGGTGGACAAGGTCGTGAACGGGGTGTGGTAGGCGCCGCCCAGCTTGATGTTGCGGCCCAGCTTGTCGGTTTGGTCGGGGGAGAACGCCACGTTGGGCTCCAGGATGTGCTGGACGTCCAAGCCCAAGGTCCAGCGCGGGAGGACGCGCCACAGCGCGCCCAGGTCCACGTCGAAATTCGTGCGCGAATTGCTCTGCAGGACCGGGTCGGGGGTGAACGTGGCCTGGCCCGTGTTGTTCAACGCGTTCGAGGCCACGCCCGTCCCGCCCAACGTGCGGTTCAGCATCTTCAGCGAACCGCCGACGAAAATAGGGTCGGGCCGATCCTCGCGCGACAGGCGCCGGCCGTAGGACGCGAACAGGCTGGACTCCCGGTAGAGGCTGTCCAACGTGAAGTAGTTGAAGGCGGCGCCGATGGTGCCGTTGCGGCCGTCGGCCAGCGGATGCGCGTAGGCCAGGAAGGAGTTCTGGATGTTCGAGCCGTCGGACAGGCCGGTCAGAAGCCGAGAGTAGGTGGTGCCGAACTCCTTGCGGTCCAAGGTCGCCAGACCGGCGGGGTTGTAGTACGTCGCGTAGACGTCGTCGGCCACCGCGGTGTAGGCGTGGCCCAATCCGGTCACGCGCGCGCTGACTCCGACGTCGTCGTAGGCCGCCCGCGCGGGAAGAGGAACGAGCGAGGCGGTCAGGAGGAGGGCCAAGCCGGCCCGGGCTTTGCGCGCCATATTCCGAGAGTATGCCTTCCCGGGAACGGCGCCGCCCGGCATATAAGCGAGTTTCATGCGAAGTCTCAAGAGCTCGAATTTCATCGATTATCTCACAACAATCAGGGTGCCGGAATAGACCTTCAGCTCCGCGGTGATCCGGTAGATATAGACGCCGCTGCGCACGACGCTCCCGTTGGAGCGGCCGTCCCACGTCAGGGACTGATTCGACGTCCCCGGGAATTGCGGGGTTCCGGCGGCGGCGCAGCCGGCGACGGACGGGGTCAGACGGGGCCCCATCGTGGCGACCTCGGAGCCGAGAAGGGAGTAGACCTTTCCGCTCGCGTCCGAGTCGGACGGGTTGTCGAAGCAGAAGAACACCTGGTCGTTCTTGCCGTCGCCGTTGGGGGTGATGATCCGGGACAACGGCCCGAAGAAGCGGAAAGCCGCGCTTTGGGCGAAAACGCCCACCGCCAGCAGGGCGACCGCCAGGACCGCCGCCGCCAGGATCGCCAGGACGTCCATCTTTTTATGATTCTTCATCTCGTTCTCCTTATCTCGCCACCACGATGGTGCCGCTGAAAGTCTTGCCGCCGCCGGTGATGCGGTACATGTAGACGCCGCTGTGCACCGGCAGGCCGCTCATGAATCCATTCCACGTCAGAGTGTTGGGCACCAGGCCCGGCGCCATGTCCGACACGAAGGCTCCGCGGAGGTCGAAGATCTTGCCTTCGGGCACCACGTTGTTCGGGCCCGGGTCGTAGGTGAAGATCGCGACGTCGTTGAGGCCGTCGCCGTTGGGCGTGATCACGCGGCTGGACAGGTTCGACAGGTCGAAGACCACGCCCGCCGAGCGCGCCAGCGCGCGGATCTGGTAGACGCCCAGGTTCGGGGTCTGGACGCTGACGGTCTGGGCGACGGGGTCGATGCGGCCGTACATCTTCTTGAACTCGACGCCGTTGTTCCAGTAGACGCCCAGGTCGTCGACGGTGGCCCCGCCGCCGGTCAGGAGCGCGGAGGCCAGGGGGGACACGCCGTTGGCCGCGGCGGTGCTGGGCGTCGGCTTGCCGTTGAGCGTGTCGAAGTGCAGGACCACGCGCGCCGGCTTCGGCAGGACGTAGTTGCTCAGCAAGGTGGCGCCGTTCAGGTACGCGCGGAACTCCGCGGACTGGTAGATCCCGTTGCCGACGTCCTGCGGGCGGCGGCTACGCAGCAGGCGGATGTCGCCCATCCCGTTGACGCTGCCGTTGAGCGTGGTCGCCGACTGGTCGTCCATGACCAGGTCCGAGACGCAGTCGTCGAGCAGGTAGTTGCGCTCGGCCAGACTGGACAAGGTGACGACGTTGGTGGACGCACCCACCGAGTTGAAGGAGAGCAGGCGGTAATAGTAGTTCAAGCCGCCGGTGGTGTCGGTCAGGGAATTCACGCTGATCGCGTAGGTCGAGAGCTGGACGTAGTTCGGCGAGCACAGGTCGGTCGAGCGATAGACCTGGTAGCCCTGCAGCTCGTCGCCGGTCGGGGTGCCGGTGCTCAGGAACCGGCTGCCGTCCGAGAAGCGGGTCGTCGGCGACCAGCTGATCGTGACCGTCGTGCTGGACGGGACCACGGTGACGCCCAGCGGCTCCATCGGGCGCTCGGCGTACGGCACCGCCGAAGCGACGGCGGAGGGAGCGCTGTTGGTCAGCGCCTGATCGCGCGCGATCAGGCGATAGAAGACCGTCGCGCCCGCCGCCAGAGGCTGGTCGGTATACGACGTGCCGGTCGTCGTCGCGATGGCCACGAAGCCGAACGACGCGTTCGCCGAGCGCTGCAGCACGTAATAGAGGAGCCCGACGCCCTGCTGAGCCAGAGGCAGCGGGTTCCAGGTCACGACCGCGTTCAGCAGGCCGCCGCTGGCGGCCACGCCGGCGGGAGCGGACGGCGTGGGCCCCGACGGAGTCACGACCAGCAGGACGTTCGACGGCGCGGCCGCGATGCCGGCGCCGTTCACCGCGATCACCTGGAAGTAGTAGCTCGTGGCGCCGGTCAGACCGGCCAAAGAGATTCCGGCGGAGGTGGAGGTGTTGACCGTCGCGAAGGTGATGCCGTCGGTGCTGAGCTGGACCAGGTTGAACGTGCCCAGAGGGTCGCCGTTCGGGTTCCAGGCCAGGGACACCGTCGCCGACGAGATCGCCTGAGTGGAGAGCGCAACCACCGGCGCCGCCAAAGTGATGGTGGAGCCGGACGCGGTGTAGGCCGAGCAGTTCGCGTCGCAGGCGGCGGCGAACAGGAAGTAGGTGGTGTTCGGGGCCAGGCCGGAGACCGTGCCCGTGCTGGACAGCGTGGTGGAGGAGCCCGCGATCAGCAGCGGAGGATTGGCCGAGCTGGTGGACGCCAGCAGCACGTAGTCCGTCGCGCCCGGGACGACCGACCAGGCCGCGGTGACCGACGCCGTGGACACGGACAGAACCGCGACGCTCGCGGGCGCCGCGGGAGGGCCCGACGGAGTGAGCACGGAGATCATGTTCGACGGGGCCGCCGGGAGGCCGGCGAAGTTCGTCGCGATGACCTGGAAGTAATAGGAGGTGCCGCCGTTCAAGCCGCCGACGGTCAGCGCGGTCTGCGTGGAGGCCGCGACCGTCGAGAACGCGACGCCGTCGGTGCTCTCCGAGACTTGATAGAGAGTGCCCGCGGGGTCGCCGTTGGCGCCCCAGATCAGCGCGACGGTTCCGGTGGAAATCGCGTTCGTGGACAGGGAGACCGCCGGCGCGGCCAAGGTGAGGCTGGAGCCCAGCGCCGTGTAGGCGGAGCAGCCGGTATTGCACGCGGACACGAACAGGAAGTAGGTCGTGTTCGGAACCAGGCCTGAGACGGTGCCGGTGGAGGCCGTCAGAGTGGCCGACGACGCCGCGATCAGCAGCGGCGGATTGGCCGATTTCGTGGACGCCACCAGGTTGTAGTTCGTCGCGCCCGGAGCCACCGCCCACGTCGCGGTGATCGACGAGATCATGACCGTCGAAATGACCCCGCCGGCGGGCGCCGTCACCGTGGTGGACGTGGCGACCGCGAAATTGTTCACGTTGCGCGCCGGCACGGTGGTGCGCAGCCACGAACCGTTGTAGGTGGTGCTGTCCTTCTCGCGGATGGCGAAGTAATACGTGACGCCCTGGTTCAAGCCCGCGACGACGAAGCCCGCCGCGCCGCCGCCGGAGGAGGAGCCGGGCGCGGGAGGAACGCTGGGGGAGAAGACGGCCAGTACCGACGTGGTGCTGTAGACCGCGTCGTTGGCGATCTGTCCCACGGTGGAGACCCGCACGTCGTACGAGAAAGGCGCCACGCCGGCCGAGCGGTACGGCTCGGTCCAGGACAGACCGACGGTGCCGGTGCTAGTGCCCGGAACGGCGGTCAGATCCGTGATGTTGCCGATGCCCTGGATGGTCACGTTGATGTTCAGCTGCGCGGTCGGGGTCGCGCGCGCGGGGATAGCTCCGCCCAGGAACGCCGCCATGAGCGGCGCCCAGACGACGGCCCGCCGAACCGCTTTGTCAGCGGCTCTGCGCAGGCGTCTCAGAGCGTCCATCGATCTCGGGAACATCGGATGGAAAGGGCGGGTTTCAGCGAACCCGCGGCTCTTCCTCCTTCTCGTCAAAATTCACGTACAGCACGAAATAGCGCCGCGTGGCGCGTCCGGCGCCGACCGCGTCCACGGCCGTCACGAAGGCCCAACGACGGCCCGCGTAGCGCCTCTGCTTCGGCACGTCCGCCCAAATCCGCGCGCGGCCGATGGCTCCCGCGCGGACCTTCACGACTCCCGGATCGAAGCGCAGCCAGCGCGGGTTCGGGGCGGGCTCGTAGCCCTCCCGGATCCGCACGTCCTCGCTTTCGTTCCGAGCCGGAGAGAACGTCACGACCAAGTCTTCCTCGCCCGCGTTCACGATCTTCAGCGACGCCTCGTTCTTCGACTCCGCCTGCGGCGACAGCACGAACCCGGGACGTTCCGCGAAGCCTCCGGCCGGTGCGTCGGCCGTGGTCAGCGGCGCTCCCACCGACAGGAGCACCCGGGTCTTCAACGTCAACGACGCCCCGGACCGGTCGCGCGCGACCTCCCAGACGTCGAATTGATACTGACCGCCGCCGAGCGCCGCGTCCTTCGGCACGTTCACGGTGATCTCCGCTTCCGCGGCTTCTTCCGGTTTGGCGTTCGCATGGAACGTCTCCACGCGCACTTTGCCCGGAAAGGGCCACGACTCGTACCCCGCCTTGCAGTCGCTCTGAGGAGGGGACACGATCTTGAACTCGACCCGGACCGCTTCCGAGCCGGCGTCTTCCACGCGCAGCCGCGCTCCCATGACCCGCGAATAGACGACCGTCGTCCCCGGGAGCACGTCTCCCAGAAACGCTTCGGCCGCCGAGCTTCGCAGGCTCAGGGCGTGACAAGGCCCGACCCCGAGAAGGGCCAGGCTCAAAACCGCGCCGAACGCCGGCGCAGCCCGCACGTTCATGTATTCATCCTTTCATCCTCGATGTCCGATCTCAGAACGCCGTCACGATGATCGGCACCACCTGGATGCCGGTGAACGACGTGGACGTCGGGAACGTCAGCTGCCAGCACAGCGCCCGCGAGCTTCCCGCGTTCATCTTCAGCGTCGACAGGCTGTCCGGCTGCGCCGCCGGGT
>JBIOJO010000033.1:0-41354 GCA_044450965.1 Elusimicrobiota bacterium | reverse complement strand
TCACGCCCTTCACGAACACTTCGGCATCACGTTCCGGCTTTTCTTGCTCGTTCATAAGCCTCCATTTTACCTGGCTTACGAACGCCGTGATCGCAATCAATTTAAACGGCGAAACATTCCACTAGGCGCTGAAACTCAACAGCGCGCTGCTTTTCCGCGAATTTCTTGTCGGCGATCGATTCCGCGGGCTCTTGATTATCCTGACGAGCCCAATCCGCCTTAAGCGCGGCGTTCTCCTTGGGGGATTGTTTGCGGATGCTCACGACCGTCGTGGTATCGATATCAACGAATCCGTCCGATGACACCTGCAGCGTCGTCCCACCATCCTCGCCGGGGAGGAGAATCCCCTTCATTTTCACCCCGTTTTGGAGCGTGACGATATCCGCCCTGGCCCAAGACCCGCAAACGGCGAGCAATCCGAGGAGAAGGATCGTGCGCTTGGCATTCATGACTTCACCTCGGATTAAGGCGTGCTCCTCGTCATTCCAGGGGATGCTTTCTGCGGTACGACCACTTCCAGCGCGACGAGATCCATTTTTCCTTCGGGGTTCGCGATGGGCGGGAATGTTCGAAGCCTCTGGATTTGGTCGACCACAAGAGAATGGGTCGCCGGATAGCTGGAAAGATGGTCGGGCGCGGATTCCAATTCGTCGGCCAAAGCCTGCTCCCATTTAAGGGCGTGTCGTACGGAATGGGCAAAGATCCCGAATTGCGCCGGAGTGTGCCGCGTCCAATTGAGCAGAGATCCGGACGACTCGACAACGGTTTTGAAATCTCCAAGATTGCCCGGCGGAACCCAATAGCTAACCACAGGCATCGTCTGAGGACCATTTTGAGAGATTGATTGGTACGGGCCCATCTGTGAGCCTATGTGGGCCGGCATGATCCCCATCCGTTCGAATTCGTCGTTCAACCGCGCCATCGCCTTCGCCGGATCGGCGGCCTCGACCCGGACCAAGAGGGTGTATTCCTCTTCGAGGAAAGGCTCGTCCGCGCACCACGCCAGATAATCCTCTTCAGAGCGGCCCGAGGGCGTCGGGTAGTGGATGGAGCCCGATGTGCCGCGATAACCCACATTGAGAAGCGGCATTGTCGGAGCTTGGCGTTGGAGGATCTCCCGGGGGGGCGTGGGCGGAGATTGGCCGTCAGACGCGGGTTCGGGTAGAGCTATATAGACGGTGACATACTTGTCGAAGCGTTCCTGTGCTTCGATGAACGTGTCGAGAGATTTGAGGTAGGCGGCGACAAGCCGGTCGATGTTCGGCGTATCGGGACTGTTCCTCGAGTCGGATTCCGCTTGCAATGTGTCGCGCCGTTTGGCGATGGTCTTGACGTCGACCTTCGGCGTCGGTTTCATTCTGGACGACAGGACGGCCGTTTCCTGCGCCGTCGCATCGTCGTCGACATCCTCGGGGTAAAAAGGACGGCCGCGCTTGAGTCTCCCGTACTGCGAGAGCATCGCATCCATGTTCTTCAGTTGATCGGCCGGAATGAGCCACAACTCTTCGTTGAACGCGCCGTGGTTCGTATTGAGCCCGCCGTTTTCCTCGACCCATGTCTTGATTTCGGCTCTTGCCGCGGGCGGGTCGGCGTCCAGGAGTAGACGTTGCTCGGCGCGATAAAATCTAGGGAGGGTCCGCGGTAGATTCCAGGTGCCGTCGTACTGAGGCACGTCGCCCGCGACGGCGCGGCGTGGACTGTAGATGAAGATCACCAGGAATGCGGCAACCATCCGAAGCATTCAATGAGCGTAAGGCATATATGTAATTTCGTCAAGACACACGCCCTTGCCTCGATAAGGGCGTGGTTCAGGGCGCCTGAGTCGACGGCTGGGCCTGGGTCGAGATCGCGTTTTCCGCCTTGTGGACCGCGAGCGCGATCGCTCCGACGAACAAGAGCACCGAAATGGCCCACAGCGCCCAGACCAGGATGCGCAGGGAAGGATTCTTTTGCGCGGGGGTGGCGGCGGAGGCGGGACGGTCTCCCGCCTCGTGGAACGCGTCGTTGAGCACCGCATCGGAGAAGCCCTGCTGCTTGAGCGCCTTTCGGATCTCCGCGTCCGAGCAGTCGGCGCGGTGATTGCGGATATATTCGGCGGCGATCGGCGACAAGTCCATGGCGGCAGTATAGAAAATAGCGTTTCAGCTAATTCGACCGTTGTCGGCGACAGTGAAATTCACGGAAACGCTATCATGTGTCCCATGGCTCCCGCGAAGAACGCCGCTCTGATCGCGACATGCGTATTGGCGCGTCCCGCGGCGGGCGGCTGCGGGTGGTGCGGCATGCCGCTGCCGGACGGACGCCGGACTTGGTGCCGCGGCGCCTGTTCCACGAGATTCTGGAACAACCACTGGTGGCCGCGCGCTCGCCGGGCGGTCCGCCGGCGCGACAAATACCGCTGCGTGTCGTGCGGTAAGGCCGGGAAATTGGAAGTGAACCACCGGATTCCCTGCCGCGGCGCCCACGGAATGCTCTCCTGCGCCCACCACCTGGACAACCTGGAGACCTTGTGCGTCCCCTGCCATCGGGCTCATACGTCGACGATAACCCGCGCGCATAGAGTAAAATAAAGGGGTCATGGCCGACCTACGCGCGGAAGTCGCCCGCCGGCGCACTTTCGCGATCATCTCCCACCCCGACGCGGGAAAAACCACGCTGACGGAGAAGCTCCTCCTGTACGGAGGCGCGCTCCAGTTGGCCGGTTCCGTCACCGCGCGCAAGAACCAAAGCTCCTCCGCGTCGGATTGGATGGAGCTGGAGCGCAAGCGCGGCATCTCGGTCTCCTCCACGGTCCTTCAGTTCGACTACGAGGGGCACCGGATCAACCTGCTCGACACGCCGGGCCATAAGGATTTCTCCGAGGACACCTACCGCGTGCTGACCGCCGTCGACGCGGCGGTGATGGTCATCGACGCGGGCAAGGGCATCGAGACCCAGACGCGCAAGCTCTTCGAGGTCTGCCGCCTGCGCGGCATCCCGATCCTGACCTTCATGAACAAGCTGGACCGCGAGACCCGCGACCTGCTGGAGCTGGTGGACGAGCTGGAGAGCACTTTGCAGATCCACGCCTTCCCGGTGAACTGGCCCATGGGCGTGGGCGAGCGCTTCAAGGGCGTGTACGACCGCGTGATGCGCCAGGCCCACCTGTACGAGCGCACGGCGCGCGGCGCGTACAAGGCGCCCGTCGAGGTCGCCGGCATCGGCGATCCGGCGGTCAAGGACGCTCTGGACGCGGACTCCTATGCGAATTTCGTGGAGCAGCTGGATCTGATCGAGGCGACCAGCCCCGGCTTCGACCGCGCCGACGCGCTGAAGGGGGGAACCACTCCCGTCTTCTTCGGCAGCGCGGTCAATAATTTCGGCGTGCAGCTGCTGCTGGACGCCCTGCTGGAGCACGCGCCGGCCCCGGCGCCGCGCGCGTCGGCGGGCGGGATCGTCGATCCCGCCCGGGACTCGTTCTCCCGCGTCGTGTTCAAGATCCAGGGCAACATGGACCCCAAGCACCGCGACCGCGTCGCCTTCGTGCGCGTCGTCTCCGGTAAATTCACGCGCGATTTGCCCGTGGTCCACTCGCGCACCGGCAAGACGTACCGCCTGGCCAACGCCCACAAGATTTTCGGCCGCGACCGCGAGATCATTGAGGAAGCCTACGCCGGGGACGTGATCGGGCTGGTCGGCTACTCGGATTTCGGCATCGGCGACACGCTCAGCGAGGACCCGAAGGTCGTCTTCGACGAGATTCCGCGCTTCGCGCCGGAGTGCTTCGCGCGCATCAGCAACCCCAACCCCGCCAAGTACAAGCCGTTCGCCAAGGGCCTGGAGCAGCTCCTGCGCGAGGGCGTGGTGCGCCCGCTGTTTCCGCGCGACATGGGAGACGCGAAGACCACCTTGCTGGCGGCCGTCGGTCCGCTCCAGTTCGAGGTCGCGCAGTTCCGCCTGCTGTCCGAATACGGCGTGGAGTCGCGCCTGGAGCCGATGCCGTGGACGATCGCGCGCTGGATCGGCGCGAAGACGCCGGCGGGCGCGGTGGACGCCGTGGGGCTTCCGATGCAGTCCGCGCGCGTGCGTGACGAGGAAGGCGCGGATATGATTCTCTTTCCGAGCGCCTGGTCTGTGCAGTACCTGACGGAGAAGCATCCGGAGATCGAGCTGCTGCGCCTGCCTCCGGCGCGGACGGAGCCGGCCCGGCGATAAGCCGCATCAAACAAAGGAGAAGAACGGGAAAATGGGAAAGAAAATGTTCGTCGGCGGCCTGCCGTACGAGGTCACCGAGACTCAGCTGAAGACGATCTTCGCCGCCTGCGGAACGGTGGTCAGCGCGAAGGTGATCATGGACCGCGAGACGGGGCGCTCGAAGGGCTTCGGATTCGTGGAGATGGCCACGGACGCCGAAGCGGCGGCCGCGATCGCGAAGCTGAACAACAGCCCCGTCGGCGAGCGGCGCATGTTCGTCAACGAGGCCCGTCCCATGGAGCCCCGCGCCCCCGGCGCCCCTTCCAGCAGGCCCGGCGGCTCCGGCCCGCGGCCGTCTTTCGACAAGCCCGCCTTCGGCGGCTTCAGCGACAAGCCCAGCTTCGGCCCGGACAAAAAGGGCTTCCACGAGCGCAAGAAGAAGTACGAGGACCGCAAGGGCGGCTTCGACGGCGGAGGCAAGGGCGGCTTCGGCGGCAAGAAGGGCGGCGGCGGCAAGAAAGGCAAGGGGCACGACGACGACGACGCGGGTTGGTAGGATTCGCCCTCGAACGACGGCCTGAAGGCGAATCCGACGGCGCCTAAGAACTAAATCCTCTTGGCGCCGTCTCTGGAGAGAGACTCCTCGTTTACGGCTTGGGGAGTTTGGCTAGGACGTCCTGGAGTTCCTTGCTGTGGGTCTTGGGATCCACCTTGGGATTGACGTACAGGATGGTCCCGTCCTTGCCGATCACGAAGGTCGCGCGGTTGGCGAACATCAGGCCGTCCACGCCGAACGCCTTCGACACCTTCTTGTCGGAGTCCGACGCCAGCAGGAAGGGCAGGTTGTACTTCTTGATGAACTTCTTGTGCGAGGCGACGCTGTCGTAGCTGATGCCGATCACGGTGGCCTTGAGCCCCTGAAACGCGGGGAAGTCGTCGCGCAGGCTGCAGGCTTCCTTGGTGCAGCCCGGCGTGTTGTTCTTCGGGTAGAAGTAGAGGACCAGCGGGGCCCGGTCCAGCCACGCGCCGAGGCGGAACGTGGTTCCGTCGCTCAGAGGGGCGCTCACGTCCGGGGCCTTGTCGCCGACTTTCAGCGCGGCGCTCGCGGGTGCGGCGCCCAGCGCACTTCCCAGCAGGACCGACAGGATCAGCACGGCGGCTCGAGTGTTCATGGGCAAGATTGTAAATCATTCGGATACGCTATAATCCGCCCATGCCCGGCCCCAAGATCGCGTTCATCGATTACCTCGACTCCTTGGATCGCGCCGATCCCGCGTCGGGAGAGGCCCGTCTGCGCGTCGGCCTGGAGGGGGGGCGCGAATCCACCTTCGTCGCGGCCACCTTCGACCGGCCCGCGGTCTGGATGAAGGACGGGAAGTTGGACCACTGGTTCGCCGAGCCGGTGCTGTACGTGGGCCGCCTGGACGAGGCGACCGTGCGCGCGGCCGTGGAGGCGATGTCCGCCGATCTAGGCGGCTACTGGCTGCGCTACTACCGCGCGGCGCCGGGTGCGCCCTCGAAGGTCGGGCTGGGCCTGGCGGCGACCGATCGCGTCGCGGGCGGCTGCGGCGTGGTGGAGGCCGTGCTCAAGGACGGGCGCGAGTTCTCCATCCTGGCCGCGACTCCTTCGTGGTGGATGACGGAGCTCAAGCGCCGGGGGCTCAAGTTCTATTTCGGCCCGATGGTCCTGTTCGTCGCGAAGCTGGACGCGGCGCACGCGAAGCGCTCCGCCAAGCGCATGGCCGACACCGACGAGCAGCTGTTCTGCCGCTACGACACGCCCCGCAAGACCCTTCCCGAGATCCTGGACGCTTTCCAGGCCCTTCACCCTTAAAACGAAGTAATCCCCCGACTCGTCGCGCGACGAGTTTGGGGATAATTTGTTCCATGTCCTTCGGTCCAACACCCGATGGGTCTTTTGACCGTGGCGTGTTGGGACCTTGGCCTCCTCCGTCGGCTCGGCAGGGGTTTGTAGCATCCCGGCATGAAACGATTTCTCTCCGGCCTGGTCTCCCTTTCCCTCGTTCTTCTGACGCCTCCACCCGCCGCCTGGGCTCAATTTTCCGCGGCCGCGCGCTCCGGCTCCATCGGTGCGGGCGCGTCCGTCGGGGCGCAGTCCGTCGCCGGTTCGGCCGCCGTCGTCGCTCTTCCCTCCCTGGGGGCCGCGACCGTCCTCACTCCCGCGCTGACCGCTCCATCTCTTTACTTTTCGCCCGCCGCCGCCGCGCCATCGTTCGCGCCGTTGTCGCCGGTGCCGTTGGCCGCCGTTCCGGCCGTCGCGGCCGTCGCGCCCGCCGCTTCCGCCGTTAAGGCCGCCGCGGTTTCTCCGGCCGCCGTTCCCGCCGTCGTCGCGTCCGTTCCGTCCGTCTCGCGCCCGTCCGCCGGCGCCCGTGCCGGACTGACGGAAACCGCGCGAGTTATCGCCGCGCCCGACGCCAAGCCCGAGACCGCGCTGGAAAATTTGTTCACCGGCGCTCTCCGCCGCGCGGGACTCTCCGGCGAGGCTCCGGCTCTCGGCTCCGAGCATGCCGCCGCGTCATCGGGTCTTGAGCCGTCCTCCGTCCGCGCCGCCGCGTCGGACGGCCCCGGCGTTCCGTCGCCCGCCGGCGCCCCGCAGGCCCCGCGCCGTTCCAAGTTCCTGGGCGCGCTCAAGTCCGTCGCGACCATCGGCGCGGCCGCGGCCCTGGCCATCGGCGCCAACGCCGCCGCCGTCGCTTTCGTTCCCGCGCTTTTCGCCGTGGTGCCGGTGGCCGCGGTGTGGGCCGTGAGCTCCGGCGTCCTGCTTTTCCCGGCCGCGCTGTACGCGCGCTACCGCCTGGGCCTGCGTGATTCCCCGCGCCTGACCAAGGTGAAGGTCCTATTGGACGTCGCGCTGGGCCTTTACGCCGGGGCGCTGGTCGTCGCCGCGCCGAGCTTGGCGATCACTTTGACGAGCGCGGGGCTTCTGAAGGCCGCGATTCCCGCCGCCGGCCTGGCCGCGGGGCTTGCCGTGCGCGGCGCGCCGTTCCTGAACTCCGTGATGGTCTGGGGCGCCTTGGGCCTGACGCCGTTGGCGCTGGGCGCCGCCGCCGTCGGCGGCTTGGCCGTCGCGCCGCTCCTGGGCATCATGGCGCTGCCGGCGATGACGACGGTGGCGTTCTTCCTGGGAAGCCTGATCCGCTCGGCGGAGTCGGGGCGCCCGTTCGCGGTCCCGGGCTCCCTGCAGAAGATGCGCTTCCCGTCCTTCCAGTGGGTGATGATCGGCGTGGTGTTCGCGCTGCTCACCGGCTATTCCGCGGTGCACACCAACATGGCCTTCCTGGCCTGGAACCTGCTGGGCATGCGCACGCCGTCGGCGTGGGACAAGTCCCTGCCGCTCTGGAAGAACATCCTCAATAAGGCCGCCAGCTTCGACGTCGTTTATCTGGGCCTGCTCGCCTTCACCGCGGTCGGCGGCTTCACCAGCCCGCTGACCTTCCTGGTGATCGCGTTCACCGGCGAACGCGCCGCGGTGTGGACCGAGCGCCTGCTCACGCGCTTCCTGCCGAAGGGCAACCCGGCGCCGTCGACTCTTTCCGCGCCCCTGGCGGACGAGTCCGCGTCCGCGAAACCCGCGGCGTGGCCGCAGTATCACTATTGGGCGAAAACCTTCGCCATCATCGCCGCCATGGCCGGCTTCGGCGTGATGATGGGCCTCACCGTGTTCGGCCTGCACAGCCTGCTGACCAGCGCGATCCCCGCGGTTTTGATGGCCGCCCTGCCGTTCTGGTTCGCCACGAACATCATCAAGCTGGTCATGAAGGACAAGCCCGCCGACGCGGAGCACGATCCCGAGTTCTTCGCGATCATGCACGGCCTGCGCGACAAGATCAACGCGCATCGCCGCGCCGCCGGCAAGAAGGAAATTCCCATGCCGGAGATGGTCAACGACCCGCTCCCCCTGCCCAACGCCTACGCGACCGGCCGCAGCCCGTTCCACGCCCTGGTCGGCGTGACCGCCGGCATCAAGGAGATGACGCTCGACCCCGAGAACGTCCGCGACGGCGTGGCCCGCCTGATCGCGAACACCAATCCGGGCACGAAGTCCTTCAAGGTGTTCCGCCTGGCGATCGCCGGCTCCATTTCCGGCGTCACGGACCAGTCCTCCCCGGCCGACATCCAGGCCGCCGTGCTGAAGGCCGACCGCGTGGAGCTGAAGGCTCTGGGCGTGCGCATGCTGACCGGCGTCCTGGGACACGAGTTCTCCCACGTGATGGACCGCCACATGCTGTCCGGCGCCATCGCCGGCGCCGTGTCCTCGTCCATCGCGTTCGCGTCGTACGGCGTGATGTGGGCGGTCGGCCACGCCCAGGTCGTGCTGAAGAAGATCGCCGACAAGATCCTGGGGCGGCGCGCCCCCGACGCCGGTCCGCACGCGAAGGGAGAGGCGGAGGACGGCGAGGGGGGCAGCAAGATCCAGGTCGCCGATCCCATCTCGATCGGCGTCGCCGTGAAGTCGCTGCCCGCGCTGCTGAAGCTGTTCGCGGCGCTGTGGGTTCCGGTGATGGTCCAGATCGTGCAGATGGCCTCCTCGCGCAACAACGAGGGCATGGCCGACGAGGACGGCGCCCTGCTCAGCGAGGACCCTCAGTCCTTGGCGCTGGCGTTGGGGCTGCTCACGACGTGGCGGCCGAAGACGGGTTTCGTTTTGCCCGGGACGTCCCTGCCGCGCGTGATCGCGCTGTCGCACATGATGACCGTCAACCCCGTGGAGCAGGCCCACCAGGCGGGGGCGCTTCCGAAGCTGGACTCGTTCACCTCCGCGGTGGTCGGCAAGGGCGACGACTTCCTGTTCGACCTGTTCGTCACCCACCCGGACACGACCGTGCGCATCGAGAAGCTGTCGGACATGGCCGACGCCTTGAAGAAATAATCGCGCCGCCTTTCCCGTTCATAAAAAGACCGTCCCCGACGAAATAGGGGGCGGTTCTTTTTTTAGGAATTTTGCCGACGAGGCTGGGGCGCGTACGCCTGGCGTGCTCAGCTGTGTCCGGACTCAGTCGCTGGCGGGGACCGAAGGACCCCGAAAAATCGGCCAAAGTCCCTTCGGGATTGGGACTAATGCCTCGCCTCTATTGGGCCCTATGACCCGTCATCGTTCCGGGGGGCGCCGTTATAATGGACTTATGAAGAAAGTTCGTTCGGCGCTGGCTCTCGCGATCACGCTCTCCTTGGTGCTTCTCTCCCCGGGAGGGACCGCTTGGGCGCAGTTCGCCGAGGCCGCGACGGCCGGCCGCGGCGTCTCTTCCGTGTCGGGAGCCGCTTCCGCGGCCGCGGGATCCGTGCGCGCTCTTCCGTCCTCCGCGGCGCCGCTGGCCTCGACGCCTTTGACTTTCTCGGCGCAGATGTCCGCGCTGCCGGCGCCTTCGGCGCTGATCCCGTCCGCCGCGGCTCTTCCTTCCGTCGCGCCGGCCGCCGCTCCGGCGGGTTCGCCCGCGGCCGTTCCGGCCGCCGTCCGCGCCGCCGCCCTGCCGGTTTCCGCCGCCGCGGCGGTCTCCGCTCCCGCCGCCTCCGCCTCCGCGCCGGCCGCGACCGCGCTGGAAGGCGCGCGCCGCGAACTTCCGGATTTCTCGAAGATGGGCTCCGGCGATTCGAAGGACGCCGCCGCCTCCGACTTCCTGTCCCGCGTCGGCGAGTTCTTCCGCAAGCCCGCTCCGGCTTTGTCCGCCGTTCCCGCCGCCAAGGACGGGATGACCCGCGGCTTCCTCTCCAAAGCCTCCAAGAAGGAGATGCCGGCCGAGGACATGGACGGCGCCGGCAATCCGGTCAAGCGCGACGGCGGCGTGGACGGTCTGGGCAACCCGGCGCGGACCGGCGGTGAGAACGGCCCCGACGACCGCACCAGCCCCGACGAGGGCGGGCGCGGCGGTTCCGGCCTCTTCGCCGCCATCGGCGTCGCCGGCCTGGCCGCCGCGACGCACGCCTCTCTTCTCCAGCCGCTGTTGACCTTGCCGCTGGTGATGATCTCCCTGATCCTGCACGAGATCGGCCACGCGAAGGCCGCCGCGAAGCTGGGCGATCCGACGGCCACCCTGGAGGGACGCGCCAGCTTCAACCCCGTCACCTGGGTCAAGCACGTGGATCCGGTCATGACGATCGCCCTGCCCCTGGTCACCTACTTCACCAGCGGCTTCATCTTCGGCGGCGCGAAGGCCGTGCCGGTGAACCAAAGCTATTTTAAGAACCCGGTGAAGGACATGGCTAAGGTCGCGTTCGCGGGCCCGGCGGTCAACATCGCCTTGGCCGGCCTGGGCGCGTTGGCTTATGCCGGCGCGGTCGCGGGCGGCCTGGGAGCGGTGGTCCTGGGCGCGTTGACCAGCTTCATCTTCATCAACGCCCTGCTGGCGATCTTCAACCTGATCCCGCTGCCGCCGCTGGACGGCGGCCACATCCTGACGGCGCTCCTGCCCCGCGCCTTGGGCGACCGCGTGCAGAATTTCTACGCGCGGATCGGCATGCTGGGAATGATCCCCGTCCTGCTGATCGCCATGGCCGGCGGCGGCTTCCTCATGGCCGCGGCCGCGGGCCTGACCCATTTCCTGATCGGCATCTCGTTCGCGGCGACCGGCGTGCAGATGGCCAGCGCCGCCCTGCCCGCGATGGCGGCCCTGGGCATGGTCCTTGGCTCGCTTCGCGGCGCCCCCGGCGTGACGCAGCTGACGGCCCATGCCGTCTCCGGCCCGGCCGTTCCGGGCGCGGCGTCCGGCGCCTCGTCCCAGCCCGTCGACCTGGTGGTGGTGTTCTCGGACAAGAAGTCGCTGTCGAAGGACCTGCATCTTTCTTCCGTGGATTCCCTCGCGGCCAACTACGTCCAGTCCTATGAAGGTGTGCAGCGTTCGCTGCTGGCGCAGATGGACGCCGTGGGCCTGAGCGCCGACGCGCTGGCCGCCTACAACGCCACGCCGATCGCGTCCTACCGCCGCATCAACGCCGCGACCATCCGCCTGGACGCGGCCAAGGCCTCCGAATTCGAGGCCGCCCTGCGCGCGCAGGGGCACAAGGTCTTCCCGAACCGCCGCATCGTCATCCCCGCTCCCATCGTGACGCCCGAGGGCGCCGATCCCGAGGCCCGCAACGCGGTGAGCATGTCGGAGAACCTGGCGATCACCAAGGCCGACGCCGTTCAGGCGCTGGCTCTCAAGCGCTGGGGCAAGCCCGAAATGAACCCGTGGCAGCGCTTCAAGGCCGCGCTCGGCCTGGAGACCGCGCCGCAGCCGAACATCGGCGTGGTGGACAGCGGCGCGGACACGACCCACCCCTTGCTGCGGCGCGTCAAGGACGTCAAGAACGCGACCTCCGGCGAGAACATCGACGACATCGGCCACGGCTCCTGGGTCACCAGCATGGTGCTCAACTTCGCGCCGTGGCTGAAGAACGTCACCCACTACAAGACCTTCCTGAACGGCGGGGCCACCACCGACGACATCCTGAAGGCGCTGACCATGGCCGCCAACGACGGCAACCTGGTCATCTCCAACTCCTGGGGGGACGACGAAGGCGATCCCGAGGGCCCGGACGCCCTTCTGGTCAAGAAGCTGGCCTCCGAGGGCCACATCATGGTGTTCGCCGCGGGTAACGCCGGCCCGGGCAAGAACACGGTCGGTTCCCCGGCCATCGTTCAATATAAGGACCCCGCGACCGGCGCCATCCGCGTCATCGCCGTCGCCGCGACGGACCGCACGAAGAAGGTCGCCTACTTCTCGTCGCGCGGGCCCGCCTCGCCGAAGACGAAGGGCAAGGACGGCGTCCCGCACCGGCCGGACCTGTCCGCCATCGGCTACAACACCGAGGGCGCGTGGCCGGCGAAGCTGGGCGACGCGGACCGCACCGATCCCGAACTGGGCCCGCTGAAGGCCATCTCCGGAACGTCCATGTCCACCCCGTCGGTGGCGGGCGCCCTGGCGCTGCTGCTGATCATGTTCGGCGTGACCGAGAAAGGCGCCAAGCTGGACGCCGTGGTCAACGCCCTGACGGCGACGCTGGAGAAGACCGGCAAGAACGGCGTGGACGACGAGGGCGACGGCTTCATCAACGTGACCGCCGCCTACGAGCTCATTTATAAGCAGTTCAACCCGGGCGGCGTGCCGCCCACGGCGGTCGCGCGCTACCGCGGGCTGCTGTCGGACGAAAAGTTCTACGCCGATTACCTGGACCCGGCGTCCGAGGCCAACCGTATCGCCGGACAGCCGGACGCGAAGATCGTGGACTCGATGCTGGGCGACTGGAAGTCGGTCGGCGCGAAGAAGGCGGCGCTGGAAACGGAATATCCCGGAATCGCGCATGAGGCGGCCGGACCCCTGGCTCGGGCGTGGGCGCGGCTGACCGGCCGCGCGCCGGTGCCGGCGCACGTGGCCGAGTACCGCCGCCTGGCCGCGAAGATCCGGGCCAACGAGGAGCGACGCCGCGCGTACAGGCGCTCCCTCTCCGAGATCGGCTCTACCGGAGTCCACGAGGAGATGCTCGAGCTGTACGAGAACACCATCGAGCCCGAGTTCGTCGCGGACGACGCCGCGTACGCCGCGCTGCTGCATAACTTCCCGAACGTCGAGTATCAGTCCGCCGGCGCCGTCTCCCGCTTCTTCATGAGGTTGAGCGGCCGGGGACCGAAGGCCTAGCCATGACCGCCTCCCCCATGTTCATCGTCGAGGACGACGACCACTTCCGCGAGACCTTCATCGACGTCATGTCGCTGAAGGGCGTGGAGGTGCAGGGGGCCAGCAACGGGGACGAGGCGATCAAGGCGCTCAAGCAGGCGCATCCCGCGGTCATCATCATGGACGTGAACCTTCCGGACGTGCACGGCTTCGACCTGTGCAAGCGGGTCAAGCGCCTGGAGGGCTACCAGGACACGCCGATCATTTTCGTCTCCGCGTCCACGAAGTACTCCGACCCGCGCGACCGCGCCGAAGGCATCCTCGCCGGCGGCGCGCAGTTCCTGCCCAAGCCCATCAGCGTCGAGCGGCTGTGGTCGGCGATCGAGTCGGTTCTCACCCGCGCCCGCCCCGCCTGACGCCGTCCCATCTTCATGGAAAACCGCGCCATATTGCTATTTTTGGAAGTCCGTTGTATTACGTATAGACAAATGCTAAGTTCTGTTCGGCATTATCGCATCCTGAATTTAGGGGGCTTCGAATGAGGAAGATTCTCTCCGTCGCCGTTCTCGCGTGTCTCGCTTTGGGCGCCGCTGCGCCGAGGGCGGCCTACGCCGACGACGACTCCGTGCAGGTCGGCAAGGACACCTACTTGAACGTGGGCGCCAAGCTGTGGCTCAACACGTGGCAGACGAACCTGACGGGTTCCGGCCGAAACTGGAACCAGATCACCGAAGGCCCGGTCGTCGGCTTCATTCCGAACATCGCGCTCCGCCACAAGAACCTGTTCGTCTCGGGCAGCTTCATGGTCACGCCCGACTACAGCTTCCCGCTCCAGACGAACTACATCGGCGCCGGCGGCGTCCTCGATAAGGCCACCATCAAGGGCAACCGCCAGGAAATCGACATGAACGTCGGTTACTACATCGTCCCGCAGATCGCGCTGACGATCGGCTACAAGGGCGTCACCGAGAAGTTCAAGGTGACCAGCTCCGTCTCCGGCTACAGCGAGAACTCGGTGTACCTGAACGGCGTGACCTTCGGCGTCACCGGCAGCGCGCCGATCGGCAACGGATGGTCGGTGTACGGCAGCGGCGCGGGCGGCTTCATGGCCGTCAGCTACCTGCCCGCCTCGACCTACACGGACTCGGCGATGTACGAGTCCAGCGAGTTGGGCCTGGCGTGGCATCCGCACGCCTCTTCCTTCTCCACGACGCTCGGCTACAAGTTCCAGCTGATCCAGACCTCGATCAGCTCCCAGAACTCCGTCGCCTACTCCCAGCTGCCCCGCAACGAAGTCACCCGCGGGTTCATGCTCGGCGCCAACTACACGTTCTGAGGCTGAGAGAAGAACATGACCATCACTCACAACTCCGATAGGGGGATCAATTCGATGAGGAAAAATCTCATGCTCGCCGCGCTCTCGTGCCTCATGCTGGCCGCCGCCGCGACTCCGTCGCGCGCCGACGAGACCCACATGCTCGGCGAGAACACGTCGCTCACGATGGGCTACAAGCTGTGGCTCACCACGTGGGAAACCGCCATCGGCGGCGCCAACGGGACGAACCACCAGATCGCGCTCACCAAGGGAACCGACGCGACGTCGGTCCCGAACCTGTCCTTGAAGTACAAGAACTGGCTGCTGTCCGGAAGCTACCTGGTGACCGGGGACTACGCCTTCCCGACTTATCAGGAGCGGTTCAGCAACGGTTTGGGCAACAACGTCGCCATCACCGCCAGCCGCACCGAGGCCGACATCAACGCCGGCTATTACTTCACGCCGAACCTGGTCGCGACGTTGGGTTACAAAAACGTCGAGCAGAAGTACACGTTCGTCGTTAACGGCGTGACCTTCGCGCCCACGAAGACGCACTACAACGGCGTCACCGCGGGCATCGGCGGCAGCGCCGGCATCGGCGCGGGCTTCGCGCTGTACGGCAACGCGGCGGGCGGCCTGATGGCGGCCACCTACACGCCGTCGTCGGGCAACGCGCAGACGGCGTTCTACGAGGCCTCGGAAGTCGGCTTCGCCTGGCACCACGGCGGCTTCGGCACGTCGCTGGGCTACAAGTTCCAGTATCTGACCACGCACACGCCCAGCAACGTGTCCGCCGACGTCACGCGCGGCTACATGCTCGGCTTGAACTACACCTTCTAAACGGTCGCCGCCCTTGACGGACGCCGGGGGCGGGGGTAGACTAAAAGAAGAAGGTTCGTCCGCAAGAAGGAGGAAGCCGCCGATGAAGAAAACGAGGGCCGTCGCCGTCAGCCTCGGGACCTTCGTCCTGGCGGCTCTTCTTTTTTCCCCCGTCCGGGCGGAACCCTCCAAGGACGACATCAGCCAGCCGCCGGATTTCGGCTTGGAGCCGCGGGATCATGACGTCGCGGTGGTGGTCGGCATCGAGAAATACCGCGACATCGAGGCGCCGTCCACGTATTCGGCGGACGACGCCACCTTGGTGAAGGGCTACCTCAAGTCGATGGGCTTCCGGGAAAGCAATATCCGTCTGATGACCAACGACCGGGCCACCCGCACCGACTTCATCAAGAACATCGAGAAGTGGCTGCCCGACAACGCCAAGCCCGACGGCAAGGTGTTCTTCTACTATTCGGGCCACGGCTCCCCGGACCTGTCCGACGCGGCGCACCCGCGCGCCTTTCTGCTCCCGTACGACGGAGACCCGAACGATCTGGGCAACACCGGCTACTCGATCGAGCGCCTGTACGATCATCTGGGCAAGCTCCACGCCCAGGAAGTCATCGTCGTCCTGGATTCCTGCTTCTCCGGCCAGGGAGGCCGTTCCGTCCTGGCCCAGGGAGCGCGCCCCATGGTCAACAACATCATCCCCATCGGCGTGATCGGCGGCAATATGGCGGTCCTGACCGCGACCCAGCCCAACCAGATCTCCACGTCCTCGCCGGACAAGAAGCACGGCATCATGACCTATTACTTCCTCAAGGCGCTGCGCGACGGCACCAGCAACATGACCGCCATCTACAAGAAGATCAAGCCGTTCGTGGAGGACGACGCCCACGCGCTGGGCGTCACCCAGAGCCCCAACCTGATGATGGGCACCTCCGCGGGCCCGCATCCGTTCGCCTTGGCCGCCGACCTGGACCTGGCGATCGCCCGCCAGAAGAAGATCGAGCTGGAGAAGGCCGAGCAGGCGAAGAAAGACGCCGAGCAGAAGCGCCTGGCCGAGGAACAGCGCCTGGCCGACGAGCAGAAGCGCCTGGAGGACGAGAAGAAGCGCATGGCCGATGCGCAAAGGGAGTCCGACCGGAAGCACCAGGAAGACATGGCCCGCATTCAGGCCGAGAACGACCGGAAAGCCGCGGAGCAGCAGCGCCAGTTCGACGAGGAGAAGCGCCGCCTCGAGCGCGAGCGCAAGACGGCTCCCACGGAAGAGCCCGCGTTCGTCCCGCCCACGTTTTAGCCGCGTTCGCTTGACAGTCTCCGTCGAGCCTGCTATCATGATTTTAGAGCCGTTCCTCCTCAGGAGATCATTCCGATGGCCGAAATCCAGCTGACCGACGATACCTTCGACAAGGAAGTTTTGGAGAGCGCCCAGCCCGTGCTGGTCGATTTCTGGGCCCCTTGGTGCGGTCCGTGCCGGATGTTGACGCCGGTCGTCGAGGAGATCGCCAAGGAGTACGCGGGCAAGGTCAAGGTGGGCAAGCTGAACACCGACGACCATCCGAACGCCCCGGGCCGCTTCCGCATTTCCGCGATTCCGACCCTGCTGTTCTTCAAGGGCGGAAAGCTCGTCGAGCAGCGCGTCGGCGTCATGTCCAAGGCCGACATCAAGAAGCTTCTCGACGGTCTTCTCGCCTAAAGACTCCGCCGTCGCCGGACCGCCGTTCCCTTCGACTTGAAACCCCGCCTTTACCTGGTCGACGCCCATGCGTACCTGCATAGGGCCTATCACGCGCTTCCCCCGCTGACGAACTCCAAGGGGGAGCCGGTGGGCGCCCTCTACGGATTCGCTCGCACCATCATCCAGATCCTCAAGCGCGACAAGCCCGAGGGCCTGGCGGTGTGCTTCGACACGCCCGGCCCGACGTTCCGGCACAAGGCGTACGACCAATACAAGGCGACCCGCAAGGAAATCGATCCTGATTTGATCGCGCAGTTGAACCGCGCCAAGCCCTTGGCCGAGGCTATGGGCATGAAGTGCGTCGAGAAGGTCGGCTTCGAAGCCGACGACATCATGGCCACTCTGGCGAGAAAGGCGGTCAAGCACGGCTGGGAGGCCGTGCTGGTCACCGGCGATAAGGACGCTCTGCAGCTCGTCAGCCCCGGGATCCGTGTTTTTAACGCGTCCAAGAACGCTTGGATGGACCCGCCGCAGATCGAGGAAAAATTCGGCATACCGCCGGAGTCGGTCCGCGACTACCTGGCCATCGTCGGGGACAGCTCCGACAACGTCCCCGGCCTGAAGGGCGTCGGCCCCGTGGGCGCGGTGAAGCTGATCAAGGCCTACGGTTCGCTCAAGGGCGCGATCGCGGCCGCCAAGAAGGGCGACAAGGCGCTGACGCCGAAGCTGGCTCAGACGCTCAAGGACGGCGAAGAGACGGCGGACCTCGCTTTGTCGTTGATCGCGCTGGACGAAAAGGTGCCCCTCGACGCCGAACCCGAGGACTGCCGCGTCGCGGAGCCGGATTCCCAGAAGCTCCTTCACGATTTGGCCGCCTTCGAATTCCGATCCCTGGCCAAGGACCTCGGCGCCAAGCCCGAGGATATATCCGCCGCGCCCATCCCGGCAGCCCCCGTGAAGGACGGGGCCGCCGCGCTGCCCGCCGTCGAGAAGGTGGAATTCAAGCCGTTGGCCAAGGACTTGGCCAAAGCGAAGTCCTTCTTGGTCGCCGCGGTGCCCGATTCCGCCGGCGAGGGCGAATTGCTGACCACTTCCCGCGTGCGATTGGCCCTCGGCCTCGACAACGGCAAGATCGCCGTGCTGGACGAAGCCGGGGCCGCCGACAAGGCCGTTCGTTCGTTGTTGTCCGGGCCGGCTCTTAAGTGCGGTTGGGATTTGAAATCGACCCGCGCCGCGCTGGACGCCGTCGGGCTGGAGCTGGCCGGCCCCGATTTCGACGCCAAGGTCGCCGCCTACTGCATCGATCCGGGCGCGGCCAAGGACCCGAAGGCCGCCGACGCCGGGGAGAACGCGCAGGCCCGCGCCGCCGCGGCGCTGGGCCGCGAGGCCATGATCGCGAAGATGAAGGAGACCGGAGTCTTCGACCTGTTCGACAAGGTCGAAATGCCCCTGACCGGAGTCTTGCGCGACATGGAACGCGCGGGCATTCTTCTCGACGAGAAATATCTGAAGGAGCTGTCGGTGGAGTTCAAGAAGACGCTCGCCGGACTCCAGCTCGAGATCGACAAGCTGGCCGGCGGGCCGCTGAACGTCCAGTCGCCGAAGCAGCTGGGCGAGATCTTATTCGACAAGCTGGGACTGGACGTCGTGCACAAAACCGCCAAAGGCGGGCGCTCCACGGACGAGGAGACGTTGCAGATCCTGGCGGCTTCCCACCCGCTGCCGGGCAAGGTGCTGGAGTACCGCGAGACCGCGAAGCTTGAGTCCACCTACGTGCGCGGCCTGCTGGAGCGAGTGGACCCGAAGACGAAGCGGGTCCACACGACGTTCGACCAGGCCGGCGCGCTCACCGGGCGCCTGTCCAGCCTGGACCCGAATCTCCAGAACATCCCGATCCGCTCCGAGGCCGGCCGCCGCATCCGCCGCGCCTTCATCGCGCCGAAAGGCCGGCTCCTGGTGTCGGCCGACTACTCGCAGATCGACCTGCGCGTGCTGGCGCACGAGTCCGGCGACGAGACGTTGACCGCCTCGTTCAAGAACGGGGAGGACATCCATCAGCGCACCGCCTCCGAGATCTTCCACGTGCCCGCGGACAAGATCACGACGGATCAGCGCCGCGCGGCGAAGGCCATCAATTTCGGCATCGTGTACGGGCAGACGGCGTTCGGCCTGTCGGCGCAGCTGGGCATCTCCCAGCAGGAAGCGTCGGCGTACATCAAGGCGTACCTGCAGCGCTATCCGGGCGTGTCGGCCTGGGTCGAGACGAACTTGGAGAAGGCGAAGGCCGCGGGCTGCGTGCGCACCCTTTTGGGCCGCGTGCGCTGGCTTCCGGACCTGGCCGCCAAGAACGCGGCCGTGCGCCAGTTCACGGAGCGCGCCGCGCGCAACACGCCCATCCAGGGCGGAAGCGCGGATATCATCAAGCTGGCCATGCTGGAGGTCGCCAAGGAACTGGCGAAGGGAAAGCGCGGCGCCGTGATGCTGCTCCAGGTGCACGACGAGCTGGTCTTCGAAGCGGATCGCGACGAAGTTCCCGCGTTCTCGAAATGGGTTCGCGGCGTGATGGAAGGCGCGGTGAAGCTGAACGTTCCTTTGGTGGTGGACGTGAAAGCCGGACCGAACTGGCAGGACATGGAGAAGATCAAGTGACCCGCGTATTCCGTCATGACCCCATCGATTTCGGCTCCATGCCCCCGGCGATCAAGGGGCTCATCATCGCCAACGTCGTCGGCTTCCTCGTCGCGAAGCTGGTCGGCCCCCAGATGTACGATCTCTTCGGGCTGATCCCCGAACAGCTGGTGTTCCATCGCTGGGTGTGGCAGCCGTTCACCTACCTGTTCCTGCACGGCAACATCTGGCACCTGATCTTCAACCTGTTCGCGCTGTGGATGTTCGGCATGCCGGTCGAGGCGCAGTGGGGAGAAAACGAGTTCCTGAAGTACTACTTCCTGTGCGGCTTCGGCGCGGCGCTGACCAGCACGGCGCTGGGCGTTCACTCGACGGTCCCGGTCATCGGCGCTTCGGGCTCCGTGTACGGCCTGTTGGTCGCGTTCGCGCTGCTGTATCCGGACGCGGTCGTCTACCTGTACTTCCTGATTCCGGTGAAGGCCGCGCACATGGCCATCCTCTTCGGCGCGCTGGAGTTCTTCGCGGGCGCCACGGGCGCCACCCCGGGGATCGCGCGCTTCGCCCATCTGGGCGGCATGGTCACGGGCTATCTCTACATCCGCTGGTGGTGGGTCTGGAAGCTCAACGCGAAATCGTTCGCGAAGGGGCTTTTCGAACGGGACGTCGAATCCATCCCCGCGCGTCCCCAGCCCGTCCGCCGCGCCGTCCGCGCCGCGCCCGGCGCGGCCTCCGACGGCGGGGAAGACCAGATGGCCGAGGTGGACCGCATTCTCGACAAGATTCTGGCCACGGGGCTGGAGTCGCTGACCGACGACGAGCGCGATTTGATGGCGCGCTATTCGCGGAGGAACAAGCCCTCGTGAAGCCCAAGCGCTTCGTCGCGGGTCTGACCGGCGGCATCGGCACGGGGAAATCCGCCGCGTTGGCCGAGTTCGAGAGGCTGGGCGCCCCCACCGTGAGCCTGGACCGGATCGCCCGCGAGCAGGCCCGCCCCGGCCGCGCCGGCTTCCGCGCGATCGTCCGCGCCTTCGGCCGCGGCGTGCTGGATTCGGGCGGCGAAATCGACCGCCGGGCGCTGGGCGCGAAGGTGTTCGGCCATCCCGCCGCGCGCCGGAAGCTGGAGCGCGTCACTCACCCGCTGATCCTGCGCGAGATGGACCGCCTTCTGTCGCGCGTCGAGGGCGTGGTGATCGTGGACGCGCCGCTGCTGTTCGAAGCCGGCCTGCGGGACCGTTTCGACGCGACCTTCCTGGTCGCCTGCCGGCCCGCCGAGCAGCTCCGGCGCGTGCGCCGCCGCGACGGGCTGACCGCCGCGGAGGCCCGGGGTCGGATCGCGGCGCAGTGGCCGCTGGCCAAGAAGCGCGCCCTGGCCGATTACGTCTTGGACAACGACGGAACGCCCGCGTCCCTGCGGGCGAAAGTGCGCGCGGCCCACGCGGGACTGGCCCTGCTGCACGGAGGAACGCCGAATGGAAACGCCGATTAAAGACCAGCCGAAGAATCAGGATCAGCAGGCTCCCGTTCCGGCCGCGCCCGCCGCGCCGCTGAAGCCCCTGGAGACCGCGGAGATGGCCAAGAAGACCATCGCCCAGCTGACCGCCATCGCGAACGAGCTGAAATTGGAGGGCGTCTCCGGGCTGCGCAAGCAGGAGCTGATCGCGAAGATCGTCGAAGGCCAGCTGAAGGCCAACGGGATGATCTTCGACGAGGGCGTTCTGGAGATCCTTCCCGACGGCTTCGGCTTCCTGCGCTCCCCGGACTACTCCTATCTGGCCGGCCCCGACGACATCTATATGTCGCCTTCGCAGATCAAGAAGTTCGGCCTGCGCAAGGGCGACACCGTCGCGGGCTTCGTGCGCCCGCCGAAGGACGGCGAGCGCTTCTTCGCCCTGCTCCAGGTCAAGAAGATCAACGGCATCGACGCGGAGACCATCAAGGATCGCCCGCTGTTCGACAATCTGACGCCGCTGCATCCCGAGTCCCGCTACAATTTGGAGACCTCGCGCGAGGAAGTGACGACCCGGCTGATGGATCTGATCTGCCCCATCGGCAAGGGCCAGCGCGGCCTCATTGTCGCTCCGCCGAAGACGGGAAAGACCGTCATCCTTCAGAAGATCGCCAACGCCATCGCCAAGAACCATCCGGAGACCGTGATTTTGGTTCTCCTGATCGACGAGCGCCCGGAGGAGGTCACCGAGTGCAAGCGCACCATCAAGGGCGAGGTCATCGCGTCCACCTTCGACGAGCCGGCCGAGCGCCATGTGCAGGTCGCCGAGATGGTCCTGGAAAAGGCCAAGCGCCAAGTGGAGCTTGGCAAGCACGTGATCATTCTCTTGGACTCGATCACGCGCCTGGCGCGCGCCTACAACACCTGCACGCCCTCGTCGGGCCGGGTGTTGTCCGGAGGTCTTGAAGCCACCTCCCTGCAGCGCCCGAAGCGCTTCCTGGGATCGGCGCGCAACGTGGAGGAAGGCGGCAGCCTGACCATCCTGGCGACCGCGCTGATCGAGACGGGCTCGCGCATGGACGAGGTCATCTTCGAGGAGTTCAAGGGCACCGGCAACTCCGAGGTGTACCTGGACCGCAAGCTGGCCGACCGGCGCATGTTTCCCGCCATCGAGATCAACCGCACCGGCACCCGCAAGGAGGAGATGCTTCTCTCCGAGGACGAGATCAACAAGATCTGGATCCTGCGCAAGGTATTGGCGCCGCTGGCGTCCGTCGAGGCGATGGACCTTCTGCGCGAGAAGATCCTCTCCACGAAGACGAACAAGGATTTCATGAAGTCCATGGAATTGTCCAACATGGTCGGATGATCCGGGGGCTTCTTCTCGTCGTCCTGCTGGCCGGTTCCGGCGCCGCTCAGGTCGCCGCGCCCCGGCCCGTGGATTTCGAGCGCTTCTCCGTGCTGACCGCGCCCGGCCCCGACGAGCCGAATCGGGATGTGCTGGCCAAGTCCCGCCGCCTGCTGTACGGCGAGCACCGCCTGCAGAAGGGGGAGGGCAACGCCGCGGCGTTGGCCAAGTCGTACGGCACCACCTTGGGCGCCATGCAGGCCACCAACAACAACGAGTTCGTCCTGCTGTATCCCGGCATGCGCATGACCGTCCTCAACCGGGACGGCCAGCTCTACGAGGTGCATAAGGCGTCGGAGACCCTGGACCAGGTCATCGCGAAGTTCAAGGTCGGCGCCGAGGAGCGCCGGAAGTTCAAGGAGCTGGTGGTCCGCGCGAACAATTTTCCCGGCATCGCGCTGCTGGCGCCGTTCGAGCTGGAGAAAGGGCAGCGCGTGCTGATCCCCGGCATCCGCGTGAACTTCGACACGTACCGCTTCCCGTTCGAGTCCCAGGTGCGGCCGCGCATCTCCTCGCCGTTCGGCTACCGCTTCCATCCGATCCTGCACAAGGCGCGCATGCACGACGGCCTGGACATCCCCAAGCCGTACGGCACGCCGGTGTATCCCGCGCGCAGCGGACGCGTCATCGAGGCCGGCTGGCACGAGGGCTACGGCCAGCTGATCGAGATCCGCCACTTCAACGGCGAGACCACCCGCTACGGCCATCTCTCCAAGATCATGGTCAGGCCCGGCGACATCGTCCAGCGCGGCAAGACCATGATCGGACGGGTGGGGTCCACGGGTTTGTCCACGGGACCGCATCTGCACTTCGAAGTGCGCGACAAGAACGGCAAGCCGGTGAACCCGTCGGCGAAAATCGGAAAGAAATGAAGCTGAACATCCGCGAGGCCGGCGACCCGAAGGGTCTTCCCGTCGTGTTGCTTCACGCTTTCCCGATGTCGTCCGCCATGTGGGAGCCCCAGTTCGACGCGCTCAAGTCGTTCCGCGTCCTGGCGCCGGACTTCCGCGGCTTCGGCGCCACGCCGTTGACGTCGCCGTGGTTCATCGAGCACGCCGTCGACGACGTGCTCGAATCCGTTCCCGGCAAGTGCGTCTTCGTCGGCCTGTCGATGGGCGGCTACGTCGCGCTCCGGTTGGCCGAGAAGGCTCCCGCGCGCGTCAAGGCGCTGGTCCTGTGCGACACCCGCGCCGAGGCCGACGCCAACGAGAACAAGGTCAAGCGCGCGGCCGCCGTGGACTTCGTGCGCTCCCGCGGCGCGGCCGCGTTCGCGGATCCCTTCATCAAGGACGCGCTGGCTCCGGCGACCCTGACCGGAAAGCCGAAGGTCGTCGAGTTCTTGAAGGGGATCGCGTCGAAAGCCGCCCCGGAGGCCGTCATGGCGGCGCTGGCCGCGCTGGCCGCGCGCGGCGACATGATCGCGTCCCTGTCCCAGGTCAAGGTGCCGACCGCGGTGTTGGTGGGGTCTCAGGACAAGATCACGCCGCTTCCGCTCTCGGAGGTCATGCGCACGCGGATTCCGGGAGCGGAACTGCACATCATCCCCGATGCCGGCCACTTCTCCAACGTGGAGAACCCGGAAGCCTTCAACGACCGGCTGTTGTCCTTCCTGAAGCGGCTCTGACCGCTTAAAGCTGGTCTTCGAGAGACCGGTCCAGCTTCTCGCGCAGGTTGGGGGAATAGGACGTGATGCGCGTGCTCTTCTTCAGGTCCTCGTCGAACAGGTTGGTCTCGATGTAGCGCGCCACGCCGGGATCGGAGACCGCCAGGTTGAGCTCGTCGTTGTAGCGCAGGCTGCGCGAGTCCAGGTTCGAGGAGCCGAAGGTGGACCACCGGCTGTCGAACACGGCCACCTTCTCGTGCGCCATGCGCCCCTGGTATTCGTAGATCTCCACGCCGGCCGCGAGCAGGTCCGGGTAATAGGCGCGGGATCCGCGCTGGACGAGGGCCTGATCGTTGTCCTCGGGCAGGACGACCTGTACCTTCACGTGGCGCCGCGCCGCGCGGATCAGCTCCGCCACGACCGAGGCGTCCACGAAATAGGGGTTGGCGATCCGGATGGAATGTTCCGCCGTGCCGATGGCGCGCAGGTACATGGCGCGGATATTCTGATCCTTCGCCGCGCCCTCGTGGGCCACCACGCGCGTCTCGGCGCCGCCGGGCTGGTCCTTCAGCGGAGGGAAGAGGTCGGGCGTCTCGGCGTCGGGAACCGTGCCGCCGGCGGCACGCCACCGTTCCAGGAAGGCGGACTGGAGCGCGGTCACGGCGGGCCCTTGGATCAAGGTCTGCTGGTCGTGCCAGTTCTTCTGATAGTCCAGGCCGATGTTCATCCCGCCGGTGAAGGCGGTGTCCCCGTCCACGACCAGGACCTTGCGGTGGTCCAGGTGGCTGGCGAAGATGGTCGGGGTCTTGACGATGACCGTCGCGCCGGCCGCGCGCATGAAATCCAGCAGTTTCTGGATTTCGGGATCGGTGGAGACGGACGAGCCGTTGTCGTCGATCATGATCCGGACATGGACTCCGGCCTTCGCCTTGTCGGCGAGCAGGCGCGCCACGGTCCAGCCGTACTCGTCGGCCTGAAGCTGGAAGACCTCCAGGTGGATCGACGTCTTGGCGCCCTCCAGGACCGCCAGGCCCGGAGCGATCGCGCCGGCGTCGATCAGGAATTCGATGTTGTTCTTGCCCGAGCTTTTCGTGTCCGCCACCGTGTCGATGTAGCGGCTCAGGCCGTCCCAGTCGCCGGGAACGACGGCGGCGCGGTTGCGCTCGACCATGTCGAAGACGGGCTGGGGATCCGACAAGGCGCGGGGAAGCTCCCGCGGGTCGATCCGAAAGAAGACGCGGTCGAAGGAGGCGGCGTCCTTCGAGGAGCCCAGGATGCGGATGATGGCCTGTTCGCGCGGCGGCTGATTCGGGTCGTCGTTGCCGTTCCCGCTCTGCTGGGGATGGGAGTATTTGATCAACGTCTTGAGCATCGCGATCTTCTGATCCGAGGTGGCCTTCATCAGGGCCAGGTCCGAAAGCCCGACGATGGCGTTCTCGTCGCCGCCGGCGGCGCGCGCCAGTTCGTCCTGGGGCGCGGCCGGGCGTCGGCCGAAAATGTCTGGGAACGCGAAGGCGGGAAGAACGGCGGAGCCGCCGTCGAACAAGGTGTCCATCGCGGCGGAGGCCGGGAGGGCGGGAGCGGCGACGACGGCGCACAGCAGGGCGGTTTTCAGGAGTCGGGGCATCAGACCTCTCTTTCAATCAGTGTAAATGACGATAATTCGTCGCGCCTGGGCCTTCCGGTCCTATTTATCTGGGACCGTGAACCTCTCGCCAGAATGCCGTTTTTTGCTATACTGTTCGAAGCCGCTTTAAACAAGGAAGCATCCCCCCAACCATATGAAGAAGAGCATCCACCCGATCTACCGCCCGGTCGTCTTCCAGGACGTCCAGGCGAACAAGTCCTTCGTGACCCGCTCCACGGTCAACGCCAAGGACACCATCGCCTGGGAAGACGGCAAGACCTATCCGCTGGTCAAGCTGGACATCTCGGCGTTCTCCCACCCGTTCTACACGGGCCAGCAGCGCGTGATCGACACCGCCGGCCGCATCGACCGCTTCAAGAAGCGCTTCGAGACGACCGAAGGCAAGACCGTCGCCCGCAAGGCCGCCACGAAGGCCGGCAAGCAGTTGGCGCACGTCGGCCACACGGCCAAGCGCGCGAAGGTCCTCTCCACCGCTCCCACCAAGGAAGAGAAGGCCGCCGCGAAGAAGACCGCCGGCCCGAAGAAAGAGAAGGCCCCCGAAAAGAAAGCCGCTTAGCGTCCTTCTCGAACTGGAGCCCCGGCGACCACCATCGCCGGGGCTCCCGCTTTTTTAGTGGGGTCAGGCTTCAACTAATCAACTTATTGAAGCTGATGCCCTTGAGAATAAGTTGATTAGTTGAAGCCTGACCCCAATGGACAAGAAAATCGCCAAGCTGGACGTCGACTTCCGCGAGATCGAGAACAAACTCGGGACGGCGGGGCTGTCGGCGGCCGAGGTCAAGGAGCTGGCGCTGAAGCACGCGGCGCAGGCTCCGGTGATCGCGAAGGTGCGCGAGCTGGCGCGTCTGGAGAAGGAGGCCGCCGAGCTTATGGCGCTCAAGGACGATCCGGAGATGGGGCCCATGGCGCACGAGGAGCTGCCGCCCGTCCAGGCGCGCGCCGCGGCGCTGGAGCAGGAGATCCTGCTCGATCTTCTTCCGAAGGATCCCGACGACGACAAGAACTGCTATCTGGAAATCCGCGCCGGCGCCGGAGGCGACGAGGCCGCGCTGTTCGCCGGGGAACTGCTGCGCATGTACATGCGCTACGCCGAAACGCGGCGCTGGTCGGTCGAGGTCCAGGAGACCGCGGCGTCCGGCAAGGGGCTGAAGTCGGGCGTGATCTTCATCTCCGGCAAGGAAGTCTATTCCTGGCTACGCCTGGAGGGCGGCGTGCACCGCGTCCAGCGCGTACCCGCCACCGAGGCCGCCGGCCGCATCCACACGTCCACCGCCACCGTCGCCGTGATGCCCGAGGTCGAGGAAGTGGAGGTCACCATCAAGTCCGACGACCTGAAGGTGGACACCTATCGCGCCGGCGGCGCCGGCGGACAGAACGTCAACAAGGTGGAGACCGCGGTCCGCATCACCCATATCCCGTCCGGCATGATTGTCGAGTGCCAGGAAGAGCGCTCCCAGGGCCGCAACCGCGAAAAGGCGATGAAGCGCCTGTACGCCATGCTGGCCGACGCCGAGAAGACGAAGGCCGCCGCGTCCAACGCCAGCGCGCGCAAGACGCAGGTGGGCACCGGCGATCGCTCCGAGAAGATCCGCACCTACAATTTCCCGCAAAGCCGCGTCACCGACCACCGCCTGGAGCGCTCCTGGCATAACCTCGCCGAGATCATCGAGGGCGGAGGCTTGGGCGCCGTGCTGCAGGCCTTGCGCGAGGAGTCTCGCCGCCTGCGCATGGAGGCGGCCGGATGATCGTCGCCGAGTGGCTCGCCAAGGGCGAAGCCCAACTGACCGAGCGCGGCGTGCCCGAGGCGAAGGCCAGCGCCGAGTTCCTGATGGCGGAATTGCTGGGAGTGGGCCGCGGCGCGGCCGTTCTGCGCGGACGCCAGGAGCTCACGGACAAGCAGGCCCATCAATACGGGACCTGGATCAAGGAGCGCGCCAAGCGTCTGCCTCTGGCCTATATCCTGGGCAGCCAGCCGTTCCTGGGAATCCAGATCGCCGTCACGCGCGATTCGTTGATCCCGCGTCCCGAAACCGAGGAGCTGGTGCTGGAGTGCGAGCGCCTGGTCAAGGCGCTGAAGGTCGCGGCCCCGAAAGTTTTGGAGATCGGAACCGGTACCGGGTGCGTGGCCATCGCGCTCGCCCAGCTGCTGCCCCAGGGAACCGTGTTCGCGACCGACGTCAGCGACAAGGCCCTGGATCTGGCGCGCAAGAACGCGCTCACGCACCACGTCTCCAACCGCATCCGCTTCGTGCGCGAGGATCTGTTCTCCAACAAAGAGGGGCTGCGCGGCTGGGCCGACATCCTGGTCTCCAACCCGCCCTACATCCCGACGAAGGACCTGGACAAGCTGGAGCCCGAGGTCCTGTTCGAGCCGCGCCTGGCGCTGGACGGAGGCAAGGACGGCCTGGACGCCATCCGCGCCATTATCGCCGCGGCGCCGAAGATGCTCAAGCCTGGCGGCTACGCGGCGCTCGAGATCGAGGCGCGGCAGGGGACGGCGGTCTCCAAGCTGCTGGCCGCGGCCGGCTTCGAGGGCGTCATGATCAAGAAGGACGCGTCCGGGCGCGACCGGATCGCCATCGGCCGTCTCCCTGAATGACTCAAAATGATAAAGTGAGCCTTCCATGGATCGACTGATCATCGAGGGCGGACGGCGCCTGGAAGGGACCATCCCGGTCAGCGGCTCGAAGAACGCCGCGCTCCCCATCCTGATCGCGACCTTGCTCACCGACGAGCCCTGTCTCATCGAGAACTGTCCCACCGGCCTGCGCGACATCCGCACCACGGTGCGCCTGCTCGAAAGCCTGGGTAAAAAGGTGACCGTGGACGGTTCGACGGTCCGCGTCCTGTCCACCGGCTCGCTGAAGACGCAGGCGCCCTACGACATCGTCAAGCAGATGCGCGCCTCCGTGCTGGCCGCGGGGCCCCTGCTGGCCCGTTTCGGCCTGGTGCGCGTGCCCATCCCCGGCGGCTGCGCCATCGGCCTGCGCCCCATCGACATCCATTTGAAGGGTTTCGAGACCATGGGCGCGCGCCGCATCGCCGACCAGGGCGACATCATCATGAGCGCGCCGCGCCTGGTCGCCACGACGATCAAGCTGCGCTTCCCCAGCGTGGGCGCCACCGAGAACCTGATGATGGCCGCGGCCGTCACGCCCGGCCGGACCGTCATCAAGAACGCCGCCCGCGAGCCGGAGATCGAGGATCTGGGGAATTTCCTGGCCAAGCTGGGCGGGAAGGTGAGCGGCGCGGGAACCGCGACCGTCGTCGTCGAGGGCCAGTCCAAGCTCCACGGCGCCCGGCACCGGGTCATCGCCGACCGCATCGAAGCCGGCACCTTTCTGATCGCCACCGCCGCCACGCGCGGCAAGGTCCGCGTCGCGGGCGCGCAGGCCGAGCATCTGACCGCCGTGATCGCGGCGTTGAAGAAGACCGGCGCCAAGATCAAATCCGGCCGCGGCTGGATCGAGATCTCCATGGACCGCCGCCCCAAGTCGGTGGCGGTCAAAACCGCGCCGCACCCGGGCTTCCCCACCGACCTCCAGGCTCCCTGGATGGCGCTGATGACCTTGGCGACCGGCTTCACGAAGGTCCAGGAGGCCGTCTTCGAGAACCGATTCATGCACGCCGCCGAGCTGGGCCGCATGGGAGCGCAGATCGCGGTGTCGGGCTCCGAGGCCGTGGTGGCCGGCGTCGAGCAGCTGTCGGCCGCGCCGATCATGGCGTCCGATCTCCGCGCCGGAGCGGCCCTGCTGATCGCGGCGCTGGCGGCCAAGGGCCGCACCGTGATCTCCCGCGTCTATCACATCGACCGCGGCTACGAGGCGGTGGAGCGCAAGCTCGCCCGCGTCGGCGCCCGCGTCGAGCGCGCGAAATGACGTTCGCCGCGGCGCTGGCGGCATTGGACGCTCGCCTCGAGACGCGCATCGTGCTGGGATTAGATCGTGTTCGCGCGCATCTCGACCGTTTGGGATCTCCCCACGAGAAGGTTCCGGTCTTCCATGTCGCGGGCACGAACGGTAAAGGCGCGACGTGCGCGATGCTGGCTTCCGTGCTGCGCGCTTCAGGGCGGCGGACCGGTTTATATATCTCACCCCATTTATTGAACGTGCGAGAACGAATTTCCGTGAACGGCAAATCGATCTCCGAGGCCGAATTCGCGCGGCTGATGAAACGGACTTTGAAGGCCGATCCGAAAAAACAGCTGACGTACTTCGAACTCCTGACCTCAATCGCTTTCCAGCACTTCGCCGACAGCGGTTGCGACGTTTCGGTCTTGGAAACGGGCCTGGGTGGGCGCCTGGACGCCACCAACGTCGTGAGCAAGCCGTTGGCGGCCGTGGTCACGTCGGTGGATTACGATCATCAGGCATTTCTGGGTAAGACGCTGGAGAGAATCGCGGCTCAGAAAGCCGGAATTTTTAAAACGGGATGCCCCGCCGTTTTTCCCGATATGCCCGCCATCCGCCGCGCCGCGAGGCGCGGCGATCCTGTCGTCGTGAAGCGTCCCTGGTCCATTGTTCGGACCGATTGGGCCCGCGGGAGTCAAACTTTGCGCTCGCCGGAAGGACGGCGCTACCGGCTCAGTCTTCTCGGCGCGCCCCAGGGCCGCAACGCCGCTTTGGCCCGCGCGGCCGTCGACGCCTCCGGCTTGAAGGTCTCCGAAGCGTCCTGGCGCCGGGGATTGGCCGCCGTGAAATGGCCCGGACGGTTTGAACCCATTCGCCTCGGCAAAAAAATATTGATCGTGGACGGCGCGCATAATCCCGAGGCCGCCCGCGCCTTGGCCGCGACGTGGGCCGCCTCGCCGTGGGCGAAACGTCCGTCCCGCTGGATATTGGGAATCATGCGCGACAAGGACGTCTCCGCCGTTCTCAAGCCGTTGGTTCCGTTCTTGCGCGACGTCGTCGTCGTGCGGCCGCCCAGTCCGCGCGCGATGGATCCCATCGCTTTCGCCGAAGCCGTTCGCCGCGCCGCGCCCCGCGCGCGCGTGACCGTGGAGCGTGATCCGGCGTCCGCGCTGGCGGCGTGGCGGCGCGATGCGACCGCTCCGGCCGTCGCCGTTTGCGCCGGATCGTTGTATCTGGCTGGAGCGGCGCTCAAGGGCACGGGGAGGCGCGCGTGAAGGACCTTTCCGTCGGCATCGACGTGGGCGGCACGTTCGCCAAGATCGGACTGGTGACGCCGGCGGGCGACGTGGTCCGCTCGGCTCAGATTCCGACCGACTCGAGCCAGGCGCCCGTCGAATTCGTGCGTCAAATCGCCGGCGTCCTTCGCGGCTGGCGCTACGGCACCTTGGGGCTGGGCCTGGCCGGAGGCGTGGACGCGGAGACCGGGACCTTGCTATTCGCGCCCAACCTGAAAGGCTGGGTCGGCTTCTCGTTCAAGCGGGAGTTCGAGCGGCGCCTGAAGATCCGCGCCGTGGCCGACAACGACGCGAACGTCGCCGTCTGGGGCGGCTACGTGGTCGGCTTGAAGCGCAAGGCGCGCCACGTCGTGGGCGTCACCTTGGGCACCGGCGTGGGCGGGGGGCTGATCCTGGACGGCAAGCTTCATCGCGGCGCGACCGGAGCCGCGGGGGAGATCGGCCATCAGATCGTCCGCGCCGGCGGCGCCCCGTGCCGCTGCGGCCGCCGCGGCTGCCTGGAGGCCTACGCGGGAACCTACGGCCTTCAGAGGATCGCCCGGCGCGTGATGCGCAACCTTCCGTCGCCGCTGACGCCGAAGGCCTTGGCCGACGCCGCGCGCGCCGGCGTTCCCGGCGCGAAGAAAGTCTGGGACGAGGCGGGGACGTGGCTGGGCGTCGGGCTGTCCAACGCCGTGCTGATGTTCAACCCGGACGCGGTGCTCCTGCTCGGCGGCGTGGCGCGCGCGGGCCGGCTCATCCTGGATCCGGTCCGCCGCGTGTTCGCGGCCCAGCCCTTCCGGGAACCGTTCGCGGCGCTGACGTTGGCCGCGCCGGCCGAACGCGACTGGGGGTGCGTCGGCGCGGCGCTGCTGTCCCGGGAGAAGCGTTGAAGACCTGCGCGCTCCTGCTGCTGCTGGCGCTTCCCGCCGCGGCCGAGGACTACGCCCTTCCGCCCGCGCCGCCCGGCTCGCACGTGGATTATTCCGCCGACAAGGCGGAATTCGACGCCGACCATTCGTCCCTGCACCTGTCCAGCGGCGTCGTGCTGAAGCAGTCGACGATGACGGTCAAGGGCCAGGACATCTGGATCGACACGTCGCGGCGCACGGGCCGCTCGGACGCCCCGCTCCTGGTGGAGGACGGTGTGTCCGCGGTGTACGGGGACTCCGGCGAGTTCGATTTCGCCAAGCACACGGCGCGGCTGTTCCAGTCGTCGGCGGGTAGCGGCGACTGGCGCATCCACGCCCGCGAGGCCGACCTGCGCCAGGATAAAAGCATGATGTACCGCGACGCCAACTACACGTCGTGCGAATTCGTGCCGCCGCACTATCACTTCCATTCGTCTCTGGTCTCCGTCGTGCCGAAGAAGCACCTGCTGGGTTGGAACACGCTTTTCTACGTCGGCGAAATTCCTCTCTTCTACACCCCGGTGTTCTATAAATCCCTGGAGAAAGACGAGTGGCTGAAGTGGAAATTCCATCCCGGCTACGACACCCGCGACGGCTTCTATGTGAAGGGCACCCTGACGACGCGGCTGTCCTCCACCACCTACAGCAAGATTTACGACGACTACTACCAGAACATGGGCTTCGGCTACGGCGGCGAGCTGGATCACCGCTCCGGCCCGGACTCCCGGGGCTCGCTGTTCGGCTACCGCATCCACGAGGACGGGACCACGAACAACCGCTGGGGGCTCTTCGGCGGGGATTACCAGAAACTGACCTCCTCCGTTTCGTTCCAGGGGCGCCTCCAGTTCCAGTCGGACCCGCGCTTCACGAACGACTACGTCCGTTCCGATCTGTTCCGGTTGACCCCGGAACTGGTCAACAGCGGGGCGTTCACGCACACCTCATCGAAAGGCACCGTGCGCCTGTTGTACGAGCGCGACGACTTCCAGAATCCGGCGGACCCGAACCGTTTCCTGAAGACCAGCGAGACCTTGCCCCGCCTCGAGGCTCAGAGCACGCCGTTCCGCCTCTGGAAGCTGCCGTGGCTGAACTCCGTGAGCGGCTTCGCGGACAACAACTACACCTTGGGGCGGCCTTACCTGCAGAAATCCGTCAACGGATCGTGGAACGGGACCCGCTCCTTTCCGCTGCTCCGCGGATTCACCTACACGCCGGGCGTCACCTACAGCGAGACCTACTACAACCGCTTCGACCACTCCGGCTACCTGCAGCCGGGTACGACAAGCCAGTATCTGGACTCGACGATCGGCCGCGCGACCGCGTCGAACAACCTGCGGACGCGAACGCCGCTGGGCAGCATCGACGTGACGCACGCGTACACGATGCGCCTGAAGCCGGACGCCTTCACGGAGGACACGGCGCCGGCGGACAAGGGAATCGAACAGAATCAGGTCACGCTGTCGGACATCTTCGTGCCCACGTCGCATACGTGGGCGCGCGTGGCCACGGGCTTCGATTTCCGGACCTTCCGCGATCACGACGTGACGTTCGACCAGCGCATTCAGCCGATCCGGACCGATCTGAGCTGGCAGACGTCGCCGACCTTGATCTTCACGTTCCACGACGACTATCAGATGGCTCCCAGCAAGGGGCAGAACCGCTCCGTCATCCTGGACATCCGCTGGGGCGGGGAGCACGGCCCTTCCGTCGGCGGCGGGGTGGCGTACAACCTGACGACCCCCGGAACGTACTACCAAAGCCTGGATTTCGCCTACGAACCTTCCACCCCGACGTGGCGCGTCGCCTTCGGGCTGCGCACCGAGGTGGAGTCCCAGGGCGGGTTCTCGCGCGCGCACGGCGCCCACCTGTTCGAGAAGGAGATCACCTGGACCCGGCGCTGGCACGATTTCTACACGAAGGTCATCGCGCGGACCCGCCCGGGCGGCTTCGGCGAGATCACCGGCACGGCCGAACTGCGCTTCGGCGCGGCCGACGGCAAGAAGATCGAGCACCGGGACTGGGAATCGGAGTGGTTCCCGGGCCGCGCCAAGGAATCCGAGGATCTCAGGCCGTAAAAAAGAGGACCCCGGCTCTCGCCGAGGTCCTCTGGTGTCGCGCGCCAAGCCCGACACGATCAGGTTAGCAGGCCCGCCGTTTCGCCGCTACCCAACAAATGGTAACATGGCCGGAAATGGCGGGTAAACTTTGGCTGGTCACCGGCGGAGCCGGGTTCATCGGCTCCCATCTCGTGGAAGGGCTCGTCCGGCGCGGTGAGCGCGTGCGGGTCCTGGACAATCTTTCGACCGGACGCCTGGACAAGCTGGCCGCGGTCCGCGGCGGCTTCCAGTTCATCAAGGGCGACATCACCCGTCCCGCCGATTGCGCGAAAGCGTGCCGCGGCGCCTCGTACGTGCTGCACGAGGCCGCGATCCGTTCCGTGCCGAAGTCCATGGACCGGCCCCTTCCGTCCAACGAAGCGAACGTGACCGGCACGCTGAACATGCTGGTCGCCGCGCGCGACGCGAAGGTGAAGCGCTTCGTCTACGCCTCGTCCAGCTCCGCCTACGGCGGCTGCAAGGTCTATCCTCAGCGCGAGGACATGCGCCCCCAGCCGCTGTCGCCCTACGCGGTGAGCAAGCTGGCCGCCGAGCACTACGCGATCGTCTGGGCCAAGTCGTTCGGCCTGGAGACGGTCTCCCTGCGCTACTTCAACGTGTTCGGGCCGCGCCAGGATCCGGAGTCCATGTACTCCGCGGTCATCCCGAAGTTCATGGAGCAGGCGCTGGCGGGCGTGCCGCTGGACGTGCACTGGGACGGCCTGCAGTCGCGCGACTTCACGCACGTGGACAACGTGGTCTTGGCGAACATCCTGGCCGCGAAGGCGCCGTCGCGCGTCTCCGGCGAGGTGTTCAACGTCGCCAACAATTCGACGCACTCCCTGCTCGACATGATCGGGGTCATCGAGAAGATCGTCGGCCGGAAGCTGCCGCGCCGGCACCACCCGATGCGCGCCGGCGACGTCCGCAAGACGTGGGCCGACAACCGCAAGATCCGCCGCATGCTGGGCTATAAGCCCGTGAAGGGCTTCGAGCAAGGCCTGCGCGAGACCTGGGACTGGTTCATCGCGGGACGCGCATGAAAATCCTGGTGACGGGCGGTTTGGGCTTCATCGGCTCCAATTTCATCCGCACGGCGCTGAAGGCTCGGCCGTCGTGGAAGATCGTCAACCTGGACTCGCGGACCTACGCCGGCAACCCCGCGAACCTGGCCGACATCAAGAGCCGCTACAAGTGGATCAAAGCCGACATCCGGGACCCCAAGGCCGTGGACCGCGCCATGAAAGGCTGCGAACTGGTCGTCCACTTCGCCGCCGAGACGCACGTCGACCGCTCCATCTTGGACGCCTCCGCTTTTCTGACCACGAATATCATCGGCACGCAGGTTTTGCTGGACGCGGCCCTGCGCCTCAAGGTGCGCCGATTCCTGCACGTGTCCACGGACGAAGTGTACGGATCCGTCGCCAAGGGCTACTCGCGTGAAGGCGACAACCTGGAGCCCAACAGCCCTTACGCGGCCTCCAAGGCGGGGTCGGACATGCTGGTGCGCTCCTATTTCGTCACGCATAAGGCGCCGGTGGTCACGACTCGGGCGTCGAACAATTACGGGCCTTATCAGTATCCCGAGAAAGCCCTGCCGCTGATGATCACGAATTTCATGGAAGACCGGCCGTTCCCGCAGTACGGCGACGGGAAGCAGGTCCGCGACTGGCTGCACGTGGTGGATCACGCGCGGGCCATTCTGCTCGTCTTGGAGAAAGGAGTCCTGGGGGACGTCTACAACATCGGCGGGTCGTACACCTGCGAGAACCGGGAGTTGATCGCCAGGGTGCTCAAGCTGATGGGTAAACCGTCGTCGTTGGTGACCCGCGTCGAGGACCGGAAGGGCCATGACCGGCGGTACGCTCTGGATTGCGCCAAGCTCAAGAAGCTCGGATTCAAGCACGCGTACGATTTCGAGAAGGGACTTCGTCAGACCATCGCGTGGTACCTATCGAACGAGAAGTGGTGGCGCCCGCTGAAGGTCGGCGGCGGCTATCGCTCCTACTATCAGAAGCAGTACAAGGGCCGATGAGCAAGAAGAAAGTGAACGTCGTGCGCAACGGTCACCGTCCCGCCGCGCCCGTGTCGTGGGGCCACACCGGCGGCGGCTGGATTGAGGCCGTGGTCGGCTCCATGTTCTCCGGCAAGACCCAGGAGCTGATCCGGCGCCTGCGCCTGTCCGCCATCGCGCGGCAGAAAGTGCAGGTGTTCAACTCCGCCCTGGACGTGCGCTACGCGAAGGACCATATCGTTTCCCACGATCTTCACAAGACCCCGTCGATCGCGGTCGCCAAGGCGCGCGACATCCTGACCAAGATCGCGCCCGACACGCAGGTGGTCGGCGTGGACGAGGTCCAGTTTTTCGACGACGAGATCGTCGACGTGTGCGAGACCTTGGCCGACCAGGGGCGCCGCGTGATCGTGGCCGGCCTGGACCAGGATTTCCGCGGCGTGCCGTTCCCGGTGACCAGCCGCCTGATGGGCGTCGCCGAGTTCGTGACCAAGAATCTGGCGATCTGCATGGTCTGCGGCAATCCCGCCAACCGTTCCCAGCGCCTGTCGTCCGGCAAGAAGGTCATCGACGTCGGCGCCGCCGACAAATACGAGGCCCGCTGCCGCCGCTGCTTCCAGCGGTAATGCCGGGGTCAGGCTTCAACTAAATCAACTTATTTCGCTGCAGCAATTGATGAACGGCCTGTGGGCTGCAATTCATCCACGCGGCGATGGAAGCCTGGGCATGGCCACCTTGAACCGCTTTCGCTGCGAGGAGAGCTTTTTTATTTGTGAGAGCTCTTCGTCGGCTTCCGGAGCGGAGTTCCGGCCAGTCATCGGGGAATAAGTCGCTTGCGAGTGTGTCGATTGTTGTTGTCTCCTCCGCCTCGCTCCGCAAAAGCTGAGAGGGTGCTTCCGCCGTCGGCCATGGTTTGAAATCCGCATCCGCTTTCGTCGACCATTGTTCATAATTATTTCCGTCCGGCCCGCAGGCGCTGGCCGCTTCATCGACTATCCGGGTGTCAGCAAAAGAGTTGGCCGACTTACCGGCATACTGCCGATCGCTCGACCAAGGCCAGTCGCCGGGGCTTGCGACTAGGCCGGCGCGGACCGGGTTCATGTGGATATAGCGAATGAGTGCGAGCAGATATGCGTCATCAAGACAGAGAATCGATTTGTACCGAGCTTGGAGGAGATGCCCTTCTCTGGCGTGGCGTGCATTAAATCGGCGGACGTATGCGGTCAATAACCGGTGCATGATGTCAGAAAGAGATGTTTTTTCCACCCTTATCGCCAAATGGAAGTGATTGCCCATCAGGCAGTAGGCCAAGATCGAAAATGGCGTTTGGCTTTTCAGGCATAGCAATGTCCCCATAAAATCGTGGCGGTCTTCGTCGTTGACGAAAATGTCGCGGCCGTCGACGCCTCGGGCCATCGCATGATAGACGGCGCCGGGATAATGTATTCTTGGTGGACGAGGCATGCCATATTTATACGTTCGCCGCTTTCAAAAAGTTCCATCGCAAAATAAGTTGATTTAATTGAAGCCTGACCCCAGGAGATTTTATGGCCGACCGCCCTTATAAGACCAGCAATCCCGTCGCCGTGATCGAGACGTCCCTCGGCAAGATCGCCGTGGAGCTGTTTCCGAAGGAGGCGCCGGACACCGTCGCCAATTTCGTGAAGCTGATCGAGAAGGGCTATTACGACGGCGTGATCTTCCACCGCGTGATCCCCAAGTTCATGGTGCAGACCGGCGACCCGACGGGCACCGGCCGCGGCGGTCCCGGCTGGACGATCATGGACGAGTTCCACCCGAAGCTGCGCCACAACAAGGCCGGCATCCTGTCCATGGCCAACGCCGGCCCGGACACGGGCGGCTCCCAGTTCTTCATCACCCTCGGCGCGACCCCGCATCTGGACGACCGCCATGCCGTGTTCGGCGCGGTGATCGAGGGGCAGGACGTGGTGAACAAGATCGGCGACGTTCCCCGCGACCGCGGCGACCGCCCCAACGAGCCGGTCAAGATGACCAAGGTCTCGCTCGCGCAGAAGCTCGCGAAGTAGCCTCCGCGATGACGGACGTCGAGCGCGGCTTCCGGGACCTGTCGGCCCGGCTGAGGGATTTCCATTCCTTGAGCACGGCGGCGGGCCTCCTTGAGTGGGACATGGAGGTCCTGATGCCGCGCGCCGGCGGCGAGGCGCGCGCCCTCCAGTTCGGCGCGGTCATGCGCGCGGCGCACGAGGTCCTGGTCTCCGAGGAGACCGGCCGCCTGGTCGAGGCCCTGGCCCCGGCCGCCGCCGCGGCGTCCCCGGACGACGCCGGCGCGGCGGCCTGGCGCTGGGCCGAGCGCGAGTACCGGCGCCGTAGGCGCCAGCCCGCGGCGTTCGTCGAGGAGCTGGCGGCGCACACGTCCCGCGCGCAGGAAGTCTGGGCCGACGCGCGCGCCCGCAAGAGCTTCGCCGCGTTCCGTCCGGAGCTGGAGCGGATGTTGGAGCTCAAGCGCCGTCAGGCGGAGTACGTCGGGGTTTTCGCCGATCCGTACGACGCTTGGCTGGAGGAGTTCGAACCGGGGATGACGACGGCCGCCGTGGAGACCTTGTTCGCGGCGCTGAAGCCGGGCCTGGTCGCGCTGGTGGACGCCGTGGCCGGGAAGGCTCGTTCTTCCGCGCCGCCGCTCCTCGCCGGATCGTTTCCCGTGGATCGTCAGCGCGTCCTCGGCGAGGAGGTCGCCCGCGCCATGGGCTTCGACTTCGAGCGCGGCCGGCTCGACGTCTCGGCGCATCCCTTTTCCGCGGCCATCTCCCGCGACGACGTGCGCCTGACGACCCGCTATCGGGAGGACCTCCCGTTCGGCGCCCTGTACGGCGTCATGCACGAGGCCGGGCACGGACTGTACGAGCAGGGCGTCGGCGCCGAGCTCAAGCACGGCCCCCTGTGCGGCGGCGCGACCATGGCCGCGCACGAGTCCCAGTCGCGCCTTTGGGAGAACCTAGTCGGGCGCGGGCGCGGCTTTTGGAACCGTTTCGCGCCGCGGTTCGGGGAGCTGTTCCCCCAGGCGGCGGGTCTCGGCGCCGAGGCGCTGTACCGGGAGGCGAACCGCGTGGAACGCTCGTTCATCCGCGTGGAGGCCGACGAGCTGACCTACAGCCTGCACATCCTGCTGCGCTTCGACCTGGAGCGCGACCTGCTGGCCGGCCGCCTGCGCGCCGCCGACCTGCCCGAGGCGTGGGCGGCCAAATCCCGGGAATACTTCGGCGTCGTTCCGCCGGACGACGCGTACGGCGTCCTGCAGGACGTCCACTGGGCCGCCGGCCTGTTCGGCTACTTCCCGACGTACGCGATCGGGAACATGATCTCCGTCCAGTTGTACGACGCCGCCGTGAAGTCCGGGCCCGGCATCTCCGCCGGGCTCGCGGCGGGGGACTGCTCCGGCCTGCTCGGCTGGCTGCGCGAGAACGTCCACCGTCACGGACGCAAGTTCGGGGCCGAGGAGCTGGTGCGCCGCGCGACGGGAGGCCCCATCTCCGCGGCGCCGTACCTCGATTATCTGCGCGCCAAGTACGGCGAGCTGTACGGCCTCAGTTCCGTCGCGAAGCCTTGAGCGCGGCGCCCAGCGCGTCGCGGGCCTGCAGCGCGGACAGCACGCTGGCGTAGTTCCAGGTGAGGTCTTTCGCGGACATCATGACGCCGGAGTTCTTGTCGATCTGTTCCGACAAGGAGCCGTCGGGGTTGGCGTGGGCGCGCACTTCGGATAGATACGTGTCGCCATCATGTCTCAAGCCGTCCATGACCTCGGCGAACAGCGGGTCCGTGCTTCCCAGCGTCATCCCTTCGTGTATGTCGTTTGCGCGATTCGGAACCAGGCCGCGGAAAAAAGATAAATCCTCGGCCTCGATGGAGATATGTCCGGCACGCCGGAACTCCGCCGCCGCCATGTAGTCCAGCTGGGCGAAGGCGGCGGTCAGCAGCGGCCAAGGATTGCCGCCGAAGTAGCTGTCCTCGGGATAGCGCCCGATCGCCACGCCGGGCTCCCCGGAGCGGCCGTTGACCGCGTATTCGGCTTTGAATCGTTCTTTTAGAGCCCCGGCCGTCGCCAGCACGCGTTTATCCGTGACCGAGAAGAACGCGGCGTCCGCCGCCGGAATGATGGCGCCGTCCACCGGCCGCCGGTGGATGGCCGCCAGGATCACGGCCGAATCCAAACCGCTGCTCTTGCCGCCCAGCCCCGCGTCCTGGTCCAGCGCGGACACGATGTAGCCCTTGTCCGGATCCCAATGCTTCGCCATGCGCGTCTTCAGGAGTTCGGCCTGGGCGCGGTACCACTGCGGCGCGCCGTCGTCGCCCAGCTGCTTGGCCAGCCACGCGCCCTCCAGCAGCGCCGTGCGCTGGGCGGTTTCGGTGTCGAAATGGTGCGCCTTGACCTCCTCCCAGACGTCGAAGCTGGTCTGCCCCCAATGATGGGAGACGTATTCCAGGTCGCCCTTCGCGCCGTCCGCGAAGCCGCCGTACAGCTGCTTGGCGAGGTCCTTGTTCCCTTCCATCAAAACCACGCTCGCGAAATAAATCAACGTGCTGGCTTCCTCGGCGGGGGCGTCGTCCTGCGGCCGGCCCCACGCGCCGTTGAACGGGGAGCCGTCCATGTTGAACTTGGGTTCGCCCAGGCCGGTCAACGTCGATTGGCCTTGGGTCTTTTTGACGAAAGCGGCGTAGTCCGTGAGCATCTTGAAATAGGCCTGTTTCTCGCCCGCGTCCTGGGCCTGGTCGTACAAGGTCACCACTTCCTGCATGGTCAGCGCCGCGTCGCGCCGCCAGTGGAAGAAATAATCGGGATCCTTGTGCGACGGGGAGGCAGCCACGGCTCCGGGGGCGGCTCCGGCGGGCGAGATGTTCGCTTCCATTTTGGCCAAAGCGATCTTGCGCTCCACCGCCAGCCAGGAGTCCAGGTCGTCCGCGAGGGCGACGGGGCCTGCCGAGGCGACGGACCGCGAAACGGCGGCGCTGGAGACGCGTATGCCATCCAAGCCCGCCGCCCGCGCGCGGCTGCCGTCGTACAGCGCTCCCAGTTCCGACGAGGAGGGGGCGGCGGCGGCCGACGCCGAAAGGGCCGCGACGAGGAGGAAAAAAAGAGGGGATCGGCGAATCACGCCCTCCTATTTTACTCATCGGGCCCAGGCCGCGCCTGGGCCTAAAGACCTACCGGCGAAATAAAAGAAAAAGCCCCGCCGGTTTCCCGGCGGGGCTTTCGATTCCGGCGCCGCGGTCAGGGGACGATCTTCGCGGTCTTGATCGTGTCCAGGTTGGGGTACTGCTCGGCCAGGTACGCGTTGCCGCGCATCTGGATCTGGCCCTGGTCCGGGCCGCTGCCGTTGGGCGCGCCCTCGCCGTAGCCGCGGTAGAGCTGGTCGATGACGCTCTCGCCCTCGACGATTTGCCCGAAGGGCGGGAAGCCGCTGGCGTCCAGGAAGGAGTTGTCCTTGAAGTTGATGAAGAACTGCGTGGTGCGGGTGTTGGGGCCGCCGGTCGCGAAGGTGACCATGGCGCGCTTGTTCGACTGGCCGGCGTAGGCGTCGTCGGGGATGTTCGCGTCGCGCCACTTCGCCTGGACCACCGGGTCGCCGTTGATTCCGGTCTGGGCCATGAAGCCGTCGATCACGCGGAAGAACTTGCAGTTGTCGTAGTAGCCCAGCTTGACCAGGTTGTAGAACCGGTCGGCGCCGTTCGGCGCCCAGGCGCGATGGACCTCGATGACGAAATCGCCCTTCGTGGTGGAGAACTTGGCCTTATAGACGTCGGGGGCCTTCTCCGTGGCGCTGGCCGGGGACATCAGGGCCGGGTTGGCGGCGGGGGCCGGAACGGCGGTCGCGGCCGGGGCGGCGGCGACCGCCGTTC
>JBIOJO010000032.1:0-43123 GCA_044450965.1 Elusimicrobiota bacterium | reverse complement strand
TTCTCTGCCTGCCCGTGTTCATGGGGATGGTCTTCATGATCATGGAGATCGGCTACATCGCGTTTCGGACCATCCTTCTCAATCATGCGACGTACGAGGCGGTGCGCGTCGGAGGCATGACGTACTCCCTTCCGTCGGTCGGAGGGGACAGCAAGGCGCAGGCGGTGATGGCCCGGTTTTATCCGTCGGGGCAGGTGCAGTTGGTGTGCTTTGAGAAGCCCACTATCCCGGACAATCAGGCCGGAATTACGAACGGCGATCTCTACTGCAAGGCGACGGAGACGCTTCAATTGATTTTCCCGATCAGCAGCATCGTTTTTGCGAACCCGAGAGGCAGCGGTAAGCGGCAGTTGGTCGCGGAGATCCGCATGCCGATCGAGCGGCCGTTGTCGAAGTAGCGGATTTCGACCAGGATAACAAATGGAAAAGAAAGGCGTGTTGATCCCGATGATTCTCGCGATGGGCGCGGCGGTCTTCTATTTGATGGTGCTGACCAGCAAAGAGAAGGCCCTGACCAGCGATTTCGAGAAGGTCAAGGTCCTGATCGCCCGGGCGGACATCCCGGAGCGCACCGTCCTGCACGAGGACATGGTGGACACCCTGGACGTGCCGCGCAAGTTCATGCAGCAGGACTCCTTCGAGATCAAGACCCCCTCGGACATGAAGCTGATCGTGAACCTGGTGACGCGCACCCGCATACCGAAGGGAAATCAGATCTCCCAGTCGGCGCTGGTCTCGCTTTCGCCGGAGTCGGGCCTGAGCGTCAAGATTCCGCCCGGCTACCGCGGCGCCATGCTTCCCATCGAGCCGGAGATGAAGGTCCTGATCAAGCCCGGCGACCGGGTGGACGTCCTGGTGACTTTCGACGCGATGATGAACGACGGCCGCAAGGAGAAGGTGACGGCCACCATCCTTCAGAACGTGCTGATCATCGCGGTCGGCACCAATCTGGGACAGGGCATGAACGCCAAGCAGTTCAAGGGCATGACCGCGTCCGACGACAAGGGCGGCGGCTTCTCCGAAAAGGCGACCGTCAGCCTGGCGTTGAACCCCAACGAGGCTCAGTATTTGGCGCTCGCGCTCAAGCAGGGCGAGCCGACGGTCATCATGCGCGGTTTGGGCGACGTCGAAATGCATCCGATGGAGATGGCGAGTTTCCGCAAGCTGTTCCGTTGATTTGACAGGAAAGGCCTGACAACATGAATAGACAACTTTGGGCGGCCTTGGCCGTGCTGGCGGCGCTCGCGACCAAGGCTTCGGCCCAACCCGAGGACTCGCTGATCGCGGTGTCCGCCGACATCGTCGAGATTTCCGGATCCTACGAGAAGGACCTGGGATTCTCCTGGACGCCGTTCCAGGCGGGCGTCAATTTCGCGGAGAAGGCCATTCCGGTCGGGCAGATCATCAAGGTGGGGGATTTCGCGCGCCAGACGCAGTTGGCGACGTCTTTGAAGCTGCTGGAAACCGAGGGCAAGGCTCAGTTGCTGTCGAATCCGAAAGTCATCGTGCAGGCGCAGTCCCAGGCCAACTTCGTGGTCGGCGGCGAGCAGCCCTATCCGACCGCCAACGGCAACGGCACCGTGACCACCGATTTCAAGAAGTTCGGCGTCATCATGAACATCGTTCCGGTCATCAATCCGAACAAGAAGGACACCATCCGCGCGGAGCTCCAGCTGGAGGTCTCGAACGTGGACTTCTCGAAGACCGTGCAGGTCGGCAACACCTCGGTCCCCTCGGTCGTGACCCGGCAGATCCAGACCGCCGTCGAGGTCAAGAGCGGCGAGACCTTGGTGATCGGCGGCCTGAAATCCAGCACGAAGAACTCCGCTAAGACCAAAATCCCTTTTCTCGGAAGCATCCCCCTCATCGGGCTCCTGTTCACCCAGACGACCGTGACCGAGACGCAGCAGTCGCTGTTCTTGTTCATCACGATGGAAATCGTCAAGTAAAACCATGGCCGAGCCGCTGATCAGCTCCGACGCGCCGCCGCCCCTGACTTCCATCAAGGAGCCGGGGCGGGTCGTCGTCTTCACGGGGCCCAAGGAAGGCGTCGGCAAGACCACGGCCTGCCTGAACCTCGCGCTGGCGTGGGCCGGGAGCCAGAACCGGAAGGTCGTCATCGTGCACATGGATCCCCTGTGCCGCAACGACCTGAATTTCGCCCTCGGCCTGAATCCTCCGTCGCTGGCGAGCATGTCCCAGTTGGTCGGAGAAAATCCGACGGGCGGCCTGGGCCGCCTGCTGAAGGGCCGCATCCCGATCTCGCAGTGGGGCGTGGGCCTCCTGCCGCTGGCCAGCTCGCGCACGGAGTTCCTCAAGCTGTCGCCGAACGTGGTCATGAAGATCCTCGGGTCGCTGGCCGAGACCTACGATTTGTTCCTGGACGTGGACCCGTTCTTCCCGATGCAGATCTTCTCGTTCGATCTGGCGGACCTGATCTTCTGGACGTGCCTGCCGCAGCGTTCCCATTTCGAGGCGACGTATTCGCTCTTCAACGAGATCAAGGCCCTCCACTTCGCCTTGGACAAGTTCGAGATCGTGGTCAACCAGGCGAATCTCCCCGGCGCGCTCGCGCCGAAGGAGGTCGGCCGGTTCTTCCACGCCATGCAGAAGACGGTGCTCGCCTACATGCCCTGGGAGGACTTGATCCCGGAGTACGCGAACACCCAGAAGATTCTCGTCGTCGAGCAGCTGCAGAGCGATTGGGTCAAGTCCCTGCGCGTGCTGCTCGGGCGCACCATGGAGATCAAGCCCAGCGTCAAGCATTGGGAGAGCTCCATGGCGGCCGAGGAGTTCGGCTCGTCGGCGGACCTGTTGTGGAAGCCGTCCGTCGCGGCGTCCGCCCCGGTGGAGAAATCGTCCGCGATCAGCACGGCGCCGACCGGCCCCATCCCCGAATTCTGGGACGAGCTCAAGGGCAAGATGCACAAGCTGGTCGTCGGCGCGATGGAGACCGAGCGCATCCGGATTTCCGAGGACCCCAAGCTCAACGAGGACAACCGCTCGAAGGTCGGCCAGATCATCGAGAACCTCCTGCAGCGCGAGTCGAACCTGTCCCTTTCCCGCACGCAGCGCGAGCAGTTCGTGACCGAGCTGGTGGACGAGATCCTGGGCCTGGGACCGCTTCAGGCCCTCCTGCGCGATCCGTCCATCAACGAGATCATGGTCAACGCGTACGACAAGATATACATCGAGCAGAAGGGCCAGTTGGTGCTCCTGCCCATGCGCTTCCGCAACGACGAGCAGGTCGTCCAGGTCATCAAGCGCATCGTGGCGCCCGTCGGCCGCCGCATCGACGAGTCCGTGCCGCTGGTGGACGCGCGCCTGAAGGACGGCTCCCGCGTCAACGCCATCATCGCGCCCCTGGCCGTCTCGGGCCCGACGCTGACGATCCGCCGCTTCTCGGCGAAGCCCTTCTCGCACAAGCAGCTGATCAGCTTCGGCGCCTGCACCGAGACCTTCATCGAGTTCCTGCGCGCCGCCGTCATCGTCAAGAAGAACATGCTGATCGCCGGCGGCACCGGCACCGGAAAAACCACCTTCCTGAACATGCTGTCGAACTTCATTCCCGACGGCGAGCGCATCATCACCGTCGAGGACACGGCCGAGCTGCGCCTGCTGGCCGAGCACTGGATCCGCCTGGAGAGCCGTCCGCCGAACATCGAAGGCAAGGGCGAGATCACCATCCGCGACCTGATCAAGAACTGCCTGCGCATGCGCCCGGACCGCATCATCGTCGGCGAGTGCCGCGGCGGCGAATCCCTGGACATGCTCCAGGCCATGAACACCGGCCATGAGGGCTCCCTGGCGACCCTGCACGCGAACACGCCGACGGAATCCATCAGCCGCCTGTCCGCGATGTGCCTGATGTCGGGCATCGAGCTGCCGATGAACGTGCTGATCGACATGATCTCCAGCGCCGTGCACATCTTCATCCAGATCACGCGCTTCGCCGACGGAAAGCGCCGCGTGACGTACATCTCCGAGTGCGTGGGCCGCGACGGCCAGCGGGTCATCACCAAGGACATCTACCGCTTCATCCAGACCGGCATGGACGAGAAGGGCACCAGCTTCGGCTACTTCACGGCGATGGACTACGTCCCGCATTGCTACGACGAGATCAAGCTCAAGGGCCTGCCCGTTCCGCCGGAGGCGTTCTGGAGCGAACGCACCAAGAAGAAGAAGGGCCTTCCCAACGCCATCGACGAGCTGATCAAGGCGGGCATCAACGTTCCGGACGACGCGGAAGCCGTCGCGACGGGGGGGCACTGATGCGGCGCGCGGTCCTCGCCGTCCTGCTGTGCGGCCTGGCTTTGTCCGCGGCTCCGGCGGGCGCCCAGCTTTTCACGCGCCAGCAGGGCGAGTTCCTTCTCGGCAAGAAGGACGGCGCCGAAACCAAGATCCAGATTTTTTATCACTACTTCAAGAAGGACCGCGATCCCGGCCTGGTGGTTCCGAAGTGGGTGGACCAGACCTTGGATCCCATGCTCAAGCGCCCGGTCTGGCAGGATCCCGACGAGGGCATTCTCAACGAGGCGCAGCTGTGGCAGGCGCCGGTGTCGGTGCTGTATGAATTTTTCGAGCTGGTCCGCAAAAGCTTCCCGCCGGATCCGTACGGCGGGCAGTTCATGCCGCCGGGCAACCTGGTGCGCGACTACGAGGACAACCGCATCCGCTTCCAGATGTCGCTGGACCGGCTGGTCCGCGCCCGGCTGGGCAATTCCCTGGGCGGCCGCGGCCGCGCCGTGCTCGCGCATTTCGACCTGATCAACAAGCAGATGGACAGCGTGATGGACGGGCTGATCAACGGCAACACGGACCGCTACCGGGACGCGGTCATCGGCATCGGCGCGCTGAGCAACGCCTCCTTCGACGTCCTGCAGTCGGATCCGCGCGGCTATGCGCCGCCGATGCAGCCCGACGGCCCCGCGCGCGCCGCGGCCCTGGTGTTCTTCATGCTGGGCATCGCGTGCATGTTCATCGGCGGCTATTCCGTCGGAACGCTCAACGAGGATAAGATCCTCAAGATGGCCGAGGACTACAAGGCGAAGGCGAAGGAATGGGCGCACGAGTACGAGCGCCAGTTCATCGTCATCAAGATCCACTGGCTGGTCGGCGTGCCGATGGGGGTGGGGTTTCTGATGGGCGCCTTGACGTTCGACCCCTTCGGGTTCATGATCTTCGCCGGCTTCGGCGTGTACGCGGGCCTGACGCTGCCGGGCTGGCTGCTGCGCAACATCCGCTTCAAGCGCGGCATGCAGTGCGAGGCCCAGCTGATGGACGCGATGATCCTGATGTCGAACGGCCTGAAGTCGGGCATCGACCTGATCGGCTGCATCGAGATGGTGACCAAGGACTGCACCCCGCCCATCTCCGAGGAGTTCGGCCTCTGCCTCAAGAATTATCACCTCGGCACGGCGCTGGAGCGCGCGCTGGAGGGCGTCGAGGAGCGCGTGCAGAGCCGCCTGCTCTCCTACATGATCAAGGCCATCGTCATCCAGCGCTCGGTCGGCGGCAACCTGACCAAGATCTTCGACCGCATCGTCGAGAACATCCGCGAGGAGTCCAAGCTGGCCGAGAAGACGGCGGCGATGACCGCTCAGCAGCGCATCCAGGCGATCGTCGTCGGCGTGATGCCTTGGATCATGCTGGTCATCATGTTCGCGTTCCAGCCGGTGCAGATGAAGGACTTCTACTTCTCGCCGCTGGGATTCTTCACCTTGGTGTTCTGCACCATCTGGATCGGCATCGGCATGAAGATCGTCAACAAGCTCGGGGACATCAGCGTCTGATATGGGACCCATAGACCCCCAGGTTCACTGGTTTCTCTTCACCATCGCCTTCCTCGGGTCGGCGGCGGCGTACACCGCCGTCAGCCGGATGTTCGCTCCGCCTCCGGACCAGGACGAGAGCGACCTGTCCAAGCTGGCGAAGAAGGAGGTCGGAACCTCCAGCGCGTTCTCCGGACTCAATCCCAACGGCGGCCTCGTCGACCGGCTGGACCTGTTCCTTCTCAAGACCCTGCACCTCGACGTCAAGATCGAGGAGCTGCACATGATGCTGGGCCGGCCGCAGAAGCCCAGCCCGCTGGATATCCTGCACCTCAAGGAAGCGTTCGCCGCGGCCTTCGCCGTCGGCGCGGTTTATGCGACCGGCCAGCCGTTCCTGGTCCTGTTCGGCGCCGCCGGGTTCTTCATTCCGGATTCGATCTTCAACGGCCGCGTGCGCGGGCGCCAGGCGGACATCATGCGCAATTTCCCCACCATGGTCGACCTGATGGCCCTGACCATCGAGGCCGGCTTGGACTACATGGCCGCCATCGAACGCATCCTCAAGAATATCCGCCCCGAACAGCGCACCGAGCTGGAGAAGGAGCTGGAGAAGATGGTCAACGAGGTCCAGCTGGGCTACACGCGGCGCGACGCGCTCAAGCGCCTGGCCATGCGCACCGGAATCCCCGAGATCCGCTCCTTCGTGGGCCTGATCATTCAATCCGACGAGCTGGGCACCAGCCTGGTCGAGCTCCTGCGCAACTACGCCGCCGACATGCGCTTCCGCCGCCTGAACAAGGCCGAGAAGCTGGCCGCGCAGGCCGCGACCAAGATGCTGATCCCGCTGTTCATCTTCATCTTCCCGACGGTGTTCATCATGATGCTGGCGCCGATGATCAAGGGATTGATGGCGGGAGGCCTGGGCTTCTGATGAAGACCTCGCTCCTCGCCGCCTTGCTGGCGCTGGCCGCCGCGGGCGCCGCGCGCGCGCAGGACGCCGCCGCGCCGAAGGTCAAGGAAGCGGACGCCTTGTTCCTGGACATGTCCAAGCTGAACCTGGGCACCGTCACCTCCGACGACGACAAGAAGAAGTACATCTACACCATCCAGCTGGAAAAGGCGCGGATGACGCGCAAGACGCTGAAAATCGTCTACGAGAACGCCTTCGACCTCTACAAGGACGGCCGCTTCGAGGAAGCCAACGAGCTGACGCGCAAGATCCTGGCCATCGACCCCGGCTACGAGGACGCGTCCATCCTCAACCGCGCGACGTTGGACCTCAAGGGCTCGGCCGCTCCGCGCGTGTCGGAGCACCACATGCTGGAGGACCGCTTCGAGGAGGGCATGTCCTTGTACCGCCAGGGCCGCCTGGCCGAGGCGGCGGACAAGTGGGACGAGGTCTCCAAGCTTTCTCCGGGCAACCTGAAGGCGCGCTACTGGCTGCGCAAGGCGCGCGGCGAGATGGCCGACGAGCATTTCCGCCGCGGCCAGAAGGCGTACAAGCAGCATCGCCTCCGCGAGGCCCTGGATCAGTGGTACGCGGCCCTGGTGCTCAATCCTCGCTATCCGCGTCTGACCGCCGCGATCGCCAAGGTCGAGGCCGAGGCGCGCGAGCAGGACGCCAACGAGAAGCTGCAGACCGCGTTGAACCTGTACAGCCAGGGCCTGGTTCTGGAATCCCTGAAGATGCTCGATCAGGTTCTCGAGGCGGGGCCCGGCAACGTGAAGGCGCAGAAGCTCCAGGCCGAGATCCGCGCCGAAGTCGCCAACCAGCACGTCGCCGAGGGCCGCCGGCTCTACGAATCGCGGATGTACGACAAGGCGATCGGCGAGTGGAAGGCCGCCGTCGAGTACGGCTACGACCCGAAGGCCGCCGATCAGCTGGTCGCCCGGGCCAAGGAGCAGATCCGCCGCGAGGAAGCCGCCAAGAAGCGCGCCGTCGAGGTGGCCAAGGAGCGGGCGGTCGAGGACAAGAAGAAGGCCGAGGATACCGCGAAAGCCGACGCCGAGGCGAAGAAGAAGGCCGAGGAAGACAAGGCGAAGGCCGACGCCGACGCGAAAGCCGCCGCCGCCGCCGGGCAGCAGGCGCCGGCCGCCGGCGCGCCTCCCGCGGGCATCTCCGACAACGCGAAGCAGCAGTCCCAGCAGGCGTATCTGGAAGGCGTCATCTTCTATCAGAAGGGCGACTACGAGAAGGCGCGCGACAAGTGGATCCACGCCAAGCAGCTGGACCCGAGCAACACCGACGCGGCCGCCGGCATCGAGAAGATCGAGAAGCTGTACGGCGCGGGGCAGTAGGCGATGCGACTCGCCGCGAAGTGGTTCCTGTGGTTCACCGGGATCGGCATCTACGTCATGTTCCTGGGCGGGATCTTCTACTACAACCTGTTCAAGTGGACCTTCGACGAGAAGCTGAAGCAGGAGTCCATCGACATCGTCCGCCTGTACGCGCCCTCGTTGATCGACGGCCTGGCGCGCAACCAGAGCGCCGTGACGATGAACGAGCTGGATATCGTGACCCGCCTGTCCAAGGACGACCGCATCGCGTCGCTGCTGTACCTGAACAAATACGGCGAGGTGCGCTGGTTCAAGGACGGGAGCATGATCTCGAAGACGTTCGACGATTTCACCCACCAGATCAGCCTCCCGACCGACGCCATCGAGCAGGCCTGGCTGGCGAAAACGCCGATCGTGCGCGCCGTTCCCAATCTTCCTCTCTATGACATCGCCATTCCGTTGGCCCTGCGCGGCGACGTGCTGGGCATCCTGAACCTGCAGGTGAGCCGCGAAGGCGTGGTCAAGGTCATCAACAAGGCGATGAACAAGTACGCGGTGGGGGCCGTCGGGGTGCTGCTGCTGCTGGGCATCCCGCTGTATTTCTTCCTCCACCATTTCGTGATCAATCCGCTTCTGAACCTGCGCGACGCCATCGAGTCCATCTCGTTCAAGAACCTGGAGCTGAAATTCCCGACGTCGAACGACGAGATCGGGGAGCTGTCGGGCGTGATCGGCATATTCCTGTCCAAGGTGAAGGCGGAGATCGCCAACTCCATGGTCAAGGAGAAGCAGCGCGGCGTCGCCGAGGCGCGCTGGTGGGAATCCATCCTGAAGGCCGTGGTCGCCAAGAGCCACCGCGCGATCGTGGTCGACGAGGACAATAGCGTGCTTTTCACGAATTTCCCGGTCACCGGGACGGTCACCACGGACGGGAAGCTCCATCTGCTGGACGTGATCGACAGCCAGCAGCAGGACGTCCTGCGCCTGGTCAGCGTGGCGCTGGACCGCCCGAACCAGGTGGTCGAGGCCGACACCATGTTCCGCTCCGAGCCGTGCCACGTGAAGGCCGTCCATCTCGACGAGGACGGGGAGACCAAGCGCACCTTGATCCTGTTCGAGCCGAAGACGGCCGGCGTCCGGCTCTAGTCCCGGGCCGCGCGCTTCCGCGCGCGCTCTTGTGTTCCCGGTATTCTTCTGTTAAGCTAGGCTCCTCACAGCATCGTCACCCAAGGAGACCGGCATGAGCTATCGAGTCAAGCGGATCGACCCGTACTGGATCAAGAATCCCATCCTCCCCGTGGTCGCCGTGGCGGGCGTGCTGGCGGCGTTGGCGCTGGTGACCCGCGACATGGTGCCCCTGGCCATCGTCTGCGCCGTCGTTGGCGGATTGGCCGTGATCCTTTCCACCCAGCCCGCCGTTTCCGCGGTGCTGGGAACGCTGGGCCTCATCGGCGGGCTGACCACGTTCATCCTGGTCCCGAATTCCCAGAACGCGGCGATGACGCTTCCCCTGAAGCTCCTCTCCACCGTGCTGTTCACGCTGTTCTACACGGTGCTGATGGACGGCGTCGTGCTGCTCATCGCGGTCCTGTACAACCTCTTCGCCGGGGCCATCGGCCTGGGCGGCCTGCGCCTCGATCTCGAGGACGACGGCGCCGAGGGCGGGGCTTAAGACCGGAATGCGCGTCAACGCCGTCTACGCCTCGCGCGAGCCGAACCGGGCGGCCGTCATTCTGGAAGCGCTTCAGGCCGCCGGTATCACGGTGACCGTCGCGCAGCGCGCCAAGGAAGTCCACGGCCTACTGGCGCACCGCGGCTGCGATCTCCTGCTCGTCGGTCAGAAGCTGGTGGACGAGGACGGCGTCGAGTTCGTGAAGTCCCTGCGCACCAAGGGGCCGGCCAAGCAGCTGCCGATCGTGGCCCTGGTGGAGCACGCCGACCAGCCCGCCTTGAGCGCCGGTCCGACGAAGCACGCGTACGCGCTCTTCGGCAAGGGCGGTCCGGCCCAGGTCGCGGCGGCGCCGGCGTCGTCCAAGGACAAGGTGTCGCTCCGGCTGGCCTTCTTCCAGGCCGGGGCCGACGAGTGCCTGTCGCTGAACTGGGACGTGGCGGAGTGCCTGGCGCGCATCAAGGCCGTCCTGCGCCGCACGCAGGCCAGCGCGCCCGAAGAACTGATCAAGATGGGGGAGATCGAGCTCAACCTGACCAGCTACACTCTGCACGTCAGCGGCAAGCGCGTTCCCTTGACCTCCAAGGAGCTGGACCTGCTCTATGTTTTCCTGAGCTCCGCCAACCGCGTCCTGTCGCGCCCGTACCTGATCGAGCGCGTCTGGGGCTACAATTATTTCGGCTCGCCGCGCACCGTGGACGTGCACGTGCGGCGCCTGCGCGAGAAGCTGCGCGAGGCCGCCAAGTACATCACGACCATTCCGTGCGTCGGCTACAAGCTGGTCCCCCCCGGCGGGGAAATGAGGAGATGATATGACGAAGCTCCCGAAACTGCTCATCATCGACGACGACGCCCATCTGCGCGAGAGCCTGGCCGAGGTCTTGGAGCTGGACGGCTTCGAGTGCCACCAGGAAGGCGCCGCCAAGGAAGGCATCGCCGCCGCCCAGAAGCTGGAGCCGGACATCGTCATCATGGACATCCAGCTGCCCGATTCGTCGGGCTTCCAGATCTGCCAGGAGCTGCGCAAGCGCTCGAAGACGGTCATCCTCATCATGATGACCGGCCGCTTCCTCTCCTCCGAGGAGAAGAAGCAGGGATTCGAACTGGGCGCCGACGAGTACATCACGAAGCCGTTCGACCTCGCGGAGCTGTCGGCGCGCATCAAGCAGCTTCTGTCCCGCAACGCGTCGAAGGGCTGACACGCGGCGCTCCGCCGTAACAATTCCGTGCCCCGGAACGGTCATAATGTTCCCGGTGACGAACCCCTAGCCCATGGCCACGAAGAGACGCGGCAAGCTCGCCTATAAAATCCTCTTCTGGTTCCTGCTCATCTCGCTGGCGCCGATGGGCTTCATCGGCTGGCACCTGGTGAACATCTCCCAGGCCTCCCTGCGCAAGGAAACCCTGGCCATGCAGGAGTCCCTGGCCGTGGGCTTCGCGGACACGGTGTCCAAATACGTGACCACCTTCCGCAACGTCCTGACGGAAACCTCCAGCTTGGACGATTTCATCACCATGAATCCGATCAAGCAGCAGCAGTCGCTGAACCGGATCCTGCAGATCCACCTGGCGGTGCTGGAGCTGTCGGTGATGAACGACAAGGGAGTCGAGGTCCTGCGCGTCGGCCGCTTCCTGGGCCCGAACCCGGAGATGCGCGACTTCTCCCGCGAGGACCTGTTCCAGACCGCGATGGGGCCCAAGGGCCAATACATCGGCCGTTTGGAGCGCTTCCAGGGGCTCTATCCCACGGTGACGGTCTCCGTGCCCATTCTGGACCAGCGCGCGCAGCCCGCGCGGTCCGTCGGCGTGCTGGCCGCGCGGATCAGCCTCAATCCCCTCTCCACGATGCTGGCCATGGAATTTCCGTCCACCGGCAAGAGCCAATCCGCGGTGGTCGCGCCCGACGGATTCCTGATCGCCCACTCGGATCCGAAGGAGATCTACCGCCCGGACGCGCGCATGCCCGAGGAGGTCCTGAAGGTGGTGACCTCCCAGTCCAACGAGCGCGGCGGCGGAGAGCTGCCCCTGCCCGACGGACGCCGCCTGCTGGCGGCGTTCGCGGAGACGCGCGATCTGGGCTGGATCGTCTACGTCCAGCAGCCGGTCGAGGTCGCCTACCAGTCCTCCGACGAGATGAAGTCCCAGATCCTCAAGGTCCTGATCTGGGTGGTGCTCGCCACGGTTCTCCTGTCGCTGGCGGTGGCCGGCCACATCACCCAGCCGATCCGGATGCTGAAGGACGCCGCCGACCGCCTGGGCAAGGGGCAGTTCGAGGACCTGCCGGAGGTCGTGACCACCAACGACGAGATCGGCGACCTGGCGCAGACCTTCCTGGGCATGAGCGAATCCCTCAAGGAAAAGACCGGGGAGCTGATCCACGCCAAGCAGGAGCTGGAGAAGTTCACCAAATTCCTGGAGAAGCGCGTGGACGCGCGCACGCGCGAGCTGAAGGCCGCGCAGGACGAGCTGATCAAGAAGGAGCGTCTGGCCGCGATCGGACAGATGGCCGCCGTCGTCGGTCACGAGATCCGCAATCCGCTGGCCGTCATCAACAACTCCATCTATTTCATCAAGACGAAGCTGTCCACCGGCCAGGAGCCGGACCCGAAGATCGCCAAGCACATCAAGATCATCGAATCGGAAATCCAGCAGGCCAACGGCATCATCAACGAGATCCTGACCTACTCGCGCCAGCGCGAGCTTCAGCCGGAGCGCGTCTCCCTCAACCACTGGCTGGAGGAGCTGCTTTCGGTGTATCCTTTCCCGCCGCACATCGAGCTGGTCAAGAACTTCGATCCGGCGGACGCGACCTTGGAGATCGACAAGACGGAGATGCAGCAGTCCATCCGCAACCTGATCGGCAACGGCATCGAGGTCATGCCGCCGCCGAAGGGCGGAAAGGTCACCATCCGCACGCGGATCTCGGAGCCCGGCTGGGTGGAGCTCTCCATCGGCGACTCGGGCGCCGGCATCCCGCCGGACGTGCTGGACAAGATCTTCGCTCCGTTCTTCACGACGAAGGCGCGCGGCACGGGCCTGGGCCTGGCCGTCGTGCGCAAGGTGGTGGACCGGCACAAAGGGCGCATCGACGTGGAAAGTCAGGTCGGCGTCGGCACCACATTTAAGCTTTACTTACCCATAGCGGTCTGAGGCGAACGTGAAAGAGAAAATTTTGATCGTGGACGACGACGCGAACATCCGCGAGGGCGTGAGCGACATCCTGGACGTCGAGGGCTACGAGACGGCGCAGGCGGGCTCCGGCGCCGAGGCCGTCGCGCAGGTCAAGCAGACGTCCTTCGACGTGATCCTGATGGACTACAACCTGACCGACGGCACCGGCATCGACGCCATCAAGCAGATCCGCGCGCTGAACGCCGACAGCCAGATCCTGATGATCACCGGCAACGCCTCGCTGGACGCGGCGGTGCGGGCCATCCAGGAGTCCGTCGACGACTTCCTGCAGAAGCCCGTAAACCCGGATCAGCTCAAGCGCGCGATCGCGAAGTCGCTCGAGAAGATGAAGCTGCGCCGGGAGAACCGGCAGTTGGTCGAGGACCTCAAGAAGAGCCACGACCAGCTGGAGCGGCTCTCGGCGATGAAGTCCAAGTTCATGTCCATGGCCTCGCACGACCTGTCGAACTCCCTGATGACGCTCCAGGTCAGCTTCGAGATGCTGGCGGGCACGATCAAGCCCGATGAAGACCAGCGCAAGCGCATGCAGTACATCTCCAACGGCATCGCCCAGATCGCGCGCCTGATCGAGGACTTGGTGGACTGGGCGTCCATCGAGCAGGGCAAGTTCCGCCTGGAGACCAACCTGTTCGATCCCGGCGTGATGGTGGAGGAGCTCATCATCGGCCCGCAGGCGCGCGCCCAGGCCCGCGGGCTGACCTTGCGCGCCGAGATCGCCAAGGGCCTGCCCACGATCAGCGCCGACAAGAAGCGCCTGGTCCAGGTGCTCAACAATCTCCTGGAGAACGCGATCCGGCACACGCCGAAGGGCGGCTCGATCGCGGTGCACGTCCAGCGCGACGGGGCGGCCGTGCGCTTCGCCGTTCAGGACAACGGCGACGGCATCGCGCCCGCCGATCTGGGCCGGATCTTCGAGAGCTTCTATCAAGGCGCCGGAAGCTCCGGCGGACGCCTGGGACTGGGCCTGTCGATCTCGCGCGAGATCGTGCACAGCCACAAGGGCCGCATCTGGGTGGAAAGCCCGGGATTGGGGAAGGGAGCCGTGTTCCTTTTCACGATACCCGCCTCTTGACAGAAACCGATAAAACCGTCAATAATGCCCAGGCTTGTTTAGTCTCGGCAGACTCCGAGGAGGAACCGCATGGCTGCTAAGTCCGCTAAGGCCGCGCCGAAGAAGAGAGTGAAGGTTCTCATCGCCGACGACCAGACCCTCTTCCGCGAAGGCATCAAGGATCTGCTCGACAACGAGAAGTCCATCGAAGTGATCGGGGAAGCCGCCGACGGCCAGGAAGTCGTCCGTCTGGCCAAGAAGCTGAGGCCCGACGTGATCCTGATGGACATCAAGCTCCCGCACCTGGACGGCGTCTCGGCGACGCGCCAGATCCGCAAGGAGCTGCCCAACACGAACGTCCTCATCCTTTCCAGCTACGAGGACGAGGCTCACGTCATGGAGTCCATCCAGGCCGGCGCCAACGGCTACCTATCCAAGATGCTTCCGGCCGCCGAGCTGGTCAACGCCCTGAAGGCGTTCGCCAACGACGGCGTCATGATCCCGCAGCAGGTGATGGGCAAGCTTCTTCAGGGGCTGCGCCAGATGTCCAGCGGCGAGGGCTCCTCGCCCGTGTCTCTGACCAAGACCGAGATCCGCGTCCTGGTTCTCCTGGGCTCGGGCATGTCCAACAAGGAGATCGCGGCGAAGATGGAGTGCTCGGTGAAGACCATCAAGAACCATCTGAACGCGATCTTCCAGAAGCTCGAGGTCAGCAACCGGACCGAAGCCGTCGTCAAGGGCATCGAAATGGGCCTGATCTCGCCCGAAGAGCCGAACTGACTCACCGGGGGCTGCCGTTCCTTTAACTAAAGAGGACTTTGTCGCGCAGCTGGAGCGCGGGGCCGTGCAGGCCTCGTCGCTGCCCGTCACGTCGGTCATCCTGCGCTGGACGGCGGAGCAGCTCAAGCGCGGCGACCCGCCTTGGTGGAAGCACGTGGCCAAGGCGTGGGAGAAGCGCCAGTTCGTGGCGTGGACCGAGGCCTGGAGCTTGTTTCTCACCGCCCTCCATTTCGAGGCCCTCAACGACGCCGATTGTCCTCTGGTCCCGTTCTTTCCGTCGTGCGGCGGAACGGCCGAGGCCGACCCCTCTCCCGCCCTGGCGCGCTTCCTGTCGGCCCCGCCGAAATCCTTCTTCGAAAACCTGCGCGACCGGCATCGCCGCACCTACGTCCAGGCGCGCTCCATACTGTGGATCGCCCCCGCGGCCTTGTACTTCCAGCGCAAGCGTGGCCTTCCGTTCTACCTGGTGGAGACGAACGCCGGTTCCGGCCTGAACCTGGCCGCGGACGTGGTCTTGAAGCAGAAAGGCTTCGACTCCGAACTGGTGGCCGCGCGCATCGGCCTGGATCCTCAGCCTCTCGAGGTTTCCGACATCGTCCACCGCCGCTGGCTGACGGCGGGCATCTGGCCCGATAATTTGCAGGGCATCGGCCAGCTGGACGCGTCCATCGACATCGTTCAGAAGCGCGTCCGGGAAGACGCTTCGTTCATCCAGCTGGCGGCCTGTCCGCCGGAGAAGGCGGGCGCCTTCATCGCCAAGAACATCCCCGCCGACGATCCCGACGTCGGTCTTCTTCTCTTCAATATGGGAACGACCGTGCGCATGACGGACGCGGAGTACGCGGCTTACTCTCAAGGCGTGGCGGCGACCCTGAAGAATTGGGGGGATCGCGGGCTGTGGGTCGAGGTGGAAAGCGTTCGCGGCGAGACCTACTCGTCCACGTTCCAGCTCCGCGTGCACCGTATCGTCGAGGGCGCGCTGCGCACCTTCCTGATGGCCAGTTTCGACCTGGAGGCGGCCAAGCACGTCTACAGCGAGGCCAGCCCGCAATTCCTCGACGTCAAGTAGCGCGTTTCCTCCTTTCCTTGAATAACCGGATTTTAACCTCCGCGACCTTGATTTTTCACCGGGCCAGGCTATAATTCGGGTATGACGAGCCGTCTTCTCTCCCGCCGCGGGCAGATCATCATTCCGTCGCTTCTGCTCTTCCCGACGATGTTTCTTTTCGTCTACCTCATCTATGAGACGGCGAAGCTGTCGCGCGAGAAGATCCGTCACCAGTTCGCCATCGATTCCGCCGCCTTCGTCGAGATGACGAACTACTCCGACTTCCTGAACCGCACCGCGTACGTCAACGGCGCCTTCCCGATGCGCATCTTCGAGGAAGGCTACGACACCATGATGGACGACTGCGCGGGCCCGCCCGACAAGCACGACCCGTGCCCTCCCAGCAAATCGGACTATCCGCGCGAGGGCGGCGACGTGAGCTACGCCGACGTCCTCTACAAGAACGGGGCGTTCCCGCGCAGCGCCCAGCTGGGAAAACATTCCTACAGCAACGAGCCGTCCTGGGATATCGAATACAGCGCGGGGCGCCAGCAGCAGATGACGGACCGCAACCTGACGGATCCGTTCCTGCTCTTCATCCAACAGGACGCCTACTGGTTCTGGCATCCGTATTCCGTGGCCACGCAGATCTACCAGCTGTACGTCCAGATTTATTCGCTGCTGGGATCGGTGGAGGACGCGCAGAAGCAGGTCCTGACCCGGCTGGCGTCGGATCACAGCTTCATGAAAAAATCCTACTGGCTCAATACCGGGGAGCCGGGGGACGATCTCGTCGCCGCCTTCCGCTTGAAGATCCCCGATTTCAATTCGCCGAGCGTGGCCCAGGCCGTCTGCCAGCGCAAGCTCATCTATTGGGGCAACACCACCCGCGGCGGCGGCGGCCTCAGTTACGCCGTACCGCAGTTCTCCCACGACGACGGCGCCCAGGACGTGGACTTGGCGGCGCACGGCGGAGGCTCCCCCGGCTGTCCCCAGCCGGGCCTCTTCCAGATCATGTGGGTGGACCCGAACACGGTCGCGAAGTTGAGCCAGAAGACCGGCGGCGATTATCCGGGCATCCTGCTGCAGATGAACTGGCAGATTCCCAGCTCGAACTACTGGAGTTATGATTTCGGCGCGGCGATGGCGCAGATGGGCCAGGACGGCATGCTGCGCACGACGATCTCCCTGGGATCGGGCGATCCGTCCAAGAGCAAACCGATGGTCTGGCCCCACCCCACCCCGAAGTTCCAGGTGAGGCAGTTCCCGTGAGGTTCCCGAGGCGGCGCGGTCCGAAGGGGCAGGCGATGACGGAGATCGTCCTGATTTTCCCGTTGTTCGTGTTCTTTCTCATGGCCTTCGCCAAGCTGTTCGCGCTGTTGATCCTGGTCCAGAAGATGGAGATCGCCTCGTTCTACGCGGCGCGCCGCTGGCAGCTGGAGTCCCACCGCAACGTGGCTTTCGAGGCCGACGACGGGGCCAACTCGTGTTCGGGCAATACGCTGTGCGGCGACATCAAGACTCAGGTGATGGAATACATCGGTTACGGCACCCCCAAGGCGGGCTTTCTGGACCTGGCCAGCGGCTCCTGCCCCGTGAACAAGGATTGCACGGCCGGCGCCCCGGGCGTCTCGATCCAACGGACCCAGGTGTGGAACGTGGTCACCGTCACCGCCTGCACCAATCCCGTGAAGATGCCCTTCCTCAAAACGAACGGATTCACTTTCTGCTCGACGAAGTACGTCCCCAACCGCGACCGGCCTATCGCGTTCGTCCTGCCCGGCCTCAACAACCCGCCGTGACCGTCGCCTGGTCGCGGACACAAAAGGTATGATCGAAACGTCCCTCTTTTGTCGCGTTTCCCGGAGAAAACATGTTTTGGGCTAAATTCAGACTGTTCATGTCGCGCTGGTGGGTGCCCCTGCTGATCGTGGTGGGCATCATAGTCTCCATCATCATCCCCATCTGGTACATGTCGGGGATGGAAGAGAGCGTGCGGCGCTACATCATCGGCATCAACGTGGCCTCCTTGCCGTGGGGCATCCTGCAGACCCTCGTCTTCGTCGGTTTCCTTTATCTGCTCCAGTACGGCGGCGGCTTCGCCATGTTCCGCAAGAATAAGGTGGACTCCAGCCAGGTCAACGTCCGCTTCACGGACGTGGTCGGCAACGAGGAAGCCAAGCGCGAGGCCTGGGAGGTCGTCCAGCTCCTGAAGGACCGAGCCATGCTCAAGAGCGTGGGCGGCAAGATCCTGCACGGCCTGCTGATGGTCGGCCCGCCCGGCTGCGGCAAAACCATGCTGGCCAAGGCCGTGGCGACCGAGGCCGGGGTTCCCTTCCTGTCCACCTCCGGCTCCGAGTTCGTGGAGATCTTCGTCGGCGTGGGCGCTTCGCGCGTGCGCAAGCTGTTCAGCCAGGCCCGACAGTACGCGAAGGCCTACGGCGCGTGCATCATCTTCATCGACGAGATCGAGGTCCTGGGCCGCACGCGCGTGGTGTACGACGCGTTCGGCGGCGGTCAGGAAGGCAACTCCACGCTCAACCAGCTTCTGGTGGAGATGGACGGCTTGACGGACACCGACGCGCAGGTCGTGGTCATCGGCGCCATGAACATGGCGGAGCAGGTCCTGGACCCCGCGTTGACGCGGCCGGGCCGGTTCGACCGCAAGATCAAGATCGACCTTCCCAACCTGACCGAGCGCCAGCAGATCTTCGAGTACTACGCGAAGAAGATCAAGGTGGACCCGGCCGTGGACATGGGGCGCCTGGCCCGCAAGGCCATCATGAAGTCCCCGGCCCAGATCGAGAACATCCTGAAGGAAGCGGCGCTGATCGCCGCGCGCGACCACCGCGACACGGTGAACTACAAGGACGTCTCGGCGGCCATCGAGCGCATCGAGCTGGGCGTGGCGCACCGCGTGTCCATGACGCCCAAGGAACGCCAGATGACGGCCTATCACGAGGCCGGCCACCTGATCATCACCTACCTCTGCCATCCGCTCAACGACGTGTTCAAGGCGTCCATCATCGAGCGCGGCAACACCTTGGGCGTGGTCCATACGACCCCGCGCGAGGAGATCCACGCGCCCGACTCCGAGAGCGAGCTGGCCACGATCAAGACCTTCCTGGGCGGCTACGTCGCCGAGAAGCTGAAGTTCGGCTCCACGACGACGGGCGTCAGCTCGGACTTCACGGTCGCCATGGCCGTGGCGCACCGGATGGTGTGGTCCTTGGGCATGGGCGTCAGCGGCTTGGTGGGCGATTTCACCCAGATTCCGGCCGGACAGATCTCCGAGGACCTCAAGCGCAAGCTCAACGACGAAACGCAGGAGCTCCTGAAGCGGGCCATGAAGGAAGTCGAGGGCACGCTGAAGACCGAGGAGATCATCCTGGACCGCTTCGCCGCGGAGCTGCTCAAGCGCGAGGAGCTGGATTACGACGAGATCGTCGCGATCTTCGCCGAATACGGGAAGCCTCCGCGCGCTCTCGCCGTGGGACCTCTGTCCCAGTCGCTGATGGCCACCGATCCGCTGCCGATCATTCCCGCCGGCGTCTCGATGTCGCGGCCGCCGGCGTCTCCGCCTCCGGGCCCGGTCGCCTAGGTCAGAGCCCCAGCGCGGCGCGGTAGTACGGATAGGAGCGGACCCGCACGACCAGTTCGACGGCCGATCCCCCCTCGAACAGGCCTTCGGGCGGCCGGTCCATGTCGATGAGAGCGTCGGCGTCGTGCGCCGCGCAATGCGGAAGTTCGATGCTGACCTTCAACAGGGGCCGCAGGCCCGCGCCTTGCGCGGCGTTCTTTTTGAATCCTTCCCCGACCGAGCGGGAGGGGATATTGTCCTCCATCGTCGTGCTCAGTCGGGCCTTGCCCGCGGCGGGCGCTCGGCAGACGCAGCAGTCGCCCGGCAGCAGCGTCCCTTCCCGGAGGGGAATTCCGAAAACGGGCGCGGCGGCCACGTAATCGTCCGCCACGCTTTCCAGCCCGCCGGCCCAGGTCTTCGCGTAGCTGCGGCAGTGCCGGCAGCGCAGGAATCCGGCGCGGGGGTCGAAGTGGAGCGCCTTGCCGCACGACGGGCAGTCCGCCTCCCGGAATCCGACGGCCGCGCCGATCATCAGGCCGGCGGCGAACAGCCCCGCCCAGAACGCGACGCCTTTCTCCCCGGGCCAGCTGGCGACGGAGAGCGCGGCCAGGGCCAAGCCCCCGGCCGCCGCGGCTCCGGCTTCACCCTTCTTCCGGCGCGCCGTCGTCTTTGTCATTTCTGATTAAAGGTCGTTAAAGTTCCGGCCGCGGCATTGACACGGACGCGGTGGATCGCCAATACTGAGCGCGATTCCATGAGTCATTTCCTGTCCGCCGTTTATTGTAACACGCAGTGTCTCTCCGTCAAGGCCCATGCCCTGGGAGCGTTCGCGCGGGGAGACGGGTTCGACGCGGCGCTGGCCGCCGCGTTCTCCTTGCTGGCCGCGCTGGCGGCCGGCGCGCTTTGGCTGTCCCGCGAGTCGCGCGCGCGCCGCGACGGGAGGGCGAAGTCCTCGGGAGGCTCGCACCTCCTGAACGGGCAGTACGAGGTGCGCGAGCAGGTGGGCGAAGGGGGGATGGGAGCCGTGTATAAGGGCTGGGATCGGGCTCTCAAGCGTCCCGTGGCGGTCAAGCGCCTGCGCGCGGAGCTGCAGAAGAACGCGCGCGAGCGGGAGCGCTTCCTCCGGGAGGCGGAGTTGGTCGCGTCGCTGCGCCACCCGCACATCGTGGAGATCTATACCATCGTGCGGGACGCCGAGGACACGCATCTGGTTTTCGAGTACATCGTCGGCGCGACCGTCCATCAAAGGCTCAACGAAAGCGCCGGCCGCCATTTTTCGGCGGGTCGGGCGCTGGAGGTCCTGAAGGGGATCGCGAAGGCGGTGGACCACGCTCACGTCCGCCATGTGATCCACCGCGACCTGAAGCCGGCGAACGTGATGATCACGGAGGACGGCTGGGTGAAGGTCATGGACTTCGGCATCGCACGGCAGGTGGCGGACTCCCTGATGACGACGACGAAGACCATCGTCGGCACGCCCACCTACATGGCGCCGGAGCAGGCCATGGGCCAGGTGGTCAAGGAGTCGGACGTCTACGCGCTGGGCGTCACGTTCTACGAGATGCTGACCGGAGGCCTGCCGTTCAAGGGGCCCGACGAGATGCGCGACAAGATGGACGAGCGCTACGTCGCGGCTTCGTCGCTGGTGCCCGATCTGCCGCCCGCCGTGGACGCGGTGCTGGCGAAGGCCCTGTCGTCCCGCCCCGGGGACCGCTACCCGAGCTGTCTGGAGTTTTACCGGGCCGCGGCCGAGGCGTTGGACGAGCGCGTCACGCCGGTCCCATCCGGGAAAGAACGTCGGTAAAAAAAAGGTTAAGCGGGGGGCTTCCCTTGACAGATTTGCGCGGCGGGGGCTACACTGCGACAAGGTTTATGAGCGTTCAAATGATGACGGCGTCTCCGCGCGTGACGGTGTCCGTTTCCGCGGATAACGACCCTTATAAGAAGTATTGGTGGCTGATCCTGGTGGGATTCATTTTCACCGGGGCGTGGCTGTGCCTTCCGGGAATGGAAAGCTCGGTGGGTTCCACGCACGTGAGCACGACGGCCGCCCCGGACCCGAAATCGGAGCAGAACCTGGATTCCGTCGAGAATCCCAACGGCGCGCAGGGCGGAGCGCTGGATCTGTCCATGGACGGCTCCAAAAAGCGCAAGGACAAGGACGCCGAAACGTTCGAATCCATGCTGTATCAGGCTCCTCCCGAGGCGGGAGCGGCCGCGCCGGGAGCCCCGCTGGGGGCGGCGTCCGGGTCGGCCAGCCTGGCTCAGCAGCTGAAGAGCGTGGGCGACGCCAAGAAGAAGGACGAGGCCGGCTGGACCGAGAAGGCGCAGTCGGGCTTCTCGTCCCCGCGCCTGAACGGTTCCGGTCTTTCCGGCGCGGGCTCTTCCGCCGGCGGATCCAGCGCGTCGGCCGGCGGGAGCGCCTTCGGCTCCGGCAGCGCGCAGGTCAGCTTCGGCAGCACTCGCGGTTTGAATGACGACGCGGGCGAGAAAGCCTCCTCCGGCGGCTTGGCGGCCCTGCGGACCGCGGCCAAGACCGCCGGCCAGGCCGCGGCTTCGCGCAGCAACGACTCCGCGCGCGCGGGCGTGGGCAGCTTCTTCGACGGGTCGAAGGGCCGCAACGCCGGCATCGGCGCCGTGCCGGCCGGCGGCGGCACGTACGCCGCGTTGGACGCGGCTCCCGCCAACCTGAAGCTCAATAATCCCGAATTGAACAAGAAGGAAATCAAGGATCCGCCCGGCACTCCGGTTCCGTCCGCCGCCGACAATCAGATGGGCAAGCAGCTGATGATGATGGCGGCCAGCGCGCTGATCGGCGGAATGATCCCCGGCGTCGGGGGGCAGATGGTGATGATGGCGGGCATGATGATGATGCAGCAGCAGCAGGCCAAGGCCGACGCCGCGGCCCAGACGCAGTCGCAGGCCGCAAGCAACCGCATCAACGGCGTGGTTCACTGATTCGACAGCCGCAGGAGGATTTATGTCTCAAGTTCCCGAGATCAAGCGCGAGGTCAATAAGGAGACCGACAAGGACAAGAAAAAAGCCGGACTCCTCGCGCGCCTGTTCGGCGGAGGCTCCGAGGGCGGAGCCCTGGGCTCCGGGAGCTTGGGCGGGGGCGGCTTCGGGAGCGCTCTGGGCGGCGGCGGAATTCTGGCGACGAAGGCCGGGCTGATCGCGCTGATCGTGGCGGGCACGACGGTGGCGGGCGGCATCGGTCTGGTCGGCTACCGGCTGTTCGGTCCGGGACAGGACAGCGGCGGCGGCGACAATCTGTCGGTCTTCGCGCCCAAGCCGAAAGACGAGCAAGGTTCCGGCGCCCAGAACGCGCCGCAGGACGGCAGTTCCAAGTCCCTCGATTTCGTTTCGCAGGCGAATTCCCAGGCGAAAGCTCCCGAGGTCGCCCCCGCGGAGGCGCCGAAGGACGCCACCGCGGCCAGCGCCGCGACGGCCGCCGACGCGTCGGCGGCGGCGGCCCGGGGCGCGATCAACGCCGCCGGCAACTCCGGCAACGGAGTCAACAAGGGGCTCGCCAAGGAAGGCAAGTTCGGCAAGCTGACCTCGTCGTTCGGCGGCGGCGCCGCGCTGAGCGGCGGCGGCGGTTCCAGCGCCAGCGCCAACGGCGCGGGCAAGTCTCCCGCCGAAATGGCGGCGTCGCGCAACGGCTCCTTGGGCGCCATGAAGAAGGGCGTCGCGGAGTCCGGCGGCGGCCGCGCCATCGCCTCGCGTAAATCCGGACGCGCCTTGGGCCAGGCCTTCAGCTCCTTGAAGGACGGCCGCGGCGCCGCGACCAGCTTCGGCGCCGGAAAAACTTTCGACGGCTCCGCCACCACCTCCGGCGGCACCAGCGGCCCCGAGGCCGGCGCCATCGGCGCGGGTCCCGCGGGCACCGCGGACGGCGGCGCGCCCAAGGCGCTGCCCTCGAATAAGGACACCGGCACCAAGGAGTTCAAGGCGCCTCCCACCCCGGACGCGACCATGGTCGCTCCTTGGCAGGGCGCCATCAACTCCGCGCAGATGATGCTGGCGGCGGGCGCGCTGCTTCTCTTCTTGATGGGCAAGGTCAAGATTCCCTGGCTGCGCTACGTGATCGGCGCGATCGTCCTGGCGCTGGGCGTGGCCATCGTCGCTCTCGGAGGAAAGATCTCCGGCGGCCAGTGGGGCCAGAAGTTCCAAGGCAACGTCTTGGCGGCGGCCGGCGTGGGCTTGAGCGCCGCGGCGGTCATGGCGATGGTGTCGGTCGGCGACGCTCCCAAGACGACGGGGGCCGATGGGACCACGACCATCGACACGGCCTCGGAGGCGAAAAACGCGGGCGTGGACATGTTGGGCGGCATCAACCCGTACGTCCTGCTGGGCGGCGGCGCGGCTATCATCGGCGTCGCGGCGTGCCAGATGAAGCCGCCGGCGAAGCACCCCGCCTCGGACTTCGAGAACGGAAAGGTTCCCGACGCCGGATTCTTCGGTTATCAGCAGTTCCCGTCGGAAAAGGCGCTGAAGAAGATGATCGCCTGATCCGGTCCGCGTCCTTCACGGCATCGCCGCTCATGGAGCGGCGATGCCCGTTTTAGGGGGGGAATCCGGGTCCGGTAAAAAAACGGTAATCGTATGGCGTTTCCTTGACAAAGAATGGGCCGGGGGCTACACTGCCCCAGACGGGAAAGACGGTCCGAAACGATTTTTCTGACGGAGCGGAGCGAGCCATGGACACCGAGAATTCAGTCGCGACGGACACCCCCTCGTTCAAGCTGGCCAAGGTGGGCCAGGGCCGCCGCGAGCGCAAGCGCGGCGGTGCCGGCTGGTTCGGCGGACGCGGCGCGGGCTCCGGCTTCAGCGGCGCGTTCGGCGGCGCGGGCGCCGGCGCGGGCGCCGGCCTGGGAGCCGGATTCGGCGGCGGCGCGGGCTTGGCCGGAATGTCCGCGGCGAAGCTGCTCCTCAGCCTTCTGCTGGCCACCGGGTTGAGCGCGGCCGCCTGGCAGTTCGGCCGCACGTTCTCCGGAAACCCCGAGGGCGGCAAACCGAACGAGAAGAAACTTTTTTCCGATAAGGGCGGGCAGTACGGCGACACTTCCGGAGTCATCAAGCAGGAAAATTCCATCCCGAATTCCTTGGGCTACGTGTCCGGCAGCACCGACGGCATGACGCCGGCGGAGCGCGCGGCCAAGGCGGCCGCCGACGCGGAAGCCGCGCGCAAGGCCGCGGAGGCCGACGCCGCCGCGAAAAAAGCGGAGGAAGAGGCCGAGGCGAAGAAGGCCAAGGACCAGAGCCCCGCCGCCGGCGGCGCCCCGGTGGATCCCGCCGCGTTGGCGGGAGGCTTGAGCGGTTTGGGCAAGGGCGGCGGCAAGATGGGCAAGTTCGGGAGCATGAGCGGCTTGGGCGGCCTGTCGGGCGGCTCCGGCCTGTCGGGCGGCATCAACCAGAGTTTCAAGGGCACCCCCAGCGGAGGAAAACCCAACGGCAACGCCGGCGCGCTGTCCGCGTTCAAGAGCCCCGGCAAGCCCGGCTCGACGGCCGGCGGGCGCTCGTTGGCCGGTAAATCCAAATCCAAGGGCTTCGCCAAGCGCCAGCTGGACAACGCCTTCACCCAGTCCAAGCAGGCGACCACCGCCGGCAAGACCGAGAACGCGTCGGCCGGCGCGGCCACTCCTTTCGACAACAACAACGGCGGCGGCGGCACGGTCATCGCCGGCCCCGGGACGACCACCGGCGGAGCGACTCACGGAACCGCCGACGGCGGCACGCCCCCGCCCCCTCCGGGCGGCGGCAGCGGCCCGATCACGAACAGCGGCGGGCCCGCGTGCGACGTCGGCATGAACCCCGACTTCAACGGCAACTGCGTCAAGACCAACGCTCCCGCTCCCACCGGCACGTCCAGCTACGAGTGGATGATCAAGGCGGTCCAAGGCTTGATGATGGCTTTGACGATTATCGCGATATTGGTCCTCATTTACGATAAATCCCCGTATTTTTGGGGAATCGCCATGTATCTTCGTACCCTGATCGGCGTGATGGGCGCGGCGATCTCCGCTCTAGGGCTCATGTACATGGCCGCGTCCGGCGATTCTGCCACGGGCGGAATCATCGCGGCGATCGGGGCCTTCGTGGTGGCGAGCGCGGTTTGGCCTCAGACGATCGGAATGGGAAGCACCGTGCTGACGCAGGCGGCGGCGGGCCCCCTCATCGCGGGTGTCTTGGGAGCGATGGCTGCTTCTTCCATGAAGCATCCGGCTGCGATGCAATAGACCTGAGGAAAATATTATGGCCAACGAAAACGACGACGTCCTGAAAGCCAACGAAGGCGGTCCCGCGGCCGATATCCCCAATCTCAAGAAGAAGAAGGAGAAGGAGCGCAAGAAGGGCGGCGCGGCCTGGAGCGGCGGTCAGGGCGCCGGGGAGTTCACCGGCGCGGCGGGCGGCAACGGGGCGCGCGCGGCGGCCAGCGCGGCCAGCGCGGCCGGCGGAGCCATGGGCGAAGGCGCCGGTATGCTGGGCGCCGAAGCGGCGGCCGAGGCGGCGGCGGCCGCGGCGGCGGAAGGCGGCGGCGGCTTGTTCGGCGGCTTGTTTTCGGGCGTCGGCCGGTTTCTGGCGAGCATCGCCGAGTCCCTGGGAATGGGAGAGGTTTGGGCGGCGGCGTCCGAATTTTTGGCGTCCTTGACGTCCACGGTCCTGGGCAAGATGATCGTGGCGGCGGCGGCGCTGATGATGATGGCGGTGGTGGGCCTGCTCGGCTACGCCCTGATGAAGGGCGGGGGCGACGCGGCCATGGGGATGCCCGATTTGGGCGGAATCACGGACTCCATGAAGATCCATGGGTCGGACGGCGACCGCTTGGGAGTGGCCAGCAACGGCGAGCTCAATTTCGGATCCAATAACGCGAACGTCCCGGCGAAGACCGAGGCGAAGGCCGAGGACGCGAAGGCCGACGACAAGAAAGCCGCCGACGGGGACAAGGGCGACGGGACCAACGGCGGCGCGGGATCGGGCGCGGGCTTTAACCCCCAAAACCAGCTGGCCCACAACCTCAGCGGCGCGAAGCTGTCCAGCAGCCTGGGCGGGGATTTCGGCAACAAGAATATTTTCGCCGGCGGCAACACGCCGAAGTTCGACATTTCCAAGACCGGCATGCCTAAGCTTCCCGCGGTCGCCAAGGGCAACCTGGGCGGGGCGATGAAGGGCGGCACCCGCTCGTCGGCCGCGCCGCGCAGCATCGGCCGGGCCAAGACCAACCGCGCCATCGGCCAACTGCGCATGGCCAAGGGCATGTCCATGGTCGGCGCGGACGCCGCGAACGCGGGCAACGCGGAGAACGCCGCGGCCGCTGCCAACGGCGCCTTCGATCAGCAGAAAGTGGGCAACGGAACGCTCAACACCAACACTCCCAGCGTGACTCCTCCCGGGGGCAGCGGCGGCGGCCCCAACCCCAACACGAACACTCCCGGCGGGACCAACGACAACCTGAACTTCAATACGAACACCGATAATACGAACACCAATCCCGGGTGTCAGGCCGGGACCGACCCGACCTGCACCACGGATAACGCCCTCAAGAACGCGACGGATCAGATCGAAAAGATGGCCGCCGCCGCTCGCCAGATGCAGCAGACGGGCATGATGCTGTTGGCCATCGGCATAGTCATCCTGGGCATCGGTATAAAGTTGTGCTGCAATCCGCTGACCGCCGCGTTCGGGGCGGTCCTCGTGGGCATCGGCGCCATGTTGATGGGGATGGGCTACATGATGATCCAGACGAGCAAACAGATGGCGCAGATGGCCAAAGCCATGGGCGACGCGCTGTCCGCCTCGCTCGGAAACACTCCGGCGCTCGCCAGTTCGGTCAAAGATTGCACCGATCAGACGATGGCCAGCGGCACGAAGTTCGCCGATTGCAATAATACCGGCTCAAACGTCGCGAAGGACCGCATGGACAACGCGAACCGGGTGGACACCCCCCTGATTCAGTCGGAGTCGAACAGCAGCGTGACGGTGGATCCGCTCAAGTAGGGCCTTGGAAAAAATACGGTTAAAAACAAGGGCGTCGGATTGACAAGCTCAGAGGCGTCCGTTACACTGAGCGGGAAGCACCGAGAATAATATGCCTCCAACATTCCTCCAGAGAAACAAGAAGAAAAGCCTTTTGGCCCTGCTTCTGCTTTTTCTGCGGGAGCGCAAGATTCTGGTGCTGCTGTTGCTGGTCCTCCTGCTGGCCTCGGCGGTCGTTCTGGGCCCGTCCTCCTTCCTCACCGGTCTGCCCGGCGGCGCGCGGTTCGCGGCGGGCGTGGCCTGGGTGGCGGGGAAGTTCGGCGTCGACGTGAGCAAGTGGGGCCTGGGACCGGCCGGGCACGATTCCTCTTACGCCGAGCTTCTGGCGGCGTTCCGCGCGGCGAAGGCGGGCAACGGCGCGGCGGGCTGGGGCTCGTTCTTCGGCCACGGCCACGGCAATGGCAATGGCAACGGGGACGGCGGCGCGATTCCGAATTCCTTGGACATGGTGAAGGCCAGCCGCTCCGATCTGGACGGCGGAAAGTCCGGCAAGGGCGGCGCGGACGGCCTGTCGAACGAGACGGTGCAAGGAGTGATCGATCCGGCGGACGCCCGGGCGAACAAGGACGCGCAGGGCGTGGCGCTGTCCGACGCGGATTTGGGCGGCGAGCGCGAGGGCCTGGTGAAGAGCGCGTTCGCGGGCGGATTCATGAACGGCCTGTTGGGCGGCGGCTCCGGCTCCGGAGGCCTGTCGGGGCTCAACGGTTTGGGCGGCGGAAACGGATTGGTCGGCTCGGGCGGCGCGGGCGGCTTCAACGCCGCGGGCGGGGCCGGCGCCGGCGCGCTGTCCGGCGGTGCGTACGCCACGCGCGGCTTCTTCAAGGGCTCCGGCGGAGCGTCCGGAACGACGTCCGCCGATTTGGCGCGCATAGGCTTGAACGGCTTCACGACGGGGAAGGCGCCCAGCGCTCGGGTGGGGGGGCCGGCCAAGGGCAGCTTGTCGTCCATGCGCGCCCATGCGGTGGAGGCGACCGGCATGCAGGGCGCGGCCTCGGCCGGGTTGGGCGGCAATCAAGCTTTCTTCCAGCTGGCCGAGGGACGGGGACGCGCGGTGCTGGCCGTCACGCCGAACTGCGCTCCGCCGGCCTGCCCGGGGGAGTTCCAGGCGACCAATACCGGCGCGATCTACGACGGCAATACCGTCGGGCCCACGAACACCAGCATTTTGAACGTGCCGGAGGTGGATGGGCCCAACCCTCCGAATATTCCGGACACTTCCATCGCGACGACTTACGAGAACCAGGCGCAGCAGATGGACGCCGACGCGAAGAAGTGCCAGGAGGCCGACAAGCAGTACGGCCCGCAATCGGATGCCCTGAACGCGAAGATGACGAGCGAGTCGGACCAGTTCAAGGCGGCGGACTGCGGCGGCGGCGGCTGCAGCAAGAGCAAGCGCGACCACTGCCGCGCCCTGGGCGCTCAGCTTCAGTCCACGTGCAACCAATTCATGCAGGTCAATTGCGCCCGCGTCCACGCGTGCCCGCTCACCGCCAGCCAGAACTGCCAGAGCGAGTGCTCGGACAACCGTGACAGCGATCATCGTCAGCGGGCGCAAGCCACAACCACCGATAACGGCGACGGCACCGAAGCGACGAGCGTCGCTCCATAATCACAGGAGATACCCCTATGGATCAGCCTAAGATCCCGACTTTGAAGGACTCGCAAAAGCCCCAGGTGAAGGTGCGCGGCCTGGAGGCCGGGGTTTCGCTCTTCGACCGCATGAAGCAGTTCAAGAAGAAGGACCTGGCCTTCATCCTGGCCGGTCTGGGAACCTTGTTCATGGCCCCGCTGGCCGAGCATTTCATGATGAGCCCGGAGGGCGGCGACGCCACCTTGGGACAGGGCTTCGGCGGCAAGAACGGCGGCAAGGGCATTTTCGGCGACGGCGGCAGCGTCAGCCCGTACGAGACCGGCGTCAACGGCCAGGCGCCCGGCAGTGCCGTGGGCGGCGGCTCCGACGTGATCACTCCGCTGAACGTGCGCGACCCCTCCGCCTTGGTGATGGGCCCCGGCGCGACGCAGCAGCCGCCGACCAGCTCGGTGGCGCCGTCGGTGACGCCTCCCACCGCCCCGGTGACGCATTCCGATTCCGATCTGAAGGACGCTCTCGCGGCCTCGGCCCGCGGCGTCGGCGCGGCGGCCCACGCGGCCAAGGCGCTTCTGCCCATCCCGAAGGTGGCGCTGGGCGGCTCCGGCCTGCACGGCCTGGGCGCCGCCGCCGGCGGCTCCAGCGCGTCGGCCGGTCCCATCACTTCCGCGGGCCTGGTCACCGGCAAGGCGAACGCCGGCGGCGGCGGCTTGAACAACGTCCGCGCCATGCCCGGCTATAAAGGCGTCGGGACGCGCGGCCAGTCCTCCGGCAGCGACGGCATGGCGGCCCTGAAGGCCGCGGGCGACAAGGCCGGCGACGTGATGAACCGCGGTTCCGCGGCGAACGCCCTGGACACGGCCGCCGCGCAGCAGATTCCCACCGGCGGAAACGGCGGCGGCGCCGGAGAAGGCGGCATGGGCGGCGGCGACAAGGCCGGGGGCGGCAACCAGGACAAGAGCTCCAAGAGCGTGGGCGAGTCCCTGGAATTCCTGAAGCAGAAGGCCATGCAGGAAGCCAAGATCGCGCTCTGGGCCAAAGAGCAGGAAGCCGGCGACAACAAGCTGGAGCTGCTCAAGATGCGCAACTCCATGGCGGAAGCCATCGCGGGCAAGCTTGGCGGCGCCATCGGCGACGCGATCTCTTGCCCCATCACTCCCGGCAAGAACGCCAAGAAGTGCTTCACCGCGGCGGCGGACCCGGGCTATATGGCCTGTCAGGACTCGAGCGGCAATACCCTGGCGAACATCTCGGGCGACGCGATCGGGGTGTCTTGCGACCCGGCCAACGGCGTTACCTACGTGAAGGTGGGAGTCAACGGGCTGGCTCCTTGCTCTCAGACGAGCGACAAAGGCTCTTCGTCCATGCAGCAGGCGCAGGATCATTTCAAATGCCTGGATGCGACCAATGGCCCCCCCGCGGGCAGCACGACTCCTCCTCCTCCCGGAAAATCCGTCACCACCGCGGGAACCGGAGTCGCCAGCGACGTGAGTTCGCCGCCCGTGACGAGCCTGCAGGGCGCGTGCAAAACCTTGATTTCCGTCGCGGGGGGATTGAATTCGACGGGACTCACGACGGATGGGACCGCGGTCACGAACTTGATCAAACAGGCGGGATTGCTCGTTTCCATGCGGACCGCCGTCGGAAGCAGCGCGGACGCCTCGTCGGGCTCGGCCGGGGATTGCGGAGCGAGCACCACCGACCTGGCGTCGGTCAAGACTCCCATCATCAAGCAGTTGAATACGTTGTCCACCACCTTGACCGGCCAGAATCAGGTCCTTGACCAAATGGACGGCTTGGCCGTGGAGAAGGATTCCAAGAAGTTGGAACCGATGACCAAGCAGGTCGTCACCGGCGCCGACGCCTCCAACCCGGCCATCGTGAAGAGCATCGAGGGATTCAACACGGACGTAAAGGCGGTCGTCGAATATGGAAAAAAGCTGGACGCGTCGATCCTGACCAACAAGACGATCGTGGACCCGTCTAAAATCAATCAGGTCGCGGGCAAGGGCGGCGGTGATAAGCTGAACGCGGACTTCAGCTCCGCCGTGTCCGCGGTGGACAACGCGTACACGACCATGAAAAGCCTTGTCGAACACCTGAGCGTGGCCTCGGAGACCGACCTGAAGCCGCAGATCGACGCCCTGAACAAGGCGGCGTCCAGCGACGGGACTTTGTCCCAGGTCATCGCCCGCAATAAGGCGGTGAGCGATATCGGCACCGATCCGAAGAAGCCGGATCAGAAGTTGACCGCCCCGTTGACCCCGCCCAAGATGGATCACCAGGACAATGATGCCGCCGGGGCCTTGACGCCGGACGCCGTCAGCGCCGCGGACAAGGCGATCCAGGCGGCCAACGCCAAGGTGGCGGCTTACAACGATCCGGCACAGACTCCGGCCACGGAGAAGGTCGCGGGCTCGCCGAAGACCACGGATACGCAGAAGGCGATAGACGACGCGGCGACGGCCGTTCGCGGTCTGCGCTCGGGCCAGGTGGCGGCGGACAAGACGATCAAGATCGCCGTGACCACGGCGACCGGCCGTGTAGGCCTTTAGACCCAGGCGTTTTTTGGGCGGAGGAGCTAAGCTAGAGAAGGATCGACGGATTTAAGACTGGAGAGCGCCATGAAACCCCTGAATCCCCTCATGGCAGCCCTGTTGGTCGCGTCCTCGGCGTCGTTCGTTCTGCCGAGAAACGCTTCCGCCAATGGGTTGCTGCCGCATCCCGCGACGGCGTCGCCGGACGCCTCCACGGCCTCTACCGCGGGCTGTCTCGACAAGATCAAGGACGAGACCGATCCCCGCAACGCCATGACCTGTCTGGTGGCCACCCAGGAGGGCGCGGCCAAGGACATCGGCGAGCGCTTCGCGGCCTTCATTCAGGGGAAAGACTTCAAAGGGCGCGGCTATTTGACGGACAAACTCCGCCAGGATGCGAAGCTTCTGCCCCTCGCCGTAGCGGAAGCCAAGAATTGGCCCGAGAAGAACAAGAATAAGCCGACCGACGTGGCGATTCTCTATTTGGTGCTGGGACCGGGGGACGGCGGCTATCCCGCGTGGACCGCGGCTTCTCCCGTTTTGACGAAGACCAAGGACCTGAAGACCACTCTTCGCCAGCGTCTGGAAATCGCCTTGGCCTCAGCGCAGTGGACGAGCAAGAAGAAGATTCCCCAGAGCGGCGTGGCCGACGCGGTGGACTCCTTCTTGATCGACGCGTCCAGCCGCGCGTACACGGTGTTCGGCGATACCCGCACCACCGCGGAGCTCAAGATCAGCATCGACGTCAACGACGTGACCTCTCCCGTGGCGCCCACCGTGGGCGATTCCCGCCACAACGCCCTGGACACCTCCGGGGCCGGCTTCGGCTACAACGATCTGTACGTGAACGGCGCCGTGGTTCAGGACGTCTGGGGCTCCAAGGACGACGGCTTCCGGCGTATCTCCATGAAGATGTACACCATCAAGCAGGCGGACGGCAGCCTGCAGAACATGATCGGCATCGTGGACATCACGCCGGGTGATCCGAACACCCCTTACGCGCCGAAATTCATTCCGATGACCCAGTCCGGCGACTCGACCCTTTCGCTGCAGGACGGCGGACGGAAGTATAAGATCAGCATCGGCATGACCGGGAACGAGCACACGGTCTCCTTCGCTCGCCCCGATGGACAGGCGCTCAACACCAGCCTGGAGAAGCTCGCGATGGCGCGCGCCGACCAGGCGGCCAGCGGCGGCATCGTGAACATCCCTTCTCCCGACGGCCCGCAGTTCTACGCCATGGGCCAAGGCGGGACGAACGGTTCCGTGCTCTTTTTCCCGAAGGCCGACGTGGACAACCGCGCGTCCTCGGGCGACGCCCGCTATCTGCGGCCCGTCGCCATGGGCAACGTCACCAAGGTGGACAACGACGGCCTGACCGTCCCTATGGACGGCAAGCCCGACATCGGCAGCATCGACGGCAAGCCCTATCATTTCGAGTTCGACCGCACCTCGAAGAGCTGGAAGGTCGTGGACGGCAAGGGCGACGTGACCCCGCCTCCGGCCAGCGCCGCCGCCGCCGCGCCCGCTAAGCCCGCCGCGGCCGCCGGCCCCGCCGGAGATCAGACCGGCGACCAGACCGACCAGGCCGCCACGCCGACGGTGCCGGACGGCTCCACCTTGGAGCAGGCGCTGGCGTTGGCCACCCAGGCGGGCTGGGCCGAAGCCGCCGGCAACAAGGGCCTCTCCGACGAGGCGCGGGCCAAGGTCCGCATCATGACCATCCTCAAGGACAAGAACCGCTACTTCAACGTGTTCTTCGACAACAGCCTGGGCGTGCCCGGCGGCCAGTACGCGTTCGCCCTGACCGTGGGCGACAAGGACCCCCAGCCGCTGAAGAACATCCGCGGCTTCGGGAACTACGTGATCCTGGAGTATCCGAACTCGAAGCAGTATTTCACTTACCAGGACCTGGCGCAGTACGTCCAGCGCAAGGACAGCCATCCCCTGATCCTGGATCCCAAGATCGGCATGCAGAACGTCACGGACGTGGGTATGGCGCTGGACATGCTGACCCACTACTTCACCTTGACGGCGGCGGAGAAGGCCAAACTCCTGAACGCGCAGGACGGCCTGGCCGCCCGCGTCCTGGCCCGCGCGAACGGAGCCGGGTACGTGATCAACGGCAACGGCCAGGTGATCTACATGAACTCCGGCGAGGAGGGAGTGGAGATTTGGCCCACCTTGGTCAAGCCCGGCGACAAGGGCGACAACACCGGCATGACCGGCCTGCGCGGCCCCGGTACCGCCGTCAGCGTGGCGGGCGGAGCGCCGGCGGCGTTCACGCCGACCATCGAGATGCCCGGCAATCGCGTCGCCACCTTGGTGAAGGGCGACGGCCACATCGCCATCTACTCCGGGAAGGAAGACGAGATGCTGGGCGACGGCAAGGCCGTCAACTCGGAAGTCTGGTACGTCATGACCGAATACCTGAAAGGAGACTACACCGGCGACGCGGAGAAGGACAAGGCCGCCGCCGTGGCGTCCCGCACCAAGCTCCTGCCCGTGTTCGGCGGCCAGAAGCGCTTCAAGCTGCCGGCGTCCTACGAAATGCAGAGCCTGGCCGGGGTGGTGCTTCCCGACTCCACCCAACTGATGCTCCTTCACGGCTCCACCGAGGCCAAGGGCGCCATCGCCGCTTATCGCTTCGCTCTTCCCGACAACCAGGGCGGCCAGAACGTGCGCGGCAAGGCCGGCAACTGCGGCGGCGCCGTGATCTGGTGGGGCGGCGTCACGAAGGAGCAGGTCCAGAAGGCCTGCCTGACCGACAGCAAGATTCCTTAAAGCGCGAGGCGGACGGCCCGGGACTTTGGACCCAGCGGGGTCCGGGTCCCGGGCCTCCTTATTTATGGGTCTTTGGGCCCTGACAAGAGGGTCCTCCTCTGTTAAACTACGATAGGCCTTAAGACCGTCCTCATGAAACCCCTCTTGAGCCGTTTCATTTCCGCCGTTCTTTCCGCCGCCATCGTTTTGGGCGCGGCGCCTCCGGCCGCCTTCGCGGGAGAGTCGGACAACGTCACGCCCTCCGCCGCCATGGATCAGATGAAGTCCTGGGGCGTGTTCAAGGGCGACGACGACGCCCTGAAGGGCTACCTGGGCGACGGCAAGCGCCTCACTCCGCTGGGCAAGGCCGTCTACCAATCCTTGGTCAAGACCCACGGCGCCGGCCCTCAGGCCGCGCGCGCGCGCGCCGAGGAAGTCCAGGGCATGCAGCCCGCGCTGGACCGCCTGCGCCAGAACGGACCGTACAACGAGGCGCGGGCCCAGGGCATGGAGCGCGCCGTGCAGTCGTTCCAGAAGTATTTCGGCGTCGCCGACGCCGGCTCCGACGGCTCCGTCGAGTCCGAGTTCCAGCGCGGCGCCCTGCGCGAGGCCGTGATGACCGGCGCCGCCGTCGCGGACCCGCCGCGCAAGGACGAGACCATCCAGGTGCCCACCAAGGACGGCTTCGAGTTCTGGGACAAGAAAGGGCTGGCCTTCCGGATCAACAAGAACAACGCCACCACCTACAGCCGCGAGCTGCAGAAGATCCAGCACATCTACAACCAGACCCGCCCGCCCGAGGTCGCGTTCATCCCGGAGACCGGCCGCTACAACCCGGAGATGTTCGACTACTCGTATTTCCTGATGAAGGGCCAGTACGACGCCCTGGTCGAGGGCATGCGCCGCGACCGCACCATCGCCCTGGCCGAGCTGCTGGGCGTGTCCGGCAAGTACCGCGAGGACATGTGGTTCACGGACAAGCGCATCCAGGCCGACCTGGAATCCCAGGCCCGGAACAAGACCTACAACCACGACGGCCAGGACTTCAACGTGCTGGAGCTGGTGGACGCCAAATTCAAGCAGCGCAAGTATTACCTGGAAGAAGCCGCCAAGGGCGTGGCGCGCTACAAGGCCGACATGGACGGCCTGAAGTCCAAGCTGGGCCTGTACCCCTTGTCGAAGACGTCGGGGCCCGCGCCGAAGCTGAGCGCCGCGGAGCAGAAGCTGCTGGACGGCGTGATGAAGGACGCGGCCGACGCGGCCGTGAAGGATCTGGGCGACCAGGCGGAAGCGCTGAACAACGGCTCGAACGCCGGCAGCATCCTGAACCCGATCATCTCCGACGCCCAGACCGAGAACCTGCGCATGGACGAGCAGTACGCCAAGCGCTTCCTCACCTTGGGCGTGCTGGAGACCCAGGCCTTCTACGTGAAGAACCAGATCGAGCGCCTGGACCCGGCCTCTCCCGATTCGGAGCAGGTGATGAAGGCCATCGACCACATGGACCTGACGGCCGAGCAGAAGGCGGCCTACAAGCTGCGCGCGGGCGAGATGGTCGCCCGCCTGCGCGCCTTGTCCGACGTCCTGGAGCGGACCCGCAAGGCCCTTCACGCCTCCGACTATGCCAGCAGCATGGACAACGTCACGGCCATCCTGACGTCCAGCCAGCGCACGCTGGGACAGATCAGCACGGACTACGCGATGTTCGTGGAGGTCCCGTCCATCTCGTACTTGAGCAACGAGCAGACCCACGTGTCGTGGATGAATTGGGGCTCGAAGATCGTCACGCGGCCGCTGTACGGGGCCGCCAACAGCCTGGTCGGCGGCGACTACCGGCACACCATCGGCCAGATCGAGGCCGACCAGCCCAAGTACACCGCGATCGCGCGGCAGATCGCCGCCGGCGACATCGCCGGCGCGCGCCAGTCCGTGATCCAGATGAATCCCGACGCCATCAAGGGCGCCTTCGCCATCGCCCTGGGCGGCGACGCCGCCCCCAACACCGATTCCGCCCGCCTGGCCGCCGCGCTGAAGGTCGGCCACGAGCGCATCGCCGACGTGTTCGAAACCAACAAGTGGCTGGACGCGGGCGGCAACTTCATCACCTGGAGCGTGGACGTCGCCTTGGCGGCGCCGGTCCTGCGCATGGGCGCCAGCGGCCTGGCCAGCCGCCTGGCCGCGTTCACCGGAGAGGCGGGGGAATCCTCGGCCCTGGCCCGCTTCACCGTGGTCCGGGGCGGCTCGCGCTATCTCCGCGAGTCGCTTCTGCACACCGCCGACCGCCTGGGCAAGCTCAACGCCGACCCGTTGATGATCGCCGGCAAGACCAGCAATCCCGTCGCCCAGTATTTCCTGGCCAGCGGCTACCGCGCGGTCACCGCCGCGGGCCGCCAGGCCAGCTTCACCGCCATGTCGGGCGTCATTTCCGGCGCGTTCACCTTGGGCCAGCACGCGTGGGACCTGGGCACGGAAAAGCTGATGGGCCCGGGCCAGTCGGCCACGCTCTCCTACTCCAGCCATACTTTTCTCGGCATGCACATGACGAACGGCGAGATCGGCCTGCGGCCGGGCGACTCCATGTTCAACTCCGATTTCCGCGGCGCGGCGGACGCCTTCTGGACCGGCGCCAAGGGCGGCATCTGGTGGGCGAACAGCCCCATGGAGATGGGCGGCATCCCCGTGTTCCATCCCGCCATGCTGGGCTACATCAATTTGATGCCGACCACGGCCTTCCGCGGCACCTCGTTCATGCGCTACGCCGAGGCGTTCGGCGCGCGCGGCGTGGTGGGCGCGTCGTTGAGCTCCGCCAAGATGCTCCTGGCCGGCGAGAGCGCCGCGACGGCCGAGGCCGTGGCGGAGAAGGGCCTGCTCGAGAAGATGGCCGCGACGGGGAAGCTGGGCGGCGCGGCCGCGTTCAGCCTCAGCATGGTGGACAACGTGGCGAAGTACTCCCTGTTCAGCTACGGGGCCGAAAGCCTGGCCAGCGAGTACGCCTATCATTGGGGCGAGCGCACCGAGCCCGACGAGGAGCGCCGGATCAAGGCCGCCAACGCCTTCGGCCAGGAAGCCCTGGCCTCTCCCGCCTGGCTGCTGATTCCCGCCTATTCCGCCCATCCCCAGACCGACGCCGCCATGTACATGCGCTCCAGCGAGGGCGCCCAGCAGTACCGGGAGATCGGGATGGACCACCTGATCGCCAACGCGGCCGAGGGCGACCGGATGCGCTTCATCAAGACCCCCGAAACGCCGCTGTCGCAGAAGTTCTTCGAGTTCACGTACAAGGGCGCGGAGACCGGCGACTACTTCATGGTGACCAAGGACCTCAAGCGCGAGGCCATCAAGAACCAGATGCTCCACGGCCTGGGCGGCGAGAACGCGACCTTGGCCGAGGTCAATCCGATGAAGTTCTACCGCGTGACCAAGCAGGGCGACGGCGCGGACGCGGTCAACCTGAAGGTCAACGACGAGGTCCGCCTGGTCGCGCACCAGGACTTCGTGGAATCCCTGCTGGCCGACCCGAAGCGCGCCGAGCGCGTGCTGGACGCCGTCGCGGGCTCCGAGGTGGAGGGCTTCGGTCGCGTGACTCCGGAGGTCAAGAAGGACGTCGCCGTCGCGCTGTTCTCGTCGGAGATGCAGACGGGCAAGGCCATGCCCAAGGAGCTGGCCGGCAAGGTCGGAGAGCTTCTGAAGTCGTACCTGGAAGCCAACCGCATGGTCCAGCCGGCCGCCGAGAGCCTGGTGGCGGCGCTGAAGGCCGCGCCGGAGAAGTCCGACGCGCTGGACGCCGCGCTGAAGGACGCGATGACGAAGGCCTCGGAGTGGAAGGAGCACCAGGCCGGACAGCGGCCCTACACCGAGCTGGTCAAGGATCTGAGCCGCACCGCGGACGAATTGAAGGCGTCGGGCAAGCTGACCGCCGCGGAGTACGACGTCCTGTCGGGCGTTTATAAATACCTGGACGCCATCGAGGGCCGCTTCAACGCGTTCAACAACGTGGGCATGACCAAGAAGCTGGCGTCCGAGTCCCTGGGCGCGCTGAAGGTCGAGCACGGCGGGAACGCCGCCGTGATGAAGATGCTCAACGAGTTCTCGGCCGGACTGGACACGTGGGCGTCCGGGCGCCCGCAGACCGAGGTCGTGGACCGGCCGGGCGTGGACACCCCGTACAAGCGCATGCTGGCCACGATGACCAAGGATCTGGAGAAGGCCCGGCCGAACCTGAGCGAGGCGGATTTCGACACCTTGAAGGCGGCCATCGGCGACATGGCCTCGGCGCCGTGGGTCCTGCACGACTCCAAGGGCACCGCTCTGGCCAGCTGGAAGCCGGAGCAGTTCGAAAGCTTGATGGGCGCGATGAGCTCCATCGCCACCCAGGGCCGGGCCGGCAACACCGTGCGCCTCTTCCAGATGCTCAAGACGGGCGGCGGCAAGACCATGCTGACGTTCGAGGGCCTGCTCCCGCTGGTGGAGGCGGACGCCAAGAAGGAAGGCATCCAGCCCATGTTCCTCACCGTGCAGTCGAACCTGGAGGCGCAGGCGCGCATGGAGTTCATCGCCTTCAAGAAGATCGGCTCCAGCCTCCAGTTCGACACCTACGAGGGCTTCAAGACCAAGATCGCCGAAGGCAAGATGAAGGGCCGCACCGCCCTGCGCGACTACTGGATCCTGGGCGACGAGATGGACGGCGCCGCGCTCCAGCCCGCCTTGACCATCGGCCAGGTCAGCGGCGGCATCACGCGCCGCTCCCCGATCTTCAACCGCATCGACGAGGTCGACCAGACCATGTCCAGCCGCCTGAACGCCGCGCGCGACGCGCGGGACACGCGCCTGCTGACCGAGACCCGCCGCGTGCTGGACGACGTGGGCGGCCTGGACCAGACCGGAGCCTCGGCCAAGATCTCGGGCCAGGCGAAGCTGGAGGCGATCAAGCTGGAGGCCGCGGCGCGCGACTTGAAGAGCGCCGGCGGCCCGGAGGCCCGCCTCAACGCCGAGTCCGAAATCCGCGCCCGCGCCGGGAAGCTGTCCGACCTCCTGGGCACGGTCCCCTCGCGGGAGAACGCGAAGGTGGAGCCGGCGCGACAGGGGATCAAGCGCCTGCTCGCCGCCATGGACGCGCCCGCGGCCGAGCCCCAGGCGGCCGGCGGAATCAAGGCCAAGCTGTTCTCCAAGCCGGGCGCCACGCCGGAAACCCGCGCGCGCGAGGCCCTGCTCTCCGATCTTCAGGGCGGCTTCGCGCGGCAGGAAAACCTTCTGGGTCTGACCGGCAGCGAGAGCGGGCTGACCCGCCTGGCGCTGGACGCCAACACGCGCGGGGCGGAGCTGGAGGGCCGCATCGAGCGCCTGCAGATCCGCCAGCGGGCGGAGCAGGGCTCCGCGGAGCCCGGCGCCGCCGCGCGGGCCAAGGCCATCGGCGAGGAGCTGGACCTGGCCGGGCGCGAGCTGGCCATCGTGGACCGCTTCCGCAGCGCGGACGCGGGCCTGCGCCTGTCGGGCCTGCAGGAGAAGCTGGCCGCGGCGGAGGGGGAGCCGGGAAGCGCTTCCGCCGAGTCCGTGGCCGCCTGGAAGCGGAAGGCCGCCGATTTCGAGGCGGCGTTGCCCGCGGAATCACGCCCGTCGGCGCAGGAGCGGGCCGAGGCGTTGGGCCGCCTGTACGGGATCGGCCGGGAGATCAAGGTTTTGGACGGGAAGATCGCCGAGGGGACGCGGAAATCCGAGAACGTGGAGTCGCTGGTCGCCCAGCGCTCGGCCTTTGATGGCGATTACGCCACCACCCGGGCCGAGGTGGATCGCTTGAAAAACGACATCGCCTCCGGCTCCGCCAGCGGCGACCTGGGCGGGATGCTGCGGCGCCTGGACGTGCTCAACGCGGAGACGCGCAGCCTGGAAGGGACCGTGCAGGCCGCCAAGGCCCGCGGCGAGCGCGCCGGCCCCGCCGCCGCGCGCCTGGCCGAAGCCCGGTCCGAACACGACGCCGTGCTGAAGACCGCCGTCGAGGAGGTCCGCCGCCGCCTGTCGGCCTCCGCCGACGACGTGCTGGCCCTGGCCAAGGAAGGCAAGGACGGCTGGCAGGGGTCGGCGGCGCGGCTGATGGAGCGGCGCCGGGAGATGATGGAGTCCTTCGCCGGCAACGAGAACCCGATGTACACGGTGTTCCGCGAGATGAAGGACGACATGCAGGGCTTCGCATTAAACGAAGCGCTGAAGAGCGACGACCCGGCGGTGTGGAAGCCCGCCCAGCGCAAGCTCATGCGGATGGTGGACGGCGATTCCGCCCTGGCGTTCGCGCCGAAGCTGCCCAAGCTCCTGTACGAGGTCTTCACCGGCAAGGACATCGACATCCCGATGAACGAGGTGGGGCTCACGCGCCTGCACGCGGCGAAAATGCTCAAGGCCCTGCTGTCCGATCCGACGATCCCGACCAATCAGCGCGACAACCTGTTCTGGAGCCTGACTGGGTCCATCATCAAGCCCGGCGGCGCGGGCGACACCGCGAAGATCGACGCCCAGATCGCGACGAAGCGCGCGGAAGTCGACGCGATCCGGGCCCAGCTGGCCTCCGGCGCGGAGGGGGCGGACGCCGCCAAGCTGACCGGCCGCCTGAGCGGCCTGGAGGCCGACATCGCCCGCCTGGATCAGACCACGGGCGAGGTCCGGAACAGCTCCTGGGTGCGCACCGAGCTCCTCCGTCAGCTGCGCGGCTTCTTCGAGGACTCCGCGGGCATCCGCGTGGACAACCGCACCGGCAAGATCAACGTGGTGCACAACGGCCAGTGGTTCGAGTCGATGGACAACGAGAGCCGCCGCTTCTGGGAGCTGGAGTACGGCGTGGATCTCACCTTGCCGTACACGAACCAGTCCATCAGCACCATCAAGGACGTGACCACCGACAAGAAGGCGCGCTTCATCTCCTTCTCCGGCACGGCCGGCGAGAAGCTGCGCGAGCACTTCAAGAGCAACGGCATCCGCATCGAGGGCCAGGGCTCCACGCCGCCGGCGATCGTCGAGCTGGACGTGCTGGCCGGCCCCACGAACCGGTTCACCCGGATCGGCCAGGGGCTGTCGCGCGTGGACTCCGCCGTGGACCGCGTCGAGGTGTCCGGGCTGAAGGGCGCGCCGGACGGCGTGCGCTCGGCCATCGAGAAGCAGTTGGTGGATCTGAAGGCGAAGGAGACGCCGGAGACGCCGCGGGCGCAGATCGAGGCCAAGGTCCGGCGCGAGCTGGCCGGCGACGCGGTGCTGCGCATGACCGATTTCACCGACCCGTCGCTGTCCGAGGCGCGCGCCTGGCTCCTGCAGCAGCGCAAGGGCCAGGGCAAGGTGGTGGTGAACAGCCTGACCGACGCTCCGGAGCCGGTGCGCCAGGCCATCGAGAAGAAGCTGGGCCGCCCGCTGCGCGAGCCGACGTCGCTGAAGCTGTCCGACTTCGCCGGGCCGGAGAACGCGCTGACCCGCGAGTGGCTGTGGAACGAGCGCCTGATGCAGGGCGACGCCGATCAGGTGGTCGTGCGCAAGCTGACCGACCTGCCCAAGATGTCGGAGGAGAACGCGAAGGCGCTGAAGGCCCGCATCGCCGCCGGGGAGGTCTCCGGCGACGCCCGCGAGGCGCTGGAGCGGGTGCTGAGCCTGGACGCGGTCTCGCCGAAGGGGCGGGAGGCGCTGGAAGCGCACATGAAGTCCTGGGACAAGGAGCCGCTGACGGCCCTGCGCAACGCCGTGGAGTCCCAGCTGGCCTCCAACGTTCCCCGCGAGGTGCGCGAGGTCGTGGACGCCCACCTGGCGGCCGCCAAGCTGGCCGGCAAGGACGAGGCCGTGGTGCGGATCAGCGACGTGACCGGCAAGACCGACGCCGCCACCATGGCCGCCCGCGACTGGCTGCGCGACCTGCGCGGCAACCAGCGGGAGTCCGGCCTGGTGGTGCTCAGCGTCTCGGACACCCGCGTGCTGAAGATGGTCCGCGAGTACCTGATGCGGGTCCAGGGCCTCAAGGCCGACGAGATCTCGATGGTGTTCTCCGACACCGAGTACCTGCGCAACAACGTCCCCGAGGCCGAGGTCGCCAAGCAGATGAACCTGGACGCGATGAACACCGGCAAGGCGCGCGTGCTGATCCTGGACACGCGCGTCGGCGGCCGCGGCCTGGACCTGAACTTCAAGGGCGAGCGCGGCAACCTGGACCCGAAGGCCTTCCGCGGCTACACCAGCTTCGAGATGCTGCTGGTGGACCCGCAGAAGATGTCGTCGGTCCACATGCTGCAGGCCGAGGGGCGCATCGACGTGGGCCGGGTCCTGCCCGGCGCGCGCCGCGAGTTCTCCCTGGTGATGGACGTGAAGTCCGTCGAATCGGAGCCCGTGTTCCGCGACATGATCGCCAAGGACCCGTTCTTCGCCGAGCGGCGCAACGACCCGAAGTTCATGGAGTTCGCCCGGAAGCGCGGCGTCGTCAAGCCCGACTGGGCCGTCTACCACGACTATCTGTTCGACCGCGCCACCGACGGCAGCGCCGAGGGCTCGGCGCTGGCCGAGCGCTACAAGAAGGTCGTCAACGAGTACCTGGAGCGCGGTCAGGGCGAGGTCGAGGAGAACCAGCTGCGGTCCAGCTCCGTGCTGACCGACCAGCTGCGCACCAACGGGCGCTTCCCCGGCATCGAAGCCATGCGCTGATCGCGGCTCCCGCGCCGGTATGAAGTAGAATCTCCGCGTGGAAGAACTGGCGCGGACGCGCGACCGTCTGCTGGGCGTGGCGGCCATGCTTTTCGGCTGCATCGCCGCCGGAACCCTCGGCTACCGGCTGATCGAGGGCTGGTCGCTGTTCGACTCCCTGTACATGAC
>JBIOJO010000031.1:0-45257 GCA_044450965.1 Elusimicrobiota bacterium | reverse complement strand
GAAGAACGAGGTACTGGAGCGGCGGGCCAAGATCAAGCTGGAGACGATGGCTCGGCGTTATGCGTACAATATGGCACGGACGCCGGGATCGCAAATTAATTTAGGTGAATAAAATTCCCGAAGTCGCTGAAGACACACACAAGGACTATTTCGACTGGAAGGAGCCGGCCACGAAGGCTCCATCGCATCGCGTGCTGGCCATGCGCCGCGGCGAGAAGGAAGGCTTTTTGTATATGCGCGTGGAGCTGGACGAGCAGGAAGCGGTCCCCATGCTGGAAGCGCTGTTCGCCAAGGGCGACGGCCCCTGCGCCAAGCAGGTGCGCCTGGCCGTGGAGGACGCGTACCGGCGTCTCATGTCCTTGTCCATGGAGACGGAAGTGCGCATGGACACCAAACGGAAGGCGGACCGCGACGCGATTCTGATCTTCGCGAACAATCTCCGGGAAATCCTGATGAGCTCCCCGCTGGGTCATAAGAACGTGATCGCGCTGGATCCGGGGTTCCGCACCGGGGTGAAGCTGGTGTGCTTGGATAAGCAGGGAAAATTATTGCATCACGACGTGATCTTTCCTCACACCGGCGAGGGCGCGCGCACCGAGGCCGATTACAAAGTCCGCAAGCTGGTCAACGCGCAGAAGACGGAAGTGATTTGTATTGGGAACGGCACCGCGGGGCGCGAGACCGAGGAATTCATCCGGGGTCTGGGCCTGAAGGGCGTGACGGTGGTGATGGTCAACGAGAGCGGGGCGTCGGTGTACTCCGCGTCGGACGCGGCGCGGGAAGAATTTCCGAACGAAGATATCACCGTCCGCGGCGCCGTCTCGATCGGGCGCCGTTTGATGGATCCGCTCGCGGAATTGGTGAAGATCGATCCGAAGTCGATCGGCGTCGGACAGTATCAGCACGACGTCGATCAGAACGAGTTGAAAAAATCTTTGGACGACACCGTCGTTTCCTGCGTGAACGGCGTCGGGGTCGAGATCAATTCGGCCAGCAAGGAACTTTTGTCGTATGTGTCCGGCCTGAGCTCGGCGCTGGCGAAGAATATCGTCGAGTATCGGAATGAAAACGGCGCGTTCTCGTCGCGCGACGCTCTCAAGAAGGTCCCGCGTCTTGGGCCCAAGGCCTTCGAGCAATCCGCCGGGTTCCTGCGGATTCGTGAAGGGAAGAATCCGCTCGACGCCAGTGCGGTTCATCCGGAGCGCTATGAATTGGTCGAACGTATGGCCAAGGATTTGGGCTGCGGCGTGAAGGATTTAATGACCGATGCGGGTCTTCGCGCCAAGATTGACATTAAAAAATACGCGACCGCCGAGGTGGGCGAGCCGACCTTGCGCGACATCATCGCCGAGCTGGCCAAGCCGGGGCGGGATCCTCGTCAGAAATTCGAAGCGTTCGAGTTCGGCGCCGTTTCTAAAATGGAAGACGTGAAGCCCGGGATGAAGCTGCCCGGGATCGTGACGAACGTCGCCGCGTTCGGGGCGTTCGTGGACATCGGGGTGCACCAGGATGGGTTGGTGCACGTCAGCGAAGTGTCGGATCAGTACGTCCAGAATCCGGCCGATGTCCTGAAGGTCCAACAGCGCGTGCACGTGACCGTATTAGAAGTCGATCTGGCGCGCAAACGCATCGCGCTGTCATTGAAGAGCAAACCGGTGATCGGCAAGCGCGAGGACCGCGCCACGGCGAACGCTTCGGCCCGCTCCGGCGGCTCGTCGCGGCCGGCGTCGGCTCAGCCCAAGGAAATGCCCCCGGTGGGCGCCATGGCCGAAGCGCTCAAGGCCATGATGGCCAAGCGTAAATTGTAGGGCTTAGCGCCACCAGCCGCGGCGGTTGCCGGCCCAGTCCGCGCCCCAGCCCAACAGGCCCCCCAGCAGCGCGCCCAGCAGGGCCCCCAGGGCCACCACGCCGGCGCGGAAGCGCTCCACGTCGAAGCCGTTCTTGAAGTTCTTCGTGTAGATGGTCTTGGCGATGGTGAGGACTTCCTTGGTGAGCGCCTTCGCGTCGCCGGGCTTGTGGTCCAGCTGGACCGCGATCAGCTCGTTGATTTTGGCCTGCAGCACCGGCGTCATGGCCTTGGCGTAGTCCACGCCGTCCAGGATCTCGGCGGTGGAGCGCTCCAGTTCCTGGTCGTGGGCGAGAGCGCGCTCCGCGGTCTGATACTCCTTCGGGCCGGAGTCCGAGTGGGAGTAGGTGCGGTAGGCCTCGTCGTGGGCGCGGGTCTTGTCGGCGCGCCACTGGTCCGCGTCGCGGGCCAGGTCGGCCAGGCGGCCGTGGATCGTCGGCAGGTTCGTCATCAAGGTGGAGCCGTCGCGCCAGGCGCGGGAGTACTTGAGCGCCTCTTCCGGCGTGATGGCGCGCTTCAGGCCGCGGCTTTTCTCCGCCGCGTACTCGCCGTCGGCGTTGGTCTGCTTGGCGACGGGGATGGTCTCGGTGAAGGAGGCGGCGCGGCCCTTGAGCGTCAGGGCGTCCAGGCTGGACGAGGAGGCCTCGCCTTGGCCGCGGTCGTAGGAGTAATGATGGTTGGTGTAGTCGTACACCTCGTGCGAGGTCGTCTCGGTGTGGCTTTTGCCGTTGCCGTCGTCGACGGTATGGGTGTCGTACTCCGTGTGCGTGACGTCATGGTGGCTTTCGTCCCAGGTGCGGGACAGGTGGCCGCCCGCGTCCGCGGCCTGGCGGCGGACCTGGTCGTAGGATTCCAGCATGCCGCGCGCGGCGGCGGCCTCCACCGGGATGGACTGGAAGTAGTGGGGCAGTTCGTATTTGTGGATGCGCAGCTTCTGGCCGGCGTTGTAATCCAGCTCCGAGGCGAAGGCCGGCACGGGGCTGCCGTACAGGGTGCGCTCGTTGGCGATGTTCCAGGCGTTGAAGACGTTCATGGCCATGTCGTTGGTGCCGGCCAGGTAGCGCGTCATGGTGCCGATGGCGCGGCCCTCGGCTTCGGCCTCGCGCTCCATCTGGTGGATCTCGGAGAAGCCGACGGGGATGGAGGCCTCGCGCGCCGCCTCGTGGTGCCAGCCCGCGCCCAGGCCGATCAGCAGGCCCACGGTTCCCAGAATGGCGATTTCGGCGGGAGTGTCGCGCAGGAGCTTCTTGGTCTTGGCCCAGACGCCGGCGGGGAGGGAAGCGCGTTCGGCGGGAGAGAAGCGGTCGCGCGAGGGGCCGTCGGCGGCCGCGGCGGAAGGCGCGGCGTAGAGGGCGGAGGGCGCGGCGGCCGGGAGGGCCGAGGTGCCTAAGCCGGCCGACGGGGACAAGGCCAGAGACGACAGAGCGGGGGCCAGCATCGCGGGCGCGCCGGAAACGCCGACCGGGCCGCCGATGCCGGCCGGGATGGACCGGGGGCTCACGATCACCTGCGCGGCGGCTTGACCGGCGAACGGTCCGGGGGCGATCAGAGCCAGGGCCAGGGCGAGACGCAGTGAGTTCTTCATTCCCTTAGGATAGCGGCGGGGCGGTTCCGGGGCGAGGGCCGACAGGTCCTGGGGGAGACCGAAGGACCTAAACCCGAATCTGGGCCTTATGCGCGGTGGCTAGAGAAACAGCTTTCCGAGGAAGTGGCCGACCAGTCCGCCCACCACGGCGCCGACCAGCCCGCCCAACGGCCCGGCGATGGCGGTGCCGATGATGGCCCCGGCCGTCACGCCGAACGCGCCGCCGTAATCCTTCTTGTGGAACAGCCAGGCGGCGGCCAATCCCAGGCCCACGCCCGCGGCCGCGCCCACCAGGCCGGAGGTGAACCAGCCCTGGAGGCCGCCCAAGGCGGCCGCGCCGCCCAACATGAGGCCGGTGCCCAGCTTGGAGCCTTCTTCTTTTTGCGCGCCCGGAGCCGGCGGGGAGACCTTGCCGGCCGCGGTCAAGTTCATGGGCTTGCCCAGCGGGAGGCGCTTTTTGACCGCGCGCGTGCCGTCGTCGGCGACCGCGTCGCCGTTGGGGGCGCTGCCGTCGATGGCGGCGGCGGCGCCGTCCTTGGCTTGGCCGAGGTCGGGAGCGTCGGCCGCGGACTGGCTGAGGGCGGCGGCGTCGTTCAGACGCTGAACGGCGGGGCCTTCGCCCGCGGCGAAGGACGCCAGAAGGAGGACGGCGGCGGACAGAGGGGCCATCAGCCGAAGGATAGCCCCGGAACGGCCGGTCCGCCAGGGGTCAGTTCAGGGCGAAGGTTTTCGCCGCGCGGTCCAAGGGGGCGCGGCACAGTTCCTGCTTGTCCTTGTCGGCGCGGCATTCGATCAGGAAGTAGGCGTCCGCGGTGCGGATGGCCAGGCCCCGGGAGTAGCCTTTGCGCGCGGGAGTGGGCGCGTCGTCGCCGAACAGCTTCAGCGTGGGCTTGAGGAAGCCTTCCTGGTAGTCCTTGAACGCCTTGGCGTCGCCGGGGACGTCGGCGCGGCGGCGCACGAAGCGGCCCACGGAGAGGACGGCGGGCCCGGCGAAGAAGCTGGTGGTGGCGGGCTTGCGGCCGGGGACCGGGTCGGGGTCCACGCGCCAGCCGGCGGGGATCTCCACGGAGTATCCGGTGGGCGAACGGTAGAGGGTGTACTCCGGGGGCCGGGAGCACGCGGCGGCCGACGCCAGCGCGGCGAGCAGGATTATTTTCACGCCTAGATTATGGAACTTTTCCGGGGGGGTCTCCGTATACTTAGGGCCCCGAGGGGCAGGAGGACGGAAATGACGAAGAAGTGGATGGCGGTACTGGCGCTGGCGTTCGCGGCGCCCATGGCGTTCGGACAGACGGTCGCGGCGGTTCATTCCAAGAAGGTCAAGCCGGTTCTCGCGGTTTCTCCCGCGGCCGGTCAGATGAAGGTTCTGCGCCAGGAGATCAAGCAGGACAAGCAGGATCTGAGCGCGAAGAAGAAGGCCGGCCATTCGGAGCGCGCCCAGCTGGCCGCCCAGTGGCAGGCCGAGCTGGCCAAGGTGAAGGCGTCCGAGGGGAACCGCGCCGAGAAGGCCTCGGCCCGCAAGGCCCTGCGCGAGAAGTACACGCGCCTGATGAAGGAGCTCCGCGCCAAGACCGTGTCGACGCGCAAGAGCCTGCGCGAGGACATCTCGTCCAAGAGCGGCCTCATCAAACGATTGCGCCAGTCCTAACCGGACGGCGTCTCAGCGAAACGTCGGGGCTCCCGGGACGCCGGGGGTCCCTTTCGCTTTCATGCGGCGATGTGGGATGATCAACGGATGAACGAAAGGGAACTGGTGCGGGAAGCTTATCTGGAAGCCCTGAAGGGATATGACGAAGGGGGGCTGCCGATCGGGTCGGTTTTGGCCGACGCGGCGGGCAGGATCGTTTCACGCGGGCACAATTTGCGTGTGCAGACCGGCGACCCCACGGCCCACGCGGAGGTGGTCTGCCTCCGGAACGCCGGACGGCGGCGCGACTGGCCGGAGCTGACCTTGGTGAGCTCCTTGAGCCCGTGCGTGATGTGCACCGGCACGACCTTGCTGTACCGCATCCCGCGCGTGGTGGTGGGGGAGAATAAGAATTTCCTGGGCGCGGAGGACCTGTTCGCGGCGCGCGGGGTGACTTTGACCGTGCTGCAGGACCCGGACTGCGTCGCCTTGATGAAGAAGTTCGTCGCGGAGAAGCCGGATCTGTGGAACGAGGACATCGGGCTTTAACGGCGAATTGCTATCATCACTTCAGGGCAGGTGGCGGAACTGGCAGACGCATGGGACTTAAAATCCCCCGGCCGCAAGGCCATGCGGGTTCGATTCCCGCCCTGCCCACGGTTCAGAGAAGATAAATGAAAATAGCGCATCAGGCGTGGCGATTCGTGGTTCCGTCGGCGCTGGTCGGCTTGTTAGGGGTGTTCTTGATTTCCCGTCCGACGACGGGCGCCCTCGGCGCGCTGTTGGGCTTCTTAGGCTTCGGCTTCGCCGGCTTCACGACCTATTTCTTCCGCGACCCGGAGCGGACCTTGCCCACGGACGCGACGAAGATCTACTCGCCCGGCGACGGCGTGGTGCTGTCGGTGGCGCGCGAGGGGCCGGGCGACGCCGTCACGCTGCGCATTTTTCTCTCGGTGTTTAATGTCCACATCCAGCGCGCGCCGTGCGCGGGCAAGGTGACGAAGATCCAGACCGTCGAGGGCTCCTTTAAAGCCGCGATGGCCGACGCGGCGCGCTACAACGCGCGCGTGGTCATGACCATCGAGCCCGGCGCGGGCCGCGGGGCCCTGGTCGTCGAGCAGATCGTGGGGCTGATCGCGCGGCGCATCGAGTGCTGGCCGAAGATCGGCGACCTGGTCGCCGCCGGACAGCGCTACGGCATCATCTATTTCGGCTCCCAGGCCGCGGTGCATTTCCCCGCCGGCTCCAAGTGCACGGTGAAGGTGGGCGACCCGATGACGGCCGGCGTCACGGAGATCGGAGAGTGGACAAACATCTAATCAAGAGGGGCGGACAGCTCCTCGCGCCGTCCCTGTTCACGCTGGGCAACATGGCGTGCGGCTTCTACGCGCTGCTGGCGTCGGTGCGCGGGGAGTTCGTGTCGTCCTCCTACGCGATCATCGCGGGCATGGTCTTCGACGCGCTGGACGGGCGCGTGGCGCGCCTGGTGCACGGCGAGTCCAGCTTCGGCGTGGAGTTCGACTCCATGGCCGACTTCCTGACCTTCGGCGTGGCGCCCGCGCACATGATGTACGCGTTCATTTTGAAGGACTACGGCATGTGGGGCTACCCCATGGCGTTCACCTACGCGCTGTGCGGCGGCCTGCGTCTGGCGCGCTTCAACGCGACCGCGCATTCCGGCGCGGGCTCCAAGACGCACTTCACCGGCCTGCCCATCCCCGGGGGCGCGGGATTTTTGGCCAGCTTCGTGCTCCTGTACCAGATCATCGAGGAAGGCCGCCCCGCGGGACAGTGGAAGTTCCTGATGGACCAAATCCCCTCCTTGGTGGGCCTGGCGCCGGCGCTGGTGGTGGGCATCGCTTTGCTGATGGTCTCCACCATCCCGTACCCCGCGTTCAAGCAGCCCGGCATCCTGCGCCCGAAGTCCCTGCCTGCCATCCTGCTGCTGATGGGGGTGGGCTTCCTGCTGTTCTACTACCCGCTGATGGTGCTGTTCATCGTCTTCTCGGCCTACGCCATGCTGGGACCCGTCTCCTGGGCGGCGCGCTCCGTCGGCCGGGTGTTCGGCTGGAAGCCCGTCGCGATCGAGGACGACATGGGAGAGCATCTGTGAACGAACTGCCGATCCGCCGCCTGGACCCCGCCGCCATCCTGCCCACCCGCGCCCATCACGACGACGCGGGGCTGGACCTGTACGGCCTGGAGGACGCCACGGTGGCGCCGGGCGAGGGCAAGCTGCTACGCACCGGCGTGGCCTGCGCCATCCCCGCCGGCCACGTGGGCCTGGTCAGCGACCGCTCGTCCTTGGCCAAGCGCGGGCTGAAGACCGCGGGCGGCGTCATCGACGCGGGCTACCGCGGCGAGCTGGGCGTGGTGGTGTGGAACATCTCCGCCGCGCCGCAGGCGGTCAAGAAGGGCGAGCGCATCGCGCAGATGCTGGTGATCCCCATCGCGACGCCGGCGCCGGTGGAGACCTCGGACCTGGGCGAAACGGTCCGCGGCGCGGGCGGCTTCGGAAGCACCGGACGCTGAGGCGCATGAAGTGCCCGAACTGCGGCGCGCCCGCCGCCGAAGAAGCGGCGGACTGCGAGAAGTGCGGCGTGGTCTTCGCGAAGTGGGATAAGCTGCGCGAACTGAAGAAGCGCGACGAGTCCGCGGCGCGGGCCGAGCTGGAGAGCGGCGGTTCCTCTTCGTTCAACCCCTGGCTGGGCCGGGCAATCGCGAGCGGGCTGGTGGCGCTGTGGTTGGTCGTCTTGGGCGCCTACTTTCATTACCACAAGGCCCGGGCTCACAAGAAGCCGCTGGGCCCGCTGACCGGCGAGACCGCGGAGCTGCGCGATCCCGTCACCGGCGAAATCCGTCAGGTGCCGATCCGGCGCGGCCCCGGCATCAAGGCGCCCTAGCGCCGGTCGTCGATCACGGTCTTCAGCGCGATGTAGGCGACGCGCCCGTCCGTGCGGAACGGATAGCCCTTGTCGTTGACGCCCTCGCGCGGGATTTGCGGCAGCGGGATCAAGGCGACGGACTCCACGTAGCGCGAGCGCGCGAGGCGGCGCAGCACCTCGTCGCGTTCCCGGTCCGCGTCGGGGTCGGGGACGTGGGAAAGGTCCCGCCATCGGATGGAGCGGTCGTAGTTCGCGCTGCCCCACCAGAACGTCCGTTCGCTGACGACCAAGGGCGTCCGCCAAAGCCGGAAATGATGGCGTTCGTAAAGAAAGCGGACAGGGATGGCCCAGTTCATGCTCTGGCGCCGGCCCATCAGGCGGTAGTCGTTCATGGGCGGGAACGAGGCCACCGTCCTGCCGTCCAGCCATTCGGAGAAACCCGCCGCCAGCGAGCCGCGCACCGCGGTGGGGACCTCGGTCCAGCCCGCGTCGGTCAACGCCCCGCGCACGGCGGACGGAGTACCCAGGAAGACGAGGTTCAGCGGATCGCCGGGGAGACCGAATCGGCCCTCGTTGCGGCCGGGCAACATGGGCGCGGCCTGCGCCCAGTCCTGCACCGGCTGAGGGTAGGCCGTGAAGCGCTCGGGCCAGAGGCGGTCCATGCTCAGCAGAAGGAAGACCGCAGGGATCAGGTAGACGTAGCGCTTCACGCGGGGCCTAGACCTTGCGCGGGAAGAGAATCGCACCCTTGTGGATCTCACCGGGATGGTCGCTGACGCCGGCCAACACATCTTCGGCGGTCAGCGGGGTGGGAACGCGGCGCACGCCCAATTGCATCTGCATCTCGGCCGATTTGCGGGGCATGAAGGGCTCAAGCCACCCGCTCACGATGCGCAGCGACCAGACCAGGTCGAACAGGACCAGTTCGCACTGCTTCATGTCCGTCTTGGCCAATTTCCACGGCGCCTTCTCGTTGACGCGCGCGTTCAGGCCGCGGATCACTTCCCAAATGACGTCGAGCGCGCCGTTGAAGTCGAGGGCTTCCATCTTGGCGGCGATCTCCGGCGTGCGCTTGGCCACGACGGTCGTTTGAAAATCCGCCTCGAGGGACGGCTTGGCGGGCAGTTTTCCGACGATGAACTTGTCCACCATCTCGGTGACGCGGGACACCAGGTTGCCCAGGTCGTTGGCCAGCTCCGCGTTGTAGCGCTTGGTCATGGAGGCTTTCGAAAAATCGCCGTCGTTGCCGAACGGCATTTCCCGCATCAAAAAATATCGGAATGCGTCCACGCCGAACTCCTGCGTGATCTCGTAGGGGTCCACGAAGTTGCCCGCCGACTTGGACATCTTCTTGCCGTCCACCGTCCACCAGCCGTGCGCGAACACTTTCTTGGGCAGGGGCAGGCCGGCGGCCATCAGCATGGCCGGCCAGATCACGGCGTGGAAGCGGAAGATCTCCTTGCCCACGATGTGCACGTCCGCCGGCCACAGGTCGTCGTCGCCGACCGTCGCCGACCAGTAGTTGATCAGCGCGTCGAACCAGACGTAGATGGTGTGGTCCGGATCGCCGGGGACCGGGATGCCCCACTTCACCTTGGCGCGGGAAACCGAGATGTCCTCCAGGCCCCCTTCGACGAAGCGCAGGATCTCCGACGCGCGGTGCGGCGGGGACAGGAACTCGGGCTGGCTCTTGTACAACTCCAGCAGGCGCGGCCCGTAGGCGGACAGCTTGAAGAAGTATGTGTCCTCGGAGAGCTTCTGCAGCGGCTTGCCGTTTTCGGGGGACAGCAAGGTCTTCCCGTCCTTGGCGACCACGGCGTCCGACTCCTTCACGTACGCCTCGGCGATCACGTCGTAGAGCCCCTCGTAGCGGCCCTTGTAGATGTCGCCGCTCTTGAGCAGGCGGGCGAACAGCTCCTGGGCCTTTTCCTCGTGACGCTTCTCCGTGGTGCGGATGAAGTCGTCGTTGGTGATGTCCAGGTGCTTGAACAGCTCCCGGAACTTGGCCGAGGTCATGTCGCAGAAATCGATGGCGTGCTTGCCGGCGGCCTTGGCGGCCTCCTCGATCTTCTGGCCGTGCTCGTCGGTGCCGGTCAGTAGGAAGGTGGGCGCGCCGCGGCCGCGCTTGAAGCGCGCCAGCACGTCGGCGGCGACGGTGGTGTAGGCGTGGCCGATGTGCGGGGCCGCGTTCGCGTAGTAGATGGGGGTGGTGATGTAATACTTTTTCATAGGACGGTTTCGGCCTCGAGAGCGGCGAGAGTCAGGATCAATTTGGGATCGGCGTTGGCGCGCAGGGCGGCGCGCAGACGGGTCAGCTCGCGCAGCGGAGCTTCGACGGAGCTGAACGGCGCGCCGTCCAAATGTTTCATGCGCAGCTCCTGGCCCAAGGCGAACAGCGCGCGCTCCACCTTCACGCGCGCGCCGGCCAGGTCCTTCGGGAGCGAGTCGGCGGCGGTGACGGCCGCCAGCGGTCCGCCGCGAGGGAGCTCGTCGGCTCCGGCCATTTCCAGCGCGCGCCCGGCGGAGCCGTCGGACAGCGCGGTGAGCTTGGCGGCCTGGGCGGCGGGCATGCCGCCGGAGGTCAGAATCTTCTCCAGCACGGCCGCAGGCAAGGGGCCGAAGGGGACGGTGAAGCAGCGCGAGGCGATGGTCCGGGGCAGGCGTTCGCGCTGGGTCGCGGCCAAAATCCACAGCACGCGCGGAAGCGGTTCCTCCAGGACCTTGAGCATGGCGTTGGCGGCGGCCTCGTTGAGGCGCTGGGCGTCGGGGATGATCGCGACCTTCCAGCCGTCCAGCATGGATTTCATGCTGAGGTCCTTTAGAAGATGTCGGATCGTATCGACTTTCCAGATCTTTTGCTTCTCCGAATCTTCTTCTTCCAGTGAAGCTTGATAATGTTCGTCGAGAACCGCGACGTCCGGGTGATTCCGTCCGTCCACGGACCTGCAGTCGGGGCATTCGCCGCACGAGGACTCGCCGGTGAACGGCCGTTCGCGGCAGACCAGAGTCTTCGCGAATTCCAGCGCGGCGAGGCGTTTGCCCACGCCGTCGGGTCCCGTGAAAAGCATGGCCGAGGGGATATGCTCCGACGTCAGGAGGCCTTCCAAGGTCTTGCGCGCGCGGGCCTGGCCCAGCACCTTCTCCAGCCTCATCCGCGCAGCCTCGAGACCTTCCGGAAAATCTCCTCGTGCAGGTCGTCCGCGTTCCGGGTCCCGTCCAGCAGGACGGTGCGCGGCGCCTTGCGCGCCAAAGTCCGGTAGCCCTCGCGGACCTTGCGGTGGAACAGGTCGGTCTCGCGCTCCACGCGGTCCAGCACGCGCCCCTGGTCGCGCGACTTGAACTCGCGGTCGGGGATGTCGATGACGATGGTGAGGGCCGGGGCCAGGCCGCGGGTGGCGACCTTGTTCAAGACGGCGGTGGTCTTGAGGCCCAGGCCGCGGGCCAGCCCCTGGTAGACGTCGGTGGACAAGGTGTAGCGCTCGCAGACGACGACGCGGCCCTCGGCCAGGGCCGGGATCAGGACCTGCTCCGTGTGCTGGGCGCGCGAGGCCTCGTACAGCATCAGCTCCGCGATCGGCGCGACGTTCAAGGACGGGTCCAGGAGAATCTTGCGGATGGATTCCGCCACGCCCGAGCCGCCGGGCTCGCGCGTGTGGAGGACCTTGACGCCGCGGCTGAGCAGCGCGCCGATGAGGCGGCGCGCCTGCGTGGACTTGCCGGATTTGTCGGGGCCTTCCAGGACGATGAACAGGCCTTTTCGGCGGGACATGGAACGTTGATTCTATCACATCGTTGGGGGCGGTCAGGAAAGGGGGGCGGGGAGTGTGCCTGAAACGACATCTGTTTCCCTCGTTTTTCCTTGATTTGGGCTTGGAAACAGCCTATACTGCGTCGCAACGGTGGACACGAATACGCGTATGATTTGCCGATTAATAAGGAAGCGAGCGAATCGCTCCGTGTCTCGCTCCGCGCGTGGAAATTCGGGCGCGACCTTGATGGAATTGATGGTGGCTACGGTGGTCATGACCGTCGCCGTCATCGGGCTGATGGGTTCTTTCGGCGGCATCCAGAAAGCGCTGCAGGTCTCCAAGAACAAGACCTTGGCCTCGAACCTGGCGCAGGAAAAAATGCAGATTCTCAAGCAGAAGAATTACTATCAGGTTCTGGTTGACCCCAATCCCTCTTACCGGACCGACTACACGCCGAACATCCCTTACGACGCCACCTATTTCCCGCCCGAGACCATTCTGGAAGGAAGCATCACCTACACGCGCCTGACCGAGATTCAGGTGGCGATGGAGGATTCCGGTTCGATCGTGATCCTTCCGCCGAACACCCCGGACACCGGCATGCGGTTGATCACGGTCACCGTGCTTTGGTCGGTTGGCGGCGATTTGAAAAAGCTGTCGGTCAACAGCGTGTTGGCCAACCCCAACACGGTCATGACCAACTCTGTCTACACGGGTCTGGTCAAGGACGCGGTCACGACGAACCCCATCGTCGGCGCCTTGGTGAACCTGGCCGAAAATCTGGGCTGGCGAGACACCACCGACAACACCGGCAAGTACCGGATCACGGTCTCGCCCGGGAGCTTCACCATGGTCGTCTCCGCCCCCGGCTACTTCACCCAGTACCTGCCGACCTCGATCATCTCCAACACCATCACGACCTTGCCCACTTTCAACATGACGCCGATGAGCTCCGGCACCGCCTCGGGCTCGGCGTGGATGGAGCCGAACGTGGTGATCAGCCAGGTGGTCGCCGACACCTACACCATGGTCGGCGACGGCAGTATGCAGGATGTGGAGTACATCGAACTGTTCAACCCGACCACCGCGTCGCTGTACATCGGAACCACGGGCGACACCTATCAGACGAACAAGCCGGCATTGTGGATCACCTCGGAGAGCGGTGATTTCGCCTACGAGTACAACTGCGCGTGGTTCCGCAACGCCAACATTCTGTGCCTCAACTACGTCACGTCGAATATTCCTGCGCAGTCGTATTTCCTGATCTCGAACGCGGACCGGTTCATGCTCAACGGAATCTGGGTGACGGCCGACGCGTACTACACTCCCGTTTACACCACGCACCATCTGTCCGCGAACGGACAGGCGATTCCGGCCATCGCGGGCGGCGGCGTTTATCCGGTCAACGTCACGAAGGCCGGCTCCGTGTCGCTTTATAATTTCATCGCCTGGGCGCACACCCCGAATTTCGCGGTCACGGATCAAGTCCGCTGGGACAGCCTGACCGGGAGCAACGTCTGGACCTACAACAGCCAGATCATCAGCACGCCTACGATCGCGAACTGCTGCGGCAATACCTCCCTCGGGTTCCCGCAAGGCAATGAGCTGGTGCGCCTATCCAGTCCGACGTTCTCCGCGGACGTCGTGAACTTCGGCCGGGCCTACAATTCCCAGAACAACCAGGCGGACTTCCTGGCTCCGAACGCCACCTTCTCGCAGCTGCCTTATTTGCCGCACAACGTCTCCAGCGGGGCCTACACGGTCATTTCCGGAGTGCCCGCGGTCGGCGCCGTGATCAGCGCCAACGACGGTTTGTCCGACCCGGCCACCGCGTATTTGAGAGGCTTCCCGCCTTCCGCGAACTTCCTGTTGACGAACATCGCGACGGCGACCATGCCCAGCCCCTGGACCGTGCTGATCACCAGCGGCGGCTATACCTTGGAGAACGACTCCGTCACCGTCGCGGCCACCGGCTCCAACTATCGTTTTCCCAGTAGCACGACGATCCTGAATCAAAACGCGACGCAGGGTTTCATCTCGGGGACCGTCACGGATATCCTCGGAAATCCCATCACGGCGCCGTCGCTCATCCAGGTCAATCCGGGGGTGAACGGCGCTCCGCAGAACGCCAGCGCCGCGAGCGGGCGATATCTGTTGCGGGTTTCAACGGGTTCCGTGGACGTGATCGCGAATCCGAACTATCTGAATAATAACTACGTGTCCGGATCCTCTCTCAGTGTGACGGTGGCGCTGGGCCAAATCAGCGACGGCGTGAATTTCATGTTATCCCAAGGCGGGCAGATTTCCGGCTTCGTCACGCGCGACGGAGTCAACGCCTTGCCCGGGGTCGCGGTCACCGCGTTCGACATCAACGGCTACGCGCGGGATACACGGGTCACCGACAACAACGGGCGCTTCACGACTTTGACCATCGCGTCGGGAACCTATTCTGTTGCGCCGGAACTGGATTCCTTGGAGAACTCGTCGCCCGCGAACACCCCGGTGACGGTAACGGGCGGCGCGACCGTGTTCTCGACGACGTTCACCATCTCGGGCGCGTTGGGCACCGTCATGGGCAGCGTGACCGCGGGGGGCAAGGCCATCTCGACGGGCGTTCTGGTCGTGGTGACCACGTCGACCTTGGCGGGCTCGCCGCCGGTGCCGCCCACGCTGAGCTCGAACACGCTGGCGTCCAATTCCTACTACATCGCGTCGAGCCGCGAGGACGGCACCTACAGTATCGACGTCCGGCAGAGCACCAGCCCCGCCTACCGGATCTACGGCTATTACACGACGCTCAACAGCACCGGCGCCGTGACGATCCAGTCCCAGACTTTGACGAACGTCCAGGTTTTGGCGGGAAGTTCCGTGACGGGGAATAATTTCGCATGGTGAGAAAACGGAGAACGGCGGGATTTTCGTTGCTGGAAATGATGATCGTGGTGGCTATTCTCGGCATCATGTCGTCGGTGGGAGCGAGCCTGCTGCTTCAAACCAACCGCTACTTCATCTTCACGCGGACCCGTCTGGATCTCCAGCGCGAAGCGCGCGCCGCCATGTACGTGATGACGCGCGAATTAAGGCAGGCGCAGTCCAACACCATCGTCATGGACCGGCTGTCGGCCAGCCAGCCTTTCTATTCCCGCATCAAGTTCACGAAGATCCAGGGCGCCACGATGACGTTCCAGCAAAGCGGCAATCAGCTCCAGATGCTCATCGGAAACCAGAAGACGATTCTGACTAAGAATCTGCGCTATCTCGCCTTCACGTTCCCTCGCTCGGACGACCTAACCATCGTTTCGGTCTCCGTAACGCTGGAAGAAGCCATTTACCAGGGCCAGACGAAAGCCCTGCACATGGCCTCGGAAAAAGTTCAGGTGATGAACTAATGGAAAATAAAAAGGAAGCGCGGGGTTCGGAGCGAGGGCAAGTGCTTGCCGGCGTCATCCTGCTGGTCATGGTCCTGCTGATCATGATTCCGGCGATGGTGCAGTGGGTCCAGATCGAGTCGAAGGCGTCGGTCAAAAATCAGAAAGCCACCACGGCGTTCAATTTGGCGTCGGCCGCCGTGGAGCGCGGCTACTGGAAGGTCAAGAGTTCCACCGCCAACTGCAATCAGGCCATCGCCGGCATCACGCTGGCGGGCTACAACTTCGACACCACTTACACCGACGTTCCGGGCGGGACCTACCGCATCAAGTTGTCCAGCGCGGGCAACGCGAGCGTTACCATCGTGGGCGAGGGGCGGGACGCCAACTCCAAGGAGACTCGTGCCATCTCCGCCGTGTTCAAGAACCAGACCATCTACAGCCCGCTGATGGCCACTCAGGGCGTCAATTACACCATGGCCATGTGTCCGCACTGGGGCCCGATCATGTCCCAAGGCGACATCAACATAAACGACAACGGCGCGGGCAACTGGTATTTCCCTCGGAAGTACGCCAAGGGCGTGGTCAAATGCAACTCGACGGCGCCGGGAACCTGCTCGCCCGCCACGCACGCCCGGGACACCAACGGGCTCACGCCGCCCAACACGGACAACGTGGAGTGGTGGTCGAACTATCAATACGTGCCGGATCTGCCACTATTGGATTTCGCCGCGCTACGCTCGTCGGCGGCCGCCACGGGAACACTCAACGTATACGGCTGCAAGTCCAGCGCCGTGCACTCGGACACTCAGACCTGGACCACGATCGCCGGGCCCGCCCCCTGGGACAAACGCGCGGCGGCGTGCGGCAACGTTCCGAACAACGGAGACCACACCAAGCATTTCGCCGCGTCGTACAACCATAAGTACGGCGCGGGCCTGTCGCCCGCGGCCAACTCCTACGTCTGGTATTACGATGGCGACGTGATTCTCGCGGGGGACAATGTCGTGCATGGCACTTACGGCGTCGGACTGCACGGGACTTTGATCGTGCGCGGTAATCTGACGCTCGACGCGAACGGAGACTACGACTACACCGGCAACGTTCCGGTGAATGCCTGGGCCGAGTACTCCAAGCTGACGAAGAACACGGTGGACACCAACGCGACGGGTGAATATCCCGCCGACAACGGCTTCCAGAAAAGCAAGGCCACGCTCAATTTTGGCACGGACACCATCTGCACCCCCGCATCGTTCTGCGGCATCAATACCGTCGGCGTACGCGGCTTCACCTACGTCGGCGGCACGCTCACCATCACCAACAACGGCTTCATGGACTTCAACGGGGCCGTCTGGGTCAACGGCTCCGTCGTCGCAACCGGCGCAAGCGCCACCAGCTACTGCGGCATCTTCTACGACGACCAGCTCACCTTGCCGACGCTGAACGTGGTCCTGACGCGCCAGTCCTGGAAGGAGATCTCACCCAGCACGGTGGCGTGGCCGTAGGCGCGGCGCCGACCGTCCCGCGGCGCCGCCTGCTTATCGCCGCGTCAGCGCTGGCCGTCCTGGCGTTGGGCTCCGTCTCCGTCCTGGATCCGGACCTGCCGTGGCACCTGTCCGCGGCGCGCCATCTGCTGGAGACCGGCGCTTTTCCGCACCAGGATTTCCTTTCCTGGACGATGGCCGGCCGGCCTTGGGTGGACTTTGAATGGGGCTCCGAGCTGGTTTTCGCCGGGCTGCTTCGTCTGGGGGGATCTCCCGCGCTGTGGATTTTCCGCTCCGTCGCCCTGTGCGGCGTGATCGCCGCGTTCGTGGAGCTTCTATGTCTATGGAAGATTCCGGAGGAGTGGCGCTTTTCGGCCGCTCCGCTTCTGACTGCGGCGTTGGTTCCGCTGTTCGGACTGCGGCCGGAGATATTCTCCTTGCTTTTCTTCATGCTGGAGTTGCATCTGCTCGAGCGCCGGCGTCTGGGCGCCCGCGGTCCCGGCGACGGCGCCTTCCTGGCGCTGCATCTGGGGCTTTACGCCGTCTGGGCGAACCTTCACGCGGGCTTCGCCGCGGGGCTGTTGCTCTGCCTCTGCTACGGCGCGGGCGAGGCGTTCGTGCGCCGCGGGCGGCGTATCCCCGTCCCGCTGCTGGCCGGCGCGGCGGGATTTCTGGGTACCTTCGCTAATCCATACGGCGCCGGACTCTATGCCGTTCTTTCCGAGCATTGGCGTCAGATCGAGACGTTACGCCGTCTGATCGAGGAATGGAAGGCTCCCAGCCTCCTGCTTCATTATCTCACCGGCTACTGGCTCCTTTTCGCGTTCTCCTTCACGGGCCTGCTGCTGGCCCTGCGCGAGGGCGAGGAACTGCCGCCGGAGCACGCGTTCGTGGCCGTCGCATTCGTCTTCTTCGGCGCGCGCTCGATCCGGACTACCAAGTACCTGATGCTTCTGCTCTACCCGATGGGGCTGTCGGCGTGGGCGACATTTGTGATTCGCCCTGCGCGGCGCCGGGCGTTGGCGCTCGCCGCCGCGCTGGCCGTCCCGTGCGTGGCCTGGCGCGGCTTCACCTGGGCGGGAAGCCTGCGTGTGATCGGCTGGCCGGCGCCGATGGAGGCGCAGGGGCCGGCGCGCGCGATCGCGTTCCTGCGCGCCGAGAAGACGGCGTTGTCCTCCTTGAACCTGTACAATCCGTATAACTGGGGCGGCTCGCTGGGCTACGCGCTGTCGCCGGATTACAAGGTCTTCATCGACGGCCGCTACATCTTTCTGGACCTGCTGGACGAGGTGGACCGCGCCCAGCGCTCGCCCGGCGCCTTCCGCGCTCTCATCGACGGACGCGACATCGGCCTGGCGATCCAGCAGAACGACGGCCTGATGCTCCGGGACGCGGAGGATCCCCTGGCCGCCAGCGCGCGACCTTACGCGGCCTACGCGTGGCCGCGCTCCGTCTGGGCCCTGGTGTATTGGGACTCCCAGGCGCTGATCTACGTCCGGCGTGCGGTCGTTTCCCGGGAGTGGCTGGCGAAGAACGAATACCGCTGGCTGAGGCCGCACGACCTGCGTCAACTGGGGTTCTACGTGGTCGCGGGCATGACGCCTCTGGCCGAAGTGGAGACGGAGGTCGCGCGCTACCGGCGCGAGATCGGCGATCCGCGGGAGACCGGACTGCTGGACGCCTGGTTGTCCGAATTCGAAAGAGGTCTGCCCGCTCGGGCCGTGCGGCGGTAGATCGCGACCTCCGGGTTCGAGAAGACCAGGTCCGAGTCGTTCATCAAAAGCGGTCCGACGCCCAGCCCGAATCCCTCGCGCCAGTTGCCGTCCAGGAACAGGTACTCGAAGCCGAGATCCCAGAATTTTCTGCGGCGTTCCTCCAGGGACAGGTCCGAATCCTCCGCGAAGACGCTTCGTATCCAGATCTTCCTTTCCGCCGCGTCCACGGCCTGAGCCCAGTGGCCCCACATCACCGTGTATCCCGCGAAGGCGCAGATCTTGGCGCTGGTCGGCGCGGCGGCGAAGACCAGGGCGGAGTGGTCGGTCCGGCTATCCAAATAACGCAGGCCGGCCATCATCCCGTCGCGAATGCGATATTGACCGTCCTCGTTCGTTCGGACCTCCTCCAGTCCCGCGCGGAAGTTGTGGATCTGACTGTACGACGACAGCGCAACGAGCAGCGCCGCCGCGGCCGTCTTCCCTGCGCGCGGCAAGGGCAGGCGGGTCAGAAGACGCTCGACGGCGACGCCCGCCAGGACGCACAACGGCAGGTGGGCGCCGAACAGATACTTGGTCCGGAACCAGATCGGACAATAGGAAAGCGCCAGCGGAATCGCGAACCAAGCGAAGAGAATCCGATTTTTCTTAAAGAAATCCGGCTCCCAGAAAAGTTCCGCCGCGACCAGCAGCAACGGAAGCCCGAATCCCGCGATCAGAGCGAACAGGGACAGGGTTTCCTCGGTCCCGAGGCCGTTGTGCGTGCGGATCAGGGGATTGAAGAACGACACGCCGGCGATCAACAACGCCCCGGGCAGCGCGGCGCCGACGCTCCTCAGCCAATACGGGAGCCAATGTTTTGGCCGGCGCGTCAGGCACAGTCCGGTGAGCAAAGGGAAAAGCACGGCGAGCGGATAGGGATGGAGAAACGCCAGCGCGGTCAGGGCCGCGCCCGCGGCCCAGGCACGTTGGGGGCGTTCCTCCTGGAGGCTCTCGTCGGCGCGACGGACTGCGACGAGCATGAGCGCCAGGGAGAACGGAAAGAGCGGATTCCACAGCAAGGACCAGAAGGTATTGGAATCCACCAGCCAGACGTCCACCGGGGTCCAGGCGCGGCTCAATCCCTCGGGAAAGAGCAGGGGCGCGAATCCGCCGAACCCGGAGGAGATTCCCGCGAACGCCGCCGCGGCGATGGATTGGCGCGGCGTCAGTTTTAGGTGCCGCACGAAGGCGAAGAACGCATGGAAGAACACGACGACGCCGACGGACTTGAGGAGAAGATGCACCAAGCCGATGTCAAGATGGGTAAGCCGCGACAGCAGTCCTGCCGCCAGGAAAAATGGCAGGAACAAGAACGGACGGTGCGGAAGGGCCGTGAATTTCAGCGCGAACAGCCAATGGCCGTCGAAGGCCTGCTTCGACCAGGCGCGGTAGGCGTAGGCGTCGGCGGGATAGGGGGGCAGGATCCACGTGTAAGCGAAGCCTTTCGGGGTCTGCCAAAAGTTAACGAAGTACGGAAGCAGGGTGAGCGTCAGGATAAAAACGATCCAGGCCCGGCGGAAGCGGCGCGGGGCGCCGTAGGGTCCGTCCGTTTCCGGCCCTAGGAGCATGCGGAATGGCCGCAGTCGTGGCAGGTGGGGCCCGAACAGCCGGACTCGAAGGAGACGTTGCGGGAGAAGCATTTCGGGCAGTGATCCGCCTTAATCTCCGGCGCGGCCACGGCCTCGGCCGGGGCGCCTTCCAGCCAGCCGGTCTTTTTCAGGTGCGCGCGCAGGGCGATGGCGATGGCGTGGGGGATGGAATCCACGCGCGACGGCCCCAGGCCGATGGGGCGGTCTCCCTTCACGGAGTTCAGGTGTTTGAGCAGCTTCAACGGGTCGCCGCCCTCGGACAGGTACTTGGAAATCAGGATGCCCACCAGAGAGGTCAGGCCGGAGATCTCCGTGCCCAGCGGGGGGATGTTCGTGAACACCTGGAACGGCCCCTTCTCGTCGTAGTTCACGTGGATGTGCAGCGGGCCGTAGCCGGTGCGGATCTGGAAATACTCGGAAGACAGGCCGAACGACGATTCCGGCTCGCGGCGCTTCGACTTGGACGGCGAGGGCGCCAGATTCAGCACCTGCTGGGACTTGGAGCCGTCGCGGTACACGGTGATGCCTTTGCAGCCGAGCCGGTAGGCGAGAAGGTACGCGCCGCGCACGTCGTCGGCCGACGCGTCGGCGGGGAGATTGATGGTTTTGGAGACGCCGTTGTCGGTGTGTTTCTGCCAGGCGGCCTGCATATGCACGTGCCGTTCGACGTTGATATCGTGGGCCGAAGCGAAAATCCGCTGTATATTCTCCGGAATCTCCGGGATGCCGCGGACCGATTTATGATTCTCGTCGATTTTTTTCCAGAGATGTATCTCCGTCAGCCCGAACCAGTCGTGCTTCCGGGCGACTTCATGAAGCAGAGGGTTGACCTCGAAGAACACGTCCTTATCGTCGGGCTCTTTGCCGTTTTTGCTCGCCTCGAGCGCTTTGGCGTTATATCTCGTATAAGCCACGGCGAAAAACGGTTCAATGCCGCCCCCCTGAAGTCCGGCCGCGATGGCGATGGTGCCCGTGGGGGCGATGGTCGTGCGCGCGCAGTGGCGGGGGTACAGCTTCTGGCCGCGGAAATGTTTCGACGCGGGATCGTACGCGGAATCGTGCCAGTTGGGAAACGCCCCGCGCTCCCGGGCCAATCCCTCGGACGCTTCCAGCGCCGCGCCGCTGATGAACGACATCACCTTGTCGCCGAGAGCCAGCGCGGCCTCGTCGTCGTACGGCACGCCGCACTTGACCAAGGCCTCTGCCCAGCCCATCACGCCCAGGCCGATGCGGCGGTTGCCTTTGGCGAGGCGCTCGATCTCGGGCAACGGGTAGTCGTTGACTTCAATGACGTCTTCCAGGAAGCGCGTGGCCAGATGAACGGCGTCCTTCAGGCGAGGAAAATCGAAACGGCCGGAAAGAATCTCCCCGGAAACGAAATTCGACAGATTGAGCGAACCCAGGTTGCACGGCTCCCACGGCAAAAGGGGCTGCTCGCCGCACGGATTTGTGCTCTCGATCTCGCCCAACTGCGGAGTCGTGTTGGAGCCCGAATCGTTGATTCGATCCAGCACGACGTAGCCCGGATCCCCGGTGGTCCAGGCGTTCTCGACCATCGCGTCGAACACCGCCTTCGCGCGGACCTTTCCGGCGGGTTTGCCCCCGTGGGGGTTGATCAATTCGTATTCGGCGTCGGCCTCGACGGCCTGGAAGAATTTATCGTCCACCCCGACGGACACGTTGAAATTCTCCATGACCCCCGGCGTTTGCTTCATCGCGATGAAGTCGAGTATCTCCGGGTGGTCGTACCGGAGAATGGCCATATTCGCGCCGCGCCGCGTCCCGCCCTGTTTAATCACGTCCGTCATCGTGTCGTATAGGCGCATGAACGACAGCGCGCCGCTCGCGACGCCCTGGGTCTTCATGACCTTGTCGCCAGACGGGCGCAGGCGCGAGAACGAAAACCCCGTGCCGCCGCCCGACTTCTGGATCAGCGACTGCGCGGAGAGGGACTTCGTGATGCCTTCCATCGAATCCGGCACCGGCAAGACGTAGCAGGCCGAGAGCTGCTGCAACTCGCGGCCGGCGTTCATCAAGGTGGGCGAGTTCGGCAGAAAGTCCCACCGCGCCATCAGGCCGTAGAACTTCCGCGCCCATTCCTCGCGCAGGGCCTTGGCGGCCGGGACCTTGGCGCAGACCTTCTCCAGATTGGCGATCAGGCGCCGGAAGTTCGCCTGGCGCGCGTCGTAGTCGGCCAGGCCCTGGTGGTAGAGGAGCAGCCGCGACGCCGGCGCCGGACCCGCGGCGGCCACGGGGAGGACCTGGCGTTCCACGCCCGCGAACACGCCCCAGTCCTCCGCTTTCGGGTGGAGGAGCACCTCGGCCAGCGCGACGTTGCGGGCCACGCCCATCAGCCACGCATCCGCCGACGGGGCGTCGCGCAGGTATTTGTCCTTGATGACCTTGAGCTGGTTCTCGGACAGCCGGATCTTTTCGGCGGATTTCGACTTCGCCATGGAGAGGCCTCTTATAAAGGAGTGTAACACCCGTCTTTGGCCCTGTCCAGTGCGGCGGGAATTGGGCGTTGCGTCCCGTCGGGGACTTTGCTATGATGTCCACCTACCTCAAGAGGAGTCCTATGTACGCGATTATCGAGACGGGCAGCAAGCAGCTTTGGGTCGTCCCGGGCGAGACCGTTCGGGTCGAGAAGCTGGAAGCCAAGGAAGGCGAGAAGCTGGAGTTCAAGGCTCTTTGGGCTGTGGGCGACGCGAAGGAAGGCCAGGAGCCGGCGTACAGCCGCGCCGCCAAGGTCACCGGGACCGTCGTGAAGCAGGACCGCGGACCGAAGATCATCGTCTTCAAGAAGCGCACCAAGAAGGCGTACAAGCGCCGCCAGGGCCACCGCCAGTGGCTCACCTACGTTAAAATCGAAAACATCTCCCTCAACTAATCTATGGCCCACACAAAAGCACAGGGTTCTTCCTCCAACGGCCGCGATTCCCACGGTCAACGCCTCGGCGTCAAGCGCTACGGCGGCGAAGTCGTCAAGTCCGGCATGGTCATCATGCGCCAGCGCGGAACCAAGATCCTTCCCGGCCTCAACGTCGGCCGCGGCAAGGACGACACGCTGTTCGCGAAGATCGACGGCGTGGTGACGTTCGAATGGGCGCGCAAGGACAAGAAGCAGGCGTCCGTGTACCCCGTCGGCGTCAAGTCCGCGAAAGCGAAGTAATATTCCTCGACGCGCCTAGCGCGCCGAAATGACGGCCGCCGGAGCTCCCGGCGGCCGTTTCACTTTAAGGCAACTATGAACTTCATCGACAAGGTCCGCGTTTACGTGTCCGCCGGCAACGGCGGCGACGGGTCCCTGTCGTTCCGGCATCTGAAGTTCCTGGAGTTCGGCGGCCCCAACGGCGGCGACGGCGGCCGGGGCGGCGACGTGTGGTTCGAGGCCGCGTCGCGCCTCACCACGTTGATGGACCTGCACTTCCGCCCGCACGTCACGGCGGGGCGCGGCGGCCACGGCAAGGGCTCCAACAAGACCGGCGACGACGGCGGCGACGTCGTGGTGCACGTGCCCGTGGGCACCGTCGTGTACAAGGACGGCGTCATGGTCGCCGACCTGCACAAGGACAAGCAGCGCTACCTGGCGGCCGAGGGCGGCCGCGGCGGCCGCGGCAACAACTCCTTCAAGACCCAGTTCAACACCGCGCCGCGCGTGGCCGAGAAAGGCGGCCCGGGCCAGACCGCGACGCTCACTTTGGAGCTCAAGCTGCTGGCCGACGTGGGTCTGGTGGGCTTCCCGAACGCGGGCAAGTCCAGCTTCCTGGCGCGCGTCTCCGCGGCCAAGCCCAAGGTCGCCAACTACCCGTTCACCACGTTGTCCCCGAACCTGGGCGTCGTCTACCACAAGCACGTCAGCTTCGTGGCCGCCGACCTGCCCGGCCTCATCGAGGGCGCGGCCGAGGGCAAGGGCCTGGGGACGAAGTTCCTGCGCCACGTCGAGCGCACGCGCGTCCTGATCCACCTGGTGGACCCCACCGGCTACATGGGCGAGGACCCCCTCAAGGGCATCAAGACGATCGAGAACGAGCTGAAGACCTTCAACGCGAAGCTGCCGCTGAAGCCCAAGATCCTGGTCGTCAACAAGATGGACCTGCCCGAGGGCGAGGCCGTCTTCAAGATCCTGAAGAAGAAGTACAAGGACAAGGTGATGGCCGCCTCCGTGGCCACCGGCGCCGGCCTGGACGCGATCCTGGACCGCGTGATCACCGAGCTGTCCAAGCACGACGGGCCCATCCATTTCGAGGACAAGGTCGTCGACGAGACCCTGCACAAGGTGGAGCAGGGCTTCACCATCGAGAACATGGGCGGCGGCGTGTTCATGCTCCGCGGCAAGTACGTGGAGCGCGTGTCGGCCATGCTGGACGTCAGCCTTCCCGAGGGCATCCAGCGCTACCAGAACACGCTCCGGCGCATCGGCGTGGACCGCACGCTGAAGAAGGCCGGCATCAAGGCCGGCGACAAGGTGCGCTGCGGCGCGTTCGAGTTCACCTGGTCCGACGCGCCGAACCGCAAGCTGCCGGTCAAGCGCGGGGACAAGCGCACGCGCATCGGCGTCGGCAAAAAATGAACACGGTCAAGGAATACGAGGCGCGGCTGTTGGACGCGACGGACGTCGCGGGCGCCTACGGATTCTGCCAAGACCTGGTTTCGCGGCATTACGAGAATTTCCCGGTGGCCTCGCGGCTGGTGCCGCGCCGCCTGCGCAAGCACGTGGCCGCGCTGTACGCCTTCGCGCGCATCGCCGACGACTTCTCCGACGAGCCCGAGTACGAGGGCGTCCGGCGGGAGCGCCTGCTGGACTGGCGCCGCCAGCTGAACGAGATCGGTTCCAAGCCGCCGTCGCACCCGGTGTTCCTGGCTTTGGGCGCGACCTTCAAGGAGCTGGACCTGCCGAAGCAGCCGTTCGACGATCTGCTCTCCGCCTTCCTCCAGGACACGGAAAAGAACCGCTACGCGACCTTCGATTCGGTGCTGGACTACTGCCGCCGCTCCGCCAACCCGGTGGGGCGCATCGTGCTGATGATCCACGGCTACCGCGACGAGGAGCTGTTCCGCTACTCCGACGCGATCTGCACGGCGCTCCAGCTGGCGAACTTCTGGCAGGACGTGTCCTTGGATCTCAAGAAGGACCGGATCTACGTCCCCGAGGAGGATTTCGCCGCTCACGGCTACTCCGAGGCCGACCTGCGCATGGGCGTCTACAACGAGCGCTTCAAGAACTTGATGAAGTTCGAGGTCTCCCGCGCGCGCGCGCTGTTCGACCAGGGCCGCCCGCTGATCAAGCGCCTGTCCTGGCCGCTGTCGCTGGAGATCCGCCTGACGTGGCTGGGCGGCATGCAGATCCTCAAGATGATCCACCGGCTCGACTTCGACACCCTCCGCACGCGGCCCGCGCTGAAGAAGCGCGACTGGATCCCGCTGGCCGCGCGCGCCCTCGTCGGCGCATGAGCTCCGCGGGGCCCCGCGCCGAGAAGAAGTCCAATTTCTTCCTGGGCTTCCTGATGCTTCCGCGCGCCAAGCGCGAGGCCCTCTCCGCCGTCTACGCGTACTGCCGCCTGATCGACGACATCGTGGATTCCGGCAGCCTCACCAAGGACGAGGCGCGCAAGATGCTGGACTTCTGGCGCGCGGAGGTGGAGCGGCTGTACGCGGGCCGGCCCACGCATTCGATCTCGCAGGCGTTGCTGAAGCCGATCGCCGACTACAAGATTCCGAAGGACGCGTTCGACGAGATGATCCGGGGCTGCGCGATGGACCTGGAGGGAACGCGCTACGAGACGATCGCGGACCTGGAAAGCTACATGCGTGGCGTGGCTTCCTCCGTCGGGATCATGTGCGTGCACATCTTCGGCTGGGAGCACACGCCGCCGGAACGCATGCGCGAATTCGCGGTCACCTTCGGCTACGCGTTCCAGCTCACCAACATCATCCGCGACGTGGGCGCCGATCTGGAGCTGGGCCGCGTGTACCTGCCGCTGGCGGACCTGAAGGCCGCGGGCTACACGCCGGAGCAGCTGATCCACCGCGACCACGGCCCGGCGTTCGACGCGCTGATGGAAGCGGAGTACAAGCGCGCGAAGACCTACTACGCCCGCGCGCGCAACATGGTGGACTTCCGCGACCGCCCCGCGCTGGCGCCGGCCGAGGTGATGGCGCACGTGTACGAGGGCCTGCTCGACCAGATCAAGACGGACAAGTTCCGCGTCCTCTACCAGAAAACCAGCCTGCCCGCGCACCGTAAGCTGGCGCTCGCCTTCCGCGGCTGGCTGTACTGCTATGGCCTTGGGCACTGAAAAATCGGATGTCGTCATCGTCGGCGCGGGTTTCGCCGGTCTGTCGTGCGCCGTCGCGCTGGCGTCCGAAGGCCGCAAGGTCCTGGTGCTGGACAAGAAGCCGCATTTGGGCGGACGGGCGTATTCCTTCGGCGATCCGTCCGTCGGCGACGTGGACAACGGTCAGCACCTGTTCATGGGCTGCTACCGGGCGACCCGCCGTTTTCTGAAAACGATCGGGACCGAAGAGAAACTCGAGATTTATGACGACGTGACCGTCGATTACGCCGAGCCGGGCGGCAAGCGCGACCGGTTGTCGTGCCCGTCCTGGCTTCCCGCTCCCCTGCATCTCGCCGCCGGGCTCCTGCGTTTGAACGGCGTGCCGCTACGGGATAAATCGTCGTTGGTGGCCTTCGATATGGCGCTGAAGGCGATGAAGAAGGGCGACATTCCCGGGGGAGTGGAGCGTTTGACCGTCCGGGAATGGTTGACGTCCTTGGGCATCTCCCGTACGTTCCAGACCCGTTTTTTTGATCCCGCCGCCATCGGCATCCTCAACGACAAGCCCGAGGTCGCCTCCGCCGCGGGCTTCGTTCAGGCGCTGCGCGAGATGTTCTTCACGGGCCGCGACTCGTCCCATTTCGCGTTGGCGAAGACGGGGTTGTCGGATCTTTATACGAACGCCGCGCGCGATTACATCGAGAAGCGCGGCGGGCGCGTGGTGTCCGGGGCGAAGGTCGCCGGGTTCGTCTTCGAGATCGGGGGCACGCCCGGCGGACGCGTGGGCGGCGTCGTCACCGAGCGCGAGGAGATCTACGAGGCGGATCATGTCGTCTCGACTTTGCCGCCGTGGGATTTGAAGAAAATGGCGCGGCCGGAGCCTCTGCGCGGCGCGTGGGAAGACCTGGCTCCCGCGCCCATCGTCAGCGTCACTCTGAAGCTGGACCGGCCTTTCATGACCGAACGATTCATCGGTTTGCTGAACACGGAAACTCACTGGGTGTTCAATAAGTCGCGCATACACGGATTACACGGCGATGGGCAGACCGTGGCGGTCGTTATTTCCGGCGCGCACGAACAAATTGGATACTCACCGGAGAAAATCGTGCAAATCGCCGTGCGCGACCTGACGGCGTGCTTGCCGGAGTTCGCCAAAACGAAAATAATCGGCTCCAAGGTCGTGAAAGAGCCGTTCGCGACCTTGTCGCCGGTGCCGGGCTCCGAGGCGAAGCGTCCGTTGCCCGGCTCCGGAATGCCTGGATTCATGTTCGCCGGCGATTGGACCCGCACTGGTTTCCCCGCGACCATCGAATCCGCCTGCGTCTCCGGCGAAGCGGCGGCCCGGGCTATCCTAGGCTGAACTGTCCCCGGGGACAGTTGAATTGTGAATTGCGTGGATATCATATAATCGTATAAGACCCCGACGAAGGAGCCCCCGATGATCAAGTCCGATAAGTGGATTCGCGAGATGTCCCAGACCAAGAAGATGATCGACCCGTTCGTCGAGCGTCAGGACGGCAAGGGAAAGATCTCCTTCGGGCTGTCTTCCTACGGTTACGACATGCGGGTGGCCGATGAGTATAAGGTCTTCACGAACGTGCACGGGACCGTGGTGGACCCCAAGAACTTCGACTCGAAGGCCTTCGTGGACATCAAGGCTCCGGAGTGCGTCGTGCCCCCGAACTCCTTCGCCTTGGCCCGCTCGTTGGAGCGCTTCACGATCCCGCGCGACGTGCTCGCCGTCTGCCTGGGCAAGTCCACCTACGCGCGCTGCGGCATCATCATCAACGTCACCCCGCTGGAGCCCGGCTGGGAAGGCTTCCTGACCATCGAGATCTCCAACACCACGCCGCTGCCCGCGAAGATCTACTCCAACGAGGGCATCGCCCAGCTTTTGTTCTTCGGAGGCGACCAGGTCTGCGAGACGTCGTACTCGGACCGCCAGGGCAAGTACATGGACCAGGTCGGCGTGGTCCTGCCGCGCATCCTCTCCTCGAAGTGAGCCGGGTCCTTCTCGTCCTGGCGCTGGCGCTTCCGGCCGCCGCCGGCGACCTGGGCGGCCACGACGAGCCGCGCACGGCCGCGGACGCGGCGGCCCCGGCCGACGAGCGCCGCGCGACCTTGGAGGAAATGTGGCAGCGCCGCCTGCTGCCGCCCGACCAGAGCTCCTGGGCGCCGCAGGATTTCGAGCTGCTGGTGAAAATCCGGCGCGCGGAAGGTCCCGCGATCGCGTACTTGAAGCGCCAGCGCGGCGGCGAGAGGCCATGGGTCGCCAAGCCCCGCTCCGGCGGCCCCTTCGCCGCGGCGAAGCTGACCAAGGAGGGCTACGAACGCTACCTGTTCCTGTTCAGTCAGGACGCGCTCCTGTTCTTCGAGGCGAAAGGCGCCGACGCGAAGTGGGCGCTCAAGCTGCGCGACTGGGACGACAAGCCCATGTTCGACGGCGCCGGGCGGATCACGGCCGAGGGCCAGCGCGTCTACGACCGGGCCCGGTTGAATCTGGAGGTGTTCTGGAAGTCGCCCGACGGCGCGACCTACGGGACCCGCCGCCCTCCGCAGAAGACCCCTTGAGCCGTCGTCGGGCATTTGCTACTATTAACCACTATGTCCCAGAAGACCTATATTCATCCTCCTCGCCAAGCCGCCGCTGAACGCCGCTGGCACCACATCGATGCCAAAGGGCTAGTCCTCGGCCGCATCGCGACGAAGGCCGCCACGCTCCTGCGCGGCAAGCACAAGCCGACCTATACCGATTTCATCGACTGCGGCGACTTTGTCGTCGTGACGAACATGAAGCAGGTGAAGCTCACCGGCAACAAGCTCGAGCAGAAGTTCTACTTCTCGCACTCCGGCTACGCCGGCGGCGCGAAGGTCATGCCGATGAAGCGTCAGATGGAGCGCGATCCGCGCCGCATCATGATGCTCGCCGTGCGCCGGATGCTCCCGAAGAACCGCCTCGCGCGCAAGCAGTTGGTGCGCCTGAAGGTCTACGTCGGCGACAAGCACCCGTACCTCAACATGCAAGTGAAGGCCAAGTAACATGGGTAAGAACGAAGAACTCCGGGCGACCGGCCGCCGCAAGAACGCCATCGCGCAGGTCCGCCTCATCGCGAAGGGCGAAGGCAAGATCACCGTCAACAAGAAGCCCGTCGACGGCTATTTCCACGGGCTCCCGCACCAGGTGCGCGACGTCCGCTCCCCGATCGAGCTGATCGAGGGTTCCAAGAACCACGACTACGTCGTCAAGGTCATCGGCGGCGGCATCTCCGGCCAGGCCGGAGCGGCCCGCCACGCGATCTCCCGCGTTCTTGTGAAGCTGGACGACAAGAACAAGAAGGCCCTCAAGGCCGCCGGCTTCCTGACTCGCGACCCCCGCATGGTCGAGCGCAAGAAGGCCGGTCAGCCGAAGGCCCGCAAGCGCTTCCAGTACTCGAAGCGCTGATTCGGCCGTCTCCCATGGAGACGATCAAGATTCGTGGACTGGCCCGTCTCGCCGCGGCGATTTTCGCCGGGTGGGGCGGGCTGGTCGCTTTTAAGGGTCTTTGGGACCTGTTCGTCGGCGAGCCCGAAGCCAATCTCTACGCCCCTCACAAGTGGGCGTTCGTGACCGAGGTCCAATGGATGCGCTGGGCGGGCTTCGAGCTGGTCTACGGGGCGGCCTGCGTGGGCCTGGCCTGGTATTGCGTGCGCTGGTCCCGGCGCCTGCCGGAGACCGCGGAGCGGGCCCGGCGCGAGCCGGAGTTCACCCTTTTCGAGTAAGCCCGTGCTGAAAGTGGGCTGCGCCGGCTTTTCCATCGGACAGGACCGGTATTGGCGCTCCTTGTCGTTTCTTGAGGCGAAGACGGGCGAGGTCATGCCCCGCCCGGCAACCTTGGCCGCTTGGCGCTCCGGCGCCCTCGCCGGCGCGGAGTTCTCCGTCCAGGCCTACCGCCTGATCACTCACGGCCGGGAGGACCGGGGCTTCCCGCCCGCGGCCAAGAAGAAGCTGACCCCGTCCCGTCAGCTTCACTGCGGCGGCTTCCGCGACACCTTGGAGGTCCATGAGGCCTGGATGTCCACAAAGGCCGCCGTGGAGGCCCTGGGCGCGAAGGCGGTGGTGTTCGAGACCCCCGCGTCCTTTCAGCCCGGTCCCGACAGCCTGCGCGAGTTCTACCGCTTTTTCAAGAAGATCTCCCGGGGGAGCGTCTCCGTCGTCTGGCATCCGCGCGGGTCGTCCTGGGAGCCCCGCTTGTCGGACAAGGTCTGCGGGGAGTTGGGGTTGATCCGCGCCTTCGATCCGCTGAAGGAGCGCGCGCCGCAGCGCGGCGCGTTCCGCTACCTGCGCCCGCTCGGCCCCCGCGTGGGGACCTTCTCTGTGGACAATATGTCCACGATCCGCGAGGCGGCCATCGAGAAGCCGTCCTACGTCGTCTTCTCCCACCGCGACGCCTTCCGCGACGCCGAACGCCTGAGTTCTCCGCCGCCGCGCTGACGGCGCGCCCCGATATTTCGTAGACTTCGCGCCATGTCCCGGAAGACGCCCGAAGCCCTGCGCGGCCAAGCGCGGACGCTCGCGGACGCGGCCGCCGCCGCGGCCCGCTGGTTCCGCCGTCCCGAGCCGGCCGCCCTGTCCGCCGCCCGCACCGCGCGCCTGCGCGCGCGCGGCTGGCGCGAGGGCGCGGTCGCCGCGCTGAAGAGCGGACGCGGCCCGGCGAAGACCGACGCGGCGGACCTGTCCTTCGCCCTGCGCGAGGCCGTGGAATGCGCCGTCTCGGCCGTTTCCGACGCCGCGCTGTGGGGCTTCGGCGCGGACGCGGAGTTCGCCCAAACGGCGGAAGCGCTGCGCGACGGAGCGAAGGCGCTGGTCCGCGCCGCGGAGTCCTCGGGTTCGGCGCGCGCCGACGCGCTGATCGAGGCGAAGCGCTGGGCCGCCGTGGTGGAGCGCCGCCGCCGCGGGGAGCTGGACGCCGCGCGCGGGTCCTCCTTCTTCATCGACGGGGTCAAGCGCAGCGAGATCGCGTCGCGCCTGTCGGCGTCCGCGGAAGCCCTGCAGCAGGCCTGCGACGCCTTGGCCGGGAGCCTGGCGGAATGAGGCTTTCCGCCGCCGCCCTCGCCTTCGCCCTGTCGGCGCCGCTCGCCGCGTTCGCCGCGGACGCGCCCGGCGCGCTGACCGTGACGATTTATCACACCAACGACGTGCACGGCTGGATCATGGCGCGTCCGGACAAGAACGAGCCGGCGCGCGCGGTGGGCGGCGCCGCGGCGCTGAAGGCCCTGATCGCGAAGGACGCGGGCCCGAAGCTGGTTCTGGACGCCGGCGACTGGTGGCAGGGCACTCCCGAGGGCACGATCAGCAAGGGCGAGGCCGTGGCCGACGTCTTCAACGCGGTGGGCTACGACGCCGTGGAGATCGGCAACCATGAGTTCGATTCCGGCGCCGATTCCCTGCGCGCGCTGATCGGCAAGCTGAACATGCCCGTGCTGGCGGCCAACATCTACGGCTCCGACGGCAAGCACGTGGCGTGGGCGAAGCAGCGGATCATCCGGGACGTCGCGGGCGTGAAGTTCGGGATCTTCGGCCTGCTGACGACCAAGATGAACCGGCTCGCTTTCCCCAAGAACATCGCGGGCCTGACGTTCCGGAACGAGTCCGACGAGGCGCGCGATCAGGTCGCGGCGCTCAAGAGGGAAGGCGCCGACGTGATCATCGCCTTGACTCACGTGGGCTACGAGGAGCCGGACAAGCCGAGGTTCGCGGGCGACCAGACCATCGCGCGCGAGGTCCCGGGGATCGATCTGATCGTCGGCGGACATTCGCACACTCCGTTGAAGACGGCGTGGCGCGACCCGCGGCACGGCACGCTCGTCGTGCAGGCGGGCTCCTACCTGACGCGGGCCGGACGGACGACGCTGCGCATCGATCCGAAGACGCGGCGCGTGACCGGGTCCTCCGACGAGCTCCTGGACCTCCGGCCCGAGGCGGGCGAGGATCCCGCGGTGAAGGCGGTCGTCGCCAAACGCGAGGCCGAGGTCGGCGAGGTCTTCAAGACCGTGATCGCCACCGCGACGGCGCCTCTGGACCGGGCCCTCGGGGGCGGGGAGTCGGGGCTGGGTTCCTGGATGGCGGACTGCTACAAGGACTGGGCCGGCGCCGACGCGTCGTTCCAGAACGGCGGCGGCATCCGCTCCGACATTCCGGCGGGGCCCGTGACCTTGCGCCAGCTGTTCAACGTGATGCCGTTCGACAATTGGATCGTGAAGCTCAAGATGCCGGGCGCTCGGGTTCGTTCGGCTTTGGATCACGGCGTCGGCTCGCCGCGGCTGGTCCAGATCGGCGGCATGACGGCGGAGTTCCGCCGCCGCAATCCCCGTCACGAGCGCCTGGGCGCGGTGACCGTGGGCGGAGCCGCGCTGGACGACGCGAGGACTTACACGGTGGCCACCCTTGATTTCCTGGTGGAAGGCGGGGACGGCTACGCCGAATTCGGCGCGGCCGGGCAGGAGCCGACGGGCGTGCTGGCGCGGGACGTCCTGCGCTCCTGCGCCGAGAAGCAGAAATTCATCGCGCCGCCCGCTCCGGGACGGCTGAAGGCTTTGGGGGACTAATGGTGCTCAAAGACGTCCGCGCGAAAGTGGAGCAGACCTGGACCACGACGAAGAAAATCCTGGCGATGATGAGCGTGTGGGGACTGATCTTCAGCCTGGTCACCATCGCGCGCCTGGGCGTGGCGTTCACCTACGACGACACCTTGGTCCATTCCGCCTCCGCGTTCGAGAAGGCGGACGGGCATAGCCAGCAGCAGCTGCGCGGCCCCGAATACTGGAAGATCGTCAACAACGCGTACGATCTGGAAACCCCGAAGATCCTGCCGTACGGCCTGGCCTGCCTGTTCCGCGGCTTCGGCTTCCGCGTCCTGATCCTGGCCGAGCGCGGGGCCGCGGGCGGCGAGGCGCTGAAGAAGGAATGGCGCCACCTGGCGCCGCGCGGCTTCGTGTACGTGTCCGATCCGACGGATCTTCACCTTCATCTCCAGGACGGGCGCTACGTGCTGTTCTTCAGCGACGGCGACCGCGAACTTCTGGAAGCCAAGAAGGCCGGCGTGTACGCGGTTCGCGTCAAGCGCGGCCGCAAGGCCGTGAACGCCGGAGAGTACAACCCGGGCCAGATGGGCGAGCTGGTCCTGCCGTTGTCCGAGTTCTAGACGGCATGAACTACGTCGTCGGCTCGGGGCCTTCCGGCGTGATGGCCGCGAGGGCCCTGCTGGACCGCGGCCTGCCGGTCACCATGCTGGACGCCGGCGCGGAGCTGGACGCCGATCGGGCGCGCGTCGTCGCGGCGCTGGCCGGCGCGGAGCCGGAGGCCTGGGATCCGGAGCAGGTCGCGCGGATCCGCAATTCCCTTCGCGACCCCATCCCCAAGCCCAGCTTCGGCTCGAAGTTCCCGTACGCGCTGGGCGCGGCGTCGGGGCTGGAGGAGCACGGCACGAAGTGCCTGCTGTCCCTGGCCAAGGGCGGCCTGAGCAACGTCTGGGGCGCGGCCGTCCTGCCCGCTCCCGACGAGGATTTCGAGGGCTGGCCGCTGGCCGCGGCGGAGATGCGTCCGCATTACGCGGCCGCGGCGGACTGCCTGGGCATCGCCGCGCCGCGCGGCGAGCTGGAGGACCTGTTCCCGTTCCACGTCCCGCCGCGTCCGCCCGCGGACCTGTCGCTGCAGGCGCGGGCGCTGCTGCGGGGCCTGCGCGAACGCGCGGAGCCGCTGGCGCGCGCGGGCCTGCGCTTCGGCCAGTCGCGGCTGGCCGTGCGCACGGAGGATTCCGCCGAGGGAAAGGCCTGCCGCCGCTGCGGCCTGTGCCTGTCGGGCTGCCCCTACGGCGCGATCTGGAACTCGGCGCAGGAGGTCGCGCGGCTGGAGCGCCGGCCCGGCTTCCGCTACCAGGGCGGCGTGCGGGCGCTGCGCGTCGAGTCGTCCCCGGGAGGCGCGGCCGTGATCGCGCGCCGCGTCGCGGACGGATCTCCGGTCCGCTTCGACGGAGCGCGCGTCTTCCTGGCCTGCGGCCCGCTGTCCACCGCGCGCGTCGCGCTGGCGTCCGTGGATTCCGGCGGGAGCGAGCTGACGCTGCGCTTCCAGCCGTACTTCCTTCTTCCCGCCGTGATGTCGGAGAACGCGACGGGGCCCGAGGCCGACCGCGCGCTGACGCTCGCGCAGATTTTCCTGGAGCTCCGGGATCCGGAGCTGTCGAAGCGGCTCGTTCATCTCCAGCTCTACACACGCAACGAGTTCATCGCCGACCGCCTGGCCCGCGCCGCGCGCTGGGCGGGGCCGGTGGCGGGCATGGTCGAGCGCGCGTTTTCCGGGCGCCTGCTGGCGATCCAGGGCTATCTCCATTCCGACGAAGCCGAAGGCGTGCGCCTGACCGCCCGGCGCGACGGCGACGAGTGCCGCCTGGTCCTGCGCGCGCGCCCCGAGGCGCGGATGCGGAGCAAGATGCGGGCGATCGCCGCGAAGCTGCGCGGCCGCCGGAGCGACCTGGGCTTCACGGCGTTGACGCCGATGCTCGGCGTCGGCACGCCCGGCGAGGGCAACCACGTGGGAGGAATTTTTCCGATGCGCCGTTCTCCCGGGGAGTTCGAGACGGACATTTTGGGGCGGCTTCCCGGATTGGACCGGGTCCATTTGGTTGATTCCTCCGTGCTGCCCAGCCTGTCGGCGGCGACGTTTACATATACCGTTATGGCTAATGCTCACCGCATCGCTTCCCTCGCGGCGCGGGAGTCCGCGTGACGCGGGTCGTCGCCGTCACGGGCGCCTCGGGCTACCTGGGAGGCCGATGTTCCGCCGCGCTGCGCGCGGCGGGATACGCCATTCGGCGGCTGGTCCGCACGCCGTCAGGTCCGGACGACATATATTTCCGTTTGGGCGAACCGGTGTCTCCCGCCGTCCTGAAGGACGTGGATGCGATCATCCATGCCGCCCACGACTTCCGCGCCTTCGGCGCGGAAGAACAAACGCGCGTCAACTTCGACGGATCCCGGCGTTTGTTCGACGCCGTGCGCGCCGCCGGCGTGCGCCGCATCGTCGCCGTGTCGTCCGTCAGCGCCTTCACCGGATGCCGTTCCGATTACGGCCGCGCCAAACTCCAGCTGGAGGACCTGGCGCTCAAGGCGGGCGGCGTCGCCGTCCGTCCGGGATTGGTCTACGGCGACGGTCCTGGGGGGATGTTCGGAACCTTGTCCCGCCTGTGCCGGTTGCCCCTCCTGCCGCTGCCGGATGGGGGGCATCAGCCGTTGTTGCTGGGACACGCCGACGACGTGTCGGCCGCCTTGGTCGCGGCGTTGGACTGGGACCCCGCCGTCGCGGGCGGTCCGGTCACCTTGGCTCATTCCGATCCCGTGTCCTTCGCGGACATCCTCCGGACGATCGCGCGGATGGGAGGGCGGAGGCCGTTGTTCGTCCCGATTCCGTCGGCGCTGATGCTGGGAGGTCTGGGAGCCGCCGAGGCGGTCGGCCTGCGTTTGCCCGCCCGCCGCGACAGCCTGTACAGCCTCCTGAGCCCCAACCCCGCCCCGGATTTCTCCGGGACGCGGCGCCTGGGGCTGGCCTTCCGGGGTTTCCGGGATTGGGCTGCATCCAGTCATTGACTTCCGCCCCGCGTCCGTCCTACAATAAGCCCTGACCGGGCCTTGGGATGAGATTGTGGACAAAATGTCCACACGCGGTCCGGACAGAGGAATTTTATGAGCAGCCCGCTGCGCCGCACCTTGATCGCCGGAAACTGGAAGATGAACCTGACTTTGGCCCAGTCCGTGGAGCTGGCCCGCGCCGTGAAGGACGGCTCCTCCTCCGGGGAAGTGGCCGTCTTCACGCCGTTCACCGCGTTGACCGTGGTCGCGGAGACTTTGAAGGGCTCCTCGGTGCGACTCGGCGCCCAGGACCTCTACTGGGAGGCGTCGGGCGCCTACACCGGCGAGATTTCCGCCGGGATGCTGACCGACGCCGGCTGCCAGATGGTGCTCATCGGCCATTCCGAGCGCCGCAAGCTGTTTTCCGACTCCGACGAGTGGGTAAACAAGAAGCTGTCCGCCGCGCTGAAGGGCGGCCTGACTCCGGTGGTCTGCATCGGCGAGACCTTGGAGGAGCGCGAGTCGCAGAAGACCTGGCGCGTGCTGGAGACGCAGATCGCCGGCGGCCTGAAGGGCTTCGCTCCCGCCGACCTGTCCAAGGTCGTGATCGCCTACGAGCCGGTGTGGGCCATCGGCACGGGCAAGACCGCGACTCCGGCGCAGGCGCAGGAGGCGCACCTGTTCGTCCGCGCCCAGCTGGAAAAGCTGCACGGCAAGAATTTCGCGACGGGAACGCGCATCCTGTACGGCGGGTCCGTCACGGCGGAGAACGCGGACACCTTGATGGCTCAGCCCGACGTGGACGGAGCTTTGGTGGGCGGAGCCAGCCTGAAGAAGGACGCGTTCCTGCGCATCATGGGGTTCAAGCCCGCGTGATCACGCCCTCTCAGGTCGCCGGGCTGGCCGAGGAGATCGAGAAGCGCGTCAAGCGCTCCAAGCTCGACATCCCCGTCGGGGTCTCCAACCGCCATTGCCACCTGACCCGGGAGCATTTCAAGATCCTGTTCGGAGCCGCCGCCGAGCCCAAGCGCGTGAAGGACATCAAGCAGCCGGGCTTCTATGCGGCCGAGGAGCTGATCTCGGTCCAGGGCCCGAAGGGCGTGGTCCACAAGATCCGCCTGGTCGCGCCGTACCGCGACCACACGCAGATCGAGCTGGCCGTCACCGACGCTTTCATGATCGGCCTGAACCCGCCGGTGCGCGAGTCCGGGGACGTGAAGGGCTCGGCGGGCGCGACGCTCGTCGGACCGGCGGGAAAAGTTGATATAAAAGAGGGCGTGATCGTGGCCCAGCGCCATCTGCACTTCTCCCCGTCTGAGGCGAAGGCGCTGGGCGTGGCGTCGGGCGAGGTCGTGCGCGTGCGCGCCGGGACGGGCAAGGGCCGCTCCACCGTTTTCGAAGACGTGGTCGTTCGCGTGTCGGACAAGTACAGCCTCGAGTTTCACGTGGACACCGACGAAGCCAACGCCGCCGGGATCAAGACCGGCGACATCGTGCACATCGCGTAAGGAGAACAACTGAAATGAACGCCCTCGGAATGATCGAGACCCGCGGCCTCGTCGCCTGCGTGGAAGCCGCCGACGCCGCCGTGAAGGCCGCCGACGTCCGCATCGTCGGCTACGAGAAGGTCGGAACCGGCCTGGTGACCGTTCTGTTCCGCGGCGAAGTGGCCGCGTGCAAGGCCGCCTGCGACTCCGGCGCTTCCGCCGCGCAGAAGGTCGGCGAGCTGATCGCCGTGCACGTGATCCCGCAGCCGCATCCGGACCTGGAGGGGAAGCTGCCGATCTCCCTCCCCGAGCACCTCTCCCGCAAGAAGTAAGGGCCGATATGATCTTCGCCCGAGTCACGGGCACCGTCGTCTGCACTCTCAAGGACGAGAAGCTGGTCGGATCGAAGCTGCTGCTGGTGCAGCCCGTCGATCTGGCCGGCGCCTCGAAGGGAGGCCCCCTCGTCGCCGTCGATTCGGTCGGCGCCGGCGAGGGGGAGCTCGTCTTGATCGTGCAGGGGTCGAGCGCCCGTCAGACCAGCCGCACCGAAGGCCGCCCGGTGGACGCCGTGATCTTCGCGATCGTGGACACCGTGGAGCAGTCCGGAAAGACCGCGTTCAAGAAGTCCACCGACGCGAACGCGAACAGGTAAACGCCCATGCAAAGCGAAGAGATCGCCCGCGTCGTCGCCGAGGTGCTCGCGCGTCTCGAGAAGGAAGAGCTGGGCGGCGTGCTGGCCGCGCCGGCGAAGACGTCCGCGCAGCCTTCGGGCTGCGGCGGCGTGGTGCATCCGACGGTGGACGCCGCGGTGCAGTCGGCGCGCAAGGCTCAGGCCGCGTTCCAGGACCTGGGGCTTGAGGTCCGGCGCGAGGTGATCCGCGCCATGCGCAAGGTCTCGGTCGCGAACGCGGAGCGCCTGGCGAGGATGGCCCGCGAGGAAACGGGCATGGGACGCTGGGAGGACAAGGTCCAGAAGAACCTGGTGTGCGCCACGCGCACGCCCGGCGTCGAGGACCTGGTCAGCCGCGCCTACACCGGCGACAAGGGCCTGACCTTGGTGGAGTACGCGCCGTTCGGCGTGGTGGCCGCGATCACGCCGTCCACCAATCCTTCCGCCACCATCATCAACAACGCGATCTCCATCTTGGCCGCGGGGAACGCGGTGGTTTTCGCGCCGCACCCGGCGTCTTTCAAGACCTGCGTGGAGACCATGAGCCTGCTGTGCGAGGCCGCGATGGGCGCGGGCGCGCCGCGCGGCCTGATCGCCACGTTCGAGAAGCCGTCGCAGGACAACACGAAGAATCTTTTGGCGCATCCCGACACGCGCGTGAACATCGTGACCGGCGGTCCCGCCATCGTCAAGGTGGCCATGACGGTGGGCAAGACCTGCAAGACCATCGCCGCCGGCCCGGGCAACCCGCCGGTCGTGGTGGACGAGACGGCGATTTTCCCGAAGTGCGCCCAGGACGTGATCTTCGGCGCGTCGTTCGACAACAACGTCCTGTGCACGGCCGAGAAGGAGGTCATCGTGGTGGAAGCCGCGAAGGACCGCTTCCTGGCCGCGATGCGCGCCGACGCGCGCGCGTTCGAGCTGAACGCCGCGCAGATGGAGCAGCTGACGAAGCTGGTCATCAAAGAGGGCGGCAAGGGCTGCAAGGATCCCGTCCTCAACCGCGACTACGTGGGCAAGGACGCGTCGGTCATCGCCAAGGGCATCGGGCTGACCATTCCCGAGGGCGCGCGCCTGCTGTGGGGCTTGGTGCCCAACGACCACACGTTGGTCTGGACCGAACAGTTGATGCCGTTTTTGCCTGTCACCGTGTCGCGCGACGTGGACGCGGCCATCGAGCTGGCGGTCGCCGCCGAAGGCGGCCATCGTCATACGGCCGCCATGCACTCCACCAGCGTGGTCAACCTCACGAAGATGGGCCGCGCGATGCAGTGCTCCATCTTCGTCAAGAACGGCCCGACCTTGTTCGGTCTGGGCATGGGCGAAGGCTACGCGACCATGTCCATCGGCACGCCGACGGGCGACGGCCTGACCAAGGCCAGCCATTTCGCGCGCCCGCTGCACTGCGCGCTCGTGGGATCTTTCCGGATCGCTTAAGGAGAAAACATCATGCTCGCCAACCTCGCCGTCGGATTTCTGGAAACCACCTCGATCACCAAGGGCATCGAGGCCGCGGACGCCATGGTCAAGATGGCCTCGGTGAAGCTGGTCAAGACCTCCTTCCTGGCGCGCGGCAAGTACACCATCCTGATCTCCGGCCCCGTCGGCGAGGTGGAGTCGGCGCTCCGCGCCGGACGCGGGATGCTGGACAAGGTCCTGGTCGACGAAGTCCTGATCCGCAACGTGCACCAGCAGGTGCTCGACACGCTGGACAAGCGCGTGCCGGTGGAGAAGCTGGAGGCCGTGGGCGTGATCGAAACCAAGGAAGCGATCTCGGCCGTGCTGGCCGCCGACGCCGCGGCCAAGGCCGCCGGCGTGCGCCTGATCGAGACGCGCACCGCGGTTCCCGGCGGCAAGGGCCTGGTCACCATGACCGGCTCCGTGGGCGACGTGCGCACGGCGGTCGCGGCCGGCATCTCGGCCATCAAGAAGGAGCTGCTGGTCGGCCAGACGGTGATCCCGAACGCCGACGCCCAGCTTTACGCGAGCATCGGCAAATAATGAAAATCGTGATCGGCAGCGACCACGGCGGGTTCGCGGCCAAGGCGTTCATCAAGAAAACCATCCAGGCCATGGGCCACGAGGTGGTGGACTTCGGCTGCCACACGACCGAGGCGGTGGATTATCCCGACGTGGCGCAGTTGGTGGCCGAGGCGGTGGTGAACCGCGATTACGACAAGGGCGTGCTGATCGACGGCTTCGGCGGCGCGGTGTGCCTGGCCGCGAACAAGGTCCCCGGCGCCCGCGCGGTGGCCGCGTACGATTCGGTGTCCGCGCGGATGGCCGCCCAGCACGACGACGCGAACATTTTGTGCATCGGCGGAAAATCCCACGGCGAACTGATCCACGCGGAAATCCTGAAGGTGTTCTTCGGCACGCCGTTCGAGGGCGGACGCCATGAGGGCCGTCTGGCCAAGATCGCGGCCATCGAAAGGAAATACTCGCGATGACCGCGGGAAATGGTTTGACTCCGAAGGGTATGGGTGAAAAACCATGAAGCTCGCCCGCGTCGTCGGCCGCGTGTTCTGCTCCCGCCAGGATCCGGCGGTGGACAAGAAAACTCTTCTGCTCATCCAGCCGCTGAAGTGGGAGGACGAGTCTCCCGCCGGCGACCCGATCGTGGCCGCGGACGCGGTCGGCGCGGGTTCGTCGGAGAAGGTGTTTTGGGTCGCGTCGCGCGACGCGGCGGTGGCGTTTCCGGACGCGCCGCCCGTCGACGCGGCCATCGTGGGCATCGTGGACGGCCATCAGGTCAAGAATTTCCGGGAGAAGAAATAATGTTCGTCGCCGAGGTCGTGGGCAACGTATGGGGGACGCGGAAACATTGTTCCCTGTGCGACAAGCGCCTCCTGCTGGTGCGGCCCATCGATCCGCTGACGGAGAAGCACACGGGCGACGCGCTGATGGCCGTGGAGTTCGAGACCGGCGCGGGTCCGGGCTCGATCGTTCTGGTGATGGATGAGGGCGGGTCGGCGCGGTCCATGCTGCACGACGAGAAGGCGCCGATACGGACAGTGATCGTCGGCATCGTGGATTCGGTGGTTTCGGGTGGGAAGGTAAAAAAATATGACTGAGGCACAACTGAGAACGGTCGTCGAGGAAGTGGTCAAGGCGCTGGCCGCCAAGGGTTTCTTGAAGGCGAACAAGTGCGAGTGCGAGTCCGGCCCGAAGGCGCTCAAGGGCGAGGTGAAGACCTCGGTCGGGAGTTCCGGCAAGGTGTTCGGCGACTCCGCCTCCTGGGGCTCCAAGCCCGCCGCTCCGGCCAAGGGCGCGCTGTCGGCCCTGCCGCCGAAGGCCGGCGCGCACGACGACGATGACGACGCGCACGTGGACGAGCACGTGATCAAATCCGCCGGCGCCGACCGCGTGTCCGTGTGCAACCCCACCAAGAAGGGCAACAGCACCGCCCGCTACGTGGACCACACCATGCTCAAGCCCAACGCCACCCAGGACGAGATCGCAAAACTGTGCGACGAGGCGAAGAGCTTCTGCTTCGCGTCCGTGTGCGTGAACCCGTCCTACGTGGCGCTGTCGGCTCAGTTCCTGCGCGGCTCGGGCGTGAAGGTGTGCACGGTCGTCGGCTTCCCGCTGGGCTCCACCACCCCAACGGTGAAGGCCATCGAGGCGCGCGACGCCATCGCCAACGGCGCCGACGAGATCGACATGGTCATCAACATCGGCGCGCTGAAGAGCGGCAACGACGTCATGGTCTACGACGACATCAAGGCCGTCCGCGAGGCGACGCGCGGCAAGGTGCTGAAGGTGATCCTGGAAACCTCGCTGCTGTCCAACGAGGAAAAGGTGCGCGCCTGCGCGATGGCCAAGAAGGCCGGCGCGGACTTCGTGAAGACCTCCACCGGCTTCGGCGGGGGCGGCGCCACCGTCGAGGACATCAAGCTGATGCGCCAGACCGTGGGCCCGCTGATGGGCGTGAAGGCCTCCGGCGGCATCCGCGACGCGAAGGGCGCGGCGGATATGATCGCGGCCGGGGCCACGCGCCTGGGGACGTCGGCCAGCGTGGCCATCGTCACCGACGCGAAGTCCGAAGGAAAGGGATACTAAAGCTATGGCAAAGGAAGAGAAGCCGGCGAAGTACAAGATCACCATCGACCTGCAGTGCGGCGCCTGCGCGGCCATCATGCACACCCACGAGGGCGAGCCCCTGCCGAAGTTCTGCGCCGGCTGCGGCGCGGGCCTGGAGAAGTTCTGCCTCAAGTGCCACAAGAAAGTGGAGATGTTCTTCGAGGAGTGGTGGCCCGAGGACGACGCGTGCGTGCGCACCTACAGCACCCCGCGGCGCTGCACGCGCTGCAACGCGATTTTGGAGCTGGGCGCCGACGATCATCGCGGACTGACCGACGAAGAGCTTGAGTAAGGAGGGCCTATGGCCGAAGGACGAGAAGCGCTGGGAATGATCGAAACGAAGGGCTTCGTCGGAATGATCGAAGCCTCGGACGCGATGGCCAAGTCGGCGAAGGTTCGCCTGCTCGGCTACGAGAAAGTCGGCAACGGCCTGGTCACGACCTTGTGCCGCGGCGAAGTGGGCGCCGTGCGCGCGGCCTGCGACGCGGCCGCGGCGGCCGCCCAGAAGGTCGGCGAGCTGGTGGCGGTGCACGTGATCCCGCGCCCGCACGACGACCTGGAAAAGTATCTCGACCGCATCGCGATTAAACTCGAGCGCTAGGATCCGCGCCGAGGTTGAAGCGTGCTGACGCGAGACGATCTGATCGATCTGATCGTCGCCGGTTTGGCGAAAGCCGGACCGGCGACGGCCGTTTCCCCGGGCCCGGCGAAGGCGGGCGGGAGCGCGGCCGGATCGTTCTCCGCCAAGGGGCCTTTCGGGCGGCCGTTCCTGTCGGAATACGACATAAAAAAGAGATTGACGCCATTGGGGAAACGGCTTACAATTCCGAAGAATTCGATCGTCAGCCCCTTGGCGGTCGAATGGCTGATCTTACAAGGAATAGAAGTCGTCCGGGAGTGAGCGCGAGACACCATGCCGATCGACATTAAGAATCTTCTGACTTTGATGGTCGAGAAGGACATCTCGGACATCCATTTCAAGGCCGACTCCGTGCCCGCCCTGCGCGTGCGCGGCTCCATGATCCTGGCCACGAACCTTCAGCGGCTGACCGAGGCCGACGTCGCCGCCGTCGCCCAGCAGCTGATGACGAAGGAGCAGTCCGCGGAGTTCGAGAAGGAGATGGAGCTGGACCTGGCCTACAGCCTTCAGGGCGTGGCGCGCTTCCGCGTCAACGTCTACCGCCAGAAGGGCTCCATCGGCCTGACCTTGCGCGTCGTCCCGGTGAAGCTGCGCACGTTCGAGGAGCTGAACCTCCCCGTCGATCCTCTGACCAAGCTGGCCGCCGAGAGCCGCGGTCTCATCCTGTTCTCCGGGATCACGGGCGCCGGCAAGACGACCACGCTCAACAGCTTTCTCAACCACATCAACGCGAACCGCCAGTGCCGGATCATCACCATCGAGGATCCGATCGAGTATTTCCACGTCGACCAGAAGTCCACCATCGTCCAGCGCGAGGTCGGCCTGGACACCCACGGCTTCGGCAGCGCGCTGAAGCACATCCTGCGCCAGGACCCCGACGTGGTCGTCATCGGCGAGATGCGCGATTTGGAAACCATGCAGGCCGCGATCTCCGCCGCCGAAACCGGCCACCTGGTGCTTTCGACCATCCACACCCTCGACGCGACGCAGACCGTGGACCGCATCGTGGACGTCCATCCCGCTCATCAGCACGGCCAGGTGCGGCAGCAGCTGGCGAATTGCTTGAAGGGCGTGATCGGCCAGCGCCTGGTGATTTCCAAGGACGGCAAATCCCGCTTTCCCTCCACCGAGGTGCTGATCGGAAACAGCATCGTGCGGCGCCACCTGCTGGAAGGCAAGACCGCCGAGCTGCGCAAGGTTCTGGAAGGCGGGGCGTACTACGGCATGCACACCTTCGACCAGGACCTCCTGCGCCTGTTCGCGGAGGGAAAAATCGACGACAAGACCGTTCTGGAGGAGGCGACCAATCCCGAGGACGTCGCCCTCCGCCTGAAGGGCTTGGGCACCGGCGGCGAGTGACGATGGCCGACGAGCCGAAAAATCAGCCGGACGACATCCAGGGAATCCTCTCGGATCTGGACGACATCCTGTCGGGCCTTTCGGGGTCTCCGGCGCCTTCCGCCGCGCCGGCGGAACCGCCGAAGCTGGCCGCGCCCGCCCCGGTCCCCATCGCCGCGGAGCCGAAGCCGGTGGAACCTCCCAAGCCGGCGGCGCCGCCGCCGCCCATCGAGCCGCCCAAACCCGTGGAGGCCGTGAAGCCGCCCGCGCCGCCGCCGCCGCCGACTCCGCCGCCTCCGCCGCCGGATGATCTGCATATCGAACTCGCTCCTCGCGCGGGATCTCTGCCGCCGGCCAAAAAGATCGAGGCGCCGAAGCCCGCGGAAGCGCCCAAGCCTCACGCGTCGGATGCCCGGCCGCCGCTCGAGATCTCCCTCGGATCGGACGCGCCTCAGATTCCCGCGCCCGCCGCCGCCGTTCCGAAGCCGGTGGAGCCGCCGAAGCCCGTCGCGCCCGCACCGGCCCCCGTTGCCGCGGCCCCGAAGCCCGCGGAAGCGCCGAAAGCGGCTCCCGCCGCCGACGCGAAAGCGCCCGCTCCCGCGCCGGTCGCCGAGGAAATTCCGGCCGCCGCGGCGAAGGATCAGATCCGCCGGGTCGCGTACGTGCACACCTTCGCCTGCGCGGAGGCGCGCGGCGCGTTCGCGGCTTTCCTGTCCCAGGCGGCGCGGACCATTTCGAAGAAGCCCCTGTACCTGCGCCAGGTGCTGACGCTGGAAGTGGACGGCGTGAGCGATCCGAACGCCATTTTCGAGAAGGCGCGCGCGGCGAAGGCGGTCGCCGTTCTGGCCGTGGTGGAAGGCTGGCCGCCGGCCAAGGTCGACGCTCTGGAGGAGGCGTGCTCGCGCGGGGGCGTGCTGTTCCGGGCCGTCGCGCCGGGAGACGTTCAGAAGAAATCCACCGCGGTGGACGTGATCGTCGACATGATGCTTCTCCCGGGCGAGGCTTAATGGAGCGCTGGGAAATCCGCGCCACGCCCAGCGCCGAGGATCCCGACCGCCACGTCCTGCTTTTGCAGGGCGGGCCGGTGGACGTGGCGTCGCTGTTGAAGAAATTCGGCGCGCAGATGGGCCGGCCCGCGCCGGCGCAGTCCGAAGGCTTCAATCTGAGCTTGGTTCTGCACCGGCTCAAGCCGGAATCCCGGACGAAGCTGGAAGCCTATCTGCACCAGGTCGCCCCCGCCGCCGCGCCCGTCGCCGTCGAGCCCCCGGCGCCCG
>JBIOJO010000030.1:0-51453 GCA_044450965.1 Elusimicrobiota bacterium | reverse complement strand
GGCTACGGGCGGGACTTCAGTTCGGAGATCAGCGCCTCGGGATCGTCCGTGATAATGGCGTCGACCCCCATGGCGATCAGGCGGTCCCAGCCGGCCTTGTCGTCCACCGTCCAGGGCGCGACCTGGACGCCGGCCTTATGGAGCCGTGCCACGTCGTCGGCCGTGATCCATTGGGAGTCGGGGCTGATGATCTCCGCGCCCAGACCCTTGGCCAACGCGACGTAGTCCAGGTGGTTGTCCGAGGTCAGGAGGGACAGGCGGATCTTCGGGGCCAGCTTGCGGACCTCCCGCAAAGTCCGGTCGTCGAAGGACTGGACGATCACGCGGGACTCCAGATGGTGCTTTTTGACCAGGCCGACGACCAACCGGGCGAATTCCGCCGGTTCGGGGGAGAGGTCCGGCTCCCCAGGGACGATCTTGGTCTCGATGTTGAACTGCATGGCCGCCGCCGCCGGGTAGGTGGAACGGGCGACCAGGTCGAAGACGGCCTCCAAGGTGGGCATCTTCTCGCCCGGGCGCGGCTGTTGGCGCGGAAAACGGGGGTTCTTGAGGGCCCCGCAATCGTACTGGTCCAATTCCGCCCGGGTCAGTGAGTGGATGGCGACCGGTTCGGCGGTTTTGCCGCCGGGACCCAGGCAGATGGCCGGATCGATGGACTTGTTGTGGGAGACCGAGACGACCCCGTCCTTGGTCACCACCATGTCCAGTTCCAGGACGTCGGCGCCCACGCGTAGGGCCTCGTCGAACGCCGCCAAGGTGTTCTCCGGGCGGACGGCCCGGCAGCCGCGGTGGCCGTGGACCCGGACGCGCGCGCCGGAGAGGGAGGGCGCGGACAGCAGCAGGACCGAAAGCAGGGCGGCTTTCAAGGTCAGCGGGGCTTCGGACGCTTCAGTTCGAGGCGGGCCAGGCGCCGGGCCTCGGCGGCGGACCAGCGCTCCTGCTCGTCGCGGCTTTCCACGACCAGCGGGGGGACGGCGGTGGGCTGGGCGCGGCTGTCCACGGCGACCAAGGTGACCAGGCAGGAATTCGTGTGCTGGCGGGCGCCGCCGGGCATGTCCTCGGCGTAGACGTCCACGCCGACCTCCAGGGAGGTCCGGCCCACGTGGTTGACGTGGGCTTGGGCGATCAGGAAGGTGCCCACGCGGATGGGGACCAGGAACTCCACGCGCTCCATGGCGACCGTGACGCAGGGCTTGCCCGCGTGGCGCATGGCGCACACCGCGGCGGCCTTATCCACCATCTGCAGGACCTTTCCGCCGAACACCGTGCCGTGCATGTTCGAGTCCGGAGGGAACATCAGGTCGGCGACCTCGGTCAGCGACTCGCGGACCGCCTTGGGAATCAGCGACGGGGTCTTGCGGCGGCGTTCAACGGGCATAAAACTTGGGGCGGCGGTCGGCGAACAGGTCGTTGGCGGGGTGGACCTTCTTGTCCTTCGCCGTCCAGGCGTCCACCGCGATGACCGCGGCCTGCGCCTTGTCCTTGCTGAGCCGGAAATACAGCTCCCCGTTGGGGGCGACCACCTGGGACTGTCCGATGAAGCCCAGCCCGCGCTCGGAGCCGATGCGGTTGGCGGTGGCCGAGAAGACGCGGTTCTCGAGCGAGCGGATCTTCATGCCCTCGGGTCCCCACGGCAGGACCAGGTTCGCCGGGTGGGCGATGACCTGCGCGCCCTTCAGCGCCAAGGTGCGCGCGCTTTCGGGGAAGAACCAGTCGAAGCAGATCATCACGCCCACCGACACGCCCTTGACCTTCTCGGTCCAGAAGCCGGTGTCGCCGGGGGAGAAGAAGCGCTTCTCGCCGCCGAACACGTGCGTCTTGCGGTACACGCGCGTTTTCGCCGCGGAGACGAACAGCGCGGAGTTGTAGAGCTTGGCGCCGGCCTTCTCCGGGAAGCCGGCGACGATGGCGCAGTCGTTCTTGGCGGCGTAGGCCCGCAGGACCGAGGACAGCGGGCCGTCGGCGCGCTCGGCGCACTTGGCCGCTTCCTTCTTGGTCTTGAAGTTGTAGCCCGAGGCGAAGAACTCCGGGAGGACCCAGAGGTCGGCCTCCAGGCCGTCCATCAGCTCGAGGGCGGCCTTCAGGTTCGGGCCGGTCTTGAGGAATTGGGGGTGGTTCTGGACGACGCCGATTTTCAGTTCCATTGCGCCGAGTCTACTAAAAAACGAAGAAGTCCGCCTCCGAGGGGTGGGAGGCGGACTTCAATTTCGCGCCGCGGAAAGGGGGCGTTACTTCCTTTCGCGACATCCGCTTCCGGAGTCCCGCCGCTGTCGCGTCGGGGAGGAGGAAGACGGGGTGCTGATTCAAGAGTAGCCGGTTCAGGCCCCCGGATTCAGGGTCCCCGGACCCGGACCGCTCTGGGCCTAAAGGCCTAGTCCGGTCCGAAGCACTTGCGTCGGCGGCCAAGGCGGGCTACCCTGGTGGCGTGGCGGCTTATCTTGGCGGCGCGCGGGATTTCTTTTTCGACGGCGTCGCGGCATTCCGTCATTACGTTCTTCGGATTTTATCGTACCCGCTGAATCCGCACGAGCGGATATTCGCTCTTTACTTGGCCACCTCCCTGCTCATGGCCGTCGCGGCGCATCGGTCCTTGGTCCGACGCGCGGCCCGTTCGGGCCGCCCCGCGGTCGCCCTCGGAGAGTTTCTTTTCCCGCGCGAAGTCTGGCGTACCCGCTCCGCGTGGCTGGACGTCCGCTATTTCTTCTTTCATCAGGTGTTCAGGATATTCCTGTACGGAGGCTTCACGGCCTTCGTCACCGGCGGGTCGTTCCGGGCGATCGAAAAAATATTCGGCGGCTCGCTGAGCGCGGCGAGGGTTCCCAGCCTGGACGTTGCGTGGCCGGTGCTGTTGGGATTCTCCCTTTTCGCGGCCCTGGCCTACGATTTCACGGCGTGGGTCATCCATTACTGCCAGCACAAATTTCCTCCGCTGTGGGAGTTCCATAAGGTGCATCATTCGGCGCGCGTGATGCACCCACTGACCAACTACCGCGAGCATCCGGTGGACAATATCGCGTACGCGCTGGGCATGGGGCTCTGCACCGCGGCGACGACGGCGGTCGCCTCCGTTCTGCTGGGCTACGTTCCGAACCAACCGGCCGTCATGGGGATAGGCATTTTCGTCTTCGCCTACAACGCGCTGGGCTACAATCTGCGCCACTCTCACATCTGGGTCAAATGGCCGGGTCCGCTGAACCGCGTCTTTGGGTCGCCGGCGCATCATCAGGTCCATCACAGCTACCATCCGGCGCACGTGAACAAGAACTTCGCCTTCATGTTCCCGGTGTGGGACGTGCTGTTCGGCACGTACGAGATGCCCGCGACCAACGCCGACGTGGCTTTCGGCCTGGCGGAGCGGGAGGAATACGAATTCACGTCCTGCTTGGATCTCTACTTCACCCCGTTTCGCCGCGTCTTCCGGCGGGAGGGCGGGGAGCGGAGCGGGGCCCCGTTAATATAGAATCCGGCCATGAAGAAGGAAGCCCTGTCGTGGTGGCGGATGCACCTGGAGGACGACCCGACCCGGCGCCCCCACGCGCACATCAAGGCGCAGATCGACGGCGTGGAGCGCTTCTTGGGCTTGGAGCCGCGTTCGCGCGTGCTGGACCTGGGCTGCGGCTCCGGGCGGCGCACCCTGGAGCTGGCCCGCCGCGGGCATCGCGTGCTGGGCATCGATCCCGACGAGCGCGCGCTGACCGAAGCGCGCGCGGCGGCCAAAAGCGAGCGTCTGAACGTGCACTTCATCAAGTCCGACCCCCGCAAGATCTCCTACCGCGCCGAATTCGACGCCGTGGTCAGCCTGGACGGCGCCTTCGGCCAGCTGCCGACCGACCGCGACGACGAGCGCGCCCTGGACTGCGTGCGCAAGGCGCTCAAGCCCGGCGCGAAGCTACTGATCGACGTGCTGAACAAGGAATGGCTGATGCGCCATTTCGAGCCGAATTTCTGGGAAAACGGGGAGGACGGCCGCGGCGCGGTGGTGCTGGATCAGATCGCGTTCGATTTCCAAAAGGGACGGCTGGACAACAAGCGCACGATCGTGTCCGGGGACGGCAAGCGCACGCCGTCGTTCCTGAGCGTGAGAATCTACGCGCTCACCGAGCTGATGGCGCAGACCGAACGCGCGGGGCTGGAGTACCGTCAGTGCTGGGGCGGCTTCGACGGCGCGGCGTACGGCATGGACAGTCCGCGCCTGATCGCGCTGGCGGAACGCTCGCGCGCGGAGCGGGCCCCGCGGCGCAGCGGTTCCGACGACGGCTTCCCGACGGCGATCCGCATCAAGGGACGCCGGTGACGGCGGCCGGAGCCTAGAGCATGATCGCGCTGGCGGCGCTGGGCGCGTCCGCGACGCTGGCCGCGATGCTCTTCGCGTCGCGCCTGCCTTTGGGCGCGGACTTCATCCTGCCGCGCCGCGGCGGCTTCGCGCTGTATCGGTTCGCATGGGCGTTCTTGGCGCGGCCGGGCGGTCGGATGGCATTTTCGGCCGCGGTCGTGGTCCTTCTCATTCTGTGCGGAACCGGTCTGGGGCGTTCTCTGAAAAGGGCCGTTCAGCTCCGCCCCTCGGGCCGGGCCGCCTGGACCGGGTTGGCCTTAGGGCCTGTGTTCGCCGGCGTCATGACCTGGAGGCTGTGGAGCCGAAGCATGGATCTCATCATGCTGGTTTGGTTTCCTTACGCCGGCCTGAACGCGCTGGAACCGTTCGCGACGGCCGCGCTGTTCGCGTTGGCGCTGATTCCGGCCTCGGTCGCCGCGCGCGATTGGGTCGGCGGTCGCCGCCGCCGTTCGTCGGCCCTGCTGGTATCGCTGGTCGCCCTGGAGTTCGTTCTGGCCGTTATAGGCGCGATCCGCGGGGTCGGCCGTCCGCTGGCGGCCCCCGCCGCGCTCGGCAAGACGGTCTACGTCGTGATGACCGACGGCCCGCGCGGACCGGGCCGCGACGAGTACGCGCTGTCTCGGGACATTTTCGCCGACGCCGACGCCCGCTCCTATTACCGCGCCGCGGCGGCGGTTCCCGGCGACGCGCGGACCCTTCCCGCGCTGCGCGCGCTTTACGAGGAGGAGACGAAGCGCTGGGATCTGTCCGGCCTGCGCGACGCCCTGCTTCTGGGCGTCGCGCGCGGAGACGCGCTGGCGCCCTCGCTGCTGCTCTCCCACTCGGCGGCGGTGCGGCCGTCGCCGGAGGCGCTCGCGGCCCTGGGCGCGGTCTCCGACGAGAGGTCGTGGCGCGTCGGCCCGCTTGGGGCGGCCGCGCTCGCGCGGGCGTACGCGCATCAGGGAGACCGCGAATCGGCCGCCCGTTGGGCGGCGAAGGCGGGTGAGGCGGGGGGCGTCGCGCCGGGGCTTCTCGGAATCGACGGAGCGGGCTCTTCGCGTCTCGGACGCGTGTCGGGGGTCCTGCGCGCTCCCGGGCCGGCGCGTCTGGCGCTGTATTTGAAAGAGGATCCGGCGGCGCCGTACCTGCTCGACGCCGCCGGATTGGTCGCCTCGGCCGAGCCGGACGCCCGCGGGAGATTCTCTTTTTCCGGGCTTCCCGCCGGCCGCTATTACCTGGCCGCGGCGCTGTCCGGCCGGAACGGCCGGGGGGAGGCCGCGGTCTCCGGAAACCGCGGCGACCTGGTGATCGACGCCGCGCACCCGATCCGCGACCTCCCCCCGTTGTCCATCACTTTCATTCCGCGCTGACCACGCGGTAGACGGTCCCGCGCCACAGCACCGCCACGTCGTCGCCCAGCGCGAACCATCGCGCCAATTCCGGCGATTTCGCCAGCGCGTCGAAGTACTCCGCGCCGCGGGCCTTCAGGACGACCTTCGCGCGCGAGGACGCCGCGTCGGTCTCGGCGTCGGCGTCCGTCCACGTCGCGCCGCGCTTGTAGAACGTCTTGTCGCCGATGGTTTTCGTTTCGACCGTCGCCCGCCCTTTCGCCTTGAGGTCCGCCCTCGCTTCCTGTTCGAACGCCTGAAGCGCGGCGGCCGGAGCCGCCATGCTGAAGCCGCGCGCGGCGCTGACGCTGCCCGACATCTTCTTGAGGCTCAAGGAATCCGCCTGCGCCGCCGCCGCGGTCCCCGCGCCGCCGGCGAAGCCGCTGTCCAGCGCGTTCCGAGACATGATTTCGAAGCGCCGTCGGCCCTGCTCTTCCGCCATGCGGCGGTCGGCGCCTTCCTCCGTGACCAGGAAAGATGTGTACGGCGTCACTATCCCGTATTTCTTGGCGAGCTTCACGATCGACGCCACCGCTTCCGCGTCGGCGGGCCGTCCGGAGAGGCGCAGGGCGTCGAGCTCGTGCGCGATTTTCTGGCCGGCCCACAGGCGCGGCAGGAAGGCGTTCCGCGTCTGCTCCGCCGGAAGGTCGACCGGATAGGAGAAACGGACGTCGCGGCCGCCGGATTTTCCGGTGACGACCAAGGTTCCCCGTCCTCCGTTCTTGTAGCGTCCGTACAAAGTCAGCTCGGAGCCGTGGAACAGGTCCGGCACGGGGCGGGGATAAACGTCGGCGGCCTCCACGCCCTGCCATTCGACGCGCACGTCGGTCAGCGCCGGCCGCGCGACCTTTTGGTAAAGAGCGGACACCTTCGCCTCGATGTCCTCCCCCGGCGCCACGTAATCCCGGGCCCCGCGGCCGCCGTCGGCCAGCTTGTCGAGCAGCAGGGTGTTCACGTCGGAGCCGACTCCGAAGTTGAACAGGCGGGCCTTGACGTCCGCGTTCTCCCCGGAGATTTTCGCGAGCAAGGCGTTGACGTCCGTCTGCCCGACCGTCGGGACGCCGTCCGTGAGGAAGAAGATCATCGGCACGCGGCCGTCGCGGCGAGCGAGAAGTTTCAGGCCTTCCTCCAAAGCGGCTTCGATGTTGGTGCCGCCCGCGGCGTCCAACCCCTCGATGTAGCGTTTGGCGCGGGCTTTGTTTCCCGCGTCTCCCGGCAGCAGGCGCTCCTCCAGCGCGCTCCAGTCCGTCGCGAAGTCCACGATGCCGAAGCGGTCGTCCGGCCCCAGGCGAGCCACGCAGTACTGGAGGGCTTTTTTGGCCTGGTCGATCTTCCCGTCGTCCGCCATGGAGCCGGAGCGGTCGAGAATGAAGACGACGTCTTTCGGCGCGGCCTTCGCCGCCGCGTCCTCCAGCTTCGGCGACAACGTCAGCAGGAACGTCCCGTCCTCTCCGGATTCGCGGTAGGCCAGGACGCCGGCGGCCAGGGGATCCTGCCGGAGCGAGAACATCAACGCCAGGTCCTGCGGACCGCCGGGACCCTCCTCATAAGTCGCCGTCGCCTCGTTTTCGCCGCGGCGCTCGATGTGAAACTCGGGATTCGGGGCGAACAGGCTGCGCATGGGAGCGGTGGTCCGCAGCTCGATGCGCGCGGAGCCCCGCCCGGTCTCCGCCGACGACTGGCGGGCCGCGCGCATCGGCACCCGCAGGGATACCAGCCCGCCGCTGAGGGGCAAAGTCTGCGTGAGCTTCAAGGTCGCGACGATGTCGCCGCGCGGCTCTATGGGAAACACGCGGGCGCGGAACATGCGTTCACCGACCAGTTCCAGCAGGCCGGGGTCGCGCATCTGCCGGACGATGCTTTCGTAGATGGCGGCCGCTTGTCCGGATTCGATGAGCTCCCCCTTGGTGAGCTTGCCGCCGACGGTCATGGAAAAGCCGGACAGCGCGGCGTCGGCCGGGATGGGCACCATCAGGACGCCCTCCAGGCGGCGATCGGTGGGATTGTGGAAGGTGATGCGGTAGGTCAGGTCCGCGACCCGGTCGGTCACGACGCCTTCCACGCGGTAGCCGGACATGGTCACCGGGGCGGCTTCGGGCGGCAGGGTCGGCAGCGGGAACGGGCGGGGAACGGGAAGAGGACGCGGCGTCGGTCCGGGCATGAATCCGCGCCAGAGATTCGGCGCGATCCCGACGGGCCAGGCCATCAACTGCTGCGCCGACGCCGGCGCGGAGAAAAGCCCGAGGGCGAGTGCGGCCGTCATTTTCAAGAGCTTCATGATCCACCTCCTGGTGATGGAGGTGGGACTCCGCGGCCGCCGGAATGTTCCGTCAGCGGGGTGAGGCGTCCAGGATCAAGACCGTCTTCGGTTCGCTGGGAATGGGCGCCACGCGGTCCTTGGCGGGGTCCGCGGTTTCTTCCGGAAGGAGGGAACGGAAGGTGACCGTCACGGCGCCCGCGTCCGAGGCCACCGAGAGAATCTTGGTGGCCGAAGGCTTGATCAGCACCAGGCGGCCGGCCGTGAAATCGGTCGTGGGCGGGATTCCGGGGAAACCCAGAAGAACCCACGACGACCCCAAGCTGCGGGCGTCCGAGAACACCAGCCCGGCGTCGGGCGCCAGCCGCCCGGGCCCGAACATCTTTTTTTCGATGACAGAGTCGGCGGCGGCGAGGCCCTCGCTCTCGGACTTCTTCAGCAGAGTGGGAGCCGGGGCGGAGATGGCGGGAGCGGCCAGCGCGGCGGCCGCGCGCGCGCGGGTCGATTTCGGCATGACCTGGGCGATGCCCATTTTCTTTTTCTGACTCTCGATGTAATCGAACATCTGCTCGTTGCGCGCCGAGCGCTCCTCCTCGGTCATGGCGATTCGAGTCCGGTCGGTCAGCGCCGCTTCCGGCGCGGCCGATCCCGGAGCCTCGAGAGGCTGTCCCGGCGCGCGCGCGCGCAGGCCGCCGCCGCGGACCGCGGCCAGGGCGCCGGCCTGAAGGCCGGGTTTGGCGGACGGCGCGGGCGCCGCGTTCTTTTCGCCGCGCTCGGCGATGGCGGGAAGAACCTCGTCGCGCCTCACGGGCTCGGAGGCGGCGCCGACGACGGAAAGGGCGGAGCCGTCGGCCGCGCTGAGCGAGTCGGCGCCGGACGCTCCGGCGGCGCGCTGGCTGACGTCGAAACGGTTGACGGGAGCGTCGGCCGCCGGAGCGACCTTGGCTTCGTTCATGCTGTGCCGGGGAGCATCCGGCGGCGGAACCGTGACCTTGTCCCAGATCATCAGCGCGACGGCGCCGCAGGAGAGCGCCAGGGCGACGGGCCGCAGCACCGGAGGCAGGAACACCCAGTCCTGGCGCGGCTGCTCGCCGCGGGCGCGACGGGCCTGAAGGCGCGCGAGAAATCCGGACGGAAGGGGTTCTTTGGGGAGATCCTTGATCGCTTTCGACACGCCGCGCAAGCCGTCCAGCTCGCGGCGCAGGTCGGCGGAGGCGGCGAGCCGCGCCTCCAGGGCCAGACGCTCGGCTTCGGGCAGGGCGCCGTCCAGGTAGGCGGAAAGGAGTTCCAGGGTCTCGTCGTTAATCATGAGGTGGCCACCGTCTCCGTCAACAGCGTCTTCAGCTTCGCGCGGGCGCGGAACAGGCGCGATTTCACGGTTCCTTGAGGCAGGCCCAGCACCGAGCCGATCTCCTCGTAGGACTTCTCTTCGATCTCTCTCAGGATCACGATCGCCCGGTCGTCGCCGTCCAAAGTCAGCAAAGCCTTCTGCACCGCGGCCGCCTTCTCCGCTTTCGCCAGATCGGCGTCGAGAGGCGGATCGTCGGCCTTGATGTCCCGAATCTCGTCCTCGCCGTCTTCGCCGGACACCAGCCCCAAAGTGACCGTGCGCCAAAACTTGCGCCGCTTCTCGGCTCGGACCCGGTTCTTCCACGCGTTGACGGTGATGCGGTACGCCCACGTCGACGCCAGGCTTTCGCCGCGGAACCGCGGCAGCGCCTTGATCGCCCGCAACAGCGCGTCCTGCGCCAAATCCTCCGCGTCCGCGCGGTTGCCGGTCAGGCGCAGCGCCAGGTTGTACACCAGCGCGGCGTTCTGTTCCAGGAACTCCGCTTCGGACAGAGGTTTGAACCCCGGGGCGGGAGAGATGTTCCCTCTAACGCTGGTACGGCGTGGGGTTCGGCGCGACCGTGAAGGGGGCGCCGGTGACTTTCTTGACGGACTCGACGGTCGCGTCGGGGTGGAGCGCGGTCAGGACGAGGCCGTCCTTCGTCACGTCGAAGGTGGCCAGTTCCGTGACGATCACGCTGACCACGCCCTTGCCGGTCAGGGGCAAGGTGCACTTCGGGAGAATCTTGGGCTTGCCGTCCTTGGTGGCGTGCTCCATGGCGACGATGACCTTCTTGGCGCCGGCGACCATGTCCATGGCGCCGCCCATGCCCTTCACCTTCTTGCCCGGGATCATCCAGTTGGCCAGGGCGCCGTCGGCGGAGCCCTCCATGGCGCCCAGGACGGTGGCGTCCAGGTGGCCGCCGCGGACGATGGCGAAAGAGTCGTGCGAGCCGAAGTAGGAGCAGCCGGGGAGCTCGGTGATGGTCTCCTTGCCGGCGTTGATCAGATCGGGGTCCTGCTCGCCCTCGTGCGGGTAGGGACCGTAGCCGAGCATGCCGTTCTCGGTGTGAAGGGTGATCTCCACGTCCTTCGAAAGGAAGCCGGGGATCAAGGTGGGGATGCCGATGCCCAGGTTGACGTAGTTGCCGTCCTGGAGCAGGCGCGCGGCCTGCTTGGCGATCACGAGACGCGCGTCTTTGGGATCAGACATGGGCGGCGGCCTTCCTCACGGTGAGTTTCTCGATGGGCTTCAGGTACTTCGGTCCGGGGAAAATCCTGTCCACGTAGATGCCGGGCGTGTGGATGTGGTCGGGGTGCAGTCCGCCGATCTCCACCAGCTGTTCGACCTCGGCCAGGACGCAGGCCGCGGCGGTCGCCATCACCTGGTTGAAGTTCCGGGCGGTCTTGCGGTACTCCAGATTGCCCAGCACGTCGCCCTTCCACGCCTTGATCAAGGCGAAGTCGGCCTTCAGGCCGCGCTCGAACACGTGCCAGCGTCCGTCGAACTGGCGCGTCTCCTTGCCCTCGGCGACGGGCGTGCCGTAGCCGGTCGGCGTGAAGAAGCCGGCGATGCCGGCGCCGCCGGCGCGGATGCGCTCGGCCAAAGTCCCCTGGGGATTCCACTCCACCTGGAGGCGGCCGTCCAGCGCCATTTCCTCGAAGGCTTTGCACTCGCCGCCGTAGGACATGATCATCTTCTTGACCTGTCCGTTGCGGATCAAGGTGCCGATGCCGAACTCGTCCAGGCCGGCGTTGTTCGAAATCAGCGTCAGGTTCTTGGGGCCCGCGGCAAGCAGGGCCGCGAGCAGGTTCTCGGGAAGGCCGCACACCCCGAACCCGCCGACCATGATGGTCGCTCTGTCGGGGATGCGCGAAACCGCTTCAGCGGCGTTGGCCACGGTCTTGTTCATGAGTGGATTCTACAACATGAAAAAGGGCCCCGTCCGTGAGGACGGAGCCCTTTTCAGCGGAACGGTCCGGCTTAGGCGATGGCCAGGGCCTTCTTCGCCTTCGCGCCCTTGCCGAGGACTTCCTCGCGCAGGGCCACGGCCTTGTCCGTCTTCTCCCACTCGAAACCCTTCTCGGTGCGGCCGAAGTGGCCGTACGCGGCGGTCTGGCGGTAGATGGGGCGGCGCAGCTTGAGCGTGTCGATGATGCCCTTCGGCGTCATCGGGAACAGCTTGCGGACGGCGGCTTCGATGCGCGCTTCATCGGCCTGGCCGGTGCCGTGCGTGTCGAAGTAGACGCCGACGGGCTCGGCCACGCCGATCGCGTAGGCGAGCTGGACCGTGCACTCCTCGGCCAGACCGGCGGCCACCACGTTCTTGGCGATGTAGCGCGCCATGTAGCAGGCGGAGCGGTCCACCTTCGTCGGATCCTTGCCGGAGAACGCGCCGCCGCCGTGCGGGGCGCGGCCGCCGTAGGTGTCCACGATGATCTTGCGGCCGGTCAGGCCGGTGTCGGAGGCGGGCCCGCCGACGACGAACTTGCCGGTCGGGTTGACCAGGAAGCGAGTCTTGTCGTCGATCAGGCGCTTGCCCAGGACGGGCCGGATGATGACGTCGATGATCTCCTTGCGGGCCTTCTCGGTGATCTGGTCGCCGGACTTGTCCAGGATCTCGGGGCCGTGCTGGGTGGAGAGGACCACGGTGTCCACGCGGACGGGGCGGCCGTCCAGGTACTCCACGGAGACCTGGGACTTGCCATCCGGTCCCAGGTAGGAGAGCTGGCCGGAGCGGCGCACGTCGGCCAGCTTCTTCACCAGCTTGTGGGCCAGCATGATGGGGAGGGGCATGAGCTCGTCGGTCTCGCGGCAAGCGTAGCCGAACATGATGCCCTGGTCGCCGGCGCCGCCGGTGTCCACGCCCTGGGCGATGTCGGGAGACTGGCGGCCGATGGCGTTGAGCACGGCGCAGGAGGCGGAGTCGAACGCGTACTCGGGGCGGGTGTAGCCGATGTCCTTGATGGTCTGGCGGACGAGGGCGTCCACGTCCAGCATGGCCTTCGTGGTGATCTCGCCGCCGACGATGACGAGGCCGCGGGCGACGAACGTCTCGCAGGCGACGCGGGCGGTGGGATCCACGGCAAGCACGGCGTCCAAGACGGAGTCGGAAATCTGGTCGCAAACCTTGTCAGGATGGCCTTCGGTCACCGACTCGGAATTGAAGAAATACTTGCCTTTACGCTGCATGTGGTGTGTCCTCCGCTGCCGTGCTTTGGGCGGCTTGGGCCGCCGACGGCAGGATAGGCGATTATAGCAATTTCTCGTCGGAGCGCTAGGGAAGTTATCCCCGGAATTCACAATCCGACTGTCCCCGGGGACAGTCGGAAGTGAAGAATATTGAGGGCTCTGAGGGGTTAAAAGCCGATACGCCAACCAGGCTTGAGCCTAGGCCAACCTCCCATTTTAAAAGTACCCCATACCGCGATAGTGAGAAGAAAAATAGAAAGCGCAGCGAATGCGAATTGCGATGCGGGAATCTTCTTGCGAGGCTTGGATAGAAGCGGAATTAACGCGAAGTAGCTCCAAATGGAAAATGTACATAACGCAATCAGCGGTCCCGTGATGAGAAGTCCAATCGGGATGAGAAAGGGCAGGTCAATTAACGCCTCGGTAAACCCTTTGCCGTCTAGATAGAGGACTTGAACGAACACCCAAATCGGCTGGAATACGAGAATGATGAGTATGGGTGTCGAAAAGCATCTTGCCGCGATGGAACCCTTACGGAAGAAATGAAAAGAAGTGAAAAGGCCGAGCAGATAGATGAGAATGGCGACCAAGATCGAAATTATCACGGTCGTGGACATTTCTTGAGTGTAGAGCTATATTCGGCAACTTGCCAGCCGTTTAGGGGAATTCTTAACTGTTGTTAACAACAGTTACTGATCTTTTCGGGCCAGACCGAACATGAATTCGTCGCGGACGACTTTTCCGCGCTTCAGGTAGCCCCGGAGGGTGCCTTCCTTTTTAAGGCCGGCGTTCTTAAGCACGCCGACGGACCGCGTATTCTTGACCCAGCAGGTCGCCTGGACGCGGTGGGCGCCGAATTCGACGAAGGCCAGGTGGACCAGGAATTTGACCGCCTCCGAGGCGTAGCCCTGGCCCCAGTGGTCGGGATGGAGGCTGTAGCCCAGTTCGCCCACGCCGCCGTGGGGCCACCGCAGATTCGCCAACCCCAACCAAGCGCCGTCGGAGCGGCGGAGAATGGAGAAGGTCATGTGGGTGGGCGTCTTCTTTCGCCAGGCGGCCACGAACTTCGTCACGCGCGCGCGGCTGTCTCGCAAGGACGACGGGGTGGGGTAGCCGGCGGGAACGGCCACGCCCGGCCGGACCGCCATGTCGTAGACGAACGGCGCGTCCGAGAGGCGGATGGGGCGCAGCGCCAGGCGCGGGGTCGTCAGCTTCATGGCGAGGCGGCTACTGCCGGATGTTCAGGACGGCGGCTTCGAACACGGAGATGTTCTCGCGCACGTTGCCGTTGGGGCCTATGATGCAGTTGGTGAGCTGCACGCCGTCGCCGACGGTCACGTTGTCGAACAGGATGCAGCGCTCCAGGTTCGCCCCGGCGCCGATGTTGGCGCGGTCGCCGATGACGGAGTAAGGTCCCACAACCGCGCCGGCGGCCACCTTGCCGCCCTTGCCGATGACCACGGGAGGAATCATCTTCGCCTTCAGGTCCACGACGGTGCCTTCCTGCACCCAGACGCCTTTGCGGATCTCCACGCCGGGGATGTTGATCTTGGCCTTTCGGTCCAGGCAATCGATCTGGCAGCGGCGGTATTCGGCCAGGTTGCCCACGTCGCACCAGTAGGCGTCGGTCTCGTAGGCGAAGATGGGCTTCTTCATCTTGAGGAGCTTGGGCCACAGCTCGTGGCCGAAATCGTAGACCTTGCCCTTCGGGATCAGCTTCAGGACCTCGGGTTCGAACAGGTAGATGCCCGTGTTGACCTTGTTGGAGAACACGTCGCCCCAGGACGGCTTCTCCATGAAGCCCTTGATGCGCTGGGAGGAGTCGGTCAGCGTCACGCCGTACTCGAAGCGCGCGTCCACGCGCTTGGTCGCCATGGTGGCGATGGCGCCGCGCTTGCGGTGGAACGCGTACATCGCGGTCAGATCGATGTCGGACAGGCCGTCGCCGGACATCACGAAGAACGGGCCGTCTTTTAAAAAGCTCTCGACTTTCTTGATGGCCCCGGCGGTGCCCAGGAGCTTCGGCTCCAGGGAGTAGCGCAGCTTCAGGCTCCAGCGCGAGCCGTCGCCGCAGTAGCCGCGCACCTGCTCGGGCATGGAGTGGAGGTTGACCATCACCTCTTCCACGCCGTGTTTGAGCAGGTTGTCCAGCACGTGGTGGATCACCGGCCGGTTGACGACCGGCACCATGGGCTTGGGCGTCTCGAAGGTCAGCGGCCGCAGGCGCGTTCCCGCGCCCGCCGCCAGAACCATGGCCTTCTTGGGAAACATTCGGATGGCCTCTAGTGGGTTCCGATGCTCGGCGCGACCCACTTCTTGGCCACGTCCAGCAGGCCCTGCGTGCGTTCGGCCTTGTCGCTCTCGGCGTACACGCGCATCAAGGGCTCCGTGCCCGACGGGCGCATCAGCAGCCAGTGTCCGTCTTCCAGCACGATCTTCAGGCCGTCGGTCTGAATCAGCTCCTTGATGGGCGTGTTGAGAATCTTCTTGGGGAGCTTCTTGATCAGCTTCGTCGTCCAGACCGCCTTGTCGGCGATGGGGCGGTGGATGCGGTAGTCGATGCGCTTGTAGAAGGACGCGCCGTACTTCGTCTCGATCTCCTTCCAGATCTGCGACGGCGTCTTGTTGAGCGTCGTGCACATCTCCAGGAACAGCAGCGCGGTCAGCAGGCCGTCGCGCTCGGCGATGACGCCTTTCCACGCGTAGCCGCCCGATTCCTCGCCGGCGATCACGGCCTCGCCCTGCGCCAGGCGCTCGGCCACGTGCTTGAACCCGACGGGCAGCTGCTCGAACGGGATGTTCTTTTCCTTGCAGATGCGCTCCACCAGGTAGCCCAGGGACACCGACTGCACGATCTTGCCCGTGAACTTCTTGTGCTCGATCAGGTACAGGCACAGCATGGGGAAAACCTGACACGGCGTCAGGTACTTGCCGTTTTCGTCCACCAGGCCGAAACGGTCCGCGTCGCCGTCCACGGCCAGGCCGATCAGGGCCTTGTTCTTCTTGACCGCCTCGGAGAGCGCGCCCAGATACTGCTCGATGGGCTCGGGGTGCACGCCGCCGAACAGCGGGTCGTGCGATGAGCGGATCTCCACCAGGTGCTTGCTGGGGAGGAGGTCCGGCATCAGGCCCGCGCCCGCGCCGTGCATGTAGTCGATGACGACGGGGCGCTTCAGCTTGGACTTGATCTTGCCCGTGTCGACGCGGCTTTTCAGGTACGCGATGTACATGTCGCGGTAGGACTTGGTCTTGATCTCCGCCGCGCGCGTGGGCGCGGTTCGGTCCACCCAGCTTTCCACGCCCTGCGTGACGTTCTCAAGCGCGGCGCGTCCGTCGATCTTGATCTTGATCCCGTTGTACTGCGGCGGGTTGTGGCTGGCGGTGACCATCACGCCCACGCCGCCCAGCTTGTGCGTCATGAAGCTGACGGCCGGCGTCGGCAGGCTTTCGGCCATCAAGGTCGGGTTCAGGTGGTTGGCTTCCAGCACCTTGGCGATCTCGCGCGCGAAGACGTCGGATTGGAAGCGCTTGTCGTAGCCCACGATCATCGGCCCCGAGAGGGGCGTCTTCTTGCGCACGTTCTTGGTCTGGTCTTCCTTCACGTAATCGGCGATGGCCTGGGCCGCGCGCCGCACGTTCTGAAAGGTGAAATCGCGCGCGATGATGCCGCGCCAGCCGTCGGTGCCGAATTTGATCGGATCCATGTCGCTTATCTCCCGGTGCGTCCGTGATGCGTCTTGATGCGGCGCGCGGTCATAGCTGGCTGTAGTCCCCGACGCGCGACCCGCCGGCCAGCGCCGTGCCCGGACCCAAGGTCGCGTGCGTGCCGACGCGCGCGCGGGCGCCCACCACGCAGCGCTCCAGACGCGCCCCGTCGCCGATGACCGCGCCGTCCAGCACCACGCAGTCCGCCAATTGCGCGCCGCGGCCGATCTTCACGCCGCGTCCCAGGCTGACCGAGCCGGAGAAGCGCGCGAACGGCGCCACCTTAACGCCTTGGCCGCCCGCGACCTTGGCGCCGACGATGCCTTTCAAGGTGCGCGCGCTGTCGCCGGAGCGGAACGGGGTGCGCCCTTCCAGAATGTCCAGATGGACCTGAAGATATTTTTCCACCGTGCCGATGTCGATCCAATAGCCCGGCGCGACCCACCCGCCCAGCTTGGCGCCGTCGGCCAGACGCTCGGGGAAGAGGCCCCGTTCCAGGGAATAGGTCTTGCCCGGGGGGAGATGCGCGAACACCGACGGCTCGAACAGATACGCGCCGGCGTTGATCGTGTTGGTCTCGACCTCGTCCCAAGAGGGCTTTTCCAGGAAGCGGCGCACGAAGCCCTTCTCGTCGGTGAGCACCAGTCCGTACATCGTCGGATCCTTCACCCGCGACAGCGCGATGGAAATCTCCGCCCGGCGGGCGCGATGGAAGCGCAGGAAGGCGCGGATGTCGAACGCGTTGAGCACGTCTCCGTTGAGGATCAGCGAGGTGCCGCCGCCCAGGTACTTCTCCGCGTTCTTCAGCGCCCCGCCGGTGCCCAAGGGAATGGTCTCGCGCACGTAGCGCAGCTTCAGGCCCAGCCGGCGGCCGTCGCCGAAGGCGCGGCGGAAGTCTTCGGCGCGGTAGGACGTGCACAGCACGGCCTCGCGCACGCCGTGAGCGCGCAGGATGCGGAACTGGTATTCAAGGAAAGGGCGGTTGAGGACCGGCAGCAGCGGTTTGGGGGATTCAAGCGTGAAAGGGCGCAGACGGGTGCCCTGTCCGCCGATCAGGATCGCGGCTTTCATCAGGGCGGAATTCTACAAAAATATACTAGGATGGAACCGCTTCGATGAACGAGTTCGCGCCGATGATGCGGCCCTCGCGTAAAACGCTCGTTCTGAGCCTTCTCGGGCTGACGGCCTTCCTGGCCGTGGAAGCCCTGCTTCTCCGTCATTACATCCGCGTGGACATCCGGCCTCCGTCCTGGGAGCAGTCCGTCCAGATGGAAATGGCGATGGATTATCATGACGCCAAGGCCGCGGGCGCTCCCGCGGCGCTCAAGCCCGGAACGCCGCCTTATCCGCCCGTTTATCAATGGCTGTTGAGCGGCGCCTACGACTCGAAGGACCCGCCGCGCGCCGCGCTCTGGGTGAACTGGGGCTATATGGCCTTTCTGGCCCTGTCCCTCTTCGGCATCTCCTGGCGCTTCCTGCCCGATTCGCGCGCCTTGGCCGCGACCCTGGCCTTCTGCGCGGCCCCGGGCCTTCAGGACTTGATGACGACGCAGCTGGTCGACTTGTCGATCGTCGCCTTGGTCTCGGCGGGGTACTGGGCGTTGCTCGAGTGCGACGGATTCACGTACTGGATTCCCTCCCTGCTTTTCGGCGTCGTGTACGCCGTCGGCATGCTCCACAAATGGAGCTACCTCAGCTACATGATCCCGGCCTACGTGATCGGCGCGCGCGCGCTGGGCGACCGGAACGCGCGGCTGAAAGTGCTGGCCGCGGCCGCGGTGTCGGCGGTGATCTTCCTGCCGTGGTACTGGACGCATTGGACCTTGATTCCGGCTTGGCTGGCGCGGGGGTGGGCGACGGGCGGCGCTTCCTTCATGACCGGGGGCGCTTGGCTGCGGTACCTGGTTCTTTCCGCCGGCGAAGTGGGGCCGCCGTTGTGGGCGCTGGGCTTCATCAGCCTGCTGGCGCCGCAGTACGTCCGGCGGAGGGAGAACGGCTGGATCCTGGGCTATTGGGTGGTCTGCGCGTACGTCTTCTGGACCATCGTGCCCGACCGTCAGATGCGCTTCCTGTTTCCCGGGCTGGTTCCGCTGGGCTTGGCCATGGCCGCCACCTGGCCCGGGAGCGTGACCTGGAGCGTGACCGCTTTCCAGCTGGTCTGCGCGCTGAATTTCTTCTTCGGCCTGGCCGGTCCGTTCCAGATTCCGACTCCGCTGGTGCCGATGACCCTGCTGCAGAACCGTCCGCCCGCCCGCGCGGACTGGAAGATCCCGGAAATCCTGGCCCGGATCGAAGCCGCGCGGGAGCCGTCGCGCCCGGTGGCGCCGGTGGCTTTCCTGGCCGACGACGAGTATTTCAACCCGCAGACGTTCCATTGGACCCAGCGGTGGCTGAAGCTTCCGCACGCTCTGCTGCGCGGCGTCGACGCCAAGCGGTTGACGGAACTGTCCGAGTTCGTCTTGGTGAAGGACGGCCGCATGGGGCCCGAGGACAGGATCGGCGATCTGCCCGCGGCGGTGAAGGCCATGGCCGCTCCCGACGGCTGGTTCCAGGGCGCGTACGAAGCGCTGGAGCGCTGGCCGCTTCCCGACGGCACCGCCGCCGTGCTTTACCGCCAGCGCCGCGGGCGCGCCAACCCCGCCTCGGTCCCTCGGGTGTCCTATACGTTCTTCGAGGCCGGACAGACCCAGGTCCGCGGGCTGAACGTCGATTTGGGATCATGGGACGCGGGCGCGTCGGATTGGGGCAACGTGATGCTGAGCGCCGACCGCATCGACATGCCGCAGGGGCTGAAGATCCGCGGCCTGACCGCCGATCTGGAGAATTTTTCCGTCTTCCCGCTCTACGAGGGCGGGCGCGGTGATTTCGCCTGGAGCGACATGCGTCTGATGCGCCTGGACCGGGCGATCGTGCGCAGCCTGCAGGTGGACGCGGCGGACATACAGGCGTTCGCGGAGAAGAGCTTTCCGGGCCTGAAGCTGGACAGCCTGGTCCTGGATGGAACCGCGAAGGCGTCCGGCAGCTGGAACGGCCGGTCGGTGGCCGTGGAGGCCGCGGTGGAGTTGGACCGCGCGACGCAGAGCCTGCGCGTGCGGGTGCTGTCGGCCAGCTACGCGGGCTTCGCCGTTCCCGCGGCGCTGTTCAAGCCGGTGCAGGAGCTGGATTATTCCCTGGCCGCCACACCCGAGCGTCCCTTCGCGCTGGAGCTCGCCGGCGTGACCCTGCGCAACGGGCGTCTCACCGTTCCCTAGACCCGCGGGCGTCTATTCTTTGAACGCGTAGATCTCGATGGTTCCGCCGGAGCGCAGGCCCGCTTCGACGACGGTCAGGAAAATCGAGAGCGGCAGGAAAACGGGCAGCAGCAGGACCATCAAGAGGGATTGGAACGGGTACCGCCACGCGTGCTCGGTGCGCGCGCTGGGGTCCTTCAGCAGATCGTAGAGCAGATTGAAGCGCAGGCCCAGGGCGTTGTAGAGGCTCTGCAGGATGCCGTACGGGTTCTGCTCGAAGCTGAAGTGATCCGCCTGGACGATGCGGAAGCGGTGGCGGGCCAGGACCGACTCCAGCGAGCGCGCGCCGAAGTGGAAGTAGTGGCGCGGGACGTCCAGGTGGAACCAGAAGCGCCCGAACGCGCGCGCCTGCCAGCTGTCGTAGTTGGGGACGGCGACCACCAGAACCCCGCCGGGCTTCAGGGCTTCGTGCGCGCGGGCGATGGCGGCGACGGGGTTCGAGAAGTGCTCCAGCGAGTGCCAGAAGATCACGGCGTTGTAGCGGTCCTTCTCGTGAGGGGCGCGGACGAAATCCTCGGTGGTGACGGGCAGCTTCAGGGCGTGGCGCGCGTGCCAGGCGGCGGTCTCCGAGAACTCGACGCCGTGCGGCTCGTAGCCCAGCTCGCGCATGTAGTTCAGCATCAGGCCGCGGCCGCAGCCCACGTCCAGCACGGGGCCGTGAGGCACGCGGTTATGGAGGACGGCGGAGCGGCGCTTGCGGAACCATCGGACCAGGATCTCGAAGAGGGGGTTGAAGCGGATGTTCCCCTTGCCGTAGTACTGCGCCGGATACCAGGCCGCTATTTTTTCCGGGCTTTCCGGGGGCCAGGTGCGGCCCAGGCCGCAGTCGGGGCAGCGCAGGATCTCGAAGCCGGGCTCGACGGAGGGGTGGACGGTTTCGGGCGTGTCGTGGCCGCACGCCGGGCAGCGCGGAGGATGGCGTTCCTGGTCGTGGAGCTCGGGCTTGAAGCGGGGGAGAGGGCGGGTCAAAGGTTTGAAATTATATAAAATCGGCTCATGCTCCCCCGAATTTTGGCCGTCCTGCTGATCGCCGCCGCTCCCGCCGCGGCCTTGCTTCCGGAAGAAGAGAACACGATCAAGATCTTCCGCGAGGCGTCGCCGTCCGTGGTGTTCGTGACCAACGTGGCTCTGGGCCGGACCATGTCCATGGACGAGTACGCCATCCCGCAGGGCGCCGGCTCCGGCTTCGTGTGGGACACGAAAGGGCATGTGGTCACCAACTTCCATGTCGTGCAGGGCGGGGACGCCTTTTTGGTCACCTTCAACGACCAGACCCAGCTGCAGGCCAAGCTGATCGGCGGCGATCCCACGCACGACATCGCTGTCCTCCAGGTGGAGGAGCCGACCGAGAAGCTTCGTCCCATCAAGGTGGGCTCGTCGGACAAACTGCTGGTCGGCCAGCAGACGGTGGCGATCGGCAATCCGTTCGGCCTGGATCACACGCTCACGAAGGGAATCATCTCGGCCTTGGGCCGTCAGGTGGTGGGCATCGGCGGCGTCACCATCCGCGACATGATCCAGACCGACGCGGCCATCAACCCCGGCAACTCCGGCGGGCCGCTGCTGGACTCGGGCGGGAACCTGATCGGGATGAACACCATGATCTTCAGCCGCTCCGGCTCCAGCGCGGGCATCGGCTTCGCCGTGCCGGTGTCCTTCATCAAGCGCATCGTGCCCCAGCTCATCGAGTACGGCAAGGTGATCCGCCCCGGCATCGGCATCTCGATCCTGACGCCGGGCCAGAAGTACTATCTGATCGGCGATCAGGACGGCGTGGTGGTCGATCAGGTGACGCGCGGCGGGCCGGCGGCGAAGGCCGGCGTGCGCGGCGGCCGCCACCTGCCCGGCGGGCGTTATTCGATCGGCGACGTGATCACCGGCATCGACGACCACGAGATCAAGGACTTCGACGATCTGTACAACGCTTTGGACCGCTATAAGCCCGGCGACACCGTGAAGGTGAAGATCGTCCGCGGCGGGAAGAAGCTGACCTTCCCGATCGAGCTGATCAACATCCAGTAACGGCGAGCGCAACTCGCGCCGGCGCGAGTTTTGATACGTTAAAACACATCGCGGCTTGATCCAGAGTAAGTTGCAGCCCTTCGAAAGGAGGGCTTTTTATTTTGGGGAATTGGCATTATGCTTCTAGAGATTGTCCTGCCGCGGTTTTTCTGCATTCCGTGAGGGTATGTTCTTGCTCTTGAATCCAGCTATCACTGAGGAAGTCGCCATGGTAACTGTTGTTAACAACACCTTATTTGGCGGGAGAAAATTCATCCATGGTTAAATTCTTGGAGCTCACACTGCTGGCCGTCGGTTCCGTTTTCGCCGCCCCGACTCCCGCCTTCGACGCCCCCTCCGCCCACCGTGAAATGCGCTGGGGCCTGGAAGCCCACCTCGACGGCAAGGATAAAGCGGCGCTCAAACACTTCGCCAAATGCCTCGCGTTGGCGGATGCAGCCAGCGACGACGCCGGTTCATGCCGCATCTACGTGGATATGTTCGGCAAGGGCAAGGCGAAAAACGACGGCGCCAGCAAGCCGGAGGCGCGGCAGGCGTATACGCTCGCCGCCGCGCAGTACAAGAAGGGCGATTATGTCGGCGCCGACAAGAATTGGCACCAATGCATCGACCTGAGCGTGCCCGCCTCCGCGATCCGCAACGACTGCATGGCCGCCATCGACCTGCTCCCGAAACGGATGGTCCCTCAGGACGAGGCGTCGGCGCGCAATACGTTCATGGAAGGAATGATGTTCTACTCCCAGGGACAGGACGCCAAGGCCGCCGACGCCTGGACCCGCTGCGCGGAGGCCGCTCCGAAGGGAAGCGACACGGAGGCGGACTGCCGGCGTTCTCTGGAAAAGGTGAAAAAGCGCTGAGGCCTTACTTGGTCCAAACCAGAGCGGAGAACAGGAAGACCAGCCCGCAGGCCAGCGCGAAGTAAAGCGCGACGGCGAAATAAAAACTGACGGTGTCCTCGTCGCGGTATTCGACCGGCCCGGAGCCGAGGACGCCGGCCAACCCGCCGCTGATCAGGGCCAGGAATGCGTTTCCGAGGAGGGAGAGGCCGCTTGGTATTTTCCCGACCCAACACCCGACGATCGCGACGCCGGCCAGGACTGGAGGTCCAAAAACTTCCGCGAGCCAGCCTAAGAGTGAGAAAACTCCGCTGATCCTCTGAAACGACCGCGGGATGGATGGAAACTTCCAGTATTCCAATCCGATGAATACCGCCAGGAGAAGGGCTACGACTACAATTTCTCCTCGCTTCGGCGGACGCGAAGGCGGCACTGCACGCGACGACGGCAGGATAACGTCCATTTTCGCCGAGTTGTATTAAGGCGCCGTCGATTTTTTCTGATTCAGGATCATGGTCAGGTCCTGGAAGGTCACGCCCACGCCCAAGTACTCGCCGCCGCCGTTGCGCACCTGCAAGGTGCTGTAGCCGATGATCATTTTCGCGTCGCCGTGAGACGCGGAAATCTCCCCGCGGTGCACGATCTTGTGCGTGTCCAGCGCGGCGCGCAGCACGTCGCACAGCGCCGGGTACGACGCCAGCGCCGCGGCGTACGGCTTGCCCAGCACCGCGCCCATGGGGATGTGCAGGATGCGACCAGCGGTCTGGTTGCCGTAGACCACGTTGCCGCTCAGGTCCACGCTGATGAAGCCGCCGCTCAGGTTGTCCAGGATGCTGCGGTAGTACTCCGCTTCGTTGTTCCCCGTCAAGACTACTTAACCTTCGGCAGCGCCGCGATCTCCGCGTACAGGTGAATGGCGGAGGCGATGGATTTCTTGAACATCCCCAGGTGCAGGCTCTCGTTCTCCGAGTGCGGGTTGGAGAGCGGATCCTCCACGCCGATCATCAGCGCCGGAGCCCCCTTGAGCGCCTTCGCGAACGGCCCCACGAACGGAATGGAGCCGCCGCAGCCCATGTCCACAGACGGGCGGCCGTAGCCCTTCTCCAGCGCGCGCCGCGCCGCGGCGAAGGCCGGGGCGTCCGTGTCCGTGGTCCACGCGGGGCTGGCGGACTCCCCGGAGAACTCCACCTTCACACCCCACGGCGCGCTCTTGACCAGGTGCTTCTTGAGCTGGTCGAGCGTCTTGTCCGGGTCCATGCCCGGCACCACGCGGATGCCCATGTGCGCCCACGCGGAGTCGTTGATGATGTTCGCGCAATCTTTACGGGATGACGCTTGAATGGCGTTGACGGAGAACGTCGGCCAATACCAATTGGACCGCAGGAGATCCTTGGGGGCGACCATGAGCTTCGACCCCTTGAAAAGCCCTGACTGTTCGCGGAACGTCTTTTCCGAATACTTGAGGACCTTCAAGCTGGCTTCGGCGGCCTTGCCCGGCTTCTCGACGTCTTTATAGACCCCGGGGATCAGCATGCGGCCCTTGGCGTCCACGACGGAAGAAATCATTTTCGCCAAAGCCTGCACCGGATCGGGCGTGGCTCCGCCCCACATGCCGGAGTGGAGGGGGTGATCCATGGAGCGCACCGTCACGTCCAGCGCCACGATCCCGCGCAAGGCCACAGTGATGGACGGCGTCTCGGCGTCGAAGTTTCCGGTGTCGGTCAAAACGATCGCGTCGGCCATGACTTTCTTGGCGTACTTCTGCAGGAACGGCTCCAAGTTGTCCGAGCCGCACTCCTCCTCGCCCTCGATGATCAGCTTCACGTTCACTGGAAGCGAACCATGCGTTTTAAGCCATGAAGAGATCGCGCTGGTGTGCGCCACCGCGCCGGCCTTGTCGTCGGCCGTGCCGCGGCCCCACAGGCGGCCGTCGCGCTCCGTCGGCTCGAACGGCGGGGACTTCCACAGCTCCTCGCGGCCGGCGGGCTGGACGTCGTGGTGCGCGTACAGCAGTAAGGTGGGCTTGCCCGGGGCGTGCAGCCAGTCGGCGTACACGTAGGGATGCGCGCCGGGGAGCGTGAGGATCTCCACGTTCTCCAGGCCGCGCGCGCGGCACAGCGCCGCCACCGCCTCGGCGGAGCGCACCACTTCCTTCGGGTCGAAACCGGGAAAGCTCACGCTCGGTATCCGGGCGAGGACTTTCAGCTCTTCAAGAAATTCGGAGTAGTGGTCGGCGGCGTAGGCGACGGCTTTCTGGGTGTCCATGCCCGGGATTCTACTGAATTGGTAGAATCCCCGTCGATGCCGATCCTGCCGCGCTACATCCTCCGGCAATTCCTGCCCACCTTCGGGGTGGGCCTGGTCCTGTTCTTCAGCGTCCTGCTGATGAACCAGTTCCTGCGCCTGTTCACCATGGCCGTGATGAAGGGCCTGCCCCTGATCTGGATCCTTTCGTGCTTCGCGCGCCTGCTCCCGTCGTTCGCCAGCCTGACCGTGCCCATGGCCTACCTGGTCGCGGCCATGATCACCTTGGGTTCCCTCACCGACGCCGGCGAGGTCATGGCCCTGCGCTCCGCCGGCTTCGCCTATCACGAGATCGTCAAGCCCTTCCTGTGGGCGGCCGTCGTTCTGTCCGTCCTTCTTCTCCTGATCAATCACAAGATCGGTCCCGAGGGCTTCCACTCCTTCCGCCGGCAGACCACCGAGGCCGGCCAGAAGATGGCCAAGATCGAGCTGCGCCCGCGCGCCTTCACGCCGGTCGGCCCCTGGCGCCTGTACGCCCGCGAGGCGGACAACGCCACCGGCCGCCTGGAGGGAGTCTACCTCGTCAAGCCGAGCAAAACCGAGCCCGTGCGCGTCAACGCCGAGCGCGGCCGGTTGAACCTTCTCGCCGGCCGCGGCGTGGAGATGGAGCTGGAGGACGGCCAGCTGCAGCTGCCCAACGCGGATCCGGAGCGCTATACCTCGGGCCGCTTCGAGCGCTATCGCGTGTTCATGCCGCTGGTCGAACAGGCCGCCCCACGCGAGCTGGACCTGCAGGAGATGAGCTCCGGCGAGTTGTCCCGGAAGATCGCCGCTCCCGACCTCGCGCGCGAGCGGCGCCTGGAATACATCGTCGAGAAGGCGTCGCGCTCGGCCAGCGCGCTGTCCCCGTTCGTATTCTTCTGGATCGCCGCCCCTTTGGGCGTGGGCCTGAAGCGCCGCACCCGCGGCCTGGATTTCGCGGCCAGCCTGGGCGTGATGTTCATCTATTACGGCTTGCTGGTCGTCGGAGTCAGCCTGGGCCGCCGCCACGATCATCTCGCGGCGGCGGCGCCGTGGATCGGGAACGTGATCGGGCTGGCGTTGGGCGCGTGGCTGACCAAGCGGGCGGCGGCTCAGTGACCATCTACACGCGCTACATGGTCGCGCGCTTCATCAAGCCTTTCGTCTTCGGCCTGGGCCTGTTCGCCGTGCTGATCTTCCTGGGCGACACGTTCGACAAGATGAACTACATCGTCAAATCGAAGGCGTCACTGGCCGTGATTTTCGAATGCCTGTGGCTGGGCGTGCCGTACTGGGCCGTGCGCGTGATCCCCATGGCGACGCTCCTGGCCACGCTGATCGCGATGAGCGGCTTCGTGCAGAGCGGGGAGTGGCTGGCCACGCAGGCCTGCGGGCTGGAGACCAAGCGCTTCTGGCTGCCCATCCTCTGGTCGTCCATCGCCGTGGCCGTCGTCGCCTTCGCGGCGCAGGAGACGGTGATGCCCGCGGCCTGGGCGCGCTCGCGCCGGCTGTGGCACGAGCAGGTCAACCCCCAGCCGGAGTGGGCCATGTACAACGACGTCGTCTTCGGGTTGGACGACAAATTGTTCGTGCAGGCGTCTTTGTTCGTCCCGAAGGACGGTCGTTTGGAGCGCCCCATTTTGGAAACGATGGGCGAGAAGGGCGTTCTGTCCCAGTTGGACGCGAAGCTGGCGGACTGGGATCCGTCCCTCAAGCGCTGGGTGTTCAAGAACGGCGTCGAGCGCACGTTCGGACCGCAGGGCGCCGTGGAAAAACCCTTCGTCCAGATGGTCTCGCCGCTGGATTCGCCGCCCACGGAGCTGATCCCGCGCCCGTCGAACCCCGACGAGATGACCTTGCGTCAGGTCCGCGACTACGCCCAGCGCGTCGGGCGCTTCGGCGGCTCGCCGCGCGAGTACGAGGTGGCGGTCCAGACCAAGCTGGCCTACCCGTTCGCCAACATCGTGATCTGCGCGCTGGGCATCCCCATCGCTTTGCGCCTGCGCCGCTCGTCGCGCGTGATCAGCTTCTGCGCCGCGCTGCTGATTTCCTTCGCTTACCTGTGGTTCATGGAGGTCGGCCACGCGATGGGCGTGGGCGGCACCCTTCCGCCGTGGGCCGCGGGCTGGAGCGCCAACGTGTTGTTCGGCTCGACCGCGATCTACCTGATCCGGCTCTGGGATCTGTAGGCCGCCGGACGTGAAAAGGCCCCGGCGGGGATTCCCGCCGGGGCCTTTCGCTTTCCGCCGCGCGAATTAAGGCTTCGTCGGCTCCTTGCTCATGTCCTGCTGAGCCTTGTCGGCGTTCTTCTTGACCTGATCCGCCTCGGCGGGCGTCAGGGTCTTGGCGTCCGTCGCGGCCGGAGCGGCCGCGGGAGCCGCGGGGACGGTCGTCGGCGCCATCTGGATGTCGGTCTTGGACGGGCGATCCTCCGAGCCGCCGAACAGGAGGCTGAGCGAGACCGAGGCGCCGAATTCCTGTGGGACCTTGCTGCTCTTGCCCTGGGTCTGGGTGTCGATGCGCTTACCGCTGGCCTCGCCGGCGAAGTCCACCATGAGGTGCAGGAAGTTGAGGCCGGCGCCCGCGGTGAGCATGTTCGTTCCGGTTTCCAGGTTGCGGGCCAAGCCGAAGCGCAGCGGGATGTTGATCCAGGTGCGGTTGAAGACGTTGACCTCGGTTCCCAGCCCGAGCTGCCGGCTGGCCACGCCGTCCACGGGGGTGAGGTTACGCGTGAGGTCCATGTCCGCGGCGATATTCCACCAGTGAAGGGGGGAGATCGCCAGGCCCAGACGCGCCTGGGGGTTCACCGCGTATTTGCCGCCGACGCCGTCGGCCGCGGCCGAGGCGGGCTGGGAGAATTTCGGGTTGTTCAGGTTGCGGCCGGTCAGGCCGACGCGGGGCTGCCAGCGCGCGTTCTGGAATGTCCTTTCGACGTCCCACAGCGCGCCCGCGTCGATGCCGATGTTCGAGCTGTCCACCGCGCCCGTCTTCAGGTTGCTGATGATGTTGGAGGAGTTGTTGTTGTTTTGGATGATGAGATAGTTCGCGTAGCCGACCTGCGCGCGCATCAGCTTCAGGTCTCCGCCCAGGAAGACTCCGGGGGCGAAGGGGAGCTCGTGACCATATCCCGCGCCGAACTCGAGGATGCGGGCGCCCTTCACGATCAGCGCCGACGTGTTGTTGCCGATGTAGGTCGCCGGCGCGCCCGGGTTCGTCCCGTTATGCGTCTGGTCTATGCGTGGCACCGCGCCGGCGTCGAGAAACCCATTGGCGAAAAAAGCGATCTTGCCGACCTTGAAGTCTCCGCCCGCGCTGCCGTCCACGCGCAGGCCGTTCGTCGGATTGGCCAGCTCGCCGAGAGCGACGTTGATCTGCGCCTGGCAAGCGGCCGCTCCGAGGGAGGTGCAGTTGCTCTGCGCGTTCTGGAGGTCCTTGGCTCCCGCGATGGCGGTGCCGGTGAGGGCCGCGTGCACGCTGACCGGCATGGAGAAGCCGTAGGAGTTCTCGGTCGCCCGGCCGAGAGCGGCGGGGTTCCAATAGGAAGCCAGCGGTCCTTGCGCGAGCGCGACGCCCGCGCCGCCCATGCCCATGGAGCGGGGGCCCATCGTGTTCCACTCGACGGCGCCGGCGGGCGCGGCGGCGATCAGGAACGCCAGAACGGCGGAAAGAGTTTTGTTCATAAGGCGGAGTATTACATATCTTCCGGGACCTCGCAACGGGCGGGACGGTCACAGGGTTTGTGACCGGGGTCTCAGCGGAGGAAAAAGAAGGGGGCGGCCCTTTCGGGCCGCCCCCTGTTTTCGTGCGGCGGGTTAAGTCTTAGTTGGACCGCTCCAGGCTCGAGAGCCAGTGCGAGATGTTGTTCGCGTGCTCCTGAACCTTGTCCTGCGGCCCCTCGATGACGAGGAGGTAGTCGGTGGAGAGCCAGCTCTTGTACTCCTTCAACTCGTACTTGAGCCCGGTCTCGTCCATGTAGCGCCGGATTTCGTTCGACACGCGCCCGCGCAGCAGCGCGCCGGCGGTGAACTTCAGCGTGGCGCGGACGGACGGGGCGGACGCCCCGGCCTCCAGTCCCTGGATGCCCGTCTTGGCCGGCGTGCGGCCGGAGACGTGCCCGCCCTCGATTTCGGAGGCGGTCAGGTTCAGTTTGTTGAACGGAGCCGTGAAGCGCGCCACCAGGCTTTCCACGAAGCCCTTGCCCGGGTTCGACGGCAGGGTGATGTTGTGGATCTTCGCGGTGTCGCGGATCAGCTTCTCGTACTGGATGGTGCCGTCCTTCTTCATGGCGTTGACCAGCACCTGGGCGATGGCGTCCGGGATGCTCGCGGCCTTCGCGAACATCGTCGGGAAGATCAGCGCCTCGGCCACGGCGGCTCCCTCGGCGTCGCCGAGTTCCTTCATGAGCGCCTTGCGCAGCTTCCAGCCGAAGCCCTGCCACGCCTGGCCCTGATCGTGGACCTCGTCGTACTCGTTGTACTGGTAGGTGTTGTCGCCGTGGCGGATATAGTCCTGGGGCTTGCCGTCGGGACCCGGGCGGGCGACCTTGAGGAAGTGCTCGCCGATGATCGGGTTGTTGAGCAGGAACATGGAGACCATGTCGCCCCAGCCTTCGGAGAGACCGCCGTTCATGATGCCGCCCGTCATGTCGTCCCAGTAGTGGCCGTACTCGTGGTCGGCCACGGTGTCGTACGCGGAGTTCACGCAGTTCGCGCTGGACTTGAAGAAGTTCAGGCTGGGGCTGCCGGGCGTGTAGTACGCGTTGCACTCGTCGTCCACGTTCGTGCGCACCGTGATGGGGTTCTTGTCCATGCGCTCGGTGGTGAGGTTGCGGACTTTCAGGAAGTTGTACGCCAGGTTGACCTTCTGGAAGGCGGCGACCTGCGCCAGCGCGTTCTCGTCGTTGAGCGTCGCGTCCTTGTTGAAGACGGCGGTGACGTTGTCGTCTCCGGGCTTCAGCGTCACGTTGATGGTCAGAGTCTTGCCGGTGGTGTCCTGGATGTTCACGTACGGGCCGGACAACGTGGCCGTCAGCGTCAGGCCCTCGGGGGCGATCTCAAGGCCGGCGGCGGAGAACTTGCCGTCCTTGTCGGTGGTGTACGTCTTGCCGCCGATGGTCAGGTTGAGGAAGGCCAGCGGGAGATCCTTGATGACGGCGGCCGGCAGGATGGGGCCGTGGTCCACGGCCTTGCCCACGACGGAGCCGGACGCGCCCGGCGCCTTGTCCTTCTTCACCGGCTGCTCTTCGGACTGCAGCCCCGCGCGGTTGTCCCACGCGAAGACCAGGCCGTTGGACAGGTCCACGGCGATCATGAACGGCAGGCCTTCGGCCACGTACAGCTTCACGTGCCGCCAAGAGCCGCGGGAGTAGACGATCTTCTCCTCGAAGAACTGAAATGCGCCGTTCACGTCGGACACGGGCATGCCCACGCGCTCGGCGATCTTGCCCATGATGGCGTCTTCCGTCATCGTGGCCTGCGTGTCCACCTCGATCTGCGGGTAGACCTGGCCGGTCTGCGCGACGACCGTGGCCTTGCCGTCGATGACCTTCAGCGTGAAGGACATGTTGGAGCCGCTGACCAGGAGGTTGTCCTTGAGCTGGCGGAAGTGAACGAAGATGGCGTCGGCCTGGTCGCCGCGGCCTTCGAAGCGCCGCGCGCCGATCAGCCGGAGGTCGGCGCTGTGCACGCCGTAGCGCGTCGGGTCGGCGTCGATCATCGCCCGGACGGCGGCGACGACGGCGTCCACGTTCGTCGGATCGACGGAGAGGACCTTGCGGCTGGTCTCGAAGATGCCGCCCACGTCGCGCGCGCCGGGCAGGGAGTACGCCTCGGTCTTGACGGTGGCTTCGCGGTCGGGGGAGGGGATCGTCGGCTGCTCGTCGGTGCCGGTGCCGTTGGGCAGGACGAGCGGCTTGTGCTCCTGGAGTCCCATGGAGCCGAACACCGGTCCGGCCTTCGCTCCGCGAGTCGCGGAGGCGTCGAACAGGGCGGAGGCGCTGGAGCGGCCCAGGATCACGTCGGTCAGCCGGCCGACCAGTCCCTTGCGGGAGGCCGTCGCGGCGGGCGCGGCGGCTGTCGGGGCCGCTTCGCGCTCCTCGGCGTAGGCGGCGGCTTCGGCGGCCACGCCGGTGGCGGCGGCGCCGGGGGTGCGGACGCTCATGGCCGGAGAGGCGGCCTGGACGTTCACGGGCAGGGACGCGGCGACGGCGGCGGACAGCGCCGGCGCGGCGACGGGCGCCGCGGCCGCGGCGATGGCCGAGGGCGCGGAAGCCGCGGGAGAGATCGAAGGCGCCGAGAGCGGCGCGCTCATCAGAGCCGTGGGGGCGAGCGTGGTCAGCGGCGAGATCGCCGAGACGGCGGAAACGCCGGCGGTCGCGGCGGCGGCGCCGACGGAGGCCGCGGGCGCGACGACGGGCCGCGCGACGAACTGCGCGAGAGCGGCCTGGGGGAGAACGGACAGCACGACGGAGACGGCGACGAAAAGAGGCGCGAGCCTCGGCTTGTTGTTCATGGCCGCATCCTATCTAAGTGACGGTTTGGGGACCCGGGCCGATGGGCCTTGGAGGACCCGGGCAGAGGTCCCGCGCGCTTTAGGGACTTTAGACCCACGGACCGTCCGGGTCCGTATTTGATACGATGCCGCTCCCATGGAAATCGGCATCGTCGGTCTTCCCAACGTCGGCAAATCCACCATTTTCAACGCGTTGACGTCCGGCAATGCCGCCGCGTCGAATTATCCGTTCACCACCATCGAGCCCAACGTGGGCGTGGTCGCCGTCCCCGACTCGCGCCTGGGCCGCCTGACCGAGCTGGTCAAGCCCAAGAAGACCGTCCCCACCTCCTGCCGCTTCGTGGACATCGCCGGCCTGGTCAAGGGCGCGGCGCAGGGCGAGGGCCTGGGCAACAAGTTTCTGGCCAACATTAGGGAAGTGGACGCGATTCTGCACATGGTGCGGCTGTTCAAGGATCCGGACGTCGTTCACACCATGGGCGGAGTTGACCACAAGCGCGACATCGACGTCATCGAGACCGAGCTGATGCTGGCCGACCTGGACAGCCTGACCAAGCAGTACGACAAGGTGTCCGGCAAGGCGAAGTCCGGCGACAAGGTCGCCAAGGAAGCCCTGGTCATCCTGGACGCGCTGAAGAACGGCCTGGAAGCGGGCAAGCCCGCGCGCGCCTTGGGCCTGGACCCGAAGGCGATCAAGGATTTCTCCCTCCTCACCGCGAAGCCCGTTCTTTACGTGGGCAACACGGACGAGAACCCGGACCCGGCGATCATCGCCGACTTCCAGGCCTTCACCAAGGCGCGGGGCTCGGAATCCGTCGTGATCTGCGGCAAGCTGGAGAGCGAGATCGCCCAGCTGTCCGGCGAGGACCGCGCCATGTTCATGAAGGACCTGGGCATGGAGACCAGCGGCCTGGAGAAGACCATCGTGGGCGCCTACAAGACGCTCGGTCTTTGCTCGTACTTCACCGTCGGCGAGATCGAGGTCCGCGCCTGGACCATCCCCGTCGGCGCCAAGGCTCCGCAGGCCGCCGGCGTGATCCACACCGACTTCGAGAAGGGCTTCATCAAGGTCGACGTCTACGGCTACGCGGACATCGACAAGTGGCTGTCGGAGTCCGTGCTCCGCGAAAAGGGCCTGATCCGCTCCGAAGGCAAGGAGTACATCGTCAAAGACGGCGATGTCTGCCATTTTAAGTTCGCCAACTGAGGCGTCTTCCGTCCGCTGCCGTCATTTCGGAACCTGCGGCGGCTGTTCCTTCCAGGACCGCGCCTATCCGGATCAGCTGACCTATAAGAAGGAAAAGGTCGCGAAAGCCCTGGCCGGGATCGAAAGTCTTCCGCCATTGACCATCCAGGGCGCGCCGTCGGCGTGGAACTACCGCAACAAGATGGAGTTCAGCTTCGGCGACGTATACCCTCCGGTCGAGGGTCAATGGCTGAAGCTGGGGATGAAGCCGAAGGGCCGCTGGTACGAGATCCTGGACCTTCAGGAATGCCATCTGCCCAGCCCGGAGGCCGCCCCGCTTTTGGCCGCCGTCCGGACATGGGCCGAACGGGAGAAAGTCCCGCCGTATAACTCCCATAAGAAGGAAGGGCAGCTGCGCCATTTGGTCATTCGTGAAGCGAAGAACACGAATGAACGCATGGTGGTATTAGTGACCACCACCGGCGAGATACCGAAAGAAAGTTTCGTCGCGGCGGTGAAGTCGGTCTACCCGGCTACGACAATTTTGATCGGCAGCAATAAGAAGTTGTCCGACACGGCGGTGTCGGATTCAATGGAAGTACTGCTTGGTCCGGGACACATCACCGAGACGCTCAAATTTCCCGATGGGTCCGTCGATTACCGGATATCGCCGTTGTCGTTCTTCCAGACCAATACGCTGGGCACCCAGGTTCTCTACGGACTCTTGCGTGATTGGGCCCGGGAACTGGGCGCCAAAACGATGTTGGACCTGTACTGCGGAGGCGGCGGCATCGCGCTGTCCTTGGCGGGCGCGTGCGAGAAAGTCATCGGCGTCGAATCCAACCTGTCCGCCGTGGCCGACGCGAAGGCGAACGCGGCGCTCAACGGGATGTCCAATTATGATTTCTACGGCGCCACCGTCGAGTTCATGCTTCCGTCCCTACTCGACATGAAGCCCGAGGCCGCGGTCATCGATCCGCCGCGCGCCGGGCTGCACGCCAACGCGGTGAAGGCTCTTCTCGGCTCGCCGCCGCCGGTCCTCTTCTACGTTTCATGCAATCCCGACGCCCTGGCCCGGGACCTCAAGGCGTTGGCCCCGCTGTACGCCGTCAACCGCTTGATCTGCGTGGATCTGTTCCCGCACACCGATCACGTGGAGACTGTCGCCTGGCTGACCCGTAAATAAGTATAATGTCGTTCGCTTCAGGCCTTCTTTTGCGCTCGTAACACAAAGGATAGTGTGCTGCCCTGCGAAGGCAGATATCCAGGTTCGATTCCCGGCGAGCGCAATGGACGGCTTGGGGCTTTTTATTCATACTCGAAACAGACACGGCGGCCGCTATGATTTCGAGCGGCTCGTGAAAGACAGTCCGGCGCTCGCGCCCTTCGTTCGCGTCACTCCCCGGGGCGAATCGTCCATCGACTTCGCCGATCCCGAAGCGGTTCTCGCGCTGAATCGCGCCCTCCTGAAGTCCTGCTACGGGGTGATGTCGTGGAGCATTCCGGCGGGCTACCTGTGCCCGCCCATTCCCGGTCGCGCCGATTACGTGCATCATGTGGCCGACCTGCTCGACGGGGCTCGCGATGAAAAGGTCCGAGTTTTGGACGTCGGCGTCGGCGCGAACTGCATCTATCCCATCATCGGCCGCGTCGAGTACGGCTGGCGCTTTGTCGGAAGCGACGTCGATCCGGTCGCGCTCGAGTCCGCGCAAAAAACGATCGACGCGAATCCGAACTTGAAAGGCGGCGTCGAATTGCGGCTTCAGACGTCGTCCGGCCGGATCTTGGCCGGCGTCGTCCGGCACGACGAATACTTCGACGCGGTCATGTGCAATCCGCCCTTTCACGCGTCGCTCGCGGAGGCCGAGGAGGCCTCGCGCCGGAAATGGACGAATTTAAACCGCGGCGCGGCGTCCAAACGAAATTTCGGCGGAAACGACGGTGAACTTTGGTATCCGGGCGGGGAAGCGGCGTTCGTCGGACGGATGATCCAGGAAAGCACGGCGTTCCGGACGAACGTCGGCTGGTTCACGACGTTGATCTCAAAAGAATCGAATCTTCCGGTGATCGCCAAATTAATAAAGAAGGCGGGCGCGAGCGCCCGCCGGCAGATTCACATGGCGCAGGGACAGAAGAAGAGCCGGATCGTCGCGTGGACTTTCGCGGAAAAATTCGGCGCAAAAACCGGGAAGAGCGCGCCGAAGGGCTCCTGATAAACTGAGGGCATGAAGATAAACAACGAAACTGCTTGGAGCGCGGTGACTGCGCGTGATGCGGGCGCCGACGGAGCATTCGTGTTCGCCGTGAAGACCACTGGAATCTATTGCCGTCCTTCCTGCGCGTCGAAGCGGGCGCTCCGCGACAATGTCTCTTTCTTTGAAGGTCCCGCCGAGGCCGAGAAGAATGGTTATCGGGCGTGTCTTCGCTGCCGGCCGAGGGACGCTTCCGGCGCCGACGCCCGGTTGGTGCGGGAGGCCTGCCGCATGATCGTGAAACGCGCGGAGGCCGAGGAGGCGTTGCTCATCTCCGATATCGCGCGCGAGTTGGGCGTGGCTCCCTCGAAATTGAGCCGCTTGTTCGCGCGGCACGCGGGCACGACGCCGAAGAAATACATGATGGCGAAGCGCTTCGATAAGTTCAAACACGGCGCGCGATCGAACGGCGTGACCGAATCGCAGTACGCCGCCGGTTTCGGCTCTCCAAGCCGGTTGTATGAAGCCGCCCGCGGGTATTTGGGCATGACCCCGGGCGCTTACGCGAAGGGAGGACGGGGCGAGACGATCTCGTTCGGTTTCGCCGTATCACCGGTCGGGGAGATGCTCATCGCTTCCACGGAAAAGGGGTTGTGCTCCGTGGAGTTGGGCGATTCCCGGAAAATATTGGAGAAACGCCTGCGCGCGCGTTTCCCGAACGCGGAACTGCGTCATGACCCGAAGTCGGCCGCCGATCTGGGGCGCGCGCTGTCGGCCGTGATGAACGCGAAGGCGGCGGCATCGAGTCTGAGCGTCGATCCGAGGGGCACCGCGTTCCAGCGCCTCGTCTGGCAAGCGCTAAGACATATCCCCGCAGGGAAGACGAAGACGTACTCCCAGGTGGCCCGGGACATCGGCCGGCCCAGCGCCGCTCGCGCCGTGGCGCGCGCCTGCGCGACGAATTCCATCGCCGTCGCCGTTCCGTGCCATCGCGTGGTCGGGTCCGACGGAGGTCTTCGCGGCTATCGCTGGGGGCCGGAACGGAAGAAACGGCTTCTCGATCTGGAAGGAGCGTCGCATGTCGCGTAAGACCCTGGACATCCTGTTGTTTGGGCTGCTCGCCGCCTTCTGGGGCGGATCCTTCGTGGCGATCAAATTCGCCGTCCTGGTCTTCCCGCCGGCATTCAGCGCGATGCTGCGGGTGGCCGTCGCCGTCGCGGTGCTGGGCGCGATGTTCCGCTGGCAGGGGCGCGACCTCAAGGTGCCGATCGCGACGCGGCGCTGGATGTGGCTGGCCGGCCTGTTCGCGCAAGGGCTTCCGTTCGCGCTTCTGTTCTGGGGCGAGAAGAAGATCTCTCCCGGATTGGCCGGCATCATCAACGGCACCGTCCCGATCTGGGCCTTCGTGCTGGGCTTCGTCGCCGGGACCGGCGAAAGGTTCACCGCGCGTAAGACCGCCGGGCTGCTCCTGGGATTCGTCGGCATCGGGGTCATCTGCAGCCCGATGCTGTCGTTTTCCGGGACGCGCGACGAGATTCTCGGCACCGGCGCCGTCCTGCTGATGGCCGTCTGCTACGGCGTCGGGACCTTGTTGACGAAGAAGCTCCTGTCCGGGTCGAAGGCGGACTTCCGCGCGAACATCTTCCATCAGCACTGCGCCAGCTTGGTGTTCCTGTTCGCCGTGTCCTTCGGCGCGGAGACCTGGCCGTCGTTTCATTCGGTGGCGACCTCGCCGGCGGCGGTCGTTTCGATCCTTTACCTCGGAATCTTCTCGACCGCGGCCGCGTTCATGATCTACTTCCACCTGATCCGCGAGTGGGGCGCCGTCCGGGCCAGCGCGGTGACCTACGTGGCGCCGATCATCGCGGTGTTCTGGGACTATGTCTTTTTCAGAAACGTCCCGGACAGTTTCGAAATCGTCGGCGTCCTCGCGGTATTGTCCGGCGTCGTGCTCCTTCACGCGCCGCCGCCCCCGGCCGCGTCCCCTTCGGGCCGCGCCTAGGGGCCTTTTGCGTTCAGGCGTTGGGTCCTTCGGCTCTATCGACGCGGCGCGTCCGGCGGTAAAATAAACTCGTAGACATGCGCTCCCTCGTCCTCGCCGCCGTCGTGTCTCTTTTTTCGGCGCCCGCCTGGGCGGGTCCTCTCGCGTCCGCCGCGCGACTGAACGTCGGGCCCGAGCAATTGGCCGTCGGCCGCCGTTCGCCTGGATTCGCCGCGATTCTGGATTGCGCCTCCAGTCAGGTCCAGCACACGATCCTGCAATGCGTTCTGAAGCCCGCCGTCCTCCCGACGACGTCGAGCGTGGGCCGCCGCGTGCAGAGCGCGTCCTTGACGCTGAATTTCAAGGGCGACGTGGTGAATATGTCGGTGGCGTACGATCCCGCGCTGAGCTTCGATATCCTGATGAGCGACTACAAGGCGGCTCTGGCCTCGGATCCGAAGGTGCAGTATTGGGCGGACGACGCGCACCTCTATGCGTCCTACATTTGGATCGACGGCGAGACCGAGGTGGAGATCACCCGCACGCTCAAGGGTCCGGCGGCGGGTGGGGGCGTCCGGGTCTTCGTTTCCAGTTTGTCCGGCAACACCGAACTGAGCCCGGACGACGCGCCCTAGTCGAGAAGGTGGGAGTCTTCGACGCTCGAAGCCGCCGCGCAGGCCAAGATGGCCGCGCCCAGCCCCGCGAACGTCCAGGTCAGCGACTTCTCCGCGGCCCAACCGACCAGCGGATACACGGACGCCGTCAGAAGCTGGCGCGACATGCCCACGGCGGACAGGACCGTCGCCCGCCGCGCGCTGTCCACGTGCTTGTGCATGTAGTTGTTGAGGATCGCCGAACGCGAGAGGCCTAGGCCGGCGACCAGCACGAACAGCGGCGCCGCGAACCAGGCCGACGGGGCCAGGGCCAGGAGCAGGTAAGCCAGGCCGGGCACCACGGCGCTGACGGCGAGAAACCGGCGCGGGCCTCCGCAGAAGCGCTCCACCGCTTCGATGCGGAACAGAACGCCGGATTGGAACAAGGTCATCCCCGTGGTCACGAATCCGAACCAGACCAACGGCATTCCCAGTTGCTGGAGGCGCGGCTGGTAAAGCCAGATGATCATGAAGCTGAAGCACCAGATCGTCACCGCGTCGAAGGCCAAGGCACGCAGGACGCGATGGCCGAGGAAATACCGCGCGCCGCTGGTGAGGGTCTCCCAGTAATCGCGGCGTTCCGCGCGCTCGCGCGGCGGCTCGCGCAGCGACCAGGCGAGGGGGAGGGCGATCGTGAACGGGATCAGGCCCATGGCCAGCGGTGCGCGCAGGCCCCAGCGCGACGCCACCACGCTTCCGATCGGCGCGGCGACGGCGATCGCGAGAATCTCCGCGGTTCCCAACCGCGCCAGCGCGGCCTTCGACGCGCCTTCGGCGCCCTCGGCCTTCAGGCTGTCGTAGGCCAGCGCCTCGTCGGCGCCGGAGGAGAACGCGGCGGCGCAGGCCCAGAGGAACTCGGCGACCAGGAAATGGGCCAGCCCGTGATGCGTGACGTAGTACGCGACGGCGGCGATCAGGCAGACCGTCGCGCAGAACAGGGAGCGGCGCCGGCCGAAGCGGTCGGCGAACGCGCCGGTCGGGACTTCGAGCGCCACGATCCACAGCATGAACCAGGTCTGCAGCCACAGCACCTGGTGAAGCGTGATGCCGCCCCACTGCGTGAAGAACGGGATCAGGACGCCCGCGAAGAAGTGGAGGCTGGTCAGGACCTTCCAGGCGTAGACGCGGCGGACGTTGCCGCGCCAGTCGGCGGCGGCGGTCAACGCGAGAGCGCGACGCGTTTGGGCGACGTGCGGCGCTCCTTCTTGTGCATCGTCTTGCCCGTCTGGAGTTCGAGCACCGTCACGAGGTCGCCGTGAACGACGAAGTGGGCGTCGAAGTCATGTAGGAAGAATCCCAGCTCGACGCCGTCCTTTTTCTGGGATTTGTCGCGGGGATTGCGGAGGTCTTGGGACAAAACGTCGATGAGAAGTTGTTTCAGCCCCGACGTCTTTAAGCGCTTTTCGGCGATGGATATATCCGTCAAGGACTTGGGAGAAAATTCGACCTTCAGGGTCGGAAATTCGTTTTGCGCGGTCCAGCCGGACGACGCTTCCGGAAAGCTGTCGCTTCCCGGGATGTACGGCTTCACGTCAAGAATGGGAGTTCCATCCACGAGATCGATGCCCGACAGGTGTATCGTGTCGTTTTCGACCTTCACGAGTCGTGCGACCGAGAGTCCGATGGCGCTGGGACGGTGCGGCGAGCGCGACGCGAAAAGTCCTATGGTTTCTCCCTTGAGTCTCGGGGGGTGGACCTTCGCGGAGAAACGAGTGTTCGTGTTGAGATGAAAATACGAAAGTAGCCACACATGGCTGAATCCGTTCAGGCCGACCAAGGATTGCTCCGGTTGGAACTGACGGGATATCTTCAACGAAGCCGTGGCGCCCGGAACGAGATGGGGCTGACGCGGAGTGCCGAACTTCTCCCGGAAGCACGAGCGTAGGACGCCGATGACTTGAAGGGGAGAGGTGGTCACGGCGTCAGGAATCGACCTGCTCCAACAGCTCGGCCTTGTCGTTGAAGATGAGGAACTCCGCCTTTTCTCCGGCGGCGGCCGCTTTCTCCTTTCCCGCGTAGGCGGCGTCCACGGCGTCGATCTGCTTCTCGAAGTCGCCCAGGGACGCCAGGCCCTTCGCGTCGCGGCGCGCGGCGCGGAACCACTTCGGCTCGATCGGCGCCTTGTCGAAAAGATCGCGCACGTCGGGGGCCGGCGTCAGCGGCGCGGCCTTTTTGATCCAGCGCACCACCAGAGAGGCCATGAAGATCGGAAGAACGACCCAATAGATGAGTGGGAAGAACATGGTGGAGGGCATTCTAGCGAATTTGAGCCCCCGTCGCCGGACGGCTGGAAGACCCATGACGGCATAGGACTCTTACCCGGCGCATCCGGGCCCAGGACCGGCCGCCGGAGGAATCGCGGAGCGATAGAATGGGGCCATGTCGGGCCTGATGCGCGCCGCGATATTTTATTGCTGCGTCCTTTTCGCGGGCGCTCTTCCCGCGCGGGCCGCGATACTGGAGCGCGTCGACGCCGCGAACGTCTCCGCCCCTTCCGTCGTTCCTTCGTTGTCCGCGCCTCTGGCCGCATCCGTATTTTCCGCGGACGCCGTCGCCCCTCGAATTTCGGCCGCCGCGCCGTCTTTGACCGCGGCGCCCGTCGCGCTCCCGGCCCAGGCCGCGCCCATGCCCTTGCCCGCGCCGTTGATCAACGTCGCGTCGATCGCGCCGGCGCCCGCGCGGGAGCGGGCGGGCGTTCCATCCGCGCGGGAGGTCCTGAGCGTCCTGTCCGCTCCCGAGGCCCGCCCGTATTCCGGCCGCGCGTTCGACGGCGCGCTCGCGTCCGCGTCCGACGGCGTCGAACCCGTTCGGGTCTTCACGAATCCGGCCGCCGGTCCGCGCTTGGCTCCCTCGTCGCCGCTGCGCTCGGCGCCCGGGCGAATTCTGCGCGGGGCCGTCGCGGGCGTCGCCGCCGCGACTTTGGCGCCGCTGCTCTGGTCGGCCGTCCCGACGTCGGGCGCGCTCATGTTGTTCGCCGTCGCCGCCGCCCCGGTCGCCGCCGCGGCGGCGGTTTGGGGGACGATCCGCGCCGCGCTCTGGGCGTACCGCCGCCTGGCGGGCGTCGCGGCGCCCGCGGCCGCGCCGCCGTCTCCGCGGCGCTCGTTCGCGCTCCGGACAGCGGGCTTCGCGCTGGGCATCGCCTTGACCGCGGCGGTCGCGCACAACCAGGGCGCGCTCGTCGAGAAATTCCATTCGGCTTTGGATTCCCGCCGTCCCGTCGCGGAGCGCCAATTTCGCACCCAGATTCCCGGAAATTATTTCGGAAGCGAGACCGCCCGGGCGCTTTCCCATAGCCCTGAGGGGCGCGCCGCTCTCGACGGCGTCCGCGGGCGCGACGGCTCGCCGCGCATGCCGGCTTTTTTCGTGGCGGGGCCGCGCCAGCCCGTCGTCGCGCTTCCCGGCAGGACCTTCCCCGACGCGATCGCGGCCTTGCTCTCGCGCTCGGCGGAGGGACGGGAAGTCTTGGAGGGGCTTCGCGACCGCGGGGGCGTGATCCGCATGCCCGCATTCTTCATCTCCGACCAGGACGGCAGCGCCGCACGCTACACGCCTCCCGACGCCATTTTCCTCAGCGTCCGGACCATCGAGGCGGGCGGGGTCACCGTGGAGCGATTCTTGCGCGATCCCGCGGCCCAGGCCGCGTATCTGGAGCGCGAGCAGGCCATCCTGGTCCATGAACTGAAGCACGCCGATCAGGCGCGGAGATCCCCGTTCAACGCCGACACCCGCGCGCTGCTGAGAACGAACGGCGCGCGGTTGATCGCCGCCCTGCGCGCCTACGCGTTTCCGGTTCCGGCGGCGCGGCCCTCTCCGATCGCCTCGCCCGCCGCCGATCCGCCCGTCCGGTCCGAACCGTCCGATCTCTCCGCCGCTCCGGTGACGATCGACGCGGCGGAGGTCGAGCGTTCGGGCTCGACCGTCGAGCGTTTCCTGTACGACGGCGCCGCCCAGAAGAAATACATCCAGGATCACCGGGCCGAGCTGGCGCGAGCCCTTCGTTCCGTACCCGCGGCCGCGCCGGCCGCCCGGATCTCCGCGCCGACGGCCGCCGCGGCGAAGGCGCCTTTCCGCTTCGAGCTCGGCATGATCCAGGAGTGGGAGTACGAGGCGTATTTCACCGAACACTTCTACACCGACGAGCGTTTGCGGGCCGATCCGGCGGCGGAGATGTCCGCCGGGGAATTGGCGAATTACGCCGGCTCCCTGATGGAGTTCGACGAATTCCTGAATTCCATCGACGGCTATCGCATCTACGCCGCGAATTTCCACGGGGCGTCGCCGTACTACGCGCGCTATATGGCCGACATGCGCGCGCGCTGGAACGCCCATCTGGTGGACGCCCACGTCCTGTTGGCCCGCCGCGCGGCGGCGCTCCACGATCCGGCCGGGGCCCGTTCCCAGCTGCGGCAGGCCCGCGCCGTCGCGGCCCAGCACGGCCTGCCCGCGCCGCTCTTCAACGTCCCGGCCCGCTGAACGCGGCGGCGGCTCCGCGGCGCGGGAACTAAAACGGCCCCGTGTCCGTATACCTGGTGATGGAATATCTCATCGAGTCGTCGGGGGCCACCGCCGCGTCCGTCCTTCGCGCGTCCCGCGCGGCGCGGAGCGGCGAGGCGGCGGCCTGGGCGCGCTGGACCTTGACGCTGGAGGACCCGCCCGGGGACGGCGGCTTCGCGCGCGCGCTGGCGTGGCGCTTGATGAGCCGCGGCGCCCTGACCCCTCCGGCGCCCCGCTTCGAGGCGGAGCTTCGCGCCCGTTTCGGGGCCCGCGCGGCGGCGGCGGCCGGGGCGGCCCAGCGCCTGCAGATCGCGGCGCTCCTGGTGGAGCCGTCCGGGGTTCCGGCCCGGCTGGAGTGCGATCTGGCGCGCGCCGGAGAATTCTCGACGGACGAGGCGTCGTGGCTGGCGGAAGCCGCGCGGAACGATCTGGCGCGGCTGCTGGACGACTTGAAGCGGATATATCCTGAGGAGAGCGCGGCCGACGGCGGTGCGGTCTTCGTCTCTTGGACGGGCGCGGCCAAGCCGGGGCGGCGCTGGGCGTGCGTCGCCGACGGCTCCGTCGAGGGGGCTCTTCCGCCGGAGCCGGCCGCGCCGCCGCCGCCGTTCGTCCGCGACGACGCGGCCTTGGCGTCGTTGGCGGCGCGCTTCTTCGGAGTCGCGGAGCTTCGCCCGGGCCAGGCGGAGGGATTGGCGGCCCTGCTGTCCGGCCGGGATCTCTCCATGGCTTTGCCCACGGGCGGAGGCAAGTCCTTGGTGTTCCAACTGGCCGCGCTGCTCTCGCCGGGCACCGCGCTGATCGTCGCGCCGCTGCGCGCGCTGCTGCGCGATCAGGCGCGGAGGCTGGCGGAGGTCGGAATCGGCCGTACCGGGCTGCTCGTCGGAGACGATCCCGACGCGACGCGGCGCGGCCTCCGGGATTTGGCCGAGGGCCGCCTGATCCTGGCGCTCGCCGCCCCGGAGCGTCTGGACAGCGCGTCGTTCCGGCGGGCCTTGCGCGGAGCCGCGGAGACGTCCGGGATATCGTTCGTCGCGGTCGACGAGGCGCACTGCGCCGCCAGGCGCGGCCACGATTGGCGTCCGGCGTACCGCGCGCTCGGCGCGCGGCTCCGCGACTGGACCTCGACGCCCGGACGCGCTCCGGCGGTGGCCGCCCTGTCGGGGGGAACCTCCGCCGCCGCGTCGGCCGAGGCCGAGCGCGTTCTGGGACTGCGCGCGCCGCAACAGGTTCGCGCCGGGGAGCCGCGAACGAACCTGGCGTTCCGCGTTTGGCCGGGTTCCGCTCCGGATCATTTGGAACGGCTGCGGGATCTGCTCACGCGCCGCCTCCCCGACGGCCGCTTCGGTCCCGGCGTCGTGTTCTGCCCGCGCGTGGACGGTCCGCTGGGCGCCGCGACGGTCGCCGAGGAATTGATCTGGTCCGAGGGCGTGGACGCGGCGGTCTTCACCGGCCGTCCTCCCGCTGGAGCGGACGGAAGCTCGTGGACGGCGACGAAACGCCGCGCCGCGGACGAATTCCTCACGGGACGCCGGGGACTTCTGTGCGCGACGCGGGCGTTCGGCCTGGGCGTGGATCGCGCCGACGTGCGGTTCACCATTCATCTGGGCCTGCCGGCTTCGCTGGAGGAATACTATCAGCAGGCGGGCCGCGCGGGCCGCGATGGGGCGCCGGCGCAGTGCTGGATCATTCTGCAGATTCGGTCCGCGCGGCGCGCCCGGCGTTGGGCCGGCCTCCCCCTGGAGACGCTTCGCGCGGAGCTCTCCGCGCTGGCGCCGGGCGAACGAGACGACGCGTCGCGCGCGTATTCCCTTCATCTCGCGTCGTTTCCCGGGGAGGAGAGCGAGAATCGCGGAGCGGAGCTGGTTTTGATGTCCGCGGGAAGTCCGGAGCAGGCGGGAGAGGCGGACGTCGGCCGCGAAGGCGAGGATCCGGAGGCGCTGACGCGCGCCCTGCTGAGGCTGGAGGAAACCGGAGCGTTGACGCTGTCGGCGCGGACGGCGCGCGGCTGGCGGGTGAGGCGCGCCGGGGGCTGGACGGCGAAGTCGGCGCTCGCGGCCGCGGCGGAGAGGATCGCGCGCGACTACCGCGCGGTGGAGCCGGCGCGCCGCGCGTCGCTGGCGGACTTGGTCGAACTGGCGCTGTCCCCGGACGCGGAGGCGGCGCTGGCCGCGAGGCTGATCGAGTCTACGCCGCGGCGTTGAGCGCCGCGACCATTTCCTCGACGCGCGTGAACTTTTCGCGGATCTTGCCGCGCTTGGCGCCGTTCTCGAGCTCCAGCTTGTCCAGCTTCTTCCATTGCGCGATGCTCACGGCCTTGATTCCTTTCGCGGCCAGCAGCCGGGGCGTCGCCTCCGCGGCGGCGTCGACGGGGCGGTCCGAAAGCTTCCCGTCCTTCAAATCCGCCAGCATGGCCTGCACCGTCAGGACGGAGTCCGCCCGGTTGGTGCCGATCAGGCCCGAAGGGCCGCGCTTGGCCCAGCCCACGACGTACTCGCCCGCCGCGACGGCGCCCGCGGCGGTCACGCGTCCCGCCTCGTTGGCGATGTGGCCGCTCTTCTCGTCGAACGGGACGCCCGCCACGGGGACGCCGCGGTAGCCGACCGAACGCAGGACCAATCCGACGGGAATGGTCTCGAATTGTCCCGTGCCGACGGATTTCACGCCGCCTTTGCCGTCGGCGACCAGCTTGTTCTTCTCCAGACGCAGCGCCTTCACGCGCCCGTTCTCGCCCAGGATCTCGACCGGCGAAACGCAGAAACGCAGCCGGACCTTCCTTTCCTTGGTCCCTTCGCCGAGAGCGGCGTGCTTCTGGACGTATTCGACCTTCTTCTTGACGTTGGCGTCCTTGAGCTCGTCCTTGGACACCTCGTCCACGGCGGCTTCGGACGGGTCCACGACCAGGTCGCTGCCGGCCAATTCGCCGATCTCCTCGATTTCCGCCGGAGAGTAGGCCGCTTCCGCGGGCCCGCGGCGGCCCAGCAGCCAGACGGTCTTGATCTTGTTTTCGCGCAGGGCGGCCAGCGCGTGAGAGGCGATGTCGGTCTTGGCCAACTCGTCGGGTTCGCAGGCCAGGAGGCGGGTGACGTCCATCGCGACGTTGCCGATGCCGACGACGGCGGCGGCGCCGCACGAGAGGTCGAACTCGTGGTCGCGGTGGTCCGGGTGAGCGTTGTACCAGCCGACGAATTCGGTCGCGGAGTGGGAGCCGGCCAGCTCTTCGCCGGGGATACCCATGTGCCGGTCGCTCTCGCAGCCGACCGCGTACACGATCTGGTCGTAGCGGGCGCGGAGATCGTCCACGGACAGGTCGCGGCCCAGCTTCACGTTGCCGAAAAATCGCACGCGCGGATCGAAGGCCACCTTTTCGTAGACGGCGATCACGGCCTTGATCTTCTGGTGGTCGGGGGCGACGCCGCCGCGCACCAGGCCGTAGGGCGTCGGCAGGCGGTCGAACACGTCCACGCGGACGTTCAGCCCGGGGGTTTTCAGGAGGGCGTCGGCGGCGTAGAAGCCGGACGGGCCCGAGCCGACGATCGCGACGCACAGGGGCCTGTCGGCCGTTCCGGGGGCGCTCATGCGGCCCATCGTAGCAAAAACCGCGGGAAACGCAGGGGGGACGGAAGGCTGGATGCTCCCGTCCGGCGACTGTTGTACAATCACCGAATGGAGCCGACAGCGCCTTCCGGGGCCGCCGAGGAGAGCATCGCGCGAGCGCGGCGATGGCTGTCGAACGACGTTTTCCCGCTTTGGACGAGCCGGGGCATCGACCGGAACGACGGCGGATTCGTCGAGGCGCTGTCGTCGGAGGGCCGGCCCCTCGACATTCCGCGGCGCGCGATGGTCCAGGCCCGCCAGATCTTCGCTTTCCGGACCGGGCGCGACATGGGGTGTCTCCCCGCCGGCGCCGCGGATTCGATCGTCGGCCGGGCGGCGGCGTTCCTGGTGGATCGCTACTCTCTTCCGTCCGGCGCCTTCCTTCATGCCGTCGACGCGAAGGGCGCGCCCGCCGTCGATCGGCTGGACCTCTACACCCAGGCCTTCGTCCTTTTCGGGCTGGCGAACGCCTACGCCGTCACGCGCGACGGGAAGCTGAAGTCCCGGGCGCTGGCCTTGGCGGACTATCTCCGAAATGAACGGCGGGCCGCCGGCGGCGGCTTCACCGAGCTCGAGGACGGCCGCGTCGTCCTGCGCTCGAACCCCCATATGCATCTGTTCGAGGCGGCCCTGGCTTGGATGGCCGTCGACTCGGATTCGAACTGGAAGGCCCTGGCCGACGAAATCCTGACCCTCTGCCTGGAAAAATTCATCGACCCGCGCGGGCGGATGCTCGGGGAAGTCTTCTCGGAGGATTGGTCCCTGGTTCGCGCCGACGGGCGCTTCTCCTACGAGCCCGGCCATCAGTACGAATGGACGTGGCTGCTCATCCTTTACGAAGAGATGACCGGACGCGATTTGAACTCCGCCCGCGAGGGCCTGTTCGCCGCGGGAGAGACCTGGGGGATCGGCGCGGCCGGGAACGCGCTGGACGAGGTCTGGAGCGACGGCGCGCCGAAAAAATCCTCGTCGCGGTTCTGGCCGCAGACCGAGAGGATCAAGGCGGCCGTGCGGCTGGGCGCCCGCGCGCGCGGCCAGCGCCGGGCCGATTATTTCCGCGCCGCCGACGAAGCCGTCGCGGTGTTGTTCGGGTTCCTCAGCACGCCGACCCCGGGCCTCTGGCGGGACACTTTGCTGGAAACGGGGCGATTCCGGGAGGATCCGGCGAAGGCCAGCTCGCTGTACCACATCATCAACGCCTTCTCCGAATACGCCGCGTACCGCACCGTCAGCGGCTGAGAAGCCGCAGGATCAGCTTGAGGTGGCGCGACAGCTCGCGCCAGCGGCGCAGCTTGGAGACGCCGGCGACGCGCGTTTCCAGCGCGGCGGGAATCTCGGCCACGCGCCAATCCGCGAGCAAGGCGCGCGCGGCGATTTCGGCGTTGATCTCGAAGCCCTCCCCGGTCAGCTCCAGCTCCCGGAGCCGCGCCGCGCGGTAAAGACGGAACACCGGCGTGTACGAGGTGAGGCTGAATCCGAAAATGCCGCGGTAGAGCGCGTTCATCATCAGGCTGGGCAGGCGGCGCGGCCAGGAGACGGAGCTCATGTCGCCCGCGCGGAGGTAAGGCGAGCCGGCGACCAGATCGGCGCGTTCGGATCCGGCCGCGTCCAGCAGGGCCTTGAGGTTTTCGGGCCGGAACGTGAGATCCGCGTCGAGCGTCGCGATCCACTCGCCGCGCGCGGCCGAGAATCCCGCGCGCAGGGCCCCGCCCAACCCCCGGTTCTTCGCCAGCCGCACCACGGAGACTTCCGGACGGGAGGCCTTCAGCGCCTGCGCCGCCGCGGCGGTGCCGTCGGTGGAGCCGTCGTCGACGACGACGACCTCCCAGGCGACGCCCAAGGCGTCCAGCGCGGGAAACAGCTCGCGCGGATAGCGGGGGAGGTTGCCCTCCTCGTTGTGGCAGGGGACGACGACGGAAAGGACGGGATTCAGAGTGACTTGCGGAAATCGGCGATGGTCAGCGGCAGGCCTTTTTCGAGCGTGACCTTCGGCGACCAGCCCAGCTTCGCGCGCGCCAGCGCGATGTCCGGGCAGCGGACCTTCGGGTCGTCCACGGGCAGCGGCTTGAAGACGATTCGCGACTTCGATTTGGTCAGCTTCTTGACGATCTCGGCGATCTCCAGCAAGGTCATTTCCCGCGGATTGCCGATGTTGCAGGGCGTGTTCAGGTCCGAACGGATGAGCCGGTCGATGCCGTCGATCAGATCGGTCACGTAGGTGAGGCTGCGCGTCTGCGAGCCGTCGCCGTAGACGGTGATCGGCTTGCCGCGCAGGGCCTGGTCCACGAAGTTGGGCACGGCCCGTCCGTCGTTACGGCGCATGCGCGGGCCGTAGGTGTTGAAGATCCGCACGATCCGCACCGGCATGCCGTGCGACCGGTGATACGCCATCGTCATCGCCTCGGCGAAACGCTTGGCTTCGTCGTACACGCCGCGCGGCCCGATGGGGTTGACGTTGCCCCAGTAGGATTCGGGTTGCGGAGAAACCAGCGGGTCGCCGTACACCTCCGACGTCGAGGCCAGCACGAACACGGCCTTCTTGTCCTTGGCCAGGCCCAGCGCCTTGTGGGTGCCCAGCGCGCCGACCTTCAGGGTCGGAATCGGCCAGCGTTCGTAGTCCACGGGGGAGGCCGGGCTGGCGAAGTGCATCACCACGTCCAGCTTGCCGGGCACGTGCAGGAAGTTCGTCACGTCCAGCTTGATGAACGAGAAGCGGGGATCGCCCATCAGGTGCTCGACGTTCGTCATGCGGCCAGTGAGCAGGTTGTCCACCGCGATGACCGAGCAGCCCTTGGCCAGGAAGTGCTCGCAGAGATGGCTTCCCAGGAAGCCCGCGCCGCCGGTGATCAGGATTCGTTTCACGGGCGTCCGACCCCCGCGTAGTCGAAGCCCTGGGCGCGCGCGGCCTCCGGGTCGAACACGTTGCGTCCGTCCAGGAGGACCGCCGTGCGCATCAGGCGCTTGGCGCGCTTGAGGTCCAGGTCCGCGAAGCGCGGCCATTCGGTGATCACGGCCAGGGCGTCGGCGCCCTTGAGCGCGTCGTACTCGTCCTTCGCGAACTTGACCCCGGAGAACTCGGGGAGCGCCTTGGCCCGCTCCATGGCGACCGGGTCGTAGGCGCGGATCTTCACGCCGCGGCTCTTGAGCTGGGCGACGACGTCGATGGACGGCGCGAAGCGCATGTCGTCGGTGTTGGGCTTGAAGGCCAGGCCGAGCATGGCCACGGTCTTGCCCTCCAGGTTCCAGAGCTTTTCCTCGATCTTGCGCGCGATCCAGCTCTTCTGGTGCTCGTTGATCTCCTTGACGGACTTCAGCAGGTGGAAGTCGTAGCCCTTCTGTTTGCTGATCCAGTAGAAGGCCTCGAGATCCTTCGGAAAGCAGAAGCCTCCGAAGCCGATGCCGGCGTTCAGGAACATCGGACCGATGCGGCGGTCCAGCCCCATGCCCTGCGCGACCAGCTTCACGTCGGCGCCGACCTTCTCGCACAGGTTGGCGACGGCGTTGATGTAGGCGATCTTCGTCGCCAGGAAGGAGTTCGACGCGTGCTTGATCAATTCGGCGCTCTTGACGTCGGTGACCAGCACCGTCGTCTTGAGCGGCGCGTACACGGCGCGCATCACCGCCTCGGCGCGCTTGGACGAAACGCCCAGGACGACGCGGTCGGGATGGAGGAAGTCCTTCACGGCGGAGCCTTCGCTCAGAAACTCGGGATTGGACACGACGTCGTACGCCGTGCCGGACTTGTTGAAGCGCTGGATCGTGCGGGAAACCCATTCGCCGGTCTCCACGGGCACGGTGGACTTGTCCACGATCACGGTGTAGGAATCGATGTGCTTGGCCACAGTCTCGGCGACGCCCTCGATGGCGGACAGGTCCGCCGAGCCGTCCGCGCGCGGCGGCGTGCCGACGGCGATGAAGACCACGGCGGCGCGGCGCCCTTTGAACTTGAGGCCTTCCTCGACGGAGGCGGCGAACGAGAGGCGCTTCGACTTCACCACGCGGCGGAACAGCTCGTCCAGGCCGGGTTCGTGGATAGGAACCTTGCCGGCTTTCAGGGACTTGAGCTTTTGGGGGTCGGAGTCCACGCACACGACGCGGTGGCCGACGTCGGCCAGGCACGCTCCGGTGACCAGGCCCACGTAGCCGGCGCCGACGACGCAAAGGTCGAGTGATTTCATGGTGAGCGCCGATTTTTCCATATATGGGCGGCCATGGACAAGTCGGGCACCATGGTCTATACTTGCGCCATGCCATTCGACAGGATTTTAAAAGGCGGTTCCGGCAGCGTCGGAATCGTCGGCTTGGGATACGTGGGCCTTCCGTTGGCGGTGGAATTCGCGCGCGCCGGCTTCCGGGTGACCGGAATCGAGGCCAGCCCCGCCCGGATCGGCGCCCTCAAGCGCGGCCGCTCCTACATCGGCGACGTGCCCGACGCGGAGATCGCGCGCTTGACGAAGGAGGGATTGTTCCGGGTCCGCCCCGACGGGCGGGAGCTCGGCCGCTGCGACGCGGTGATCATCTGCGTGCAGACGCCGCTGCGCAAATCGAAGGAGCCCGATCTGAGCTCCGTCGTCGCCGCCTGCGAAACGGTGAGCCGCACCCTGCGCCGCGGCCAGTTGGTCGTTCTGGAGAGCACCACCTATCCGGGCACCACCGACGAAATCGTCCGACCCATCCTGGAGACCTCCGGCCTGAAGGCGGGCAAGGATTTCTACCTGGCGTTCTCCCCGGAGCGCGTGGATCCCGGAAACGAGAAATGGAACATCGTCAACACGCCGAAGGTGATCGGCGGCTTGAATCCGGCCTCGACGAAGCGCGCCGTCGCGCTGTACTCCCGCATCGTGCGCCGCGTTGTTCCGGTGTCCAGCGCCAAAGCGGCCGAGTTGGTCAAGCTGCTGGAGAACACTTTCCGCGCGGTGAACATCGCCCTGGTCAACGAGATGGCCCAGGTCTGCGACCGGCTGGATCTCGACGTTTGGGAGGTCGTCGGCGCGGCCGCGACGAAGCCGTTCGGCTTCATGCCTTTCTGGCCCGGGCCCGGGATCGGAGGGCATTGCATCCCCAAGGACCCCCAGCTTCTCACTTGGAAGATGAAATCCCTGAATTTCGAGCCGCGCTTCATCGGCCTGGCCACCACGATCAACGGGACCATGCCGGATTACGCCGTGGCGCGCATCGCCCGCTCGCTCAACGAGGCCGGCCGCTCGGTGAAGGGGAGCAAGATCCTGATCCTGGGCGTCGCCTACAAGCCCGGCGTGTCGGATTATCGCGAGTCGCCGGCGCTGGACGTGATGCATCTATTGTCCCGGGAGGGCGCCAAGCTCGAGTACTGCGATTCCTTCGTTCCGCGCGCGGAAGCCGGCGGCCATGTCTGGCGCCGGCGGACTTTGACCGACGCGGCGGTGAAGCGCGCCGATCTCGTCGTGATCCTCACGGCGCATACGGACGTGGATTACGCGCGCGTCGTCCGGCTGGCGCGCCGCGTGTTCGACGCGCGCAACGCGACCGCGGGGCTCTCCGGACGCATCGAAAAACTATAATCCTCGAAACCCGATCATGGCCGACACTCCCGCGCCTCCGACGCCTCCTTCCGCCGCCGCTCCGACCCCGGGTCCCGGGAGCGGAGGCTGGGAGCGTCAGTGCCTGGAGGCGCTGAAAGCCATCGGCAAGGCGCTGGGCCAAATGGCGCTGTACAAGGTCGGCCATCCGGCGGTCGCGGAAACGATCCGGCTCGCGCGGGAGAATCTGGATTCCGCCCTGGCACTGGCGCCCGACGGGGAGCTGGTGGTGAGCATCGACCAGCAGAAGCTGATCGCCAACGGACGCGTGATCGGCACGGCCGCCCAGCTGCCGAACACGATCCTCAACCTTTATAACCGCTTCAAGCTGTCGAGCCTCACCTTCCGCACCGGCCTCTCCCATGAGGAGATCGCCGGGTTCTGCGAGCTGGCGGCCCTGCGTCAGGACGCGGCCGCGGCCACGGACCCCAAGGCCTTCCTCGTCGAAAAGGGCGTCACCCACCTGGTTCTCAACGAAGCCGTCTATCTGAAGGCCGGCGAGCAGGGAGCGGGCGCCGGACCCGGACCCGGCGCAGGCGCAGGCGCAGGCGCGGGCGACGGGAGCGGAGCCGGACCCGGTACCGGGGAAGGCCCGGGCGTCGGAGCGGGCGCGGGCGCCGGGGCGGGCGCGGGACCCGGCGGCGGGGGCGGCGGAGAGGAACAAATCCGGGGCATCACGGCCGCGATC